>PCBK01000080.1 GCA_002731275.1 Deltaproteobacteria bacterium | reverse complement strand
TGGTTGTGCCTGTTCAAGGAGGGTACGAAATTGGACAAAGACATCATCAAAAAATGGGAAGAACAACATCCCGAATTTCAAGAGGCCTACCAAGAGCTCGAAAGACTCGGTGCCAATGAGGAATTTCGCTGGGAAGTCGAAGATCGTATCAACGCCATCCGTCGTTGGCTCACTGGTTTTTCAGCCTCCTTCAAAGAAGGCCTCCAGGAAGGCTTTGAAAAGGGCGAACAGGCCGGACTCGAACAAGGCCGAGCCGAGGGTGAGCAAGCTGGACTTGAGAAAGGCCTCCAAACAGGCGAACAAATCGGTCTGTTGAAAAGTGCAAAGCTGATGCTTGAGGCCAACATACCAGCCCAACAGATCGCTGACATCCTCAACATCCCTCTCCAAGACATCGAACAACTCAAAGACTAAAGCCACCTGAATCAACGCCCTCCACAACAAATGTCTAGAATGTCCATGAGGGACATTCAATCCTCCCGAGTAAACCCATTTGAAAACCTGTGCAAAATTTGTATCATCGGCGATGAAAGGTCGCGATCCCCCCAAACAAGAGGTGAAGACACAATGGGAATACAAGCCTGGTTTCCGACAATGATCTACTGCGAAGAGTTACAACAAGACGGTGCCACTGAACGCAACCAAGAACTGATCGAAGAGTGCTATCAAATCGAACAGGTCGATGAAGAAGGCCGCGCATGGTCCGAGGCCAATTATGTGGGCGGCTTTACATCTCATGCGTCCATGTCAGAGCTACACAAAATGTCACCGACCTTCGGCGCTCTCGAAGAGTTGATCAGAGAACATGTCCACATTTACGCCGAAGAGCTCGATCTGGAACTTGGCGGAGGGGAGCTTGTGATGAGCAATTGCTGGATCAACATCATGCCCCCTCACTGTTCACACGCCATGCACATCCACCCACTCTCCGTGATCAGCGGCACCTACTACGTCCAAACTCCAAACAACTGCGCCCCTATCCAATTCGAAGATCCACGCTATGACCGCTTTATGGCTGCCCCTCCAAAAAAGGACAACGCCCGACAACGGAGCCTTCAGCTCGCCAAATACCATCCCAAAGCAGGACAGGTCGTGTTGTTCGAGAGCTGGCTGCGACACGGTATTCCCGAAGCCGAAACTGAAGATGATCGTATCAGCATCAGCTTCAACTACGACTGGGTATGAGGTAACAGTGAACTGACTGCAAGAAAAAAGAGGATAGAGAAAAGAAGATAGAAAAATCTAAGAGAGGATACTCTAAGAAAGACCAAGCCAATCGTGGAGGGTGTGGAGATGGTGGATGGTGAAGTGGGCATCCTTCTGGAAGGTCAAGCTGTTGTCGTAATCGGCGAAGATGGTCTTTACACCAGCACGTCTGCCCGCTTCAAGGTCATGAATATAATCACCGATCATCACACTCTCTTCAGGCACACCATCCCAACGATTGAGAAGCAACTGAATCCCATCAGGATGGGGCTTGGGAGCTGCACAATCGCGCCCTAACACATCGACCTCGTGAAAGTATTGAAGGAGCCCACAGACTCTAAGCGTCTCAAGCGCATTTTTGCGGCTATTACGTGTCAAGATCCCCAGACGACAATCTCTCTCACGTAGACCTTCGAGAAGACGAGCAGCGCCCGGCTGCGCCGTCGTATGTTGTACAAGCTCCCACTCGATCTCTTGCAGACGCTCATGAAGTCGCTTCGCCTCGTCAGCCGGGCGCTCCGCGATCGACTCCAGAATCGTCCGCCCTTCTGGAAGACCGAGTTCATCACGGATCGCGTCAAAATCATGGATCGCATGGGTCAACGTCCCGTCCATATCGAAGATCCAATACCGAACGCTCTGTAATGTCGATGGATGTGTATCAATCGTATCAATCATGAGCTGAGACCATCCCCCCTCACTTCTTCAAACAGACACGAAAACAACGACGGACCCAGCTGTTCGCCGCACTCTTTGAACGAAGTGTCTTGTTGCGCAGTAACTTTCTGGCGCCGACACGGCAAGCCCTAGTGCAAGAACGACGTGTCCTTGAGGAAGGCAAAGAGACCCCCTGATAGCTGTTTCCAGAAGAGCGCGCAGGTGCCGTCCGGCGCGCAGCAGGACGTCTGTATGTTGATTTGGTACTGGTTTTGGATGAGCTACAACGTTTCAAGCAGGCGTTGTACCACTTTCTCGCATCACCAGGACGACGAAACCGCTTTGCCCGGGACATCTTCCGAACTGTCGCACGACAACTCGTCCGACAAGATGCACCAGAGACTTTGCGCACCACGCGACGAGGTGGTGCCATACGTCGGCTCACAGTGCGACGGGAGCGTGTACATTGATTGATACATTGGATGTTCCACGCACGCATCGCTTTGGTGTTGCGGAATTTCTTGGCGCGGGAACGCACGCGCGTTTGCGCACGACAGAGCGAGCGACATGAGCGCTTTGGTGCAGTGGTGCCTTTTTTGGATTTCAGGTCCTTTTGTCGACGGCGCTTGTATGCCGCCATCTTCAACTTTCGTTGTCGTGCTCTGCGGCTGAGTGTTTTCTTCTTCTTTTTGAGACCAAGTCGAAGGCGACACTGATGAGTCCCCAGACTCATACAGTTCTTTAAGAAAACCTCTTTGTCCTTGGCTGATTTGAACTTCTTCTTGCTGACAGTCAGGTTACAAGACATCCTCACACCTGTCAGGCAGATGTTGAGCTTCATGTTGGCCATCGCAATCCCTGACATACCAAACAGTGTAAACGCAGCCAATCCGGCTATCAAAATACGCTTCATCCTTAAACACTCCTCTTCTTGGGGGTCGTTGGAAACAAATACGGACACGAGCTTCAAGATATCAGACCCAATCTCCACAAAAAAATTCGTTTTTAATCAGGAGGCGATCAATGTATCAGAGTTGTGCATGTTGCAGAAGGAGCACTTCAAGCTCCTCCATCGCCGCGTTGACCTCAGGTGAGAGCTCGTCAGAATGTGTAAAGATACGCCCCTCGATCCCCCAAAAGAAAAGCGCCTTCGGAAGCGTCTGTAAGACGCGGCTCATCTCGATCGCCTCCGCGATCCCCCAATGATGTGTCGATGTGCGAAACCAATCTGCCGGTGGGATCGATTCATGCGCGGAGAAGTGATACAGCTCTCCAGGCTCCTTGGGACCACTGACAGCGTCGATGATGTAAACACACTCTCTGTCCTTCCACAGCTCCATCAACAACGTCCCATCGCCGTTACTCTCCACAAGATCCCAGACAGACGAGAGAATGGGCTTGAGCTTGCGCACGAGCAACAACCCCATCGCATCATCCCCTCGAAAATCCTGCCCCACACCGATCAAGAGCGGTTTATTCTGTTGCATCCTCGTCCTCTTTGGGAGCTGGGAGCCGCTCGACATCGAGCTTGAGAAAGTGCGTCGCGCAAGAGATACAGGGATCGTAATTGCGAATCGCTTGTTCACACTGCCACGTCAGATCATCATCGGACAGCTCGATGTGCGCGCTGGCAAATTGCATCAAATCATCTTCGATACTCTTTTGGTTTTGGGAGGTGGGTGGGACGATCCGGGCATCGACGATGGCTCCCTCTTCATCGACTTCATAACGGTGAAGACAGATCCCTCTTGGTGCCTCAGTGCAACCAAAGCCAACACCTGCTTTGACATCGAGTGGCGCACAAGGTGAGAGCGGCTCTTCGTATTGTTCCATGATCCTGATCGCCTCATCACAGGCATACAACGTCTCAAGGCTGCGGATCACGATACTCTCGAATGGATTACGACACACACGATCGAAGCCGATATCAGCTGCGACAGCGCGAGTGTACGCAGAGAGTTGTTGGTAATTCAGGGCATATCGCGCTATCGGACCGACAAAATACGCCCCATACTCCTTGTGGCTCGCGTGCAGAGCGTTGGAGTGTGCGACGTGGCTCTCCTCAAAGTGTTCAAAGAAGTCATCGATCGGGATATCGAGGCCGCGATTGGAGATCAAGCGCCCTTCGTTGAGTGGGTATTCGTCGGGATGATGAAGCGCGACAAAGGCGTAGTCTTTTTCAAACGTCGGCATATCAAATTGCGCGACCCAGCGGACAGTCTCCTCCGCAGCATCACGTGCCCACTTCAACTCTTCGAGGAGGGTCTTCACGTCCGCTTTGGAGGGCGCCTTGTAAAACCCACCGACCTTGACATTGATCGGGTGGACTTCTCGCCCCCCAAGGAGCGTCATCAACTGATTGCCAGCCTTTTTGAGGCGCAACCCTCTCTCGACGATGGAGGCGTGATCAGCCGCCATCTCGATCGCGCTTTGATACCCCATAAAATCGGGCGCGTGGAGCATGTAAACATGAAGCACGTGGCTCTCAATCCATTCACCACAGTAAAGCAACCGCCGCAGCTCTCGAATGGTCTGATCGATATCCACACCGAAGATCTGTTCCATCGCGTGACAGGCGCTCATCTGGTAAGCGACGGGACAGATCCCACAGATACGCGCAGTGATATCAGGTGCTTCGTGAAAATCACGCCCTCTCAAGAACGCTTCAAAGAAACGCGGCGGCTCAAAGATCTTCAAGCGGGCCTCTTTGACCTCGTCTCCTTCGACTTTGAGATACAAAGAACCTTCGCCCTCCACACGTGCGAGGACGTCCACCTTGATCGTTCGTGTATCCGTCATGTCTCGCTCCCTTTCTCGTCTTCGGACGTTGATGCGTCGATGTATGCTCGTGCTCGTGCTGCGACTTCGGTCCCTGCGTGAAATTGGTCGAATGCCCGGTGGAGAGTGCGATCGCTACAGCCGATGTGTCTCCACACTTCGACGATCGACTCGACGTTCGCGTCCGGTGCGTGGCCAAAGCAACCAAAACACCCTCTGTTATAGGACGGACAAAGTGCGTCACAGCCTGCGTGTGTAACAGGTCCGAGACAAGGTTGTCCCTTCGCGACCATCACACACACGACCTGTTTCTTCTTGCACTCCATACACACGCTGCCTTGGGCAAGATTAGGCTTACGTTGTTGAAGCAAAGCGATCAACAGCTCGATCAATTGTGCTTTGCTGATCGGACATCCACGCAACATAAAGTCGACATGCACCTCCGCATCGACAGGTCTCGAATCAGCAAGTGTCTCGATATATTCGGGATGGGCGTACACAGCCGAGGTCATCTCGTCGACATTTTGTAGATTGCGCAGCGCCTGGATCCCTCCACTCGTCGCACACGCGCCGATACTCACGAGGATATGGGACTGTGCGCGTATCTCTTTGATCTGTTCGAGGTGTTCGGGTGTAGAGAGAGAACCTTCGACAAGTGAGACGTCGTAGGGTCCGGGCTTCATCGCCCTGGTGGCTTCTGGAAAGTAAGCGATATCAACGGCGCCAGCGATCGCGAGCAATTCGTCTTCACAGTCGAGTAGACTAAGCTGACAGCCATCACAAGAGGTAAATTTCCACACTGCCAGGGTTGGTTTCGTTTTGGTTTCTGACATCAGGTCACTCCAAGAAAGGTGGCAGATACTCAACGTTCTCTTTGTAGAAAAAATGGCTGGATCTCTGGGAATCGATACACAGGACCGTCCTTGCAAATAAAGGTCGGACCGAGTTGACAATGCCCACACCACCCAACAGCGCACTTCATATTGCGCTCCATGGAGACATAGATATCTTGGGCATGTACGTTGAGAGACAACAACGCCTCGGCACAAAAACGCATCATGATCTCAGGACCACACATCATCACACATACACGGGCAGGATCGAATGTCACACTTGGGATCCTCGTCGTGACCACACCAACATGTCCACGCCACCCATCGAGTCCCATATCAACAGTCACATCGACGTGTATATCGTGCTGTTCACGCCACAACACACACTCCTCCTGAAACAGAAGAGAGGCGGGCTCACGTGCGCCGTAGAGGATCGTGACATGGCCAAATGCCTCGCGGTTTGAGATGATCGCGTGCACAACAGGACGAAGTGGCGCAAAGCCGATCCCACCAGCGATCAGTAAGACATCTTTGCCTTCGGCTTCTTCGATGGGCCAGGGGCGACCATACGGTCCTCTTAAACCGACTTGCTCTCCTACCTGCATCGCCTGCATCGCCTTTGTGACGACCCCTGTAGCGCGGATCGTGTGGTGTATCTCAGTCTCCGTCCCACCGCTAATAGAGATCGGCACCTCTCCCTTGCCAAACAAGTACAACATATTGAATTGTCCGGGCAGAAACGCACAGCTCGATGTATCGCGAGGCCGAAGCCCCCAGGTGAACACATCGGAGGTGTTTTGTTCGATCGAGTGGATCACAAAGATCTCAGGTGTCATCGGTGAAGGTTGTCTGTCTGTCACCATTCGCTCCTCCTTCCAAGGATGTGCGCTCAACGCAATCCATACATGTCGAGCAATCGATGCCTTGTGGCTTTTAAACGTAGCGCCATCACCTCTGCAAAATGTTGATACAACACGGCACCGAGCGCATCATCACGTTGAACAGCCTGTGTACAGAGGGCTGCATCCACGCTGATCACCTCGGCGCGTTCGAGAACCCATGCGTCAAAGTCAAAGGTATGTGGTTCAACAAACCAGGACCAACCAAAGATGTCGCCCCCTTCGAGGGTTTGCAGTGTAATATAACCACGTCCGGTGACGTGAAGATTGACCGCGACTTTCCCTGAGAGGAGGACATAGAAATGATCGGCAGGTGCACCTGCTGTGATGATATGCGAATCGACATCCAACACTTCATGTGATGCACAATCAGCGATAGCTTGGCATTGTTCAGCCGTAAAAGCGCGAAAAAATGGATGCGATGCGAGCATAGAAGAGATAGATGTCGTGCTCATGAGTTCTCCTCATCGACAGGAGAGAGGGATAAAACCTCTTGTGTAAGATCAATACCAGCGGGGCACCAGGCGATACACCTTCCACATCCCACACAGCCAGACGAACCAAACTGGTCGTGCCAGCTCGAAAGTTTGTGTGTCAACCACTGGCGATAACGAGAGGACAGAGACGCGCGGACAGGTCCGCCGTGGATGTACGAAAAGTCCTCTTGAAAACAGGAATCCCAGACCTTCGTACGTGCGGCCATACTACCGGTCAAATCCGTTGTATCTTCGACCCCCGTACAAAAACATGTGGGGCACACCATCGTGCAGTTTGTGCAGCCCAAGCAACGCTTCGCGACATCTTCCCAGTGTTTATGCTGGATAGCCGCCTCAATGCGTTCTTTAAGCCCTTCTGTTTGTAGTGTGCGGCCCATCTGCTGTGAGACGACCTCAAGTGAATCTTTTGCGCGCTTGATGTCTTCGGTCGCGGCTTCATTGAGAGAGAGTTGTTGCAACACAGCTTCGCCCTTTTCGGAGCCAGCCCGTACGAGGAAAAAGTGTTCAGGAGTGAGCAGCTCAGTCAGCGCGAGATCGAAGCCCTCTTCGACAGCAGGTCCAGTCTCCATCGACGTACAAAAGCAGGTCTGTCCCGCCCGAAGACACTCCGTTACGATCAAAAACGAAGCCTCTCTCGCAGCTTTGTAGTAGGGATCGACGAATGCACCTTCACATAGAATGTTGTCCTGCTTACCGATCGCATGGAGATCACAGGAGCGTATACCAAACAGCGCCCACGGCGAGAGCTGCGTCTCCTGTGGCAGAATATGCAGCTGCCCTCCCCTCTGCTCCATTTTCCATATCGTCCGACGCGGCGGCAAAAAGAACTTCTTCCAGCTATGTGCACCGACCGTGTGCCGAAAGAACGCGTCCTCCGTATCCTTTTTGAGCCGATATGAACCAGCCCCCTGCTCCTCAATCCAGCCACGAGGGAGCTTCTCCACACTGGAGAGTTCATCGTAGACGATCGCACCATCTCTGATCTGTGGTCCCGCGATCTTGTAGTCTTGTGCTCGTAAGACATCGAACAGATCAGTTAATCCGCTGATCTCCATGCGCCATGATGTCATCCTGTACCTCTCTTCATCTTGGATCCTTTCCACTCTTGGAAGGATATAAGGCTATTCCAAGTCAAAAAATCGATTGGAAAAAAGCCCCACGTAGAGCTTGTAGTCCTCTTTCGTGGAGCTTTTTTTATTGGAAAAGCCTAACCCGGTCGATCTTTGCTGTTTCTGGCCATGATTTTTTGGGTAAGGTCGGAAGATAGAAAAAAGCATACGTAGGGGCACAGGCTCAAGAGCGAGCAAGCAGGCGTGAGGAGGCGGCATAGCAACGCTCTGCCAACGACGAACAACGAACTTGATGACCTTCACCCAAGCCCTGGCGTATTTCTTTTTTCATCTTTTGGCCTTACACTGGATGCTATTGTACATTGGATGCTCAGACAGCCATTGACCTAACTCAAACACACCTGCATTTTTTGAAGCAAACGAAAGATATCTTCCCCTCAAGAGACCAAAACAAGCGACATATCAAGCGACAAAAAGAACGTCATGAGGCCACTTGTGACAGAGGAGAAGAGTATGCACAGACCATTCCACCAAAACAAAGCGACCCTGGAAGCAGGTCTTCCAGAGATCGAAGCAGCTCCCAAAGGCAAAGGGACACTTGATTGGCTCGTCGCACGCCCCGAAACAGGTGCGCGAGTGATCCTCGAAGAAGCCCATCTGGAGCTGCGAGATGGTCTGGTAGGCGACAATTGGAAGGCAAGAGGTAGCTCAAAAACGGAAGATGGCGGCCCACATCCAGAGCTTCAGATTACGCTCACAAATATCCGCGCAACAAAGCTCATCGCACAAACACAGGAGAGATGGGCCTTGATGGGAGATCAATTGTATGTTGATCTATCACTCAGCGAAGCGGACCTCCCAGTGGGGAGTCGTTTGGCCATCGGAGAAGAAGCTATCGTCGAGATCACACCCTATCCACACAATGGGTGCAAAAAGTACGCAGAGCGATTTGGTGTCGAAGCCGTTAAGTTCGTCAACTCTCCGAAAGGCAAGGCGCTCCATCTTCGTGGTGTCAATGCGCGCGTCATCCAAGCAGGTATCATCCGTCGCGGCGACACAGTCACCAAGTTATCGCCGTAAATGAGCATAGAAAGGTAGCTTCATGGGTTCATCGAGGATCGCGTTTGTCAACACAGGTCGGTATCGCACGACCAAAGGCAATGAGTTCTTCTCCGATCCAGTCCACCTCGTCGCAATGCACAACATCTGTAAACACGCTGGACACCAGAGCAAGATCTTCCAATTGGGTGCACCGGATGGACAGACCTCTATCCAACAGATTCAAGAATATTCTCCCGATGTACTCGCGCTGTCCTTCCTCGATCCATACAAGTACGATCTCCCCCTCACTCATCAACTCTGTCAGGCGCTAGACCCTCCGCCCAAGATGGTCATCATGGGTGGTCCTGACGCTGATCTGGATGGTGCCTTTTACCGCGCCCAGCTCCAAAAGCAACTCCCCTCACAGACGCGACTTGTCCATATTTTTGGGCCGGGAGAGCAGTTCTTTCATCGATGGGTCCAACTGGGTCTCTCTACAGAGCTTGAGGCGTCGGTTGTGTCTGGTATGCAAGACATGTCTTGGCGTCACACAGAGACAGGATGGGAAGTACGTGGAATGAAGGCCATCCCGCTCGATCAACAAGATCACTCCAGAGATTATGATCTCTCAGCGTATCGGGGGCGTGTCAGCGTCAAGTGGGCGACAGGCTGCTGGGCCGCCTGCCACTTTTGCTACAATCTCCCTCAACGTTCCGACTACAAATCGCCCCAACTTGCTGCGACAGAGGCCCAGCAGCTCAAGCAGCTCGGCGCGACGATGCTCGATGTCACATCGCCCCAATTTACAGCCCACCCGGCCAAAGCCGCAGCCCTTGTTGGCGCGCTGCCAAAAGAGACACCTCCCGTCTCTTTTACGTCCCGCGTCGACAGCCTCTACCACAGCGTCGACCGTTACCCAGAAGAGTGGCAGCACTTTGCCAACAGCCAAGCGCACCAAATCGATATCGGTCTGGAGAGCTTCCTTCCAGCGCGCCTCGTCCGACTCAATAAGTACAGAAAACTCCAACAAGCCCGCTTACAAAGTGGACAGCTCGACGCGCTCCTGCGCTTCTTTCAACACACCAAGACCGCCCTTCATCTGTATCTGATCCCACTCGATTGGCAGATGGATCTCGAAGAGGCAAGGCAGGAGAACGACGCGCTCACATCGCTCCTCGAACAATGGCCGGAGGTGTTGTACATCTCACCTGATAACATTGGAAAGCGGCTCTCCCATGCAGCAGGTAGTCACTTCTCCAATCAGATGAGCCCAATGGACTTTTTGCGCTTTGAGCGCGACCCAAGGTTACTCCTGCTCTGCTACATCACCGATTGGATGTTTGCACACCTGCTCACTGTCGCCCCCCAGCTCCAAGAGCCTGAAGCGTTGGTTGAGGAGACCAAGACACACTTTCTGTGTGACATGACCTCGCGCATCATCAAGCAACTCACCCCCCTCACGTTACCTGCAGACTTCCTCGAACGAGCGCTCCATCAACTTCGACATGACAAACCACCAGAGTCCGTCGTACAGGAGTTGATCGCGTTACTTCCATTTGGTTCGAGATTGCGGCTGAAGTTCTTTCTCGACAGTGAACGACGTGGCGCCAAAAAAAGAATGCGCACCACACTCGATCATCTCCTGACGGCCAAAGTACAATATCGCCGAAAGTACAAACAATAGATTCTCCCGTTCTATCAGGCATCTGGAGGGCGCGCACCCTTGACAAAAGGGGCCAAAACGACCACGATACACACCGGACAAGGTCCGATGTAAGTGCAAAGTACGAATGTCACATTTTGACTCTTAGTATGGTGAACAAAAAAATGAAAAGACCAATAAGCCGAGAGCATTGGCAACGCAAGGTTTGGTTTCTTTGTCTCCTCTCTCTTTCATTTTTGGCAGCGTGTGGTGCTGTTCCTGTCCCTTCTGGCCCTGAAGTCGTCCTCGATCCAGGCCAAACTGGTCCCTACAAAGTGGGTGTCATGACACTTCGTCTGACAGATCCTTCTCGTAAACACAAAGGCACAGAAAATCCCCGCCCCATGGTCATCGAGATCTGGTATCCAGCTGTCGTCGCAGATGACGCGGCGAAAGACAAGTACGATGTCACCAAGGATTCCCCTCCCGAAACGCAAAAAGCCATCGCCGGCGAAAACAACATCCCTATCGTCGAACAAAACGCTTACAGAGACGCAAAACTCGACAAATCAGGTGGTCCTTATCCCCTCATTTTGTATTCGCACGGCAGCGGCGGGATTCGCTTCCAGTCCATCTTTTACACACCTCATCTCGCGAGTCACGGTTATGTCGTCGCTGCGATCGATCACGAAGACAACACACTGTACAACATTCTCGCTGGAGGTAAGGCTCGCGACACAGGTGTCCTGCTTCAGTCTGCGCAAGACCGCCCAAGAGACATGCTGTTTTTGCACGAGCTGCTCAAACAAAAGAATCTCAACCCCGATGATTCCTTTTTTGGCATGATCCAAACAGATAATGTGGGCATCACAGGTCACTCATTTGGTGGCTTCACCTCTCTCGCCACCCTCAAGTACCTCAAGGAGATCAAGGTCAGCATCCCCCAAACTCCTTTCACCACAGGCGTCGCCGCGCTGGGTATCAAAGCCGACGATCTCGCAGATGTCCCCATCATGGTGCAGGCCTCCAAAAATGACCTGACCCTCGACTACCAAGAGGAACAGAAAGGGTACTACGAGAAGCTGATCGAAGACGATTACTACAAAGCCGCGCGATACCTGCTCACATTGGAAACAGGTGGACACGCAACATACAGCAATCTCTGCACTCTCAATCTCGCACAGTACTGGGAACGTTTTGGATTCAGCTCGCCAGACGCTCTCGACGCTGATGGCTGCTCAGATAAAAACATCGCCCCCGCCGAAGCACACGCTGAAATCAACAAGTACGCGACCGCGCTCTTCAACGTCATCCTGCGCAAAAGTGAAGGGACACGTAAGTACCTCATTGATTCAGAGCGTAACGATGTCTCATTTGCCAGTATGCCCGCGAAATAACAAAGCCTCCCCTTACAATCAGAGACAAGCCCCACGCTTACAGGCATGAGCCCCTTCATGCCTCTTTCCTTCACCTGATTTCGTCTCCCCACAACACTTGTTCTTGTCTACTCTTCCGTCTCAGACGAAACACGCTCATCAACCCACGCGAGGATATGTTTGAGGACATGTGAAGGCTCTTTGGCCCAGCGGAAATGGTCGATTTGCTCCCCTGCCGTCTCTTGTGTCGTGATGTGAATGTGTTCTTTGGGTGCCTTGGAGAGCTTGTTGATGAGGTGCTCCACAGCGGCGAAGGGGGCCAGTTCGTCACCTTCGAAGGAGATCGCGAGGAGAGGTGTCTTGACCTCCCGGAGTGGTGTTTCAAAGTCCACTCCACCGCGCAGATCTTTGTAGATTCCTGTGCGTGCTTGGTGGGACCAATCGCGGATCAGCGCTCTCGCTTCGCGGTAACCAAAACCAAACTGCTTGCCAGGAAAGAAGCCAAAGAAGCGCGCAATCCCACGTGCAAATTGCGTCCCAAACAGCACACGCAACAACGCAGGCGCAGGCCAATTTTGAAAGTAGACCGAGCACGAGGCGACGAGAATACAGCCGTCGATTCGAAGTGATGGCTCTGTCCCCATGTACAAACAGGAGAGCTGCCCTCCCAAGCTGTGTCCAAGGAAAAAGATGAGCTGTGTCGGGAACATCTCGATGACCTGTTTATGTACGGCGGGCCAATCCATCTTGACGAGCTCGTAGTATCCAAAATCGACACCTTTGGCCGCCCTCACAGAGCTGGTTCCGTTCCCTCTAAGATCGGTGAGGACGACGTGATATCCCTGCGCGCTAAGTGCTTCTGCGAGCGAGTCATAGTAAGTCGCCTTCACCCCCATCGCAGGGAAGCAGCAAAACACCGGAGCCTGCTCATTGTCCGAACGAAACACATCGAGTGTAGAAGAGGCACCATCGCTTGTGCTGACAGTGTGTTGAGAGCGTGTCACATTATGCGCAGTCATCGTCATAAAGGCTCCTTATATGGAACTTTTTTCTTTGTGGTCGTCTAAGACAGAGGTGTCGGAGGATGCTCAGATTTGGACGAATCTTGTTGTGAGGGGGCTTGTGCGATCTGGACCATGGCTGGCCGTAGCAGGTGACTCTTTTGTTTCCAACCGATACGCAAGACACCTGCGATGTCCCCTTCAGGGATGTCATAACTCTCGATAAAACCAATGGCTTCATGTTTTTCAGGGTTAAACGTATCGCCGACTCTTGGGACGATAGGTGAGACACCATTTTCGTGGAAGGTTTTGAGGACACCACGTAGTACGAGGCTAAGTCCCTCCTGTAGATCAGAGGGAAGGTGTTTGTTCTGTTTCGCTGTTTCGATCGCCTTCATGAAGGCGTCCAGGTCAGGTAGCAACGCTTTAACAAAGTCGAGATGTGCTCGCTTCAATGCTGTTTTGTGATCGCGCTCCATCCGCGCGATTTTGGCGTCCGCTTCGGACTGGGCGTGGAGAAACTTCGCCTCCCATTCTTTGGAGAGTTGTTCCTTTTCAGCCGTTGCTCGTCGTCGCATCAACACGATCGAGAATACACATACAATGAGCGTTACGCCACATAGTAACCAGGGGATCATGGTTTTTTTCCTTCGTCTCACAAACCAATCTGCGCCGAATATCTCCCCCTAATATCCACAAAAATGCTCAACGTCGCAACAGGCAGCGAGGGCATCGTTTCAGACAAGCGAAGCGTTTTTTGTCAGCACCTCCCCGGCAATCCTCGACAGTTCCGCCCATACAATAAAATTGAGCGTGGACATTTTTCAGCCAACAAGCCAATCTTTTTTTGTCCAGCGTTTTCATGCAAGAAGCGTAGCCTTTCCCTCCATTCAATAGACAATCAGCTCTTGTTTTGCTGAGCTTCTTGGCACAGCTGTACAACTTGGCCTCGGCTTTGCGCACACATTTTAACATCCGAACACCCGATGCCAAATCGCACTTTTGTAGCTGTCTTGCCATGCTCACAGGGCAGCGAATTTCCTTGCCCTGGTTCATGGAGACACATTTGAACTGCTTTTGAAAGCAACCTTTGTAGCACGCCCATCGATTATCGGCCTTGCTGCAACCTTTGCGACATCGGGAGAATGGTTTTCGACAGATGCGCTCTCTTTTGGCCTGCCGACGTTTGCGCTTGGCGTTACAACCATCGATGCCCTTGTTGTAGAGATCTTTGCAGCGCTCGCTCTCCTTTTCTTGCCGCTCGACACAACGTTTGCGTTCTTGTGTAAAGGTGTCCTTACATTGCCCGGCACCTTCCTTGTTGAGCGTGTTACACGAGGTTTGAGAAGCCTGAAAGTCCTTCGCACACTTCGCTTGCAGCTTTCGCGTGAGTCGACGACACACGACCGCAGGATTGCGACGGGCTTGCCCTTGGGTGCACTTGGATTTTCTCTCTTTGTCGATCTGTTCGCACTTTGTGAAAGCAGGTTGCGCTTGACTAAGACAGCGCTCTCGACAGGCAGGATGCCAGACAACGTGGCCGGGACGACACTTCGACATCGCGAGCTGACACGTCACCTTCTTGGACGTCCGACGCAGCTTCCCTTTACATTGAAAGGATGCCTGTGCGGGGTATGGCAAGAACATGAAACACATCAACGCGAGCACTCCCAATCTTCTCATCGACAACTCTCCTTTGGTCTTTGGACGTTATAAAAGGGGCCAAGTGGCTTTGCGTATCATGCCGAAAAGACCCCCCCAACACAACCTCGCAGAGAGAAAACCATCCAAAGCATTGACATCAAATCAAAGCCTGTTGATATTGCGAAGTCAAATACCCCATCGGGGTTTTCCCTTGTAGGGAGACGCTCTTCCCCCAATGGCGCAGTGGGCATAACGAGACCAACATCCACCAGGTAGGTACATGGATATCCCAAAAGACACATACAAAACCATCTATACCGTACAAGACTCTATCTTCTTGAAGCTCATCGAAGACCAATTCCAAGAAGAAGGTATCCGCTACACTGTATTGGGTAACCTCACAGGCGCGTCCATTGGGATGGGTGAACAGACCATCGAGCGTCGTATTCAGGTCCACTACAGAGATGAAGAGCGGGCTATGGCGCTGCTCAAATCGCTCGAAGACGGTTCACACACAGGCCACATCAGCGATGAAGAGTTGACGAAGTTGGCCCTCTCAGCCAAACAACCAGAACCCCACACCGCCGAACAAGACTCTGCGACATTGCGCAGCATTGAGATCCGCTCTATCCACCCTTTTTATCTGGGTCTGTACGCGGGGTTTGTGTGCCTGTTTTTGCACTTGCTCTTCTCCATCCTCCTCGCAACACAAGGTGGTGAGGTGGGTTACCGAACATTCAAACAATTTAACGTCGGAAATATCATGAGCTTCGCCCTTGGTGGTGTTTTCGGTGCGTGCTTCGCGATGCTTTACAACCTCCTCGCGGGTATGCTTGGGGGGCTTCACTTCGAAATCTCCATACCATCCGAGGAAGACAAGTCGTAAGAGGAAGACAAGCTATCCTATGTCCACAACACACTCACACCGAGGCTACACGCTCACACATATCGCAGACACCCATACACAACTCGCTTCTTTTGCGCCCTACGTCCCAGCGATCAACAGCCACGGACATGTCGCATTCCAGGCCCGCGCAAAAGATGGACACACCTCGGTCCTCGTGTATCGCGACGGTGAGCAACACGTAGCTATCGCACACAAAGCGCAACAGATCTACAGTCACCCTACGCTCTCTGATGATGGGCTTGTGCATTGTTACGCGACCCTTCCAACAGGGAAACAAGCCCTGCTCTCCAGTACTGGCGAGACCCCCACGACTCTCACCCCAGCATTGACAACGATCGGACCGATGGGACCAACAGCCAATATCCACGACGAGATCGCTTTTCGTGCAACAAACCAAGCAGACATAGAAGGCCACTATCTCCACACACAGAACGGTATCAAGTGTGTCGCTGATACCTCTGACATCTTCGCCTCTTTTGGTGGACTTCCCGTTGTAAACGACACACATCATGTCTTGTTCCAAGCCGAGAAAAAAGACGGCACAAAGGGGCTCTACCTTTGGAAAGACGGCACGATCACATCACTCGCGGAGTCAGGAGGGCGCTTCTCTTGGTTTGGGTTGTTCCCGATGATCAGTAAGGACGGCTATATCGTCACCTCTGCGCAGACCACCTCAGGAGCATACAATCTCTATCGCTTTGACACATCAGAGCCCATTCCACTGCTCCCACGTGATCATCCATTTGAGAGTGTGAGAGGTGGTTTGATCGCTGAAGAAGACCAGATCGTCTACTTCGCGACACCCAAAGGTGGCACACTTGGGATGTATGTCGAACGCTCCAGCCAACCCTCCCCCATCATTGCGTTTGGTGATGAACTGTACGGTTCAACCATCACAGGCTTCGCATTGAATCCCGTCTCGATCAACCAATATGGACAATGTGCGTTTCGCGTACAGCTCGCCAATCAACATGAGTATATCTTCCGCACAGAAGGCCTCTTTGAGCAAGAATAAGCACACTCAGATAATGAGTCCCACAACAATCGCGCCGCTCCCTACCACAAACAAGAGCCGATGTGCGCGCCCCACAAGAGCATCAAACACATGACGTGAGCGAGGCATCGACGAGACAAACAGCAACCAAAGTAACGCCGTCACAGCCACAAGTGTAAACGTCATCCCGTAAAAAATGTGCATCAGCAACGGCACACAAAGCACCATCAACAGGATCTCCCCAACCAAGCCAGCGATATAGGTCTGCCATACATGAGAGACATCGTCGCGAAACAACTCCACCAAAAAGAGAACGGACATCAACAACAAAGGCCACGTAAACAGATAGCTTGCGCCGGGCCAGACGAAGCACGAAGCGAGCATCGGGAGCGTCCACAGACACAACACACTGAGCTGTTCCTCATGTGTCGAGACGATCTTGCTGCCAAGAGACCAAAGCATCGTCGCCAACCCCCACGTCAGCAACATGCAGCCGGCAAACACCCACTCCTCCCCTCTCATCGTGTAGTAAAACGCGTAGAGCTTTTTCCCCTTGAGCATCAACAAAAGATACCCCAATCCCCCAATCAACAGCGTCACAACAACCCACACCACGACGTGGAAACACATCGCAATACACAAACACAGAGGACGCAGATCTCCCATCTTCCAGAGTTTCCAGAAGATCACCCCCAGCAACAAGATGCCAAGCAGCGACCATATCCACGCCCAGATCACCGAATAATGAACGACGTATAGACCAAAGACATCGAAGAAGACCGCTTCCTTCCCGTGCAAAGAACGCAGGTCTCGCTGACCAAAACCCCGCACCATCGAAAGCATATACTCCCCATGATGCTGAAGACTCGCCAATGAGAGATTCTCGATCGTGTCGGTGGGCTTGTGGTAATGTGCGACCCCCTGGATCAGACCGATATTCACGCCGGGAATATTTGCACGACGAAACACCGAAAAGTCGGTGTCATTTGGGAGCAGCTTGTAGATCTCATAGGCCAACGAGTTCGTCCGTGGAGAGGGCACAACACGCGCGAACTCCGCGATCACCTTGGCGTTCCCTGGTGTTGTCTCGAACATCAAACCAGGGCCACTGTTTCCGCGGCCTTCAAAGTTCATGATAAAGCCGAGCTTTTTGGCCAAAGGATGCTTCTTCATAAAGAGCTGCGCCCCGAGTAAACCGCCCTCTTCGCCATCGGTAAACAAAAAGAGCAGATCGTTTTGCATCGGAGTATGTGCACGAACAGCCCGCATCAACTCCAACATCGCGACAACAGCAGCACCGTCGTCTCCAGCCCCAGGCGCTCCTCTCACGGAGTCGTAGTGGGAGACCACCGCGACGATCCCGGTGCTCTTTTTCCCCTTGATGTGGACAAAAATGTTCGTCAAAGGCGCACCACGCAGGTAACGACGCCAACGTGAAAGTCGCAATGAATGATCCACCACACCTCGCTGAAGCTGCGGCGTAAAACCAAGCTTACGAATGCTAGCGAGCAAGTAACGCCGTACCTCTTGGTGTGCTTTGGTCCCTATTGGATGGGGAACTTTCGCGACAAAAGGCAGGTGCTTTGCAGCCCGATGTGCGGAGAATGTTTTTGGAGAACTCTTTGCAGAACGCGGTGAAGGTGGTGCCTGACACCACAACAGCAAACTACACCATAAAGACACCCCCACCACAAACGCGACAGAGAGCGCCCTTGGCAGCGCAGATAAAGACTTCATGGAAACCTCTCGTGTGAGATGAATGGTTGTCCCTCAACGTCAACGGCCTCAACCAAACCAACGCTTCATGGTCTCTCTGGCTTTCTCCGAGACTTTTGGTGTGATGTGTGCGGCGGTCACTGCGACCGCCGCAAGCAACACAGCCATATCATCGGTGTAGCCTACCAGCGGTGTAATGTCAGGGAGCGCGTCAATCGGACTGATGAAGTATCCAAGTGCTCCATATATGGAAGCCTTCGCCCATCCAGGCGTGTCAGGCTCTTGCGCTGCGTAGTACAACTTGAGCGCCGGCTCCAACACCGACTCCCCCGCAACCTTCGCGTAATTCTTCGTTTTGTCCCAAAACCCGTCATCAGAGTAATGCTCCTCGTACCCTGAAGTGTCTTCGGCTTCGACTGTTTGAGTGGGTGTCTCTTTGGCCATCACATACTCCTCCTTATTGTCGTGTGATCATCGCACATTGTAGCAAACATCTCCCCCACACAACACCAACGACCCAAAAAAAGAAAACGTTGACATATGACACACCACACATACAATTCATAAAAACAGTATATGCACTGCATCATACAACAGATCATATACTGATAAAGATTATGAGGAGACAAGAATGTCACTACAGCACGCGATACTCGGATTTTTGTCACTGAGATCGATGACAGGATACGATCTGAAGAAGTCATTTGATCGTTCAGCGAGTCACTTTTGGCCAGGAAACCAGAGTCAGATCTACCGAACACTTTCGAAGCTCACGGAGCTCGACTTTGTCGATGTTGATGTACACGAAAGAGGCGATCTCCTTCCGACCAAGACCTATTCGATCACACCGTCAGGGAGGCAACACTTACACACATGGCTCTCAACGCCTTTGGGTGAACGCCCAGTCAGAGAACCTTTTTTGTTGCAGTTGTTTTTTGGAGGCTTGCTATCAGATGATGAGGTGTTGGCGCTGATACAGAGCGAGATTGCGCTTACAGAAGACGCGCTCAAACAATACGAAGCCCTGAAAGAGCCCCCCACCCCACCGGAATCCAAGGAGGACAAGAGAAAGGTGTTCTTCAGCTTGTTGACGTTGGAGTTTGGTCTCCACGCCAACGAAACGTATCTTCGGTGGCTTACCAGTATCAAGGAACGAATCGAAGCCCAAGATTACACTGCACAATGGACAAAGGAGCCATCATGAGCGACCTCACAAGAAGACTCTTTGCCAAAAAAGAGTCCAAACAGATCATTGCATATGTGTTGTTGTTTACAGCGATGGCGTGGCTGGGACCGCTATTGCTCGGAGGGACACCAGAGAAGCCGGCGTTGGGCTTTTTTCTTTGGGGGATCGCTCCTATGCTGTCAGCTCTTTTGGTCCGCTGGTGGGGAAAGGACTGGAAAGACGCTGGTTGGTCCCCCAAGTGGCGAGGCAATCAGCGTTGGTACCTGTTGAGTCTGTTGATCTTTCCGGCCTTGATCTTCGGAGTCTTGGGGCTCGGCTGGGTCACAGGGATGCTGACACTCGCTCAACCGACAAGCGCATGGACCCAATTGTTCATCGGGATGGCCGTTACATTTTTATTCTTCGCGACTTTCGAAGAGATTGGATGGAGAGGTTTTCTCGCTCCCAAAATGGCGACGCTACACGATGGCTTACTTGGACATGTGATCGTCGGGATCATTTGGGCGTCATGGCACTTCCCCTTCATCTCGTTGCTGCTCACTCACACATCTGAGTCGATATGGACGCTCCTACCGCGATTCATCATAGGGAACATTGCCCTGGCCATTTTGATGGGTGAGCTCCGAATACGCACAGGTTCAGTCTGGCCGGCGGTCTTGATGCACTGGATTGGCAACACCGTCGCGAACAGCCTCCTCGCAGGTCAAACCCCGATCGTAACGCTCACAAAAGGGAGCGAGTTCATCTCGTCATTTGGTGCAGAAGGTATCATCCCCATTCTGGTATTTGGTGTCAGTGGCTACATACTTTACAGAAAACGCAAGAAGGTAACAGCCCTGAAGACCTCAGCGGCACCAGCGTGATTTGGACGAGAAAAAACCAACAGAGATCACTGTCGATATTGCGAGAGCGCTGAGAAGGCCAGCAGGATCTCACCGTAGACATATAATTTGGGTGCAGAGGGTGTACGTACAAACGTTTGTACGGTCTTGATAAATGGAGGAAGGAGCGCATTGATCGCGTTGTTGTCTTCGAGCTTGATCGCCAACCGCAGGAGAGACGCATACGTCGAAGGACCAGGCTCACTGCTCACACCAAGCTCGACCTTTTCCCCAGTGCGACCGAGAAAGTACGTCGTCAATTCATCTCCTTGTGCCAACACAAAGTCCAACACACGCCGCGCGCTCCCACGTTCACCACGTGTCACTCGCTCAGCAACAGAAGAACAATTGAGCAACTTGATCACGTCGTTAGGCGAGAAAAACGAAAGCTCAAGGGGAAGCAGTGTCCCCACCTCAGGTTGGATGATCGAGTACAGTAGACCGGCTTTTGAGCCAGCCTTTCTCACAATCTCATACGACTTCTCGGCGACCTCTTGTAACGTCTTGTCTTGGGTCTCTTTGGCGACCTCATCGACAAAATCGGGATCGTAATCGACGAGAAAAGAGTTGGTCACAAAGGCCCGCGTGCCAAGGTTAAAGTAATTACGGATCAACCATATCCCCTGATCCACAAAAGCGTGACGAGCATACCCATTGAGGATCATCAAGGCCATCTGCTTATCCTCAGCCTCACCAAAAGACTGATGCCCGCGCCAGAACCCTTCAGCGATACGTAGCGCCTCGGTCGTGCCTGATGCGTCACCGTCCACACCGGGCTTGTAACGCCACAACACAAAACCACGTGTGTAATCGTCCTTTGGGTCGTTAAGCACGAGATGGCTTTGCGCAAATGTACGCAGCGAGTCGTACAACGCCTTCTCTTTTTGCACCGCTGCATATATCATCAAGTGTCCGACATCCACGGCATACGCATACCCATCCCCCTCTCTCCACCACGAAGCCTCATCGAGAAGCGTGCCGACCTGTTCTCGTGCGAGTTTGTGGAGCTCTTCAACTGAAGACGGGACGACAAGTTCGGGCATACATCCACCCCCCATCAAAGCACACACAACAAAAGAAAGATACAACACCAAAACCGACACAAACCGAAACATGAAAATCCCCTTGTCACCTTCATTACAAACTTGAAATACATACCAACTTGCGTCCCGCTCCGCTCAATGTCAAAATCAAAAAGTGGATTTGGTCTTTCTACAACGAAGCAATACATGGTATAGTGACCCGATTCATAACCCAACGAAGCAGCGACAACAGTGAAAGACCCAGAAGACAACGACAGTTTGTTGCATACACATACGATTTACAAGACGAAATGAGAGCATCCATGTCCTTTCTGCTAGCTCACCTTTTGACACAAGATAAACTTATCACCTACGATGAGATGGTCACAATCTTCTCCCGTCGGCAAAAGCGACAAGAACAACCCACAACGCTTGACGCAGAATTGTGCAAAAATGGACATCTCACCCCATTGCAAGCCAACACTTACTTGGCGCGTGCTTTCGATGTTCCTCCTATCGATCTGAAAGCACTCCAACAAGTCGACGGCAGCGTCATCCTACAAGTGACCCCCTCCATCGCAAAAACCTACAAGGTGTTCCCTTACCTATCGGATGGAGCGACGCTTCAACTTGCAACGACGATCGACTTTGACCCAGAGAACCAAGAAGAGATCGAAAAAAAGCTCGGCCTGAAGGTACAATGTACCCCTATCTCACAGATCTTTATGGCCCAATTACTCGAACTCCACTACGCAGTCATCCCAAGCAAAACACTGCGTCCCTTGCTCGACAAGTGGCCACTCGACAAACAAGTCCCCACGACAGAGACACCTCAAGCCAAGGCTCCCAAAGCTCCCAAGGACCCACTTGCCGGTCTTCTTGATGGGATCGCAGGGCTGGACGCTTTTGGGGATCTCGATCTCTCCTCCGACTTGCAAAATCTATCCAAACAAAACCTCACCGCTGTCGAGACAGACATCCCCAAAGATATCGACGCTTCAAGTGATGCACTCCCAGCGGTCACCGAGGAAGTCACGAGCACACCCGCTCCTGTAGAGACCTCCACTGCTCCTGCGCCTGTAGAGGAACCTGAAAAAAACAACATCGCCCTCAGCATGGATGATCTCGAATACCTCTTCGAGCACACCCAAACACGTACAGGGATGATCGAAGTGGGGATGCGTTTTTGTGAGAAGTTTGTCGATCAGGCAGGCTTCCTGCTTGTCCCCAAAGACAAGGTCGTGGGTTACAGACTTCCCGGCGCACCCGATCTCGAAAAAGCCTTCAAGAGCATCGAGATCTCACTCGACTCCGACAGCATCTTCAACCGACTCCGTGAGTCCTACGTCCCCTATGCTGGACCTCCACCAGAGAGCGAAGCCGATCGCTTCATGTTTATGCTCTTCTACCCACCACCTGAAGTTATCTACCTCTTCGCGATCCGCCTCAAAGGACGCCCTGTCGCAGTCCTCTACGGACACCGAAATAATGGTCTGCTCAGTGAAGATGAATTCTCAGAGTTTACTCGATGTGCCGAGTTGATGGAGTTGACGCTCGAACAAATTTTGCTCAAATTCAAACAGGGCATCAAAGACGAAAGTCAAACAGTCAAACACGCACTTAAAGCCATTCAATTGGGTAATCGTGAAGCTCTCGCCTCTATTATCCCGTCCTTCCAGGCCATCGAAGAGGTCGAAGCGGAAGCAGCACCAACGGAGACAGAGCCAGAAGCAGCACCAGACACAGCGACCGCAGCGTCAGAACCAGAAGAAGATGATGACCTGCTCATCGAAGAACCTGACTTCCTCCCCTCACAGGCGTCTCTTGATGCAGTCCCAGCACACACTGTCGATCTGCCAGGACCTTCCTCGACGCCAGTCGCAGTAGAGACACCCACTTCTACTGATGAGTCTCCAACAGAGCAAGAGACCACTTCAGAAGAAGAACCCCCTGAAGTCGACACCACAACTGATGAGCCTGCGCCAGTCACAGCAGAGAGCGACGAGACCGAACAACAAACGCCCGAAGCGGATGCTCCAGAAGCATCAACCGCAGATGAAGTCACGTCAGCCTCCGAAAGCAACGCCGAAGAGACAGTCGCTGAAGAAACATCCGAAGAGACAGTCGCTGAAGAGACAGTCGCTGAAGAGACAGCCACTGAAGAAACCCCCGAAGAGACAGTCACTGAAGAATCAACCTCCGAAGAAGCGACCACATCAGAAGAGAGCACGGAAGAAGAGCCTGTTCCAGACGATGTTCCAGAAACAACACCAGAGGAAGCGACAGCAGAAGCCTCCCCTGAAGTAGCACCTGAAGAGTCAGCAGAGACAGCTCAGGACGAAGAGAGCGCTAAAGACTCTTCACAGGCGACGGATTCTGTAGAAGAAGCGCCGACCGAGGCCTCGGATGACGCGACGCCAACAGCAGAAGAGAGCGCTGCGACGGAAGACAAAACAACAGAGACTGACGAAGCCTCTACTGAGACAAGTGAAGCACCAGTTGAGGCTGGCGAAGCGCCAGCCGAGACAGGTGAGCAACCTGCGGATACAACGTCGACAGAAGAGGCATCAGACGAAGCAGAACAAACGACAGACAAAAACCAACGCCCGTCAAAAGACGAGCCCCCCAGCAAAAACAGACCCCCACAAGAAGACATCTCCGTCTTCAGCAATATCTACCAAACCCACGAAGCTGCCACGAGTGTCTCAAGTGATTCTCTCGATATCAAAGAGAAAAAAGACGAATAACCCACCTACAACATCGACGCCAACATATCCGACGCCGAGCCCCTCAAACACACATCATAGATCTCCGACATTGCAGTCTCTTCAGGATTGATCTCTACAAGCGTTGCGCCCTTCAGCTTCGCCTCAATTGGAAATTGCGCCGCAGGAAACACAACACCACTCGTCCCAATACTCACGAGCAGATCACAACCCTTGATCTTGTCAAGCGCGGCCTGGATCACGTCACTTCGTAAATGATCACCAAACCACACAATATCAGGACGCCAATACGCCCCTGAAGAGTGTTGGTAGGTCTTCATGGGCACATCAAAGTTCTCCTCGATCAACCCCAACGCATCCACCCTCACACGCCACAGACTCCCATGCAGCTCAAACACCTGCTTTGCCCCTGCCCGCTGATGGAGCCCGTCGATGTTTTGTGTCACGACGCTCACATTCTCGTTCCCTTGGACAAGCTCCGCGATGATCTGATGTCCTCTATTGGGCTCACAGTCAGCGACAGCCTGACGTCTCGCCTCGTGAAACTCCCACACATGCTCTGGATCACGATCAAACGCCGACTGACACGCGTAATCCTCGTAATTGTACTTCTCCCACATACCACCTTTTCCACGGTATGTCGGGATGCCACTCTCTGCGCTCATCCCTGCACCTGTGAAAAACACGATCTTACCAAAATCCTTGAACTTGACCTCACTCATCTACAACTCCCTTCAGACAAGATGTCCATCTGGCGAAAAAGAAAAAAGTCACCTCTCAACAAAAAGAGTCACATTAACTTTTACCTGTAAGACTGTCTGTTTGCAAAAGATGTTCGAAAATGAACTGTAAAAAAGAGAACAGCCACCGCAAACTCTCGGAGTGAGGACGAAGTGGAAATGCCCCCACGCCAGGAAAGGGGCGCAAAGCGTCGAGATGAAAGAGTGTCGGTTCTTGTTGATCTCCAGGGTAAAACAAATACGCACCAGCCGCGCCACGGAGCGCATCTCGATATGCATGCATCTTTTCGAGCGCGCTATCTGCTCGATACTTGGCGTCGAAACAAATCAAGCAGACCTCCCCGGATGGCGTCACACATTCGAGGGTATAGTCAGGGGTCAAGGCGACAGAGTATGAATGAAAAGTCCCGATTCCCGGCGTAAAACGACGTTGATAATACAACCGAATCTCCAGCTCCTTGTACGAAAAAGACAGCCCCTTCTCGTGTCCTTTTGGAAGCATGACCTTCCAGCCATCAGTATCGAGTTGCAGTACAGGTGGTGGCGTTTGTTTGTCGGTGAGGTCTTTGAGCGCATTATACAACGCAAAAAAGCACCACATTTCGTACAATTGGGCGAGATCGCGGATGGGCCCTGCGATCGCCTCAGCGATATCGTTCCAGACGAGAGAGAGTCCCCAAGTGAGCTGCTCTTCGATATCGACAAGCTCTCGATACCCCCGACGCATACTCATCTGTTGTAGGGCTTGTGTATGAATGGGTTGTCTCGCCTCAAGGGTCGAGAATGGCAAGCGCGCATGGAAGGAAGAGAGACGATCCTCCAACCGCTCGATCTCCATGACAAGACCATTCCATCGACGCTTTTGAAAGGATTGCTTGAGCCACATCAGTTGCTCTTGTCGACGCAAAAAGAACTGCAGCACAAAGATGTTTTCGGGATTTTCGAGGGCTAGCTCGACCTCTTCGCGGACAAAAGACAGAGGCAGACGTTTGATGTTAGGGAGAACAGACCAATCCATCGGGATCTTTGTCGAAGGCCCACCTCTTCTTACCCCCTCATCAAGTTCACGAGAGTTCATCACGACATGACGACCGAGCTGAGCATCTCTTTTCGTCCGCGAGAGATGTCGATGGGGATAACGTATCAACCACTCAATCGCGCTCTCAAAAGACTCCGAGTGCAAAAAGTGACGCAGCAACAAGAAGAACTCAATACGCCCTTTGGGTCGCGTTTCGAGAGGTTCTTGCCGAAAATGCATCCGCACAGGACTCTCCAAACGCAAGACCAACCCGGCTGCCTGCGCCGCGAGCTCATCGAGAATGGCGACGTACTCATCCAAATATCCGAGCTTTTTGGAGCGAACTTCGAGATCAACGCGAAACAACGTGCGACCTTCAACCTCGATACTCAGCGTCGCATAGCCAACATAATCGCGAAAATTCAAGCGCGCGGAGAGCTGCTTTCCCTCTCTCACAATTGGCTCGACACGCAAAATGGGATAATGCAATGCCGGGAAGCACGCAAGCGAAGGGAGCACATCCCCACCCTTTTTCACTTCGACTTTCAGAATGTACTCACTCTGTTCACGCAGTTGGATAGAGGACACAGCGATCGGCTGCTCGGAGAGATTGTACAGCAGCGCGTGTGAAGAGGCGTTGGCAGGTTCGACAGGCTGCGCCCACATCGAGAGTGGACCTCGCTTCATCTGAGGCAGCCCTTGTGTGGCGTCGAGATCGAAGAGTTGAACGGAGAGAGAGAGGCCGTCGACTTCAACATCCCACTGCATGTGGGAGACGGCCCACATGTCGTGGAGTGTATCAATCATCGACGAGGTGCAGGCTTTGAACGGCGGGGTGCTGGACGTTTCTCTGTCTTTTTCTTCTCTGGTGTATCAGCACGGCGCTTGGGAGGTGCTTTGCGCTT
The DNA here is from genome assembly GCA_002731275.1 of Deltaproteobacteria bacterium. Classification (GTDB taxonomy): domain Bacteria; phylum Myxococcota_C; class UBA6777; order UBA6777; family UBA6777; genus UBA6777. Next base: position 150,444 of record PCBK01000080.1, on the reverse strand, counting down.
CTCCTCTTTGCCGTTGTCATCATCGCCAAGATCATCATCCAGATCATCACCCAGATCATCATCCCCACCGCCTTCATCTTCTTCTGCGGCTTTCATCTTCTTGAGCTCTTTGTCGTCGATCAACTTGATCACGCGACCAACAGGTTTCTTCTTTCCGCCTGTTTTCACAACTTTGATCGCCCCTGCTTGTGTCGGCAACCACAAACTCAATGCCGGGATATACGTGATCATCAACAAAGCGATGGCCAAAATACCTAAGAACGGCAAGGACACTCTGTAGAGTTTGAGGACGGGCTTTTTGAAGGTCAGACTTGAGATAAACAGGTTGATCCCAACGGGAGGCGTCAAGTAACCCAGCTCCAAGTTCGCCAGGAAGATGATCCCCAAGTGGATGGGATCGACGCCAAACTTGTTGGCGAGGGGCACGATCAAGGGGACCACGACGAGAATCGCAGAGAAGATATCAAGCAAACAACCTACGAAGATCAAGAAGATGTTGAGAACCAACAAGAAGATCCACTTGTTCGTGATGTAGGGCTTCAAGAAGGTAAACATAGCGTCTGGAACTTCTTGCAAAATCAAGATGTCACTCAACGCGAGCGCGCTCATCAAGATGATGATGATCGAGCCGACGAGTTTGAGAGAGAGTCGACACACGCGGGGGATATCTTTGAAGAGATGGAGATCTTTGTAGATGAAAACCTCAATAATAAAGACATACGCAGTCACCAGGATCGCGATCTCAGGAATCCCAACCGTACCGGAGTAAAGCAAGAACATCACGACGATCGGCAGGAGCACTTCCCACTTGGCTTCCCAGGTGGCTTTCCAAAGCTCACCCAGCTCAAACGCAGGGCGATGTGTCTCGGCTTTGGTGCTCACGTATACGCCGTGCACAGCGAGAACAGCCATCATCAAGATCCCAGGAATCACACCTGCCCAAAACAACGCCCGAATGTCGGCTTTTGCGATCACACCGTACATGATGATCGGCAAACTCGGTGGCAACAACAACCCCAACGACCCCGACGCCGTCAACAACCCAAGAGAATACTCTTCTGGGTAATTGGACTTCAGTAAGACCGGATACAAGAGCGTCCCCAGCGCGATAATCGTCACACCAGATGCACCTGTAAAGATCGTAAAGAACGAACACACGATCACGATTTGGATCGTCAATCCACCAGGCATCCATCCGAGCAGACCTTCAAAGAGACGAACCAGTCGGTCTCCAGTGCGACTCTCCGCCATCAAGTAGCCCGTAAAGGTAAACAGTGGAATACTCACCAACGTCGGAGAGCTTCCGAGCTGCTCGTACCCTTGCGTGAAAAATAATGCGGGGTTGAGGCCGAGTTTGACAGTCAATACGAGCGCAATGCCGCCGATCACCATGTAGAGCGGATAACCAAAGAGCGCGAGGAGGAGGATAAATACAATCGTAAGCGTTGCGATCATGCCTCACCTCCTTTATCGGAATCAGCGTGTTCGTCGGTTGTCTCTGATACTTTCTCTGAAGAGACTTCTTCTTGCTCACCGTCTTCTTGGACGGCTTCTGCAGCAAGAACAGCCGCATCACCACCCATCGCCGCGATCGCTTCGCGTTCTTCATCTTCTTTCATTCGCAGCTCTGCGATAGATCCGGGCAAAATCTCCCCACGATACGCATAAATGTACTCAATTGTCTGGACGCTATATCGAATGGTCATCAACACCATCGCGAGCGGAAAAATCGTCAAGATCCAATAGCTTTGGACCTTCATTCCACCAAGCTCGATGGTCTGTGGTTGTTTGAAGTAAAACATCCAAAAAGCAAACGCACAGTAGGTCAACACACCACTACCAATCACACACATCAAACCGACAAACACGCGGTTGAGTTGGAGACCTTTGCGTTTGAACATGCGGCTCAAAGCGTCGATATTGATGTGTTCACCTGTTGTCGTCGCAAGCGTCGCGCCTAGTAGACCAAGCCAAACAGTGATTTGCCGCGCGAGCACATCGGCAAACGCCAGCCCCCACCCGACGGTGTTTCTCAAAACAATGCTGGCAACCCCTGTGATCAAAATCACCATCAGACCGATGACAATCAGCCACTGCTCGACCTTTTGTAAGGCATCGTCAAAGGTATGCCATGTTTGCAACATTCGCTTCATATTGACCTCATTCATGTTTACAATCAGATGCATGTGTCGCTACCACACACGATGTGCGCGCAAGCTCCAAACTCATGCCAAAATGGAGCTACATGATAGAACAGGCACCCCCAAAAACGCAACGCCTATTCCACAGACATTGGCCATTCTGCCACAAGCCATAAGAGACTCTTCATCATGAGTCTACGTTTTTATAAAATAATGTTGACTATAATTGACAAAACAGACCATACTTACCATCTTCGTGTTCATCGATGAAAGCGTTGGTGCTGATCCTTTACCTGTAACAAGGAGTATGAAAGATGTCTTCTACAGTTGATTCCTCTGAAGCGCTCGAAGTCAAAGGAGTCACCCCTCCGCGCCTGTCCCCCTTTTTGACCTTACCTCCCTTGTTGACGAGGGATCTTCTCGGTCTGTTTGAAAAGTGCTCGACAAAAGGAGATATTGTACGCCTTGATCTGTGGGGATTTCAGCTGCACCAAGTCAACCACCCTGAGCTGGCACAGGAGATCTTGCGAGACAAAGGCAAAGTCTACCGAAAAGGCCGATTGATGAGGCGCCTGAAGACCGTCACAGGAGAAGGTTTGCTGATCAACGATGGAGACACGTGGTTGCGACATCGAAGACTCGCAAACCCAGCCTTCACGCCATCTCGTCTCGATGGATATACAGAGACGATGCTTCGCTCTGCCGAAAAACTCGTCGAGCGCTGGCGCGCCTACCCAGAGGATAAGCCCATCGATATCATCCATGAGATGTCCGAAATCACTCTCACGAGCCTACTACGGACCATCCTTGGAATCGACTTTGACGAGGACTTTGATGGTTTTACAGAGGTCGCACACGAGCTACTCGGTGAAGTTGTCGATCGCAACAGCAATCTGTTCCCCCTGCCGCTCTCTTTTCCCACCAAAGCCAATATTCGTTTCAAAGAGAAGGTCTCCAAAGCCAACCGTATCATCGAGAAGATGATCGAACACAGACAGAGAGTCCTCGGAAACGAAGATAAGCCTGTCGATCTACTTGGACAGTGGTTACAAAAAGCCCAGGAAGACGAAGACGCCTTCAGCCCCTCCGAGATGAGAGATGAGCTGATGACGATGTTGCTTGCAGGTCACCACTCCCTCGCAGTCGCGATGACATGGACTCTTTACGAGATCGCTCGCCACCCAGAAGTCCAAGCCAAACTCCAACACGAGGTCGATCATCTCGAATCCCTCCCCACAGGCCTCAAAGAGCTCAACAAAATCCCCTACGCACAAGGGACTCTTCTGGAAGCGCTGCGCTTTTATCCCCAGCCTCCTGTCATTTTAAGAGAAGCCCTAGAAGCACACAATGTCGGAAGGTTTCGCTTTAAGGTCGGAGATCAACTGCTGATCAATCCCATGGCCATTCACATGCATCCAGACTGTTGGGAAGATCCAACGACGTTCAAACCCGAACGCTATGTCGACTTCCCACTCGAAGCGATGATGCAGCACCACTATCTCACCTTTGGTGGTGGTTCGAGGGTGTGTATTGGAAGGAAGTTCTCTATCTTGGAAGGGAGCTTACTGCTCACGAGGATCGCAAAGAATTTTCACCTGTCTCCCACGACAGATGAACCGATCAAGCCCCTCTTTACGAAGATGATGGGACCAGACAAACCCCTCACCCTCAAAGTCTCTCACCGCGCGTAATCATCCCGACCTTCACGGACGGCGCTGTCGTCTGACTCCCGCAGCAAACATCACCACCAACGCAAACAAGAAGATCTCAACGGGCATTTTATCGTTGTCAGTCGTACACCCACATCCTCCGGGCACCTGCTTACGGATAATTCTCTCTTGGAATCCACCATCCGAGCGATTGATCTCCAAAATCCCTGCGTCGTAATCGAGGATCTCGCCGATAACATTTTCATCGACAAACTCGGGATTGGATGGGATCGGCGGCAAGATACACTTCCCTGCTTTACATTGTGAACCGAGTGGACATTTGATGTTGAAACAAGGATCGTGCTCACACGTTCCATCCACACAAATCCGCCCTCCAGGACAAGTCACGTCTTTACACTGGTTGGTTTCGCACTTGCCATCCACACAGATATCTCCGTCGTTGCAAGTCACGCTACCACAGGGGTCATCTTCACATTTGTTATCGACACAACGTTGGCCTTCTGGACAGCTTGCCTGACATATGTCGACACAATTGCCATCACTACAATATTGGTTCGCAGTACAGCTCGCGCCTACACAGGGGTCGACTTCACACTTACCAGAGACACAACGCTCACCCGTTGGACAGCCATAGGCGTAGCAATTTTTCTCGTAACATGCGCCTTTGACACAGACCTGATCGTCAGGACATTGAAGCGTCTCACACTTGTCCACACACTTATCGTTTTTACAGAAGTATCCATCGACACACTTCACGCCCTGACAGGGGTCGTTGGAGAGACATGAGCCGTTGACACAGCGCATACCACCGGGGCACTCGCCACCACGACAGTCCAATCGACAAGCAGAGAGACGACAAGTATATCCAACAGGACATTGGGCATCGTTATCGACTTTTCCGTCACAATCGTTGTCTTTACCATCACAGGCTTCGGCACCAGCACGTGGAGCAGAACAAATTCCCCACGCACCATTCTCACAGACCTCTGTACCTTCTCCACAAGCGGTCCGACAAAGACGCTCAAGACCGTCATCGATCTTCCCGTTACAATCGTTGTCTTTACCATCACAGATCTCAGGTTCGGGTTGGGGACCAGAGCAACCTGTCCATTTCCCATCGATACAATTTGCGGTCCCTGTTCCACAAGCCCCTGAACACTGTTTGGGTCCAAGTTCGTCGACTTCGCCGTTACAGTCGTTGTCTTTGTTGTCGCAGATCTCTTTTTCGGGTTGTGTCGCATCACAGAAGACCCACTTCCCATTAAGACACTGCTCAGTGCCTTTACCACAAGCGGTGCTACAGTCTTGTTTGAGGTTTTCGTCGATTTGACCATCACAGTCGTCATCTTTTCCGTTACAACTTTCGGTGGTGGGTGCGGAAGCCGAACAAGTTTGCCACTTCCCAGCGACACAAGCTTCTGTCCCTTTGCCACACTTGGTCTGACATGGACGAACGAGGTCATCGACTTTACCGTTACAATCGTTGTCTTTGTTGTCGCACTTTTCGGGTTCAGGTTGTTTCGCGCCGGCACATTTTGACCATGTACCTTCCTGACAGGTCTCGACACCTGTACCACAATTGGTTTTACAGGGCCGCGTGATATTTTCGTCCGTACGTCCGTCACAGTCGTTATCAATTCCGTCACACACTTCAGCGGAGGGAGTGTCGGGAGCCTTCACAGAACACTCAACATTCTTTCCATCAGGACGGCAGACGAAGAGACCGGTCTTTTGACATGCTCCTGAGCCCGCAAAGCAGATCTGGAGCTTCTTGGACCAGTTTTCGTCAATCTTGCCGTCACAGTCGTCGTCTTTGTCGTTACAAATCTCAGAGCGTTTTCCTGGCGCACCACAGACAACGCCTTTTCCATCGGAACGACACTGGTAGACACCTGTTGTACAGTCTTTTTTGCAGGCACGAGCAGGTGGCCCAAGCCATGCTTTCCAGGTTTCATCAATCTTACCGTCACAATCATCATCTTTTCCGTTACACGTCTCAGTCTTGGGTGCAGAGGTACAATTACGCCACTTCCCACTACGACAGGTCTCTGTCCCCTTTCCACACACAGTGGTACAGGCTTGTGTCAGTGTGTAGTGTTTCTTGGTTCCTGGAGCGTTGTCGATGTAACCATCACAGTCATCATCTTTTCTGTTACACGTCTCGGCAGTCGGGGGTGTTTTGGGCTTACATGTATCCCACTTACCGATTTGACAGGCCTGTGTTCCTGCACAACGTCCTACTGAGCAGTTCTTCGTGAGGGGGTTGTTTGAGTTCGCGACATTATCGATTTGACCGTCACAATCGTCATCTTTTCCGTTACAGGTTTCGGTCTTGGGTGCAGTCGAACACGTCCCCCACTTACCGGAGTTACACGTTTGCGACCCCGTCCCACATGCGGTGGTACAAGATTGTGTGAGTGTGTTGCTCTTCTTTTGACCGCTGGCGTTATCGATATAACCATCACAGTCGTCATCGAGCTTGTTACAGGTCTCTGGTTTGGGTGTGGAGTTGGCCTGACACGTTCCCCATTTCCCCGAAGCGCACGCTTGTGTGCCTGCACATTTACCAGCAGAACAACCTCTTGTCAGGGCATCTGCGGTGTTCGCCTTGTTATCAATTTGGCCGTCACAGTCGTCGTCTTTACCATTGCAAGATTCGGTCTTCGGTGCAGAAGAACACGTTCTCCACTTCCCACTACGACATGTCTGTGTCCCTGCGCCACAGATGGTAGAGCATGGTTGTGTCAGAGAGTAGTCGCGCTTCACACCGGAGTCGTTATCGAGATAGCCATCACAATCGTCATCTTTGTTGTTACACACTTCAGCCGTTGGAGGAGGATTGGGTTGACAGGCAGCCCAAGAACCAGATTGACAGGACTGCTTTCCATAACACCGACCTTTGCGACAGGAGCGAGAGAGGTCATTTGATGTCCCTGCGACGTTATCGACTTTACCGTCACAGTCATTGTCTTTTCCATCGCATGTCTCAGTGACAGGTTTGGGGGCAGTACAGCTCACCCATTGTCCGGCGCTGCAACGCTCTGTTCCACTACCACACTTGGTGCTACAGGCTTGTGTTAGCCCTTCATCGATGGAGCCATCACAGTCGTCATCTTTGTTGTTACACACTTCGGCTGTTGGCGCGGTGTTTGGTGAACATGATTGCCACACACCCGTTTTACAGATCTGCGTTCCGGCGCAACGTCCTTGGGTACAATTTCTCTTGAGGGGGTTGCTTGAGTTGCGAATGTTATCAATCTTCCCATCACAGTCGTCATCTTTTCCGTTACAAACGTCTGTACGTGGAGCCGTTGAGCACGCGCCCCAGTTTCCGTATCGACACGTCTGTGTGCCTTTTCCGCAGGCTGTCGTACAGGCTTGTGTCAGTGTGTAGTGTTTGTTGACGCCTTTTGCGTTGTCGAGATAACCATCGCAGTCATCGTCTTTTCTGTTGCAAGTCTCGGCTGTAGGCGCCGAGTTGGGCTTACACATAGCCCAGGCTCCAGAAGAACAGACTTGCGTACCGGAGCAGCGTCCAGCCTTGCAACCACGAGAGAGAGGATTGCCTGTTCCCGAAATATTATCGATCTTACCGTCACAGTCATTGTCTTTTCCGTCGCATGTCTCAGAGACAGGTTTGGGGGCAGTACAGCTCACCCATTGTCCGGCGCTACAACGCTCTGTTCCGCTACCGCACTTGGTGCTACAGGCTTGCGTCAGTGATTCATCAACGGAGCCATCACAGTCATCATCTTTGTTGTTACAGATCTCACTCGTCGCAGGTGTCGTGGGTTGACAGCTTGCCCAGGCTCCAGACGAACAGGTTTGCGTTCCATTACAAAGACCTTTTTTACAGGACTTCGTGAGGGGATTACTTGTACCGGCTTTGTTATCGACTTTCCCATCACAGTCGTTATCTTTTCCATCGCAAACGTCCGTTTTTGGTGCCGTCGAACAGGCTCCCCAGTTGCCTCGATTACAGGTCTGTGTTCCTTTTCCGCAAGCGGTCGTACATGCCTGCCCGAGTGTATAGTGTTTATTATTACCAGCTGCGTTGTCGATATATCCATCGCAGTCATTATCTTTGTTATCGCACGTTTCGGCTTTTGGCGTGCCAGGTGTGGCAGGACATTCGAGGGCGCTACCATCCGATTTACATTGGTACTTCGAAGTCCGACGACAATCCCCTTTACCCACGGCACACGTTTTACCTTTGTTGGAAAAATCTTCATCGACTTGTCCATCACAATCGTTGTCTTTTCCGTCGCATGTTTCAGTAGAAGGTGCTTTTGGCTTGGCGTCACAGGTGACACCTGTACCGGCAGTGTTACAGACGTACTTTCCGGAGGCTTTACATTCCCCTCGTCCTGCAGAGCACGTGTTACCTTTGTTGGCAAAGTCTTCGTCCACAGAGCCATCACAGTCATCATCGAGACCGTTACAGATCTCTTTGGTCGCAGTGTTCGAGATCTTGCTGATTGCAGAGGTGAGGGTCGCGAGGTCGGTCGCGAGATAATATTTCAACGTGCCAGAGAGGGCTGTACCACCTGCAACAGCAAGGTTATTCAGGCAACGAGGATCGGCTTGTGCACCAAACCCTAAGACATAGGTTTTGATGTCATAAGTGTATGTTTTTCCGCCCTTCGTGATCTTCAAGCTGCGCAGGGCGTTCACTTCAGTTGTAGGACATTTATCTGTTGGTGCACCATCTGTGATGAACAAAAGATTGGTAGGCCTTAGATTCACAGGGTCGGCTTTTAGGACGGTCTCAAGGTGAGCGCGTGCAGTGTTTACAGCCTTGACCATATAGGTGTCACCTGCAGGCGTGATCCCATTGAGAGCAGTTTGAATCACTGAGGGTGTCGATGGAATCCCTGCATTAATGCTCGCATTGGTCGAGAAGGTCTCCAGTCCAAACTGGATCTTCGAGCCGTATGAATTGGTCGCCGATGTGATCCCCTGCTTGGCCTGTGTCCACTTGTTGTTTTGCAACATACTACCGGACTTATCGAGTACAAAGAGTAAGTTCGGCTTTTCACAAGCCGCTGCAGCTTCCTGCATACCGAGAGAAAAGACCGGTAACGCCCCAACCAGAAAACCCATCGCAAAGAGTTTCCATGTGGCAAAGGCAGCTCCGTTCCTTTTGCGCCGGGTTCGATATTGAACCCACTGCTTCCTAAATGTTCCGTCCATGTGACACCCCGTTGGCTTTAGCCTTCGTAATCGCTTCCAAAAGTCGTTTTTGGAAGCAAGTTGAAAGTACGATCAACAGACGCGATCGTACCGCAAGACACACACAACCACAACGATGAAAACTCTTTGACTTCAAATCGTTACAAAAACGACACATTCACTCATCGAGACAATCATCATGCCCATAAAGTGGTTGCTTTGGGCAAATATACATACCAAATTGTTCTACACTTCAATCGTCAACAAGCCCGTTACAATCGTCATCTTTTTGGTTCTTTTGCTCGAAGAGAGGCGTCATTTGACCTGCACACGCCCCCCACTTGCCACTCGACAAACAGGTTTGTTGTCCAGCTTTGCATATCCCTTGGTTCGACGAGCCAACGAGCCCCGTGTAACAGGCTCCTTTGTCACCAGCGTTGCAAGCACATCGCCAAATCTTAATCGCACCATCATCAGAAGTCGACGCCAGTACGCCGCCACCACCGCTGAGTGAGACACGCCTCACACCGCTCACATGACCGCGCAGTGTGAAACGCAACTTACCTGTCGCGCTGTCCCATATCTTCACTGTGTTATCAAAGGAACTCGATACGATGATGTTTCTTCGGGTTTGCAGCGCGACGCTGCGGACACTGTTTGTATGACCCTGTAAGTCAAAGACTAACTTCTTTTTGTCGACGTCCCAAAGCCGAACACTCTTATCAAACGACCCCGACACCAAGGATGCCCCAGTGATCCCCAACGACACACTCGAAATAATACTCGTGTGTCCAGTAAACGTGTGCAGCAATGTCCCTGTAGAGACCTCCCAAACAGAGACCTTTAACTCACCACCGCCAGCCGCCAGACGCTTGCCATCTTCACTCAATGAGACACTGTAGATCGCATCCCCCAGTGTAAAAGAACGCAACTCTTTCCCCGTCGAGACCTCCCACACTCTCACACTCTTGTCTGTCGAACCAGACGCCAACAGCTTCCCGTCCAGGCTCAGTGAGAGTGAGTTGATCACGTCCGTATGACCAGTGAGTGTTTGAATCACTTTGCCCTGTCCAAGATCCCAGATATGGATTTTGTTATCTTCTGCTCCTGAGATCAAATACTTTCCATCGACACTCAACACCAACGCAGTCACACCACCAGTGTGTCCCTGTAAGGTCTGTTTCACGACCCTCTTGTCCACATCCCACAGCTTGATCGCGTTCTGCGGTGCCCCAACGGCCACAAGCGTCCCATTCGCATTCATCGCAAGCGATCGACCAGTGCTCAGATTGAGAGGATATGCAGGCAAAAGAGTCGTCTGCAAGGCCCACCCTGTCGTAGACCACACGTGGACTGAATGGGATGCAGTGAGCAGCCACTTTCCATCCTCACTCCAATCCACACCGTGGACAAAGGTGGCGTCCAAGAGCATCTGGCTCTGTTTTCCAGTCGCCGCATCCCACACCCTCACACTCTGTCCATCAGAAGCTGTCGCCACAAAATCACCTTTGGGCGACCAAGCCACATCATTCACGCCACCAATGTGACCGAGTAATGTGTGAAGGGATTTTCCAGTCGCGGGCTCCCATATCACGGCCGTCGTATCCGCAGAGCCCGAGACAATTTGTTTGTCATCAAAGCGAAATGCGACGTCCAAGACAGTGTCCGTGTGCCCTGTAAATGTTTGCAATAAAGCACCATCTGACGCCTTCCACAAACGTATCGTTTTATCCTCAGAGCCGGAGAGGACTTGCTCTCCAGTGCTCGAAAACGCCACCGCAAAGACCGTCGCAGTATGACCAGAGAACGTTTGCAATATCGTCCCTGTTGAGACATCCCATACACGAACGCTCTTATCAGCTGCTCCAGACACGATCTTCTTGCCATCAGCGCTCAAGGCGACGGCTTCGACGGAGCCAAGATGCCCCACAAAACTTTTCACCTCATTCCCAGTCGAAGTGTCCCATAGCTTCACAGTCCGATCCGCCGAACCTGTCACGAGACGTTTTCCATCGGCGCTCAAACCAATTCCATTGATCTGACTGAGATGACCACTCATCACGGCCTTGATTTCACCTGTATTTGGATCAACAATCTGCACGGTGTTCCCCTGAATGACCGCAACAAAAGAGCCATCCCGACTGATCATCACGTCCTTCAGTTCTCCACCAATTGTATATTCGAGTGTATTCGGTGCGCACTGAACACAACCTTCGTCGACACTCCCATCACAGTTATCGTCAAAGCCATCACATTGCTCTTTGGCGTTGGGGGTCAGCTCCCCTTGGCAGGCGCTCCACACACCAGCAGTACAAGTCGATGTACCCGCACGACAAAGACCGACACAAGTGTACTTGCCGTCTTTGCCCAAAGCGCATCCCTTTTGTCCGCTATAACACGACCTCGTCTCGCCTTCTTTGCAGGTCGACTCGGGGGTGTGCTCAGTTAGAGGTTCCCCTGCGTCAGTTTGGGGCTCGCTAGCTCTATCGAGCTGAGGCTCAGTGGAAGGCTCAGGGAGAGGTTCAACACTTTTTTCGCCAGCACATGTACAATCTCCCCATCCAAGCGTCCCGCCTAGCCCCTTTCGGCAAAACCGTTGCCCTGCACACCCCGTCTCTGAATGAGTGCAAGACTCACTCGCGCCCTCTGTACAGGATGTTTTTTTTGTAGATCGACATCGCTGATTTAAACAGGAGCCTGTGTACGCGTCGTTATTGCACTCACAATCGAATGTACAGACCTTCCCATTGGGATCGTCTGTCCCCTGGTGTGCGCTGTCATCTTTTGTGCAAAGAGGCGCCTCACATTGGCAGGCCGGTGAGAGAATTGAGGCAAGACATAAGGTTGTTACGAGAACAAAAGAGTTGAGGGAAAAGAAACGCACGTAAAGGGGGTTGCTGAAACTGCGAGCATCGTCATTCGTCGTTGCAGTGGCCTTGCGATTGCGCCTCCTCAGGCCTTTCGTGAAGCTCCAGACACCTCCCCTCTTTCGCACACTTTTTTCCTTGCAGCAACCGAAACACAATACCAACCAACTTATTGGGCTGACTCGGAACATCCCAAACTCCCTGTTTGCGCAAGACACATGCTTGTGTTCTTTATAGAAAAGTGTAGACAACGTCTACAACCCACAACGTAGCACACATCTTCGCTCTACCCAAAGCAGAAAACACCGAACTGTTCAGCGCTCTGACAGGATAACACCGGAGGGGTCGTGAGATACCCAAGTGAAGAAAAGTGATCCCCAGACCTACCTGAAGAGAAACCTTTAATGTGGGAGCATGATACGGTTTGTTTCATCCTACGATCGGCTCTCTCCTGCTCCTCTTGCGCTCACAAGAAACCTCCCCTATACTCAACAAATACAACAACATTCTCGACATGGAGCATATCCCCGATGAAACAAACCATACGCGTGTCCCGTTCGGGGCTCACACAGTGCCCTTCTTGCAAGCAACACATCCGGCTCAAAGTTGACATTCATCAAACCGATTGTCCCTTTTGCAACAGCTCACTCACAGGCACACAAACGGCAAATCGCCCAACCATCTCGTTGGGCAAAAAAGGACTCATGGCAGCAGCGATTCTAGGCGTAACAGCAGCCATTGGATGTGCATCACCCACTGCACCTGCGTATGGTGTCCCTCCGACAGAGAGACCTGCCATCACAGATGCCGGTGACGAATCCAACACAAACGATGCGGGTGTACAAGTCGAAAAAGCACCTGATATGACCCCTTCCCCGCGATATGGCCTCCCACCAGAGTGAGCGACTCTCCCCACAAAAAACAAAAAAACCGGCCAAAAGGCCGGTCATGTCAAAACCATCGATGGACAAGGATGGAAAAGCTCTCAGTATGCGCGCAAACGCTTGGCGATCTTGCCGACACGAGGCAATACCCACTTGTGGCGCCACTTTTTCCACCACATGCGGACATAAAAATTATTTGCGCTGCGCTTACCTGCCATGCCAATGACCGCAAAGTACACTGTTTGTCGGCGATAACGCCCTGTACCCACGATCAAATAGCGCCACATTCCGTTACGACTACGGATGCGTTTTCGCAGCAAGATGCGCTTTCTGCGCATGAAGGTATATGTACGATATCCATACATCGCAGCCCGTTTTGATGTGGTGCGGCGGGACTTCCAGGGCTTGATCTTGACGGTCACTCCCCGCCCTCTCGAGATGAAACCATAGCGGTTGTTTTTGTACACCTTCATACCGTTGGGAAGCCAAAACTTCAAACGATACATCTTCCACGTCCAGTTCTTCGCCTCTGCCTGCTGTGTTGGCATCAACGCGAACATAGAAACGGCCATGACGCCTGTCAAAACGAGTTGAGCGATTGTCTTCTTCATACAAACCTCCAAAATACGGTTGTTGAGTTCTATAGCGTTTGGCCTTTGAACTCTGTGATACTTTCAACCCTACAAACCCACACAGACCTTCGCTACCCATTCACGCGTTCCAGGTCAAATCTGGCCGATCGAGAACACTGTCAGGCTGATCGAGCCACATCGACACAAATACTCTCTAGAAGATGTTTCCCCATCGACACAACACTCCGTTGATTTTCGCACATTAGTGTCGTAAAATACGAAACCCACAAAGTTGACTCTGCTTTTGGGTCAAACTCAGACATACATGCCACTTTTTGAGGTTTTCCATGCACACCCAACGCTCCTCCACACAACGAAATATCACCATTGTATGGTTATCCCTTCCGCTCCTTTGGGTATCCTTCAACTGTGGGATGCCCTCCCTCGAATGCCTCAAAAATGACGCCTGTCCGAAAGACAAGAGCTATTGTGTTGCTGGCGTATGCAAACAATGTGTTGAAGATCAACACTGCGCCGACACACAACGTTGTGATCGCACAACACTCACCTGTGTCGGCGAATCAGATGGAGGTACCCCCGACGAACAGACCGGTCCCTGCACTGCTTCAGCCACACGTCCTTGCTTCACTGGCGCAGCGAGAACGAAAAACATCGGCCTATGCAAAGAAGGTACACAAACCTGTCTGCCATCGAACACCTGGGGTCCATGCAAGGATCAAGTCCTCCCAGCCACCGAAACATGCGATGGAAAAGACAACGACTGTGATGGACGTATCGACGAAGGCTGCGCTTGCACCAAAGGACAGAGCCGGGCTTGTGGCTCCAATACAGGCGCTTGCAAACAAGGGACACAAACATGCGAAGGGACCCCGCCACAATGGGGAGACTGCAAGAACCAAGTCCTCCCAGCCACCGAGACGTGCGATGGACAAGACAACGACTGTGACGGAAAAGTCGACGAGACCCTTCAACAAGCATGTTACACAGGCCCCACAGGGACCAAAGATATCGGCGCGTGCAAAGGCGGAACACAGACATGTAGTGGTGGAAAGTGGGGAACGTGTACCGCACAAATCACCCCACAAACCGAAACGTGCGACGGTAAAGATAACGATTGCGATGGACAAATCGATGAAGGTACTGTCGGATGTGTCACAACGATCGCAGGAGATGGTGTGCCATGCTCCAGAGACAGTGCCACAGACGTGTATAAAAACTGTGACAAAACAGGTCCCGCTCTCAAATCGAGCTTTGGATACCCCTCAGGTATCGCGATAGACGCACAAGCCAACATCTATCTGCTCGATAAATACAACCATGTCATTCGCAAACTGGGGATCGATGGCAACATCACCGTCTTCGCTGGAGGCGGAAGTTGCCGAAAAGACGCAACAGGCAAGCGCGTTGACTGTTTCCGTGATGGCAAAGGCACACAAGCCGAATTCTACAGACCTTCGGGGATTTCGCTTGATCTAGATGGCAATCTTTATGTCGCTGACACCAACAACCACAAGATCCGCAAAATCACACCTGATGGCCAAGTCACAACCATCGCGGGAAGTACACAAGGATACAAAGACGGACCCGCAGCACAAGCCCTGTTCAGCTCCCCGTCAGGATTAACTGTCGACCACCTCGGAAATATCTATGTTGCGGACACAGGAAACCACAGGATTCGCACCATCACCCCCGAGGGCAAGGTCTACACACTCGCTGGAAATGGCAGCAGTCGCGTTGTTGATAACACCGACCCGACAAAGGCCAGCTTCGATTATCCAAGCGCCATTGTGACAACCCTCAAAGGCGACTTCTACGTCGCAAGTCAAAGAGGTTACAAGATCCGTAAGATCTCCAATAAAGGCGTTGTCACCACCCTCGCCGGTTCAACAAGAGGCTCAAGAGATGGCTCCAAAACCACCGCACAGTTCAGCAATATCTACGGCCTGACACTCTCTCCAGCCGGCACCATCATTGTCGCAGACACTGGAAACAACCGCATCCGAGAGGTCTCTCAGGCAGGGCTCGTGAAGACCATCGCCGGTACGAGCGGCTCAACCTGGAAAGATGGTCCCGCGCGACTCGCACAACTCGTCCCCTACGCGGTCGCTTATGACGTAGAGGGGAATCTCTATATCGCAGACAGTAACAACAGAAGATTCCGCAAACTCACGCGCAAAGCCCCCACACCCTGTACCAAAGAAGACGCCACCCAAAGCTGTTACAACGGCGACAAAGCGACACAAGGGAAAAGCCCCTGTACGCAAGGAACACAACGTTGCGAAGGTGGCTTTTGGTCTCTCTGCAGCCAACAAATCCTCCCAACACCAGAGCGATGCAATGGGAAAGATGATGATTGTGATGGCCAAGTCGATAACAACCTTCAACCTGGACCACTATGTCAACGACAGTATGGAAGCTGCGTAGGAGTCCGCCAAACAAGTTGCACAAACGGCAAGTGGGATGCCTGTACAACCGCCCATTACAAGGCACACAACCCCGCATACAAAGCCACAGAGACATGTAACGGCGTAGACGATAACTGCAACGGGCTCGTCGATGAACACGCTGCCGGCTGTGTCAGCACCCTGGTCGGTAGCTCATCTGGCTACTCCGATGGGGCGCCACAACAAGTCCGTGTAGGCTCAGTCCAAGGCATCGCGGTCCATACAGACGGAACAATCTACATCTCAGACAGTCGATATCATCGCATCAGGAAGATCCAGCCAGATGGTTACACGACCACGATCGCTGGAGACGGAAACTCTGGGAGTGTCGATGGAGTAGGGCTTAACGCGAAAGTCCACACGCCCTCGGCGTTGGCTATCTCTTCGGATGGTCAACTCTACTTTTTTGAGAGCGGATCACGCCTTCGTAAAATCGACACCAATGGGAACGTCACAACGATCGCAGGCAGCAAAGGAGAAGGTTCGGAGGATGGCGTTGCGAGCTCAGCGACGTTTAACCGGCCAGGCGGGCTCACGATCGATCCACATGGCAACATCTATATCGCCGACACATACAATCATACGATCCGAAAGCTCGACACAAATGGCTTTGTCTCGACCATCGCAGGGACAGGACAGTCCGGAAATACAGACGGACCAGCTTTGCAAGCCAAATTCAACTATCCAGCGGGCATCGCGATCGACACCAAAGGAAACCTCTACATCTCCGACCGCAGCAATTACCGCATTCGCAAATTAGACACACAAGGAAACGTTACGACATTCGCCGGCTCCAGACGTGGAATCCTCGATGGAACAGGAACCACAGCGAAGTTCCAAGGTCTAAGCGCGCTGTCCTTCTCGACAGATGGTGATCTCTACTTGCTCGACGAACATCTCGTGCGCCGCATCGCTCCAGATGGCAAAGTCACGACAGTCTCCGGCACCACCAGAGGCTTCAAGAATGGCGCCCTCACACAAGCCCAGTTCTACTCGCCAAAAGCCCTCGCGCTCGATACAAATGGAACCATCTATATCGCCGACACCAACAATTACCGTGTCCGCATGGTCACCATCAAGGCGCTCGAAGCGTGCAGTACAGAGGGTAGCCAACGCCCCTGCTACACGTCTCCATCCAACACAAGCACCACAGGCCCATGCAAACAAGGTACACAGCGATGCAACTTTGGAGTCTGGTCCTTGTGTCAACAGCAGGTCACACCGATATTTGAGACGTGTAACGGAAAAGACGACGATTGTGATGGACAGGTCGATAACAACCTGATCCACACGATCGCCTGCGCCAAACAGTTAGGTGTCTGTGCAGGAACAAGCCGACAACAGTGTGTAAGTGGTAGCTGGTCCAGCTGTACGACATCCGACATCACGGCACAACGCCCCACATACCAGACCACAGAGCTCTGCGACGACGTCGACAACAACTGCGACGGACGCATCAACGAAGGGCTCAAGTCATGTGTCTCGACCATCGCAGGCAGCATCCAAGGCGATCAAGAAGGCAGTGGGCTCTCCGCGCGATTCACCTACCCCTTTGGTATCGTCGCCGATGCAAGCGGCAACTTCTATATCGCAGACATGAATGTCCACAAGATCCGCAAACTCGACACAAAAATGAACGTCACGACCTTCGCAGGTAACAGCCGTGGGAAACTCGACGGGACCACCGCGCAGGCGAAGTTTTACCAACCAAGAGCCCTCGCACTCGATAGCCTCGGCAATCTATACATCGGCGATGCTCGCAATTATCTAATTCGGAAGATCGACACACAGCAAAACGTGACCACTGTCGCCGGTAAAGGCACTTCAGGTTATCTCGATGGTCTCGCGGCCCAAGCACTCTTTGGGGAGATCACAGGCCTCGTCGCGACAGGGAGCACACTCTACGCCGTGGATCAGACGAACAACTCCATTCGCAAAATCGCCAGCGGACGTGTCAGCACCTTCGCAGGAAGCTCTACAAGAGGCTCTACTGATGGGACAGGTACGTCTGCCCGTTTCTATCGACCTCATGGCATCGCACAAGACAAAAGCGGTCACTTCTATGTGACGGACTCATACAACCACCTCATTCGCAAAATCGACCCCTCTGGAAAAGTCACAACCATCGCAGGAACAGGACAATCCGGAAACACAGATGGACCCGCTCTGCAAGCCAAATTGCAATACCCCAAAGCCATTATCGTCGCCGCCAACGGTGACATCTACTTCTCGGATGCTGCAGGGAGCAGCATTCGGAAGCTCTCTTCAGGAACGGTGACGACACTTGTAGGCTCAAACAGAGGTGCATTGGACGGTCCCCTCTCTTCGGCCCTGTTTGGATATATTTATGGACTCGCGTTCGACACAAATGGCGACCTTATCGCAACAGACTACCAAAACCACACCATCCGCAGAATCACATTCCCCTGAGATCTTCCCCTCCCAAATCCAGCCTTTGGCCTGTCGATTTGAGTCGGGACTTTATGCTGCACTTGGCAAATCTTTGACACCTTCACAAGACAGGAGGTCTTTTTGATGAAAACAATTAAGGCATGGCTCTTTCCGCTCTTTTGCTTTGTCGCAGGTTATTTTTTCAACAGTACGGTGGAGTGGGTCCGAACCTTTGACACGGCGACGGTCAAAGAGTGTGAGATACCAACAGGCGTGTACAAGGCTTTCATCGAGATCCACAGCCCCTCCTTCAATGAAGTCAACAAGGTGCTCATGTACCGGGTACGAGCGGCTGGTGTGATTGTCAGCCCTATGACTTTTTTTGGTGGGACATCGATAGGTCGAAGACTTTCAAAGGACTCTTTTGTGTTGTACAAAGCCAAACAAGGAAAGCTTGTCGCGATCGCGTTGAAGGATAGAGCCAATCATATCCTCGCGAGCTACGACTTCTCGACAGGAGAGACGTGGCCGAGGAAAGCCTACGCAGAGTCGATTCATCACGCACAAAAACGAGGAGAGCGAATGCTCTCGATCCTTCAAAAGGCCTACCCATCGAAGCCATTCAAACTTGGTAATTGACTCACCTCTCTACTCTCCACACCCCACAAGTTGCAAAAACACCAGAAAAACTTTATCAATAGGTTGTAGCACTACAAGTGCATCCGAAAATATCTTTAGCGCCAAAGAGTAAATACATGGCCATAAAAAACATCTTTCACCACCACCTGACTTCAAAAAGTCTTCCCTCTCGAAGGTACTATCTCGCAAGAGTGGGTTTACATCTGTGGGAGCTGCTCCTCTGGCTTGTTGTCTTGCTATTTCTCTTGGGTACGACGATTGCGTCGGTTTACTCAACTCAAGAAAAAGCCTCTCGTGCTGTAAAAACAGCTCTTGAAACACTTTCAAAAAGTACAGACAAAGCCTTACAACTGTGGGGGCAAGAGCAAATATTCATCGTCCAAGAGTTGGCCCGTGACAAGCGCGTCCTCCAAGCCACCCACACGCTACTCGCGACAAAACCCACAAAACAAATGCTGCAACGCTCTCCTGCCCAAAGTCTACTGCGAAGACTGTTTTCAAACTTTTTGAAGGGTGGAATACTACGCGGTTTTTTCATCGTCAGTCATACAAACACCAATCTCGCCTCATCCAGAGATGCCAATGTCGGAACCAACACCCTCCTCAGCACCCAACCTGACTTCCTGAAGCATGTACGCCAAGGACAGACGCTCTTTAGTCATGTCATACGCTCAGATGTTCCACTCCCCCGCCAACAAGCCATCTTCCCAGGAACCCAACATTTGACGCAGTTTGTTGGGACACCCATTCGCGACGAAAAAAACAAAACGATCGCGTTGTTGTTGTTGCGATTGGATCCCAACAAAACACTTTATCCCCTCTTATTTCAAGCTCGACTCGGACAAACAGGTCGAACGTATATTCTCGATCAAAATGGCTTCTTACTGAGCCCCAATCACCACAAACACAACGCACAACCACAGAGCTCATTCCACCCTGACTCACCCAAAGTTTTCAAGATACGCACATACGTCCGCGGCCTCCCCTTCAAGCCAACAGAACACGGAGAGCGCGAATCAGGCATAAAAAGCAATGTTTGTGGTTACTCCAATGGCAACGGAAAAAGAATCGTAGGAGCTTGGAAGTGGCTGCCACTCTTCAGAGCCTGGCTACTCGTGGAGCAGGATTGGAAAGAATCTTTCGCGCTCTTCAACCAGATCCAAAAAAACAGCTATGTCTTCGCAGCTCTCCTTGCCTTCTTGCTCTCTGGACTACTCTTTGCGTTTGGCTTCGGCCGCAAAAAGTTTAGAGAGGGACAGATAAGACTCGCTGCCGTCGTAGAGAATGCACAGGATCCCATCATTTTACTCGACGCACAGGGAACCATCAAGAGCGTCAACCCTTCGACTGAAAAGATGTTTGGATACAATCAACAAGAACTACTTGATAAAAACATAGAATTCCTTCTCCCCTACGAGCAACATACTTTTCCAGGACAACTTGAGCAAGACAGCCGCTCAGGTACCTCACGTGAGCTCAAGGCTCGCCGAAAAACAGGCAAGACCTTGTTAGTAGCATCAACAGTGGGTCAAGCAAAACTGGACACAGGAATGCACTTTTCGCTTATTTTGCGGGACATCACACAAAGTAAAGAACTGGAGCATTCACTCAAGGAAGCCAAAGAAGCCGCAGAGACTGCCAACCGATTGAAGTCGGCATTTCTTGCGACAATGAGCCATGAGATCCGCACTCCTCTCAACGGAATCATCGCAACGGTAGATATGCTAAACCACACCCCACTAGAGTCGGCTCAGCACAAACTCGTCTCCACAGCACGCCATTCCTCTTTGGCGTTAATGTCCATCATCGATGACGTTCTTGACTTCTCCAAAATCGAAGCCGGCCAAATGGACCTGTGCGAAGAAGATGTCGTTGTAGAAACACTCGTAGAAAATTGCGTGGGTTCGCTTGAATCGTACGCAAAAGAAAAAGACGTCGAGTTGTTCATGTTCATCGACCCAAAACTCTCAAATGTACGTGGAGACAAAGTCCGACTCGGACAGATCCTTTACAATCTCGTAGGTAACGCCATCAAATTCAGCGCCAACCTAAAAGATAGAAAAGGAAAGGTGATGGTGAGTGCCTTTGAGACGGATCGCACAGGAGAGAACACAACGCTTGTACTTGAGGTACGGGACAATGGGATCGGGATGGATGCATCGATCCAAGAAAAACTCTTCAAACCTTTTCTCCAAGCAGACTCGACCACAACTCGACGCTTCGGAGGCTCAGGATTGGGACTCGCTATCACCAGACGTCTGACCGATTTGATGAATGGCACCATCGCGCTGGAAAGTCAGCCGGGCTTCGGTTCGACCTTTAGAGTTTCGCTCCCACTTGCTCTTCTTGTGAAGGAACAATCTGCTAGAAAAACGGAGTTTCAAGGGGTTCAGCTGTTCTTCCTCAAAGGAGGAAATGAAGTGGACCGCATCCTCGAACAATACATACGTCATGCCGGTATCGAGCTTACCTCAGCAAACACCGAACAGGTTTCGGAGAGGTTTTCGGACTTTGCCTCGACCAACGAAGACCTGCTCGTTGTATTCGATAGTCAAGGGAATGAGCAACATACCAAACAAACGATCGAGAGATTCCGTTCCCTTGCAAAAAAGAAGAAGGTTCGTTTTCTCATCATCGGCCGAGGAAGCGAGAATTCTCCTTGTCAGTACGGTGAGAATGATGTCACTCTCGCCATCAACAGCATGCCCCGAAGCCACCTACTCGACGCAATCGCCATTCTCGCAGGAATGACGTCCTTTTCTCCTGAAGACAAGCAAGCGCGCTCTGCAACCCTAGCTACCTTCACAACAGCAGAGCTCAAAGCTTCCGGGAAGATTGCCTTGGTGGCTGATGACAACAAAGTCAACCAAGACGTCATACGACGACAACTTCAAATGCTAGGTTGGGCTGTTGACGTCGCAGAGGATGGTCAAGAGGCCCTTGAACGCTGGCGAAACAATACATACAAAATCATCTTCACCGATTGTCACATGCCTGTGGTTGATGGATATGAATTGGCCGAAACGATTCGCGCAGAAGAAGAGGAAGGACACCACATCCCCATCATCGCGATCACGGCAGACGCAATCAAAGGAACGGCTGAAAAATGTCTCGCCTCTGGGATGGATGGCTACCTCACAAAGCCAATGCAGCTCCAAACATTACGTAAAACCTTGGAGAATTGGGGATCAGTCTACAAACAAAGTGAGGACACCCTACCCACAAACCAAGCCACCACCGATCCTCCCATCGATCTAGAAGTTTTGCCTGCATTACTCGATCCAGATGAACCAGAAGTGATCATTCAAATTTACAACAAGTTTCTGTCTATGAGCGCCAAACTATTGGATCAATGCAAGAACGTAAAACTTCCCGATGAACAACAAAAGCTCCGAGACCTCGCACATAAACTAAAATCCTCCGCAAAAACGATCGGCGCACACCCCCTCGCCGATTGTTGCCAACAGATCGAGGATGATGTAGACGGTAAGTCGCTTTCATCCAAAGCAAGACAACTCTACTCTTTGCTGACTACAACCAGAGAATGGCTGATACATCACCTCACGGAGAATGAATAACTCACCCCAAGTATACGTCCTTGCCCAAGCGCCCACACACCACCACTTCATTCTCCCTGACGCCAAGTACACGTTTTTGGAGCACTGTCCACCTTCTGCGAGAACACAAACTTTCTAATCCAGTACACCACCCTGCCTCAATTCCCAAAATGATTGGAAATATCATCACAAAATTCGCAACATCTAGCACCTCCTGCCGAGAATATTTCAGAATTTCAAGCAAAACAAAAAAAACCGAAAGAAAGCGGTCCACATATCATCAACAAGATCTGGGATGAGGTGAACGATGACACAAGTGAATAACAACAACAATGCAGCCGCCGAAGCCGCACGAAAAGCCGCCGAAGAGGCTGCAAGAAAAGCGGCTGAGGAAGCTGCAAAAAAAGCACAAGAAGCTGCCGCGAAGAAAGCACAAGAAGAAGCTGCCGCAGCCCAACGCGAAGAAGCCTCCAACCGCGCTTCAGAGCAACAACAAACACAACAAAGTCAACGTGCGACCTCCTTCCAAAATGATGGGACACGCCCACAGCTCGCGACCAACCGAACAACAGATGATCTCCGCGCGCAGCAATTGTCACAACAACTCGACAATCAACAAGCTCAACCCGCTTCTCCCCAAGCCCCAAGCAGTCCAGCACAGACACAGACAAACCAAAGCCTCACTCAAACACAATCTCCCCCAAGCCAAACGTCATCACGTAGAGCAGAAGCCGCACAAGCCCGAAGAGCCGCACGTGCACAACTCCTACGTGGCACAAGTGACACAACACAGACCAGCACACAAAATGTCGAGACGCTACAAAGTCCGACACAACAAGAGGTCGCTCCGACCTCACAAGAGACTCCATCGACCTCGTTGACTGGCGCCCCCAGCACACTGCGCACAGAAGACCGCGAAGACGCAAACATCAACTGTGTCGACCGCGCACACGAAATGATCCAGGACATGTCCCCTGACGAGCACGAGAACACCGACGTGATGTTCATGAGAGATCCGAGCAATCCAGATGGCAATGATGCTGGACATATCATGGTGCGTGGAGACAACGGCCTGCTTCGCGATCCCAACAACCCAGAAGCCCCTGGACGCACACTCGAAGACATCCAGGCTGACGGCCGCTACGAACCAGTCATGCAAGACGGCCAACCCTACACCATGCCCGCAGAAGAGTTCGATCAGCTCATGTCCACTCCACCTGAGCAACGCGATCTTTCAGGGATTCCACAAGAAGTCACAGAGATGCGACTCGCCGACGCCCCCGCAACAACTCCCAATAATACATTTACACCCATGGTTGAACAGCTCAACCAAGCCAATCGAGAACAACTCCTGGCAGGGCTCGAAAATCCCGAAACCAGAGAGCAAGCCAACGCTGCGATCCAAGAACATCTCACCAGCGAACACGCCGCCCAACAACACCAACTCCTCGGATTTCTCGAAAATGCCCCCTCAGAACATCTTAGCCCTGGCGTCTTTGAAGGGCTCCAACACGTCGCAGAAGGTCCTCTGTACGCAAGAGCGACGGGTATTCTTGAGCAACACGCAGAGAACGCTCCAGGTGCAAGAGACGCTCTCGTTGGACTCGCCACCAATCCAAACCATGCAGGTTCACGTGACATGGCAGCGGACTGGGTTGCAGATCATGCGCAATCACTCGACAGCGATCAGCTCGGCCAATTGTCCGAAGGCTTGCTCTCGCTTCCGAGAGATCAAAGACCGGGTCCACTTCGCAGAGCGTTGACAGACACATTCCGCACAACACAAGACCCAAGTGTCCGCGAAGCCACAGCCAGCGCAGCGCTCGAAAATCCAACCTTCTTGAGAGACGGAGAAGTCCAGCAGGCGCTCGGGATCGTCGAACAACAAGCTCGCGCAGGTGACACCACAGCCATTCAGGCCCTCGGTGAACGCGCTCGCCTGGACGCCCACCCCACTCAATTTGGCGCTCAAGAGAGCAGCGACATCCTTCAAGATCTCACAATGAACGGCACAACCCCAGAGATCCAAGCTGCTGCTGCACACGAAGTTGTCGCCAATATGGGGATAAGACGAGGACCCACCACAGAAGAACTCCAAAACAACCCCGCACTACGAGACCGTCTGATCACTGAAGCCGCGAGCACTGGCAACTTCAGGGCGAGACAGACGTTGATGGGAACGCTCGATGCAGCCCCCATAACAGACGATCAGATCGAAGGATTTTCGCAAGCCTATAACACCCGACTCAGCCAAGCAATCCAAGGTGCTGAAGAGGGAACAAGAATGCATGAATTCGGCCAGCTGCTCGCAGCAGCCCAACTCGCAGGCACAGACGAGTTCAGGGACCGAATCGATCAAGAGCAACTCAACGAGCGACTGCAAACGATCATGCAAGATCCAGCAATCGCAACACAGCTTCAGACCTTCCGTGAAGAAGCACTCGCTGAAGCCATACCTGAGCTCGCAGGAAGCGATGACATCACAGGTGAACTCTCCCAACAAATGCAGGACTACCTGACCAGTGACGACTTCCGCAGCCGCTTAAGTTTGATGAGCCCCACACAACGTAGCGAAGCCCTTCAGTCGGAGCTGGGTAAACTAGCCGGTCTCGACAGTGACGCCGCTGCAGAAGTCAGTGGGACGCTCCTATCACAACAACTCGCGGACAACGGACTCGAGATGTTGGCCTCCATGCCAGCAGAAGAACGTTCAGCAGCACTTGGTGCAGCACTTCATCAGTTGGAACAAGAAAACCCCTCATTTGCGCGAGAACTCGCAGGTTACACAGGCAGCACAGAACAACTGGGGTCACGATTGACCACTATCATTCAGAATCTCGAAAACGAACATGCTCCTGTCACGGCGACGAACATTCTCCGGCGACTTGAACAGTCCGATGTTCCAAATGGCTTGATCCAAGCGCTACGTTCAGATGCGGGACAACACACACTTAGAGGTCTCGGAACAGCAGCAGCGGTTTACAACCTCGCCAATCTCACCGCCCCTCATTCAACGGCTGAGGCGCTTCAAATCGCAGGAGATGTGCTAAAGGTCGCTGAAACAGGTGTCGATCTTGCCCCCCATGTTGGCAACCTCTTGACACAAAGGCTCGGCGTGGGAAGCGAACTCGTCGAGCGTCTCGCTCCGTTGGGGAGTCGACTTCGATTCCTTGGTCCAGCAGGGAATATCGTCGGTTCAATTGGTCAATCACTTCAAGGTATCCAGGAGTTGAGAGATGGTGATATTGTTGGCGGTACAGCTAAACTTATCGGCGCAGGAGGTGGCTTTGCCAGCGCAGCCGCGACCATCGCTGTGATGTCAGGCGCCTCCGGTCCAGCTGCACCTGCTGTAGCTGTCATTGGAACGAGTGTCGCAGTCGGAGCGTGGATCGTAGACTCAGCGTTTGGAGAGTCCGACGAGGAGACAATGCTCCGACAAATGGGACTTCTTCGTTAGTGGGATAGTGACATCAGATGATAGGGGAGAAGGAAGAGGGGGTCTTAACGGTTCTTTTTGCGGTATGCGCGGAGGTGCTTGTAGATCTTACGCAGGTCTTTTTTGCTGAAGAGCTCACCGATAAACGCCTTACGTGTTTTCTTCGCGACGCGACGGATCTCTTTGCGGTTTTTGCGTGAGACTTTGACGGCTTTGATGCCGCGTTTTTTGAGGGTGTACAGTGCCCGCAAGTTGTCTTTGCGGATCGTCTCAACCAATCGTTTGTGGTGCTTCTTTGCGACGTTGAGCAAAATCGTTTGAAGCTCTTTGGGCATCGCATCGAAAGCTTTTTTGGTGATGACAGTCGCGCCAATACCGATGGCAAAACGGAACGCCACGCGATACTTGAGGTAGGGGTGCCATTGCATCGCGATCACGGAGAGAGGTGTACCAATCACCGTATCGACTGCGCCTGTCTGAAGTGACGCACGTACGTCGAGCAAGCTCAACAGCGTGGGGGTCACACCTGCTTTTTTGGTGTACTTACGTGTCAGTGGATCATCCACCCAACCCCAGATCTTGCTCTTCTTGAGGTCGCCAACGGACTCGATCTTGTTTTTGGAGTAGAGATAGACGTAACCGAGATCACCCCATCCCAACAAGACAAAACCTTTGGCCAAGAACTTGGCGCGCAACTCATCATCGAGCTTTCCACGCACATAGTCGAGTTCTTTGTAATTGCGAAACAGACCAGGAAGCTGGAGCGCGAGGATCGACTTCTCGATCTGCGCAAGTCCGATGGAGGTGACGACACCACCTTGCAGACTGCCGGCTTTCATCTTGCGCACGACGACCTTCTCGTCACCCATGCGACCACCTGTATAAAACTTGAGCTTGATCTTGCGTTTGGATTTTTTACGGACTTCACGACGGAAGTCCATCATGATGTTGACCCAAGATGAACCTTTGGGTGCGAGTGTCGCGATCCGCAGGACGTGCTTTTTCGCTTGGACCAACGAGGGGAAACACAGCATGATGCCGAGCAGGACAGCAATCGTTTTCTTCATCAATCACTCCTTAAGAGCCTACACTTGATGGCTCTTTGTGGAAAGTTCGGGCTTTCTCTCTACGTTTGGACGTAGGAGAATCAAAATATTCAAGGACAAAAATCATCAATGTACTTAAGCCCTAATTCTGCTTGTGCTTTTGCCAATTGATTCACAAGCATCAGATCCTTCGAAAGATCTTTGGGGGCTTTCTGGATCCCTTCCAACAAAGACTTACACATTTTGGTGTCGTCCTTCTGATTGGCGTAGTACTGCGCCTGATAGAGTTGGATGAGCAATAATTTCTTCTTCGAGAATGTGAAGGCTTTGTCAAAGTGGGTCTTGGACTTCTTCAAATCCCCACCGTACATCTTTGGTTGAGCATACAGCGTGGCCAAAAACAAATGCGCCGCACCGTGAAAGAAGTCCTCATCGAGCGCGATGACTTTTTGCATCACGGCCTTCAGTTGAGGAATTTGGGCGATCAAGTCGGGTTCTGTCAGACCATTGATCAGCGCATATCCCCAAGCATACCCAAGCCAGAACAAAGCCTTTGCGTCTGCGGGATCTTTGATACTCGCTAACAGCTCGGAGAATGACTTGTCCCCTTTGAGCGCCTTCTTGCCAAAATCTTTGTACTTTTGTTCGAGGATTTGAAAACAAAACGAGCGACCACGCAAGGCAAATGAACGAATACGCGTCGTCAACACCTTCGCAGCTTTTGAAGCCGCCGAGGTCCCTTGCAGCTTGAGCGCGTTGCGCTTGACCTCAAGCAGCTGCCCATAGCTCGCGTATCCCTGGCAAAGGAGTAACAACAACTCCTTGTCGCCTTTCATATTTTTAAGCAGGATCTCGACGAGTTTAATCTGCCCGCCAATGGCGTCTTTGGCCAGACCAAGATCCTCCTCTTGTAAGAAGACACCAAATGCTGGTTTTGCGATCATTTCGCGCAAAACAGGCTTTGTCATCCCAATCACAAATCCAGTACAACCGGAGAGCATCAACACTTGAGAGAGAATAAGGAGCACGAGAACAATACGCTTCATCACTTAAAGCCTCGAAAAATAGGGATAGTTCAGAAAAATAGTCAGAGTAGGATAGGAGCAGAGAGGCGGTTTTGTCAAGGCAGGCGTCGCTGTTTGGGAAGAAAGTCCAGGAAGACGCCCTACCTACAGCCTGAGGGGATTGGACTAGAAGCAGAAGGAACCAACTTGGAGCTGCTGGCAACGTGTCGCGGCAACCTTACATTGGTAGTTGGAAGCAGTACATTTCTCAGCACAAATGCCTCGACCACTCCCCACACTCAGACATTGCCATCCAGAATCACACTGACCAGAGGCACCAGGTGTACATGAACGTGCACAGAAGCGACGGTACGGACCAGAAGCCAAACCAATGCAGGTGGTCCCTGGACCACAAGGCTTCGAATCATCCAGGCATGACTCCAGTTCTTTGGCAACTGGAATAGGCTTACAGACCTTCTTGGCAGTGTAATCGTCATGTTCGCAGATGAGACCATCAGCACAGTAAGTCGCGTTAGCTGGATCACATTCTTTGCCTTCAGTCACGGTCTTTCCGCACAAGTGTGCACGGAAGGTCACGCTCCAGTTACACGTTTCGCCAGTGGGACACTTTGGCGCGTTGGGGTCGCAAGTTGTCATACAGCGACCACCTTCTGCGAGCTGAGCACATACATTCCCAGTCACACAACGAAGTTTGGCCGGTGCAGCAGAGTAATTGACGCACTCTTCTCCCCGCTTCGCCTGACCGAGCAGCTCACCACCAGGTGCACAATGGTGATAGTTTTTGCCATTGACAGTGATCGGTGAACACTGTGTCAACTCACCAGGACAGTCTTTTCCGTTGTTTGCGGGATCACACAGATACAAACAAGCACCACCATTGGCAGCTCCTGTCGATGAGGTCAATGGCAAACACACAGACAAAGAGGTCGTCGTTGTCTTCCAGGTTTTCCCTGCATCAGCTGTGAAGTAAGCGATCCCCCGACGTCCAACGGCCACAGCCTTTGTACCATCTCCGATCAGGTTGTAGGTATCGAGCGAACCTGGCGATGTCGCCTTCTCCCACTTGGTGTTAGCGCTGTCGTAATACAACAAAACACCACCACTACCAGAAACAACAGGAGTATCAGTATTCACGCTCGCACCGCTCAAGGTCGTCGTCACACCAGAGGTTGCTTTGGTCCAGGACTTTCCGTCATCTGTACTTGTTAAGATGGTCCCACCGTCACCCACGACGATAGCAGTCACGCCAGTTGCAGCTTTGTCCGTGACAATATCCACTCCACGCAATACAGCTGTAGTGTTGGCGTCGCGTGTATCCGTCCAAGTCTTACCAAAATCTTCACTGCGCAGGATCAACCCGCCAACACCGACAGCCAACAACACTGTGGTCGCTGCTCCAGTGCCTTTATAGCGACCTTTTGCGATCTTCAAGACAGTCGTTTTGAGCGCTGGCGTGAGTGTCACAGGGGTCCAATTCAAGCCACCATCTTCACTGCGAATGATGACACCATTGTTCCCTACAGCGACAGCTGTTTTTCCGTCATCAGAGAGCACAACGCCAAAGAGGTTTTCGGACGTGGTTGGTGTGACAACTCCTTTTTTCCAGGAATCTCCACCATCAGTCGAAGCCCAGATCATCCCACCAACCCCTACAGCGACGAGCGATTTTCCATCCGCAGAGACACCAATGTTGTAAAAGAGATTGAGCGTTGGGACGTTGACACGCGTCCACTTATCGCCACCATCCGTCGAGACAGCGATCATCCCGTTTGCACCAACGGTCCAAAACTGTGTATCGGAGCGCGCGACGCCATAGAGGTTACCAGCGCCAATGTTCCCACAGAAGGCTGCATTTGTTGCTGTGCCGTTTGAGCAGCTATAGAGACACACATTTGGAGAAGAAGCGTCCAACGCGATGGAACGTCCACCAAGTTGACAGCTCAACAACACACCCCCTGTCGATCCAGGTGGGAGTTCTTGGCGACAGACCTTGATGCTCGATTGTGAGGAGAATGTACCACAGGTATGGTTGGGACCACATTGTGCAGCGGAGGTGCATCGTTCATAACAAGCTGAATACGTATCGTTGATGCCGAGACAGATCGCAGAGGTCGACTCACAAGCTCTGTAACGGTTACATTCTTCGAAACGATCTGCCTTCTTAAAGCATCCGCGCCCCTCACCGACGACCGAGTTACGACAGACCTCGTCGGAGCCACAGTCAAAGTCAAAGGAACATTTTTTGAGACAACGGGAAGGCACAGTCCCTGTTCTGTTTCCTGCGATACACACAGAGTCGCTCTCACAGGTGATATGGACGCCACAATTTTCGCCCAACTTCGCCTCTTTCTTGCAGACCTTTTGAGATGTGCCGGGCACCGCGACGAGGCAAGACTCTCCAGTCCCACACACGCTGCTGTCATTGGTACAATCTTTTTGACAATACCAGTTGGCACCAGTCGCATCGTAAAGAACACAGGTCAAACCATCTTTACAGCCTTTGTTCCCCAGACAGGAACCACCGGCATCTTGTTCCTGCATACATCCCCAAATACCTGTGCGCTGCCCGGCTTTGGTCTCATGTGTCTCACGGCAGACCGTACCAGCAGGACATTTGGGCGCGTTGGGATCACAGGCTTCAACACAAATACCAAAGGGTTGGGGAGAACCGCTGCTTGGGTTGGTGGAGCCTGTCTCAGCACAAGCCAGACCCGGCCCACACAGATCGTGTTCGTAACCTCTCGGGCGTGGATCACAAGGCTCATCTTTTTTACGAAGCCCTACAACGGTAGGCTTTTCAGGTGTGGGTTCTGGCTTGGGCTCAGCTTCCTTTTTGGGCTCAGCTTCTGGCCCTGAAGGTTCTGGCTCAACTTTTTTGTCTGGGCTCTCTTTCTCCTCAGAACCTCCGTCCTTTGGAAGGACGCTCTTGTCAGAGCAGACCTTTTGGTAACAAATCTTTCCATCAGTGCAATCATTGTCGTTGTTGCACGCGTCTGGATTGGAACATCCAGCGACCAACCAGCCACTCAAAAGGAGGAGACCACACAAGGTCAAGCCTGCCCAAAACTTCTCACGAAAAGCCATACTTTTCTCCGTATATAGGACACAAAAGGTGTGTCAACATCAAAGGCGTTACAAGACATACAAAAGAAAACAAGTGATATGGTTGTATTCTTTTTACAATATATCGTCAACTACATATGGTAGGTCTTCAGTCAAAATCCATCATCCATTGTAAAGGCCTCCTATGGTCTTTTGTATTTCAGATTTCGAACGACGTTCAAAACGCAAACAAATTGTCACGCTGGATGCCTTTGTTCTCCACCCTATCACGTTGCTCTTTGATGCTTGTGAGATAACGGACGGTGGACAAGGCCCAAGTGAGGTGGCAGTGAGTCCCCATTGAGATTGAGAAAAAGAGCTTGTACAATCGACAGAGAAGCCTTACCCTGAGAGGGTTCAAGGAAAAGTTTGATGTAGGTATTTATGGAACAAAAAAGGGCAAATAGGATGATGAGAAGAATCACGACATGGTGTCTGGCGTTTGGTCTGCTCGCTGCTTTTTGGGCATGTAGTGACCCCTCCACAAAGTCAACAACCGAAGGGCTAGCCTGTGCACAAGACTACTCTTGTAGTGAAGGTGAAGTTTGCTACGACGGTAAATGCACCAAAAAAGAGAACGTCCCCGCGACGAAAGAAGAGAAGGCTGGCGAAGAGCCAAAAACCACAACAGACGGTGGCGAAACCAAAGACGAGCCAACAAGCACACCAGACAAGACTGTCACCCCTGATAACCCCCCTGCATCGACATACCCCGCAGAACCACACGGGATCAACGTCGGTGATGTGATGATCCCCATCACACTCAAAACTTGCAATGGCGTCAACCAAATCGACTTCACCGATCTTTACAAAGATAAAGACATCAAAGTCATCCAGCTCACCGTCCACACTATCTGGTGCCCCTCTTGTCGTACACAAGCCCAAACGCTCGAAGCGTTCTACCAAAAATACAAGAGCAAAGGGCTCGCGATCGTCTACATCATGACCGAAAATGGCACACCAGGGAGTGGCAAGATCTCCGCAGCAGAGTGTGCAAGCCACGGAAAACCATACGGCTTCACGTTCCCAAGCTATCGCGATGAAGGTTCCGCCATCATGCGCAAATTCTTCGATCGCAACGCGGTGCCACTCAACATGATCATCACCACCAAAGATATGAAGATCCGCTACAAACAATCCGGTGCCCTTCCCGCTCGCCTCGAAGGCATCGTGGCGTCTTACCTCGAATAATCACACCACCCCTTTCACAAACCCAATCCATTCCCCGACAGGAGATCCCCAACGATGCGCATGGCAGCAGTCCTCACGTTCTTGCTCCTCAGTTTCTTTCTGCACGGATGTCCGGCAACAACGAAGACATCTACCAAACAACAGAACAGCACAACGTCTACGAATGCGCCAAAAAGCCAATGGAAGACGGTCAAAGGCGTGGCTGCATCAAATTTTCGCTTGAGAGACATCAACGACCGCTCCCACAATCTCAAACAATACAAGGGCAAGGTCGTCTTGCTCAACTTTTGGGCCACGTGGTGCGCTCCTTGTCTTAAAGAATTTCCACACGTCCAAAAGCTACACGAGCGATACAAGAACCAAGGACTCAAAGTCCTCGCTGTGAGCGTCGATGAAGGCAACTCCGTGTCACAGGTCAAGCCGATGATCTACCGGTATGGCTATAACTTCTCTGTCCTGCTCGACACAGAAGGACGCGTCGTCAGCATCTTCAACCCCAAACGTCACTGCCCTTTTACCGTATTGATCGACCGCAAAGGCCAGATCCGCACCAGCCACCAAGGCTACAACCCAGGGGACGAAAAAGTCCTCGAAAAATATATCAAATCGCTGCTTAAGGAAAGTCCGTGACCTCACCCCGCTCTCGCTCTATCGCTCGAATGGACCGATTTGCGCCCTTTGCGCTTGTCACATGCCTGCTCATTCTCTTTAGCACCAACGCGCTCGCCTTTCGTATCCCCATGCGGGATAAAAAAGGCAAAGATCTTCGCCTGAGTGTCGACATTACGCTCACATCAGCCTTTGAATGGCATCAAAATAACTTCTCATTCCAACGACCCGCTCACACCCTCGACTACCAAGACTTACAAAATAGACTCAACATCGACGTCGTCTTCGGGGATTATCGCGTAGGAGGTAGGCTCGACACCTTCACCTTCTTTAACGACGATCAAGCCCCGTGTAAAACAGGCTCGACCTTCGACTGCAAGGGACAGTACATCCCCGAAAAAATGTACTTAAAGTTCCGCGCGGGGCCTGTCGATTTTGTCGCCGGTGACTTTTACCTGACTGTTGGCCGTGGGATCGCGCTCGCCATCCGAAAGGTCGACGAATTTGGTCTCGACACGACACTTCGAGGAGGACGGGCGAGTATCGAACAAGGTGATTTTCGTGCGACGATCGCAGGGGGATTCACCAACACCAACAATCTCGACCCTGTGCAAGAAGTCTTCTTCAACGACCCCAACCACTTCATCTTTACGACGAGCCTCTCACAGAGGCTGTTTAACCTGATGACACTTGGGGCACATTATGTGTACGCCGATCAAAGCGAAAAGCTCGGCGACAGCTTCTTTGAAGCCAAAAGTCACATCGCAGGGGGCTCACTCGACTTCAAGAGATTGTTTAACTTCCTCGATGTGTACTTCGAAGGGAACGTCGCGCAACAACTCGAAGGCACCATCCCAAACACTGGGTACGCCTTGTACACGAGCTTTAACGCCTTCCTGTTCCCTTTCACGCTGCAAGTTGAAGGGCAGTGGTACCATAAATTCGCGATGATCGTCTCGCCGACGACACAACACGATACGGTGATTGTCCCTCCATTCTCCTACCTCAACCCACCCACAATGGAGCGACAAGATCTCGATACACAAGGCGAGAACTCGAACTCCAAAGGGTTTCGGGTCCGTTTGGATTACACCCTCCCCTCACGACAGACTGTCTTCTTTCTCAATTATATGTATCGCTTTGGCTTTACAGAGGTGCAGGAGCCAGACAAACAACTGCATATCCACCACGTCTACGCGGGTGGCGAACACCGTTTTGGGCACACTGCACAGATCACCTTCTCCGGCGGCCTTCGCGAGATCACTGGTTTTGAGACGTGGCGTCTCGCCCACGGTGACATCGACGCGAGCTTTCACATCAGCCCCAAGCATTCGATCGAGTTTGTCACGCGCTATTGGTGGAACCGCAAACAAGAAGATCTGGGCACGGAGATCCAAGAGCGCATCTATCACATCTATGACGCACAGCTCAGCTACAGCATCTCCAAACTTTTAAGTGCAGCGTTTCTCTTCTCTTACACCAACGAATTTACAAACGAAGGCGCCCGACAACTCTATGTCGCTGGCGAGATCAAGTTTTTCATTTTACAATACGGCTATATCAAGGTATTTTATGGACAGAGCCGAAGTGGACTTCGGTGTGTCTCGGGTGTCTGCAGGATCTTCCCTGCCTTTGAAGGTTTTCGTACCGAGCTCACCTTTCGGCTATAACCCCATATGGGGATCCATCTCACAGGAGGTTTTTATCTCATGAAGCGTTTGTTACCTGGCTTCTGTGTCCTATTTTTGATGTTCTTTTTGTCCTCAGTCGGATGTTCAGATCCTGCAGGTCCATGCTCGCAAGACTACAACTGCCCAACAGGACAGTATTGTGTTCGAGGTGCCTGTACTTCGGAGAAACCGGAGACACCAGCTCAAGAAGAACCCACAGTAAAAGAAGAGCCCACAAAAGAGCCAGTCAAAGACGCCTCGGTACAACCCGAACCGGTCGTCGAAAAAGGCCCCATCAAATGCACCTCCAGTGATGACTGCACTGATCCCAGCAAGCCTGTTTGTTGGAAGAGCAAAAGCAAATGTGTACGTGGGTACATCACGTTCACCTTTACAAAAGGCTACACGGTCATCAACCCGACAGCCCCTCAAGCCCAATGTAGCAGCAACGCACAGTGCAAATCGTACCAAGTCTGCTCCTCCAACCGTTGTTTCCTCGGCACAGGACGCAGCAACAACGCCACAGGAAAAATTGACGGCGATGGCATCTCACTCACTGATATCTCATACGCCTACGTCACCAAAAACGAAGCGGGCGCATCTGTCCTCCGAACGATCGTAAGCACAACGTACTCGGAGAAACTCTCCAAAGAGTTGCGCTTTGATATCCCTGTGGCCAAAGTCGCCAAAGGCACAATCCAGGTCGATGGCACAAGTGTCACCGCGACGTACCTCGATCAGCTCACCGAATTTAGCCCAACCAAACCCGATGTCATCGGACAAGCGATCGGTGGTACGCTCAACCTCACCAGCGCAGGAACAGCCGAAGGCGCGAGTATCATCGGGACAGCAGAGTTCGAGTTTTGATCTTCACGTTTGATGGAATGTTTCTCTCCACTCAGACGTTTCTTACAAGGTTCACGGTACACAAACTTGTAAGGAGTCATTCACATAAGCACCACCAGATCACCACACTCATCACGTGAATCCTCCACCCCAAGAGAGTCTCAGCTCTCTCTCTTCAACTTCTCAAAGACAACACGCTCAGGAGAACATCGATGGATATCGAAGCGACCCCACAAGGCCCCAAGCTCTCTGGTGATCTGGAGAAAAACCCACTTCCCCTCCTCCTTGGGCTCTGCGCGATCAACCGTGCAACAGGCCAAATGGTCGTCGACTTTGGAAGCGAACGTTGCCAAATTGGTCTCCTAAATGGTAGCATCGTCGGTCTCCAGTGGTCCGATGAGCCGCTAGAAGCAACCGGGCCCGGCGACAAAGATATGGTCTCTGCGCTCGTGAAACAGGCGATTCGACTCTTCATCAATACGTCAGGTCAGTTCTCCTTCCAAAGCTCAGCTAACCCCTCACCATCGATGATTCCTGCAGATCAACTGCCCACGCTCTTTATGGTCCGCTATGGTCTCGCTCGCTCAAGTGATGAGACCTTGCTCAACCGCTTGTTTCAGGCGGCCTTCCATCACTCTCCGATCATCACCGTCCCGGCTTCTCCCTCTCTGGACATTCTCGGACGCTCTGCCAAAAAACAACTCTTGGACTATGGCTCACCAACACGTGTGTACCCTGACACTCTGTCCAAGACAGAGCGACAACTGCTCGTCACGGTCTGGTGTCATGATATGGTGGAGTTCGATCCTCCCTCAGAAGCCGAAGAGCAGAGAGGTTTCTTACAAAAGGAGATGTTCGCGAGCAGAGAAATGGGCGAGGTCAGCGAGTTTGAGCCGATCCTCCAACATGAGCCAGAGATCATTGCGAATATCAAACCCGCCACCCCAGTCTCTTTCACAGAGAACACCAAGACCACACAAAAACTACCCAAAGAGTGGGAGGTCGAGCGCAAAGCCCCGACACTCTCAGAAGATCAAAAGCAAGCGCTCGAAGGCCTCGATGCAATCGTCCAACTCTTTCAACATATGGATGAATGGAACGCATCGGACCTCTTTCTGTGCGAAACAAGACCTCCAGCGCTCAGAGTACACGGGAAAGTCGTCACACTAGATATCGCTCCCAACACCCGCGAACAATTCGAGTCTTTCTTTACGCAGGCGCTCCCCTCACGAGCACGCAAACGGTACGACGAGACCGGTGATCTCGACATTGGTTATTCCATCGATGAGAAGAGGCGCTTTCGTCTCAACCTGCACAAACAGACGGGCAAGATGGCGTTGGTCGCACGTGCGATCCCGTTAGGGAATCTCACCTTCCAAGAGTTGGGACTCCCTGAGTCACTCACCCACTTCGCCAAAATCCACAGAGGTCTCGTCCTCGTCACAGGTGCCACTGGCTCTGGTAAATCAACGACGCTCGCGGCGCTGATCAACCACATCAACCAAAACAGACAGGCACACATCGTCACCATTGAAGAGCCCATCGAATTTATCCACCACGACCAAAAGAGCCGCATTACACAGCGAGAAGTCGGCTCAGACACCGAGTCCTTCCACGCCGCCTTACGACACGTCGTCAGGGAGAGCCCTGACGTCATCTTAATCGGTGAGATGCGCGACCATGAGACGATGTCAGTCGCGATCTCGGCAGCCCTAACAGGACACCTCGTCCTGGCCAGTCTCCACACGATCAACGCGACACAGACGCTCCAACGTATCATGAGCTACTACCCTGAACACCTTCGAGAACAGGTCGCGATGGACCTCTCCCTCTCATTGCAGGGGATCCTCTCCCAGCGCTTGGTCCCAAAGAAAGACGGAAAAGGTCGCGCCCTCGCAGTCGAGATGTTGAGCTGTACACCTGCCGCGACACAGCTCCTTCGTCAACAGCGCATGGAGGAGATGGAAGACCTCCTCAAGAGCAGCACAGATCCCGGCTTGATCAGCTTTAACCGCTCTTTGCTCTCCCTTTATCGTCGTGGTCAGATCAGCTTTGAGGTCGGTAAAGCCTACGCGACGAACCCCGACGAGTTCTCACTCTCAGCGCAAGGTATGGAGACAGGTGTGCGCGCCTTCCAGGGCGGTCACGACGCAGATCCAACGGGCGAGCTCGACATGAAGACCTTGCTCCACCTCGTGCTCAAGAGAGGCGCCTCCGACCTACACCTGACAACAGGACGCCCCCCGATTCTCCGAATCAACGGAAGCCTCGAACCGCTTCCTTACCTCCCCTTGAGTGAAGCAGATATGAGATTGTTGCTGTACTCCATCCTCACAGTCCGACAACGAAGTGAGTACCAACTCAACCGCGAGCTTGACTTTGCCTTATCACTCGAAAACGGTCAGCGCTTTCGCGTCAATGCGTACTACCAAAAAGGCAACATGGCGACCTCTTTGCGCTCGATCCCCACGAAGATCCCCGATCCAAGCACGATGGAGATCCCCAAACAAGTCATGAAGCTCGCCGATCAACCTCATGGCCTGCTGTTGGTCGTTGGACCGACAGGATCAGGGAAATCGACAACCCTCGCCTGTATGATCGACAGGGTCAACCAGACACGCCCCTGCCGAATCATCACAGTCGAAGATCCCATCGAATTTACCCACGAGAGCGCTCTCGCGACAGTTGACCAGCGAGAGGTCAACGCCGACACAAAGGGCTTCTCAAACGCGCTAAAATACGTCCTTCGACAAGATCCCGATGTCATCCTGATCGGTGAGATGCGTGATCTGGAGACCATCTCAGCCGCGATGACCGCGGCTGAGACAGGCCACCTTGTGCTCGCAACACTCCACACAAACGATGCCATTCAGACGATCGACCGTATCATTGACGCTTACCCGGCGCACCAACAACCGCAGATCCGCTCGCAACTCTCGACCTGTCTACTCGGTGTCGTCTCACAGCGATTGATGAGACGCAAATCAAACGACGGTCGAATCGCAGCCTTTGAGATTATGGTCGCGACACCGGCGATCCGACACCTGATCCGCGAAGGAAAAATGCACCAAGCCAAGAGCACGCTCGAAGTCTCCAAAAAGCACGGAATGGTCACAATGGACGACGCGCTCAAGGATCTCTTCCAAAGGGGCAAGATCTCACTTGAGAGCGCGTTGCGCTTTGTCCACAACCCACAAATCCTCCAAGCGGCGGCACAAGCACAAGCACAAGCCAACCAAACGCCGCAGCGAGGGAATATCCCACCAAAAATGCGAAAGTAGAAACAACTCATATCCCCGAATTCGACAAGAGACAGGAGAGAAGATTGAGAATTTTTGCCTTCTACTGTGTGTTCTTTGGCGCGTGTTTGTTCGCGCTCCCAACACACGCAAACAACAAAAGCAAGCATATCGCGGACTACAACATGTCCGTCGAGCTTGATCCAGTCACCAAAAAAATCACCGGCACCCAATTGATCACGTGGAGAAATGACTCCCAAGATCACGTTGGAGACCTCTGGTTCCATCTCTACATGAACGCCTTCAAAAACGAGAAGAGCACCTTCATGAGAGAGTGGGCCAAAGGACGCCTTGGCAGCTTCACCCCAAGAATGAAAGACGGACATTGGGGTTGGACCCAAGTCAAGAAGCTCCAAATCGTCGGTGGAAAAGACATCACAAAGGACATCCGTTTTGTCCAGCCTGACGACCAAAACAAAGATGATCAGACCGTCATTCGCGTCAAGCTCCCCTCTCCTGTCCCACCAGGTGGCACGATCAAATTGCGAACACAGTTTGTCACGCGCCTCCCCCGTGCCTTCGCGCGCTCAGGCTACAGAGGCGACTACTTTTTTGTCGGGCAATGGTATCCTAAGCTCGGTGTATACGAAAAAGCAGGGGTTCGTGGAGCCAAAAAAGGTCGCTGGAATTGCCACCAATACCACGCGACCTCCGAATACTACGCAGACTTTGGAGCCTATAAGGTCGACATCACTGTCCCCAACAGCTACATCGTCGGCGCGACAGGTACACAATTCACCTCGAAAAAACACCCAAAGCGTCCAGTCACCACACATACATTCACACAAAAAGACGTCCACGATTTTGCATGGACTGCCTACAAGCACTACCGCAAGTTTGTGCGGATCTTTAAGGCAGACCGTGATGTCTCACTCAAAGAACGCAAAGCTGTAGCCAAGCGCCTTGGACTCCCCCTCTCGAAGGTCAAGCTCAACGACGTGAAGATGATCTTTTTGATGCAGCCTTACCACGTTCATCTTCTCGAACGGCACGTCGACGCGCTCAAACAATCACTGAAGCTCTATGGCCTTTGGTACGGCCCCTATCCCTATAAAGTCGTCACACTCGTCGATCCAGCCTGGGAAGGCAGTGAACGTGGTTTCGCAGGGATGGAGTACGCGACGCTCTTCACGGCAGGTACACGCTGGTTTGTCCACCCTGAACAGCGCGGTATTGAGAAGCTGATCGTCCATGAATTTGGCCACCAATTCTTCCAAGGAATGCTCGCGACCAACGAGTTCGAAGAGCCTTGGCTTGACGAAGGTATCAACACTTACACAGACATCAAGATTATGAGTAAGTTGTACCCACGTAGTCAGATCATCCCGCGCTTCTTGCACTTGCCGATGTCGTTCTTCTCTATCAAAAATGATCCCTTGGGGATGGCTCGTGTCGGACACCTCGCGCTGAGTCCAAAGCTCGACAGACTCTCACGTGCGGCCTGGAAGTTTTACTCTCCGGTCAGCTACGCCAAACAATCCTACGCCAAGACAGGTCTTGTCCTCCAAACACTCGAACGTGTCATTGGACCCCAAAAGATGGCGCGAGGGATGCGTCTGTATGCCGATACATGGCGATACAAACACCCCTACGCCAAGAATTTCCAGGACGCGATCAACAAAGCAGCCGGAAAAGACATGACACCGTTTTTTAAGCAATTTGTGCACGGTACTAATGTCTTGGATTATGGGATTGGTTTGTTGCGTTCACACAAGCGCAAGAAGAAGTACAGAGGGGTCTTTGACGCGAGTAAGCCGCCCAAAGCGTTGGTGAAAAAACCAAAGAAGAGACCTGCAGTACGCAAGCCCACAAAGAAAAAGGTCATCCAAACGACGATCGACCTCTCTAAAAAGAAAACCAAAAAGAAAAAGGAAAAGGTCATCTACGATTCCGATGTCCTTGTGCGTCGTTATGGTGAGGCTGTGTGGCCGGTGGAGATCGAGTTTACATTTGCAGATGGCAAGAAGTTGAGAAAGACGTGGGATGGAAAGTACCGATGGAAGCGTTTCTCGTTTTCGGGTCCATCCAGATTGATCTCAGCGCAAGTTGATCCAGAGAGAAAGCTCCTCCTCGATATCAACTACGCAAACAACAGCCGCACGCTCAAACCCAAAGCCAGACCTCAAGTGTCGTGGAGCCTTCGGCTCCTGTTTATCGTCCAAAACATTCTCCAGTTCATGACGAGCTTTTTGGGATAACCTTCACGACACAAGGAAAAGATACCTATGGAACATATCGGTTACGCCTTCTCGGAAGGTCTCAGACATACAACACGCCATATCAAGATGTGGTTTTTGTACTGGTTTCTCAATCTGGTCGCCGCGCTCGCGGTCGTCGCGCCTTTGTTCTTTCTGCTTCAGCAAAGTCTTGGTAAAAGCCTCTACGCCGAAGAATTGCAAAAACAATTTCAACTTCAATACGTCTTCGAGCTTGTGTACGCGCAGCAGGGTGCCCCAGCGCTGTATGTCTTCGCGTTGCTCAGTGTTGCGGCTGTGTACCTCTTTTTGCAGATCTTTCTCTCTGGTGGGGTGCTGTATCTCTTCAACCATGAAGATGTCAAGTTCAGCTTCGCTGAGTTCTTTCACGGTGCGGGACGTTACTTTTGGCGATTTTTCAGATTCTTTATCATCTCGCTGCTCATGTACGGACTCTACTTCTTCCTGTACCGCAAGTTCGCTGGCATCCTGAATGGATACGTCAAAGGTAGCATTGACGAACCCTCTGTTGTGATGATGTCATGGCTGAAGTTTGGGCTCTTTATGCTCGGATTTTGGGGACTTCACACTTACCTAACCTACGTAAAAGTCGGCCTTGTCGCGGAAGACAACCCTGGTGTCTTTCGTCAATTGTGGCGTTCATTTCGGGTTGTAGTCTCCAATCTCTTCGCGGTGTTTACGCTCGCGTTGGGACTGCTCGCGCTCGGTGGTGTGCTCTATGGCCTCTACTATCTCGGGACATTCTGGCTCTCTCCAGGAAAAACTATGCTCCTCTGGCTCTTCCTCATCCAGCAAATCTACATCCTCCTTCGTGTCTGGCTCCAGCTCAACACACAAGCGGCCCAACTCACCCTCTACAAAGAACTCAAATCCGACGCCCTCCTCTCGTAAAAACAAACGAACAACCTGTCCATCGCCCTCTTCGTACAACGTTTAGCCTTTCCCTGAAGCAAGAACCCACCAAAGCCAGCCCTGTGGTTGTGCAAGGCCAATGGAGATGTTGAGCAACATTGGGTGTGTATTTGTGAACAAATCGTCCTTTACAGTGGCAGTATCTTCGAACCGGAAGAGTTTTGTCCCAACATTGAATTCCACTTTGACGAATGAAGCGATCGTGAGGTGAACACCGATGTTTGGGTTGAGCGACCAGAGATCTTCGCCTTCGTTGTTACTGTGATACATGAACCCAACGTAAGCATGAACACCAAACTTGAGAACATTTGCCACAAAACCACGGGAGTAGGTGAGCTTCACTGGTGTTAACAACAAAAACCGATCGCCGAAGAGCAGCTTGAGAAAGGTCAGCTCAAACCAATGAGAAGACCCAGACCATCCGACATTCCAAAGCTCCCAGTCAAGGTGGTTGGCGTTGGTAGGATGAACGTAGGCAGTGAGGCCGACATAATGAACAGGCCACAATCCCCACCCCCACTTTCGATAGTGTGGAATGATCGATCCACTCGGTCCATAGCTTTTGTAAGCGGTGTCAAATTGCTCGGAGTTACCGATAAATCCAAGAGCACTTGCGACTCCCACACCGACCGAATTCTTATTATCCAATTCAATTTCCCACAATCGATTGAGCAAACTTTTTACGATCTTCCGAAACCAATTCACGGAGTTTTCCGCAAAATCCTTCTCGTTCTTTGTCAGGAGGGGGAGTTCCTTGATATGTGCCTTGATCCGTTGTTGGATCCCATAAATGCCATCAGCTTGGAGGATTTGTTTGTAGGCTACATCGCTCGTGTAACCTTTGTGTTTGTTGATGACATAACGTTTGCTCAACATCCACTCGCGCTTCAGGTCTATGACACACTCCGCAACGAGTCTCTTCTTTCGGTTGGGCTGCATGTTGAGTTCAGCATAGAATGATTCACATCTCTCTTCGGCTTGGCTTTTTTTGTTCCCTGAGGTGTTGAACATGTCCATCTCAAAGATATCGAGAAGTTTTTGCATCACATCATATCCTTGCATGAGGATCGCATTTGTGATGACTTTTAGTTCCTTGGAAGGGGTCTTTGGTAGAGGCAACTCCGTCAATCTCATCTGGGAGGTGTTGAATGTCTTTCGATACAACGCCGAGAAAGTCGTCTTTTTCGCTCTGTCATAAAGGGTTCTGTCATAGATCCTTTTGACAAACTTGAAGATCTTGGCGTCCTTTTTGGCGCGTTGGG
Source organism: Deltaproteobacteria bacterium (assembly GCA_002731275.1). GTDB lineage: Bacteria > Myxococcota_C > UBA6777 > UBA6777 > UBA6777 > UBA6777. Next base: position 107,472 of record PCBK01000080.1, on the reverse strand, counting down.
CTGCTTGCTTTTTGGCTGAGAGCTTACCAACACTCAGCAGATGCGGAAAGATATGATCCATTTTCCGCGTTCTTGAACTGACAGAGAGTGAAGCGAACTGGATCCAACGTTTGACTCGCTTGAGTGTGATCAGGCGTTGCACAAGTGGGTAGGCTGTTCGAAGTTCTTTGTGGACCACACTTGGTTTGCGCTCTCGATTCGCAAAAAGAGTTTCAAATACAGAGTGTTGAAATTCTTTTCGGAGAGCCTCTTCAAAAGCCGCATGGATCACAAACCAAGCTTCTTGATGACTCGGTCGATCCAACTCAAACAATCGATAAAGGAAGCGGATATCTTCGATTGTTTGGGAACTCCAGAATGTGCCTCTTGCGCGGGGCTTCTTTTGGAATTCATGACGCAAGATCATACGCATAGCATCAAACATTCCCAAGTAGAAGTCATACTTTCGGTAGTGTGGTCCGATAAAAGCGGCAAAGCTGACGAGGTGAGAACCATAAATTCCGTGGGAGATGATGGGTTGTCGTGGGATAAACTTTTGTCGCTGGTTGGACGCCAAGGGTGGTTGGGGAAATCCTTTGCGCAATAATTGCCGTTGTAGCCTGAAGAACTCCTTCAATTGCTGTCGTTGCTCTTGCAAAAATTGCATCTTTTGGTTCAAGGCGTTTGACTGCTGCTTTTGCTCTTTGGAGAGTATCCCCATAGATGAAAATTCATCGATATGTTTCTGGATTGTATCAATCCCAGATTGAAATTTTTGGATTTGTTGTTGATGAAGCATCCGCAACTGCCTGAGTCGCTCACGAGTAAGACGAGCGGCACGTGAACGGATTCTCTTTTTGACATTCCGTTGTTTGCGAAGAAGCTCCAGGAAGAAATTGCGTTTCTCTCCGGTCATAGCAGTAGAAGCAATCCCAGACAAATACTTGAGCAAAAATGAGAGACCTCGAAACTCGCTCGCATCTGGAGGAGGCTTAAGGTGAACAGCAGAATACTGTTGGTATGTCTCGCGTGTTGTTGTGATGGAGAGGATCTTGGCCTTCTGCTGATCGGTGGGTTTCTCGATATAGTTGTATGCGAGACCGATGGGTAAATTGTCAAATGTGCCACCATCCACAAAAAACTTTGTACAAGTCGAGTTTTTCTGTTCAGGTTTGCAACCAAACCTTTGCTTTGCCATACAGGCTTTCAATGTTCCCTGACACACAGGGATGCCAACGGAGCCAAATGCCATGGGAAAGGCGCTCCCTGCCTTGAAGACATTCTGCGTTGTAGAGAACGCAATACCATATCGTTTCCTCTCTCGAAGGATGACTCGTTGGCTGATGAAACCGAGCGTTTGCTTCTTGATTGGGGTTTTGGGGGTCTGCAAAAACCCCATTCGTTTTCCCTGCAAAAACGGGCGAAACGCCACGTGGTAATTTTGCGTGGCGTAGGTAACATTACCCAATTGACTATCGCGAGCTTGGGCACCTGCGAGGGGGATCGAGATCCAGAAGGTATCTTTCAGAAGTTTATTGGCATACGGTGACCATAATCGCGATGGGTTTTTCTTTTCAAATCTCTCTTTCAAAAAATGAATGGGAAGCATAAACGCCCGACGAGTGAATAAGCCATCATTTATCGTGTACATGTCCCGGATGGTATTGGGGCAATTGTACTTTCGGATAAAGGCAGGCTCGTTTCCATGGGTGGGATTGGGTTGGATCAATTTGTAATTGGAGAGCAATGCCCGTTTGTATGTGCCGCAATGACTGGTGTTGCCTTGTAAAGTATTCAACCCCACAGTCATCCAAGCATTCCAAAAGTAGTTGTTTTGAACACTCCCAATGCTCTCGTCAAACCACGTCATCGTAGAAAGAAATGTATTGATGTTCCCAGCGGAGCCACCAGACACAGAAACAATCTTAAACGGATCCTTGATGAGCCCCAAGAAAGAGCGTCGACTTTTTTCGAACCTTCTTTGGAGTGTATAACCATTTTCATTCGACTTCTTCATCCCCGACATTCGCTTCCAAAGCCGACAATAGTTGATAAACTTCCGATCCGTGGAAGCGCGTTTTTTTCTAAAGAAGTTCAAACAATCTTTGTTTGTATACCCACGTTTCTTCATGTGAAGCTCGCCGAGCTCCAGCTCATAACGCAACTTCAAAAAAGACATCAAGACCCAGGCAACACCGGCCTCATATGCTCCCATACTGATACCACCTTCAAGCGCAACCGCCAGCGGCTGCGGCTTGTTGCTGGGTGACTGTGCTTGGGAGCCTCCAACATAGATAAAAAACGACGTAAAGAGCACAACGCACGATCTTTTCATCTGCATTTCCTGATATGTAAAATGTTTTCGGATGAAACTCATTTTACGCAGATCACATCATCCCACAAGGGTTGAGCTTCTTTTCGCAGACGAACACAACATCCTGTGTTTTGCTACATTTTCGATAGGATGGAGAAAAAGAGAGATGAGCAGAGGGAGGGTTGCAAATGCAATCCCTCCCCGAGCAGAGAAAGAGGAGTTGTGGAGAGAGGGGGAAGGTTATCGGCGGCTACGTCGACCGCGTCGGGAAGAGACGCGACGGCTGGAGCGTGTGGTACGGCTGCTACGAGTGGTCCGGCCAGTGTTGCGGTTACGAACTCGTGTTCGGGTCGTTGTGCGTCGGGTGACTCTGTTTCCACGTCGCGTCGTGCGAGTGGTGCGGCTTCTGGTCACAGTACGGTTTCGGTAACGTCTGGTCCGTGTGTTACGTCGAACGCGAGTGCGAGTACGAAGGCGACGGTTGATGCGTCGGTTATGTCTGTAAAAACGTCGGTTGTGTCTGTAAAAACGTCGGTTGTGTCTGTAAAAACGTCGACCTCGTCGGTAGCGTGTTCTCCAGAAGAAGCCACCGTTGGTGTATCCCTTATCAAAGTGACGGACACGTCGGAAACATCTTCGCACTCCAAAGGCACCATATCGACAGACTCTCACAGGTTGACGGCAGGTTGTGTGATAACGTTTGTGGCAACGAACACCTTCCCACGTTGTGTTACACACTGTTGAGGATGTTGTCGAACATCTCTCCACACCTCGCCAGACTGTGCGGCTCGCGAATGCCTGTGTGGCGAGCAAAGAAACCGAGAAGAATGACAAGAGAATGAGACCTGATTTCAACATGTTCTTTTTCATGATATGCTCCTTATCGAGTGTTTGGCAGAACCTCCTGTTCTGCTGTTTCGTCGTTCACGCCCCGGTATAGAGCAAGCAACATACCAACACATCCAACACGACAAAAACCACACAATATCAAAGCATTAAAATACTACAGCTCGAATTCCCCTTCGATTGTCCCTCTCATGTGGGAGGGACTTCCTCCATATCACCCAAAAACGCACTCAACAAAAGAATCATAAAACCCATACAAAACATAAACATACACTCACAACGGACAAAGACAACTCCAATTCCTCCCTTTTGACCGATGTGTGAGCACGATCACAGAGCTCGACACAGGAAAACACCCCCTAAAGGGAGACAAACACGCCGTTATCATTGAAGAAGTAAAAGATTCGAAGAAAAAGAAGCCAACACGCCTAATCAGAAAGAATACTCTCCCCATTGGAGTACCAGCCTCACTCTCCAGCGTCCTCTCACGAAGTCTCGAAACGAAACCTTTACAACATATCCCCTGCTGATGCGGGCCTTGTTTCCGGACTTTGTGTTACGTCAAGCTTATTGGTAGAACGTTTTCCCGTGATGACAAGGCTGGCAAATCTGGAAACGATAAAATGGAGCGAGCTTTACACCACAACGACGACAACGCCTGATGGGTGTCCCTTTTGAGAGAGAGCGGCTCAAAAAGCGCTCGACGATCGCACGGAATGTCTCAGCATCTTCCCCCGCCACAAACCGCTCAGGGAAACGATGCGCCAACCAACTATATAATGTAAGGCGCTGACTCTGCTCTTCTGCGAGGTAGAGTTGTCGCTCGTTCTCCGAGTAATCGGCAAAGTACGGATGCAGCTGCGAGAGCGGGAATGCCCAAGGTTTCCCCTCTACATAGGCTTTCGCCAACCTCTTATGCTCCCGTAACAGGCGCTTAAACTTCGTAGGAATCGGCGCGAGAGAGAAGGCGTACTTCAACGTCAAGGGCGCCTCCTCGATCACAGGCTCCAACTCTTCGGCGATCGTCAACATCTGCTCAGGCACAAATGGCACGAGAAATGGCTCATCAAACCACGCCTCTCGTCGATAGTAACGAAGCAACTCAGGTAAATCACTTGACTCCAGACACGATGACAACAGCTTGAGATGTTCGAGAGATGGTGGAATACCATATGGTCCGTGTGTTGGGTGCATACGTTCTTGAAGGAGCCCCTGCACGACCTCTAGATGTTCCTCTTCGAAGGCTCCAACAAAGCCAGCCTCATGTAAACCGTACCGCCCTGCCCTTCCTGCAATTTGTTGTGCTTCCGCCGCCATCAGTGGACGCTTAATCCCCGCAGAGACCTTGTCCACACTCCAAAACAGCACGGTCTTGATGGGTAAGTTCAAACCATAGCCGATCGCGTCTGTTGCGACGAGGATTTCGGCTTCCCCACCACGAAAACGTGCCGCTTCGCGACGACGGACTTCAGGCGGAAGCCCTCCGTAAATCACGGCGACACGCTGATTGCCAGCAGACTCAATTTTGCGTTTGAGCGCGAGCACATCGCGCCGAGAAAAACAGATCACAGCCGTTCCAGGTTCAAGCGCCAACAGATCCGAAGGCTCTTCCAGACAGGTCAACGAAGTAAAACGCTCCAGCTCGATGACTTTGAGTGGTTCTTGCAAATATTCAGCACATTGCTTCACGAGGGGCAAAATGTACTTTGAACCTGTCAAGATCAGCTTGGAGGCAGGCGCGCCAAACAGCGCATGAAACCACGCCCAGCCCCGCTGTGGGTGCGCGAGCAATTGGATCTCGTCGATGACCGCAGCACCAACGACACGCTCGGGGTTGAGCATTTCGATCGTCGAAGAGATACACGCTGCTCCCTCGACAATATCGCGCTCTTCACCAGTCATCAGGGAGGTCTTCTTGCCACGAGCTTGAAGCTCACGCTGCCCCTCCATCGCCAGCAGACGAAGTGGCGCAAGATAGACACCTGTTTGTTCAGCAGCAAGTGCCTCAAATGCCGAATAACTCTTACCGCTGTTGGTTGGACCGCAATAAAAGATCCACTCGCGCTTCATCTGCCGGGCGAGCGGAAATTGTGACGCCAGACTCGACATCTCCTTGTACCGCTCTTTGAACAAACGACGATGTTTTCGCCTCTTCCACTCCGTCTCCAGCGCCTCATCACACGCCTCAATATATCCTAAGAGGCGCTCTTTTGCGGCGTCTACATCGAGCTTCCCTCGATACCCTCGAAACCACTTGTAAGCGTCCTTCTCGTGGGATGTGAAGATCTGCGAACGTAGGAGGTCCCACCTCTCCTTCTCGCTCGCCTCAACATCGCCCTTGAAGACGAACTTTTTATCCCACGTGAACTGCTTTTGACGCCAGCGCTCGCGGATCTCCACAAAAAAGAAGTGCCCGATGGCCCGCTCATTCTCCTTCCAGATGAGCCGCTGTTGACACAGATCTTTCAACCCTTCGAGTCTTTTGTGGAAGGTCTCTACAATCGACGCCTTCAACGTCTCGACATCACACCCCCACGCCTCCTCTGTCGAATCAGGGACAACCTCAGCTTCGACTTCGTCGGCTGCGTGGGAGACGGAGAGATAGTAACAACGCAGGACCTCTTCGGGCTTGGCGAACGAAGCCTCGTCTCCGAGCAAAGGACGCGCTTCTTCGAACGGCTGACACGCTGACCACAACGTCGCGAACCAGATCTTCCACTGCTCGGTTGTGAGTGTGAGGTGTTCAGCCTCAAAGGTCTCAGGGAGCATCTCGACGTCTTCGTCAAAAGACACTTCTGCGTCGACATCTTCAAGATCTTCTTCGGGCTCTGTCCGCTCATCTTCTGTGTCCTCTTGAAGTCTCCTGAGACGGCTAACTTCGAGGATGAGTTGCCCAAACACTTCGAATTGTGACTCGTGTAGGAATAGAGCTGGACGTTCATCGTTGACCTTTGCGACCCTGTAAAATCCGTTCTCTCTGGCACGCTCAAGAGAGGTCTCCCCGGTCTCCTCTAGACCTTGATAGAGGCGCAGTTCGTGGGGCAGAGAAAGGTATTCTGGTGCGATGAGATCGAGCAGCTCTTGTTGGTATGACATAGACGACAAATCCTCCCAAATGTGTGCGTCTATATTTGCCACAAACGACAAGATATCGTAAAGAAGAAAATACAAGACATGCGGGTACAACCATCTTCTTTCGATACAAACAGTCCCAGAATCGCTCAGAGACTGCAAACACAAGGATCCCCAACACATGGCCAAATTAACATTCCTCGGCGGCGCAGATGAAGTCGGCGCATCATGCACATTGCTCGAAATATCCGGACGACGACTCCTCGTCGATTGTGGTATCCGCATGAACGCTCCAGGAAACAATTTGCCGTGGTTGTCACCCATTCAAGAATTGGGCGGTATCGACGCGATCATCCTCACACACGCCCACATGGATCACCTCGGCGCGATGCCACTCATCCACCAATCCTATCCACATGTCCCCATCTACATGACCCCTGCCACCCTGACACTCGGGACCATCCTTCTCATGGACTCCCTCAAGATCATGCAGATGGAGCTCGAACAAGAAGGTGAAGTTCCCCTCTACCCCCTCCACGCCGTCGAGATGATGCTCGGCGCGACGCGCCCCGTCCCCTTTGGTCGCAGCATCGACATCCTGGACGGTGACATTCGACTGACCTTCACCCCTGCGGGACACATTCTCGGTGCAGCAGCCGTCTACGTAGAAGGAACAGATGCCAGTCTGCTGATGAGTGGTGACATCTCCGTCACACCACAAAAGACCATCCCAGGTATGTACCTGCCACGTATCAAACCCGATCTCGTCGTCGCAGAATCCACCTATGGTGGCCGTATGCACGCCAACCGCGCCGCAGAAGAGCATCGTCTCGTCGAACAAGTCAGCGAAGTCATCGACAGAAGAGGTTCGATTTTGTTTCCAGCTTTTGCCGTCGGACGGGCACAAGAGATCATCTTGTTGTTGAGTCAGGCGATGGAACAAAAGCGCATGCGCAGAGTCCCGATCTTTGTCGACGGGATGGTTCGTTCGGTGTGCAATGCCTACGCCTCCTATCCCGACCTGCTCTCTCCCTGGCTCAAAAAGCGCGCCCAAAAGGTCGGTAATCCCTTCTTCTTTCGGGACAGTCCGGCCCAACCTGTCAACGACCCACGGACCCGAAAAGCAGCCGCCCAAACCCGTCCAGGTATCATCGTATCGAGCTCGGGGATGCTCTCAGGTGGTCCGAGCCCTGTCTATGCAAGACAGCTCATCGACGATCCAGCCAACCATATCGCGATCACAGGATACCAGGACGAAGAATCACCGGGACGCGCCATTCAAGAAGTCGCACGCGCAGGTGGTGGTCAGCTTCGGCTCAACAACGAAGAAGTCCGCCTCGATTGTAGTGTTGGAACGTATGGTCTGAGTGCGCACGCAGATACAGCCCAGATCGTCTCGGCGATGTGTAGCTTCGCACCTGCACAAGTAGCCCTCGTTCACGGTGAAGGCGGCGCACGAGAGGCGCTTCGTGATGCCCTCCACCAAGCACAAGTCAAAACAGTTCATCTACCGACCATCGGCTCAAGTATCGAAGTCACCAACATCAAGACGACCTTCTATCCCAAGAAGAAGGCAAGCAAAGGCGAGAGGAAAGAACCTTTTGCCCACAAGAACCTCCCCGAGTTGGGCGAGATGATACGCGCACAAAAGACACCAGGTAGGCTGTACACAGTTCAGGAGCTGCTCGTACTTTGGGGGGACGCAGAAGGCGCACAAAACGACAATGAATTGCTCCGCGTCGCGACTGTTCTCGACAGCAAGAATTCTCCCTTCAAAAAGGACAAGAAGAGACCCTTTTTGTACACCCTGCGCAAACATTTTCGTTCGGCGAAGAAGGGCGACGCAGAGGAGGAGAAAAGTGGCCCTCTCGATCCAGCGAGCGCAATGCAACGTGTCGACGCATACCTCAGCAAGAAGGACGGCTTGTACAAGCGCAGCGGACATAACCAGCGGCAGACGCTTGTGTTGTCGTTTAACTTTCCCAAACGCGCAAAAGAGCTACATAAGGCCGTCATCGATCAGCTGAAAGTAGAGACAGGTTGGGAGATTGAGTTGAGAGAGACTCCCAACCAACAAGCCCTCATGGAGCTCGTCCATAGATTGCTCCCATCCGACGCAAAGCTAGAGAAGACGCCCTCCCTCCACCTCCAAGAAGAGAAGATCGTCGTACAGCTCGCCACAGCTCTGCCCATTCCGTCGCTACAAGCGATCGCAGACCAATACCTTGAGAAGACAGGTTTCCAACTCGCCTTCAAAGGAATCTCTCTCACACCTCCCCCACAAGAGCCACCTGCTTCCGAAGAGACAGAGGCACCAGACGCACCAAAAGTAGAGCAGACAACACAAAAAGAGGCACCTTCCACAGATGACGCCTCAGTGTCGTCAACGAGCAGCCTGAGTATCCCAGATCTACCAGATGCATCGAGTCCACAAGAGTTGAATCAGGCGTATCAACTCATTCGCAATGTCTTTGCAGGAGCTGAGCACGAATTGCTCAAGGTGGGACAAAAAGGACAGGCGCTCGAGGTGACATTCATCTCGCCATATGTCGGTGAGCGATACGCCGATGTGCTCGCGAAGCTCTCGAAAATAGTGGGGTGGGAGATCAAGATCCGACCTCGTTCAGATCAGCACAAAATCAAGGAGATCGCCAAGCAATTGATTCCCGAAGAATGGGGTTTGCGCAAAGAACCGGGGTTTCACCAGGATCAGGCGACGATCAAGGCCAAGATCAGCGTCGAACCGCCAGCCGGAGAAGCACAAGCGTTGAACGCAATCTTGCAGCAAAAGACCGGCTTCTCACTTGAATTTGATGTAAAAAAATAGGGGAAGGTGTTCAAGCACAGGTAGGGATGAAGGGGATCAGAGGGATTCGTTTACTTGTGCCACTTCCCACCGGACATGATGCGCTTGCGGACGTTTTTGAGAACACTGGGCAGTGAGTTTCGCAGGATCATGCGTTTGATAAAGCTGGGCACAGAGCGACCTGTGTTGGTGTACAATGAATACGAGATGAGCGTGTGTTTGCCTTTGTTGAGTGGCTCAAAGACCCAGTAACCGAGATTATCCTTGATGCCGTTCTTTTTGTTCTTCATCAGCGCCCATGTGATCTTGGTATGGGGTGTCAGCTTGACGTGGATGTTGACGGGGATCTTGGTCCACCAGAATTTCGAGACCTGATACACGTGTAGTTCACGTTTGTTGTAGCGCTTCACGACCTGTGATTTGATCGAGTTGGGCATGTACTTGTAGCGGTCCTGGAATTTGATCATCTCGTTGTAAACGGTTTTGATGGGTTTCTTTACGATGGCCCAAGAGGCTGCGACCATCGCTTTTTTTCCGTTCTTCATTTTGACGGAATAGGAAGTTGAGGGGATCTCCCCTTTCAAGAGCGCCGTGCGAAGGGATTTTTTGAGTTTCGCGAAAGGCTTGGCGGCTTTGAGCTTAACAGCCGGGCTCGCCTTCTTGCCCTTAGCCGATGCAGGCGAAGAGAATCCCAAGCCAACAACGCTCATCCCGACAACAAGGTACAATTTCCAACACTTCATAGGCACACTCCTTGATCTTTCTTCAATTTGGATCTTCTATACCGAATACGACGTGCATCATCGCACAATCTTCATTTTGAGGCGCAAAAAAAATGTTCACCTCAAACACAAAGAACACAAAAACCACCACCTCTCCGCCACACGAAAGGTTCCTCTATGTCACACCCCACCACGGCAAGTCATCCCATCGAGCTGCTTTACTCCCTTCGTGACGAGATCGACAAACGCGAAGAACCCGTTATCCTCGCAACAGTCGTCAAAGAAGTCGGCTCCAATCCCCAAAAAGTCGGCGCACGGATGGTGTTGTTCCAAGATGGTTCAATCCGTGGGACCGTCGGTGGCGGAAGAATCGAGTCCCACATCATCAAGGATGGGCTCGATATGTTCTCCCCTGATGCCGAGACACACCAGCTCCTCGAATACAATCTTCAGGAGATTGGTATGACCTGTGGTGGATTGATGGTGGTCTTCCTCGAACGTATCGATGTGGCCCCTCACGTCGTGCTCTTTGGCGGTGGACATGTCTCCGCCCCCACAGCCAAACTCGCCGCCGAGGTCGGATTCAAGGTCACAGTCGTCGATGAACGTACAGAGTGGGCCAACAAAGAGCGCTTTCCCTCTGCGACGATCATCAATGAGAGCTTCCCCAACTTCCTGAAGACCTTTACGCCACGTGCCCATCATTACCTTGTGCTCGTCAGTCAGGGGCACGCACATGACCAAAAGATCCTCGAACAGGTCATGGGTGGACCCCAACGTTTTACAGGCATGATTGGCAGCAAAAAGAAGGCGTGGTCGATGTGGAAACACTTTCGCAAGCTCGGCATTGCAGAGGACATCTGGAATCAAGTCCACTGCCCCATCGGTATCCCTCTAGGTGAAAGTCAACCCGCCGAGATCGCCGTTAGTATCGTTGCACAGCTCATCCAAGTACGCTATCAAAGCCAACAAACACAAAGCCAACAACACAAAGTAGGTTGAAAAGAAAGAACCCCCTCAGTCGGGCAAAGCCCGACAGCTCCCCCTACTCGACTTCGTCGGCAAGGGGAGCGATGCAAAAGGGAACAAGACCCCCTCTGTCGGGCAAAGCCCGACAGCTCCCCCTACTCGACTTCGTCGGCAAGGGGAGCGATGCACATCGCTACGGTATAGTTCGTTGAATATGCAAAGAAGCTCATGCGAGATCGCGCTTGCGCTACCAAGCGATGTGTTCGGAAATCCGGAGTTCCTAGCGTTGTATCTAAACACAAATGCCTCAAAAACAGTCAATGCTGCATCCCTCCCCTTGCCAAGCCGAGAGCATCGAGGTTTGAGTAGGGGGAGGTGTCCGAACATATGTGAGGACGGAGGGGGTCCATATTCACATTACATCCCTTCCCTTGCCAAGCCGAGAGTATCGATATTTGAGCAGGGAGAGGTGTCCAAACACCTGTGAGGACGGAGGGGGTTTACCCCTTAGAAGACAGAGCGAGACACACAGTACGGATATTCCCAAGAACAAGATCCAACTGCTCAAAAACAAGATGATTCTCAAAGCGAATAATCGTACACCCGATAGCCTGGAGTAATCTCGAACGTTCTACGTCTCTTTCTTGTTGTGTTTTGTGTACAAGACCGTCCAATTCTATGACGAGTCCAATTTTTGGACAGTAAAAATCAACAATAAAATCCCCGATAGGATGTTGTCTCCGAAAGGTCAAACCGCACATTCTTTTTTTGCGAAGATACTTCCAGAGAACGATTTCCGTTGAAGTTTCGTTTTTTCTCAACTCAGCAGCACGTTGTCGAAGAATGGGCTTTACTCTTTTTCTTTTCATGATTTACCTCCACTCGTTGAATATTCAAGCAAAGCCCACAGCAAAAGACATACCACCATCCCATCATTACTACACGCCCCCCTTCCAAGCCGAGAGCATCAAGGTTTGAGCAGGGATATCTGTCCGAACACCTGTGAGGACGCAGGGGGTTCACAACTCCCCCTTGCATCCCTCCCCGAATCGCAATTTGTTGGGAACCTTTCGAGACAAGTGGACTCCAACCAAAGTGGAAAGAGACTATCAACCTGATATGAGCGTGTCCCTTGCAAACAAAACAACCCCCTACACAAACAGACGAACCCTGGAGCGAAGAGGCATTTATCCAAACACTCCAACAACGCAAACGAAGAGTCTTCGCCTGGGGAACAGGGTCTACGCTACTCGCCACCACGCTCTTTTTGTACCACGCACATCTGACTTACTCTCCCCCACCTCCTACAAACAAACGCCCCCAGACACACACAATCCCACACAAAAAACACACAACAACCCATCACAAAAAACACACAACAACCCATCACAAAAAACAACGCATCACGACACCGACAACAAAGAAGACAAAAACGGATGGAGTCTGGCCAGGATACTTTCGTTCACGTCGTCTCGCCGCAGAAAAACTCTCCCCACGCTATGAAGCCCTCAAGATCATCCACAACCCCAAAAAGAGACCCGGACCAAGTGACTGGCTTTCGAGCTTCACAGAGCCTGGACAATCCTTCAAGCAATACCTCGTCTCCTCCCCCGTCCGTCGCAATGAAGTGTACAACAACATCTACATCCAACCACTCGGCACATTCACAAAACAACAGAGAACACTCCTTCGACACACAGCGCGATACATGTCGTTGTATTTTTGCGCGCCTGTCGTGCTCAAAAAACCACTCTCTGTCTACATCCCCCCAGAAGCCAAACGCACAAACCCACACACAAAACAAACACAATGGCACGCAGGATATCTGCTGAGATATGTACTCACACCAAGACGTCCTGTCGATACGCTCGCATACATAGGCTTTACAGCGACCGATCTATGGCCCGGTTCAGGGTGGAATTTTGTGTACGGATTGGCTTCGCTGCGAGAACGAATTGGTGTATGGTCAATGGCACGAAATGGCACTTTAGGGCGTTCAAAACGAGAGACGCGGATGGCTTTACGACGCACGATCAAGATCGCAACACACGAGACGGGCCACATCCTCTCGATGAAACATTGCACCGCCTATGAGTGCAACATGAACGGAGTCAACCACCAAAAAGAATCTGACACGACACCGCTAGCGCTGTGCCCTATCTGCCTTCGCAAGCTGATCTGGAACACAAAGTGCGATCCCAAAAAGCGTTTTCGTCGACTTGAGCGCTTCAGCAAGAAACATGGCCTCCACAAAGAAGCGACTTTCTTCAGACGTTCAGCGGCCTTTTTTGACAAACACTCCAAAACTCCCCTCTCCGAAGAACTTCGTATTCTTCGTAAGTACAAGTTCTTTTTGCGCTCCGCAGGCTCCTTTCAAAAATAATTGTGAACAAATCTGATCAGAAAAGAAAGAAAGTTGGATAGAGTTCTTTTTTTGAAGAATTGCGTGTCCATCTTGTACCATAAGAAATGTAAGGAGAATTTTGCACCCGAGCCGGGTACAATTGTATCTGAAGAGATGACGCATTGTGTTCGTTTGTCATAGACAACACAGAAGACGAAACACCTTGAAAACGACCATAGCGCGAAGAACCATGACCTCATCAACAAGGAAAGAACGTCGGCATCATGAGCGATTCAAACGCTGTAACGGGTTGGAACACTGACCTGACAGGGAAAATCATACAGAGACACTACCGAATAGAAGAAAAGATAGGCCAAGGGGGGATGTCTTGGCTATACCGTGTCACACATTTGATTTTGGGGGAGTCGATGGCGCTCAAACTCCTCTTTCCCCAATGGGCAGAAAACCCCCTGACACGCGTTCGGTTTGTCGATGAAGCCAAGATCCAATTTAAGCTCAAGCACCCAGGAATCGTACAAGTCACCGACGTCATCGAAGAAGGAAACTTGATCGGTATCATCCAAGAGTGGATGAACGGTGAAGACCTTCGTAGCTACATCATGCGCTGCCCACATTTACTCACGCTCGGAGAAGTCAGAACACTTGTTGAGCCCATCCTCAGCGCATTGCAATTTGCTCATGACAGAGGCGTCGTCCACAGGGATATCAAACCCTCCAACATCCTCCTCTCGCAAAATGAACCGGGGATATGGCAACCCAAGCTAGGTGACTTTGGGGTCGCCAAATTACTCGACGATCTCGGAGACAGGACCGCGACGGGCACAACGTTGGGGACATTCAAATACATCGCTCCAGAACAGATCGCCGACAGCAAAGGCGTCGATCACCGCGCCGACATCTATGCTTTTGGTGTGATGCTGTTCCAAATGACAACAGGGAAGCTACCCTTTAACGGCAATGCTCAGCAGGTCATGTATAAACACGTGAACGAGCTTCCTCCCGACCCACAAGATTTTGCCCCCGAGCTCCCTGAAGAGGTCGCACATATCATCCTCAAATGTATGGAGAAGAAGCCCAAAAATCGTTTCGAGAGCTGCGATGTTGTCCTCGAAAAACTGCGCACGGCGCTCCCCGACGCCAAAGAACTCGTCTTTCAACCAGCACTCCATACAGGCTTGATTGACAACGAAGATCATTCCGTCCCCGACAAGAGTACACCGTACTTCCACCTCTCCGATTTGACCCCCAAAAAACGCGCACAGCTCGAAGAGAAGAGACAACTTCGCGCCGCAGAGAAGGCCAAACAACAAGAAGCCTCCAAAGGCGAAAAGCAACCAGCGATCCTCGAATCCGCTCTCATGGACATCTTGGATCAAAGTCCAAGCAAACCACCCCAAACAAGCGAAGAAGACGAACAAGCGGCACGACTTGCGCGAGAGATCTTCAAACAAGATATCCACGACGACGACACTGGCAAGCTCATCATAAACTCCGTCAAACAGGTCCGGCATCCAGAAGAGAAATCACTCGATGGGTTCAAAGAATCCCGAGATGATTTACTCGCGACCTCCGGTGTAATGTCCTTCCGCGCAGAAGAGAGTCTGGAACTAGAGCTGGAGATGGAACCAGAGCCCGACGAAATCCCGCTGGACGAATCCTTCGGCAAACCCAAAACAGGCTTGATCGCTGCAGTCATAGGTGTCATCGCAATCTTGGGTGTTGGCGCATTCTTCTTGACGAGTGGGAACAAAAAAGGACCCACAACCGACCCAACATCAGGCAAGCAGCTAAGACGGACACCACCAACGCCACCAACTGCACGCACACCCAGCAGGCCCACACCACGTCCTGCAGTCGGCCCCGCAACAGGTAGCTGTAAAGATGGACAAGAGCGCCCTTGCTACACAGGTCCATCAGAGACAAAAGGAAAAGGACCGTGTAAAGCCGGTGTCCAGCGCTGTAAAGATGGAAAATGGCTCACCTGCGAAGGACAAATCCTCCCCAAAAAAGAACTCTGTAACGACAAAGATGACGATTGTGACGGAAAACCAGACGAACGCTTCGATAAAAAAGGGACATCGTGTTCCACGAAAAAGTGGGATTGTGTTACGAGAGGTGTTTGGCAATGCAACAAGGCACAGACAGGCCTCTACTGCAAACGAAAAAGTGGCTCTGCTGCCATTCGTTTCAAGCTCAGCCCCTCCAACGTAACCTTTACACTGCGCTACAGAGGACGTCTGCGGAAAATCCGAGGAAGATACTGTATCAACCTACGCCGTTCAACAAGAGTGACCCTCTCCGCGAGTGGATATCAACTGTGTGCTTTCCGAGCTTCTGCACGCAACCAGCGACTGCGGCTCAAGATGCGCAGAAAATCCGACCTCGAAGAAGCCCCCAATTACTGCAAGCGCTAACACACCCCGACAACACAAGCGCGATCATATCGTCATCGCAATAAAAGGATATCTCATATGGTTTGTTTCCAAAAGTCCCTGCTATGTTTGTTGATAGGGCTCATCTTGAGCAGCTCTGCGCCTGCATTCGCAGCCGATTGTACGAGCCTATACAGGCAAAAAAAGCTCGAAGCAGCCGGAGACTGTTTTACCAAACAGGCCAACGCCATGGGCGACAGCGCCAAACTCCCAACGCTCAAACAATACGCCAAAGGCCGATTGCTTCGAAATGCAGCGACAGCCTATACAAAAGCAGCCCAAAAAGCCAGCGAAGATAAAGCGCTCAAACTTCGCCTGAAGGCGATCCAACGGCTTGAAAAGACACTCAAAGAAGAACTGTACGAGAGCACACAGATCGAGCTCGGTGTAAGAGACAAGATCAAGGCGCTCCGAAAAAGCACAGGTGTCGCACAAATCAACGTCCTCACGTATGACCCAAAAGCGAAAATTTGCTTCCGTTCTGCGACCAAAACCACGTGTCAGACCGGAAACAAATGGCAACGACAGATCAAAAAAGGGGCCTACACCCTCGAAGTCACATACCCAAGCGGGAAGGTCATCAAACGCCGCATCACGGTCGCGGCCAACGCGAACATCACACAAACCTTCTCTCCTCCACAGGGGACATCCAGTCTTCAACTCATGACACAACACCCTAGCGCGAAGATGATCCTGACAGGTGCAGCCCTCAAAAAACCACTCGCCAAGATGGGCAGCGAGTGGAAGCTCAAGATCGCACCGGGAACATACCAACTCGCGCTCTCCTACCCAGGCATCCCAACGCTCAAAAAAACCATCCATGTCAATGTCGGTGAGATCAAAAAAGTGACCTTCAAACCACCCTCTTCGACTCTGACTGTCCACTCAACGCCTCCAGGTGCCAAGCTTTACATCAATGGTTCCTACCGTGGCCTCACCCCCATCGACGCGCTCGTGATTGACGGAGAGTTACTGGTCACATTGCGCAAAGGCTGTCACGATCTCAGCACACAAAAACTCAGCATCAACCCCAGAAGCAAAAAGAAGATCACCGTCAAACTCACCGAGGAACCTGTGTATTCACGATGGCTCTATCAAAAACGTTCCCAAGGCTCACAACAAACCCTTGGTGTTGTAGGACTCATCGGTGGTATCGCGATCCTCGGAGTCTCTGCGAGCGGATATATTGCCTCTACCCTCTCCTTCCAAGAAGCCGACAAACAAAAAGAAGCCTATCTCACTGCGCGCGAAAATCCAGAGCAGTACGTCGCTCCTTACGAGTCGGCAGCTTCAACGGGAAATATGTGGCGAACAGTCGGTCATGCAGGCGCAGGGGTAGGTGGATTACTGACAGGACTCGGCCTGATCCGACTTGTCACGCTCAGCCTCCCACCTTCCTATACTCTCGATTGCAAGATCCGCATCCCCCGAAAATAAACACATCGCTCGTACGATATAGGATAGTTTGATGAAGATTTGGAAACTCTCAATCCCCTTTCTCGCTTTGCTGGTCATGACAGCCTGTTACATCGATGACACGCTGCCTCGAAACAACCCCTATGATATCCAATTTGACAAGACACACCCTTGCCAATCCAACGCAGATTGTGCCAAAGTTGGGTACTGCCAAGCTGGCACATGTGTCCAATGTCGCGCCAACGCCGACTGCCGAGATAGTCAGATCTGTAGCGCAGGTAAGTGCGAAGCCTGTACCCAAACAGAGCAATGTAGTGACGGCCTCGCATGTATCGAAGGCTCATGCCAAACCTGCAAAACCTCACTCGATTGTGGTGGCTCCCTCGTCTGCCGCTCCAATAAGTGTAGTCCCTGTGAATCCGAATCCCCCGGAACATGTATTCTTTCAGGCACATACACAGAAGATCTCCAACTCACAGCCGACACCAAGTGGATCCTTCGAGGCGCCGTCTTTATCGGAGATGATGTCCAACAAGTCACACTGAAGATCGAACCTGGTACTGTCATTATGGGAGAAGGCAAAACAAACGGCGTCCTCATCGTCCGCAGAAACGCCAAGATCGACGCGCAAGGGACCGCAGAGAAACCTATCGTTTTCACCTCATCCAATCCTCAAGGCTCACGAAAGCGTGGTGACTGGGGCGGGATTGTGATCAACGGACGCGCTCGTCTCAACAAGTGTGTTCAAGACAGCACAAAGGGCTGCGAAGGTTTTGGTGAAGGAGGGACAGGTTGGTACGGTGGAACAGATGATAACGACAGCAGCGGAACACTCAAATACGTACGGGTTGAGTTTGCGGGCAAACTCTTCAGTCCGGACAATGAACTCAATGGGATCGCCTTCCAGGCTGTAGGCTCTGGTACGACAATTGACTATCTCCAGATCCACATGGCCCAAGATGATGGTGTTGAGTTCTTTGGTGGGACGGCCAATCTGAGTCACGTCCTGATCACAGGCGCTGCAGATGACAGCCTCGACTGGACTGATGGCTGGCGTGGCAAGGGACAATTCATCGCAATACAACAATACGATGATGATGGAGACAATGGCATCGAAGCGGATAACAACTCCTCCGATAACGCTGCAAGCCCCCGCTCCAAACCAACCCTCTCACACATCACACTCGCTGGAAGTCCCCAATCTGAGAAGTCCGATCTTGGGATGCTTCTTCGAGAAGGAACAGCCGCGCTGATCTACAACAGTATCATCACAGGCTTCAACGATGCATGTATCATGCTCGATCAGGTCGAGACATACAACAACGCCTTCAAGGACGGTAAACTCACAGGTGAGCTCCTCCTCTCGCACTCCATCATCAATTGTACAAAGAACTTCTCGGAAACAACGGAAACCGTCCCCTTTACAGTCGCAAATTTTGTCACGACGCTCAACGAAGCCAACAAACTCGTCGATCCAAAGCTGACCGCCCCCTACAACCTCACAAAACCCGATCTACGTCCAGGTTCGGGCTCTCCAGCCCTCAGTGGTGCCAAACAATTCACAGACGCATTCTTCCAGAATGTAAGCTATGTTGGTGCAATCGACCCGGAAAAAGATTGGACCAAGGGCTGGACCACATCAGACCCCAATTAAACCCAAATCAAACTTCCTCCTTCCCTTATGGCACATCCGCACAGCAGCGAAATCCCGTCGAATAATCCCAATGACTCGTATTGTGTGCAGTCGTTCGGTACAAACAACCGTTCCCATTGCGGTACGTATCGACGTAGTATCCCCCCCGAAAGATACCACTCGACGTAGACGTCCACTCGTGAAGATTCCCCATCATATCGTAGACTTTCTCAGCCGTTACACAGCCCGTCTTTGCACCAGTCTTCCCAAGCGAATTGGCGAGCTGGTTGATACAAGGATTACCCAGCTTCGAGAACACCCACGAAGCAGACGTCCCGTAATACTCAACCGCAGGATGTTTGCTACGAGCATCATTGCATACTCCCGGCTGTCTCGTATTTCCATAGGGATACGTGTGGTTTTGTGTCCCACGACATGCGCGAAGCCATTCTGTATCGGTACAAAGCCTTTTACCTGCGAGTTTGCACGCCGCAGCAGCTTGCTTTCCGTTGATGTAACCTTGTGGAACAGCCCCCTTCACAGAGACGGCCTTCACAGGGGTCGTACCGGGGTTAAAATACGGTGACCATTGTCTTGTCGTGCCATTGAACAAGACCTCAACGAGAGACGCTTCATATTGATCGATACAAAAATTGGAAACCCGCACCATTCCAGACGGACACCCACCGCTCCCAGCCGCTTCGGTCAATCCAGTGTTTGGTGTCACCTTCTTCGTCTCGTCACATGAACCCGATGGAGTCGTCTTCTTCGTGCAACATTGGACACTACTTGGTCCAGGACAATGTCCAGGTGTTGCGACACGATCGCCAGTACAGGAGGTGGACAAAAGACATGTACCGCTCACACCATCCACCTGACAGGGTTTGCCAATGAAATCCCGAAGCTCTGGCGGTATCTCAGGTGTGGGCTCTGGCTGCATCAAATCGGGAGTGGGTTCACCAGCGTCAACAGACGTAACAGGCTCTTGCGCGGGCTCATCCTCGACAGGCTGCTCTGTGCCTCCATTCTCTGCTTGTGAAGGTTCTTTGGAGGCCGGTTCATCCAATGGTTCGCTGATACGCTCTTGTTTTTGTGTATCAACAGGCGTCTCCCTTTGCCCTTGCCCTTCAAGGATCACGAGTTGTTCACTCTTGGGATCGGGTTCGAGGAAGGTAATCGTCCCGTCTCTTCCAGGCTGAATAGAGCCTGTACAGGACACAATCCCACCACTCCAGTAGACAAATAAAATGCAACAAACACTCCACCGAATCCAACGCATCATGTTCACCTGGACATCTTGTAGTTATTGAAAAAGATATGACAAAATAGCACGAAGCCTGCTTTTTCTCAACGAACCTCCAGCTCCACAAACACAGCCTCAAATCATTTGTTGAAAACGTCCACGCAGACGAGGCAAGACATCTGTGGTATGTTCGAGCCAAAGAATGGCCCCAAACACAGGACAAGCGCTCCATATGGCACCAAGCATTTCCGTCGTCATCCCCGTCTACAACGCAGAAAAAACCATCTATGCAGCCGCACAGAGTGTGTTGGAGCAGAGCTTTACAGACTTTGAGTTGCTTCTCGTGGACGATGGCTCAGAAGATGATTCAGCCATGTGGATACGTCGACTGGAGCGAGAAGATAAACGTGTAAAGGGGATCTTTTGTCCCCATCGGGGTGTCAGTGAAACGAGTAACACAGGCTTTGCGAGAGCGAAGGCGCCATTCATCGCGAGATTGGACGCAGATGACCTCTGCGCACCGACGAGACTCGCTGCCCAATATGCGTTGTTGCAAAGGAAGCCAAATATAGGTGTGTGTTCATCACTCGTAGCATTTGGAGGCGATCGAGACAAGAAGCTGGGATACGCTCTTTATGTTGACTGGCTCAACACACTGATCCACCATGAAGACATCTCTCGAAAACAATTCGTCGAGTCCCCCATCGCCAACCCCTCTGTGATGTTCCGAACAGCTCTCTACCATACACTTGGTGGGTATCGAGATGGCGACTTCCCCGAAGATTATGAGCTGTGGTTGCGGTGGTTACAAGCAGGTGTACAGTTCGAAAAAGTACCGGAATACCTGCTTCAATGGAACGATCCACCAGGTCGCTTATCTCGGACAGATCAACGATATAGTGCAGAGGCCTTCCATCGCTGCAAAGCAGCATACTTGGCGCAGTGGCTGTCACAACACAATCCCTTTCATCCTCACATAAAGATCTGTGGAGCGGGACGAAAGGTGAGAAAACACAGCGCATACCTCAAAGAACAAGGGATCATCTTTACACATTATATCGACATCGACCATAAAAAAGTAGGCAATCACTACGATGGTGTCGAGACGATCCACACTACATCCCTCCCACCTCCCGGGAGCTGCTTTCTCGTCTCGTATCTAGGAGGGAGAGACGCAAAAGAAGAAGTCAAACAATGGCTTGCGGACGCACATTACCAAGAAGGGAAAGATTTTATCCTCGCTGCCTAACCTCATCACACACAAAACAACATATGAAGAATATATCGACATCGACATTCAACATGATGACGATATATTCTTCATCATCTCGCCACATCTCCGAAGTTCATCTTTCCCCAAACATTCAATCCATTGAATTCATTTGACAATGATAAATCCATGACACTGGCACTTATCCTGCTTGGTGTGTGGGCAACGCTAACACAAGGAGGCAAGTCATGAGTCACGCAGTACCAATTGCCACATTCTCTTCGCTTCCGGAGGCACAAGTTGCCAAAACGTTCCTCTCATCCCACGGCATCGACTCACTCGTGATGGACGAGCATACAGTGGGAATGAACGTCTGGTTAACCCAGGCAATCGGCGGTATCAGGTTGATGGTTCATGTGGATGACAGCATCCAAGCACATCAGCTACTTTCGGAGGCAGATGCCAACGAGCTAGAGACCGAGGTGTCTTGGGGGTCTTGCCCCAGATGTGATGCAGAGGAAGTCGAAGTTTTGCCCTATTCAACGATGGGGCAGGCGTTGACCGCGACAGCTACTGTCGCACTTACTGGGATGCCGATGATGTCTTCAACACATTCGTTGCGCTGCAATGAGTGTGGGCATAATTGGCAACTCGCTGGCAAAGGGTCTTGAAAAAGGCACTTCGCCAACCCTATCTTATCAGTTGAGTGAACAACGCTCCAAAGATTCATTCAACTGATGGGAAGTGTGATACTCCTACGCTCCCTCATAACGATATGAAGCCCTGTTTTTGGATCTATGCACCCCACAGATCACGAAACAGGGCTTCTCCTTTTCTCCCCACCCTATTTTGTTGTACGCAACAAATCACGAAGAAACGCAATGTGGATGGCCCTCTTCACGTCCTCTTTGGCTTTCGCACGCCAACGCTCTAGCTGTGTACGAACCTGCTTATTCAGCTCGACTTGCGAGAGCGCGATCAACGCCTGCGTGCGGGCACGTGTTGATGTTTGTGCAACACCTTGCCTCACACCTGACCAGACTTGAGCAAACGAAGGTGCCAACTTGATCAGGCCAAATACACCACACAAACGAACATTCAAATGCTTGGATGCCAGCGCCTGACGAAGCACACCGATCGCAGCAGCGCCTTGCTTTAACAACACAGGGAGTGTCCGATGAGGTCGGACATAAACTGCATAACACCCAGATGAATCCGCCAGTAACTGCGTACCGACAGCCGCAAGTAACACTTTTCCAAGCCTGATCTTTTGCAAGTACCGATACGCTTCATGGCGGATGTACGGCTCCTTGTGCTTCACTTTTTGAAGTAAGATCTTCCTCGCGTACACCTCATCCCCCAAACGAAACAAAGTGAATGCAACACGAACACGCCACTTTTCGACGACGTACTTCCGGGTCTTTGGGTACATGCGTGTAAGCTCTTGACGCAAAACAGTCAGCGCAGGTTTGGCCTTTTTTCCCCAAGACAAAAACAACGATAACATCGCCTTTTTGCTCTTCCATGAGGCTTGAGGGAACAACGCGAGCAGCTGCTTTTGAGCAGGCAGCGCAACATCCCCCATCAAAGACAGCGATTGTATCGCTTGCTCACGAAACATCCCCTTCTTGTAGACGAGTTGTTTACGTAGCCAATTTCGCAAGATCCCCTGCATATTCGCCTTTCTCTTCGCGGCGTCTGTCATAACACCAAACAACAACACTTGCGCCCTTGTAGGCAAAGATGACCACTGCTTAAGGAGCGCCCAGGCTGAGGCTGGATATCGCCGCTTTAAATAAACCGAAAAGACTGAAAGTATCGATGAATGGAACATGTTCGAGAGAATCGAAGGCCGCCTCACCAATGACAACAACTCAGCCGTTGAAAAGATCCCCTTCTCCCTGCGCAATCGCACGATCTGTGAAGCACACACAGAGATCAACGATGCGTTCTTACTGGTGAGTCCCTTGTGGAGCAACGTGTGGACCTTCTTCTTCTCACCGAGTCTTTGCAACAACGGGACATATTGAAGCTGTTGCTGCAAAGGCAACGTCTTCAACTTTTGTGTCAGTGAGGGCAAAAAAGCGCGTCCCTTTACACCGATAGAATGGATCACTGCTTCAATATCTCGATGAGCACGTGGATCTTTTTTGTACAGGGTGAGCAACGCAGGCACCACCCCTGCGGCCTTTTCCCCCATCCCTTTGAGGACTTGAATCGCTCCCCATTGTAACTGCTGCTTTCGGCTCTTCAAATGCTTCCGTAGTGTGGGGAGTGCAGACGCACAGCCAGGTCCAAGCTCCCGTAGAATCGCGCCAACCAACCTCATGGGCCAAGGAAACAATCGAACTCGCTGCTGGGGACGTAGTGCTCGATGTTGTAAAAATCCGGAGCGTTCATCACCACCTTGGGACTTTGCGTAGGCGTTCATCCAACGATACTCTTTGCCCAATTCGCTCTGTGCGTCCTTCAAAAATGCGAACAACAACCGCGCACTTTGCACACATTCATGGCGTGCGATCCCCACAACCACATGACGAAGTTCACCGCGCTGCATACGTCCAGAACGAAACAGTCGAAATGATGGCATATTCAATCCAGCCAAGATCGTCCGAAGCACAGGCTCTTTGTATGTCCCCACTCGTTGTAAAAGACGCAATGCCCGCCCTCTTACGTTAAGAGGAGTGTTACTTGCCAACCATCGAAGCAGCGATATCGCAGGTTTCGCATTTTGCTTTGTCAACATCTTCTCGGCCTGTATCAGGTAGGCGACCCTGCTCCTTTCATTTTGGTTCTTCGCAAACACAGCCACTCGCAAGCGCTTGAGTAATGGTCCAAGCGCCTGCTTGCTATGCAAACGAAGCAGCAAAGAGGCTTCTGTGTGCTTGAGCCCTCGCTGACTCTTGATCGTATCCAACCAACCATTGATCTGTGCATCAGAGGCCGCAGAGACTTTCTCTGCTTTGGCCTCTACAACGAAAGAAAACAAACACATACAACCTATCAACATCAGAACCCGTATCATAGAAATGTTCCTCACATCGTTAAGACCACAGAACTTTCCCTGAAACACAACCGTATCAAATGACCATCCGCAAACCTTCGATGATGAAGACCGTTGTGTTACAAACAATAGGAGAAAGAAGATGAAGGACCATAGCATACTCCCGACCTCCCTCGGTGATTCCTATCACCCCTCAGTGGCCCAAAAATCGACACGTATTGAGACCGGGAGTGAGCGGATGGATGGCCTTGGGATGGGTGACAGTTGCTATATTCCGCTTTTCTCCCCACAAGAGTCGAGTCGATTGTTGGAAGCTTTGTTGCCAGGTGGAGAGATCGAATACCAACAATGGTATCACATGCCCGATCGAAAAAAACCACACAAACCTCTTCGTCCGTTGCGAAGGATCAAGGTCGCGATGACCACCGCTCCCCAAGGAGTCAACGAACGGACACCCCATTACCGCTTTCCGGTCAATGACCAAAACCGCTACGGTGTGGTCTCTCCAATGACACCGACAGTGAACACCATCCGCTTGCAGATCGAAGCCCTCCTCGGACGCAGCTTCAACCACGCGGTCGTCCTTGTGTATCGCGATGGTGATGATGGTATAGGTTTTCACAAAGACAAGATGCTCGACCTCGATCCAGACGCGCCCATCGTGACCATCTCACTTGGCGCAGCGAGAACGATGTTCCTCCGAGACGATATCCACGAGCCAACGGTCCAATACGAATTGACTTTGCAGCCCGGCGCCGTCTTTGTCATCGGCCCCAAAACCAACACAGAGCTTTATCATGCGATCCCACGCCAACCAGAGCGACCGCTTGGACCACGTGTCTCGTTAACGTTCCGTAATACGCTGACATATAGAGATAAACAAGGACACATCCACGGCCAAGGAGACGCTTACCAGAGCCTGAATTGGCCCACCGAGCTGCGCGGGATGCACCGACTCGATGCAGCACTCGACCAACCACTCGAAAGATAACTCTTCTCTCCACGAAAACGTCATCTTCTGGTATCGTATCCAAACCCACATCACGCAGAAAAAGACTCCATATCATTCAGCGAGAGAGTCATGTCATGAGCAAAAACATCACAAACCGAGACGACTGGTTCAGCGAATGCAGATGGCTCCTCGCTGAAGCCCCATCAGCGGAGTTGTGGAAGCGTATCATCACATTGTGGAACCGCACACGACTCCCCAAAGACGAAAAAGAGGTCGCGCTCTCTTACCTCTCATCACAGCTCAGTCATTGGCCTCTGCAAGTCGTCAGGCTCCCACCGAAGACCTGGATACGGCCGAAAAAAAAGCTCTCCCCTCAAAAGAGCCTGCTGCTCTGTAACACCATCGATGTCGGAGCGTTGGCGCTCCCCAAAGACTCACTCGCTCGACTGCTCCGCTCAGAAAACGTACAACACATCCAAAGACTCCAGCTCGCCCACACGCAAAATGCCGTCTCATTTACGCCAAACAATATCCAACAGATGAGCCCTCGTCGGCTAAGAGTGCTGGATCTACGGGACACAAACATCGACGATGAAGGCCTAATCGCATGGCTACAAACAGGCGCGCTCTCCGAACTCGAAGAACTGTATTTGCAGGTAACAAAGATCTCCGACAAGAGCATGGAGACTCTCTTTACGGAATACTCACTTGCACACCTGCGCGTACTCGATATCAGACACACGGAGATCACTCATCGTACAGCAGAATGTATCAGCAAGGCACCTTTTTCTCGGCAACTACGTGCACTTCATATGTATGCAAATGACGTCGGTGAACAGGGGCTCATGTGGCTCGCGGACGCCAAAAACCTCCAACCAACAGTCAGGAATATCTACAGGGCTCGATACTTTGCGGAGAAAAATCCTTGGTGAATTTACAACATGCGATCACACAATTCGACACGCTCTCCACTCAAGAGAAGAGAGCATTCTCCCATCAGGTAAGAGAACGCTACCTCAAAGCCCTCTCTGAGACGCCTTCAGAAGGTGAACTTCATCTTTTGCGAAGAGCGCTCGCATACGTCATCCCGACACAAACTACGACTATTGACGGATTGACGCTCTCTTCACATCCAACGACATCTCACTCGATGGCCCGCTTTGTCGAAGCTGACAGACTCAACACGACACAACGGAAACACTTTGCACAACCAACAGCGTCGCAAACAACCTATCTCGTGGCCTTTGCAGATCCACAAACGCTTCACTTTCGGACATTTGAATGTATTCTCCCGCTGGATCGGTGTTTTGAATCAACACAACTTTCATTCACACCGGACAAAGCCCAAGCCTTGCTGCCGGAACAGGTGTACAGCGTCGCGATGAGACCATGTCCATCGACCTCAGAGGCGCTCAAGAGGCTCGACACGCTAGGTCTATACGTCCCACCTATTAACGCTAACACACGAGGCGGAAAACGTTTTATCTTCCACAGCGCTTCTCTTGCGGACAGTCTGACAACAGCCTTGCTCCAAACACTGCCAGAGACGCTGTTGGAGAATTTTGTCCACGTCAACCCAGTCTTTCGGTGCAACCGCTTTACACCTGACGATCAACCGTTCGACGAACACATCGACACCCCCTACGCAGATCTCGCCCGACATCACGTCTCCAAATACACACTACTACTCTACTTAAGCGGTGGCAGCGGCCCAAAGCCCCTATCCTTTCAAGACAAGATAACAATCGATAACATCGAAGAGATGACCTGTATCATCTTTCATCAGGCGCTCACACATGAGGGACGTCCATTCAAAGAGGACAACAAAATCTTTTTGCGTTCTGAGTTGATCTTTGAGGAGAGAGCGCACACCCACGACGAAGACATGGCGAGGCTCTTCTCAACGGCCTGCTATATGACAGGTGAGTCGATGTTCTTTCCACAGCTTGAAGCATACGCAAATGACTGCTATAACCGCGTGGCTACGGGCCACTGGGAAGGTCTCTCAACAAAAGGACATGAACAACTGTATCTACACAAAGCCTACCAACGCTGGGATGATGAAGAGTGTCACTTTCTGACAAATGGTACGGACTACTGGTTCTCTGCGGAACAAGTCACACTTGAGGCATGTGCTGTGCTCGCGTTGTGCGACTACTTTAACGTCCGATTACCGATTGACAACAATATCTACCCACGCTTTGAAGCACACATCGATGATCCAGAGTTTGACTTCGAGAATGCATCCTTCCGTCAGCATTGTAAAACACAAATCATTGAATCTCTCCAAACAGTCGAACATATCACGACATTCTTATCAAAGCAGGTGCAAAAGCCGACCGCGCCCTTTGTCCACGTGCTGGACCTTGATGATCTGTTCCCACCTCCCGATCAGGCTAACGAACACGGTTGTCCGAGCTGTATGGATGGCCCCTTCCAACCAGAAAGACACGCCTGGATTGCCGACAGTTGTAGAGAAGGACAAGAAGCATCCCGAAAAGAACTGAGCGGCGCCCCCATTATTTTGATGGGTGATGAGATTACACTTCAGAAGGAGCACTTTATCGTCGAAAAGGACAAAATCCACATCCTCAGCGAGACACGCATCGCCCCTGTCCATTTTGCGGGTATGACTTGCTGTGACTTCTTCGCGGATAGAAGTGATGAGTATGTAGGTGTGGATCTTCTCCTTGATGGCTTGTACCCCTTGGTGCCTCCGATTTTGTGGCGTAAAACAAGAGGTTCATTTCACCTCATGTTCGACTTTTGGAGAAACACCTGGATGGTCTCTGCCACACAACGCAAGATCCCGACCCCCTCGATCGACCGAAAACAAAAGAGTTATCTGGATTTTAAGAGCAAACTCAACAGCGGAAAACACAACGAAGAAGAGCTGAAAGGTAGCTTTTGTGATCCAAGTTCTTCAAGAACAGGTTAGGGCACACAAATTTCTTTCTCTTGCGATGGCCTATCCCTTGTCTTTTTGCTTTTGTCTCTCTTGCCAGTCTTCCAGTAACTCAGGAACTGTTTTGCGTGAACCATCGTGACTCCAGCCGGGGCGGGCGAAGAGATACATGAATTTTGCTTTGAGGGAGTTTTTCGAGAACACATCGCGAAACATCGCGACCCATTCGTGCGTTGCGATCTTGATCGGATTATACGTCGCCAACGGCGTGATGATGCCATACTCAGGTGGCTCTTCGGGATCCTCTTCCTGGAAGGAACCAAACATCCGGTCCCAAATGATCAAAATCCCTGCATAATTTTTATCGAGATAGCGTGGATTGGTCGCATGATGTACGCGGTGATGAGAGGGGGTATTGAATACCCATTCGAGGGGGCCGAGACGATCGATCGCCTCTGTGTGGATCCAAAATTGGTAGAGCAGGCTGACTCCTTTGAAGAAAGCCAGCGCGATGGGATGGAATCCCAACACGACGAGCGGCAACCACAACAACCATCCTCCCGAGACAAAGCCAGTCCAGGTTTGTCGCAGCGCAGTTGTCAAGTTGTAGTGTTGGGAGGAATGATGGATGACATGAGACGCCCAAAACCAACGTGATTCATGGCTGATACGATGGAACCAGTAGTAGCTAAAGTCTTCGAGCAAGAAGAGCGCGAGGATCGCCCACCAAGCAGTCATAGGGATCGTGAAGATCCGCACGTTGTTGTAGAGCCAAAAAGCAACGCCGACGGTAATCGCACCGGTAAGCATCTTGGTCCCGAGGTTTCCGACGCCCATGAGCAAGCTCGACATGGAGTCGCGAAGCTCAAACTCAGCGGACTTGCGGAACCTCGCCATCACCATCTCAAGAAAGATCAGCAAGATGAAAAAAGGAACCGCCAGCTCGACCAGCTTTGCTGAAAAGATGTCAGGTATTTGCATTCTCTCACCCCTTTGTTGTTTGCATTTGTTGGAGTTTGTGAAGCCACGCTTGCGCACGCTCCTCTTCGGAAGATGGGAGAGTCAAAAACACGTGCCCCATATCATATGAATCAAGATAAACATCAAGGCGATAGATGTCACCTTCTTGCGACAATTTGACCTGCGTAATCGATGTCGCCAGAAACTTCCGGGCGTTCCAACGAAGCCCGAAGACAAACAACACAAACAGCGCATCTTCCTGCTCGGAGATCGCAAGAGCGCGTGCATGTGTCTCACAAAGTAATGAGTCCTCTAAGCTCGCACCTGGATAAAAACGCTCCACAATCTCCTGAATATGTTCTTCATCTCTGATCGTCTCGGTCTTGTTTGCGCCGATCAAAAAATGAAACACAAAGATCAACAACACACCACCAAATGTCACGAGATACAAAATGAGGGGATCCATTCGAATTACCTGTCAGGGGTATAAAGTGGAAAGATGTTCATTATGGCCTTTATCACATGTTTGCGTATCGCAAGTAGGAAGTCAAGACAGAACAACGCGACAGAAGAGAGCAAAGAAAAAAAATTCATCTTAGACAAAGCAACCGTATATTCGAATGTTGGAGTTTTCCCTTGCGATACTTTTTCCAAACATATCAGAATAAAACTGAACAGTCCCCGTCTACCCCAACACACACGAAATCGCACCACAGACAAAACATCGACAAAGACACATGTAGTGGTGCGCTCATTTCCTACTTTTGATCACAGGAGTTGATCCATGAAGAAAATTCTATGGACTCTGGGTATCTCAGCCCTCGTTCTCAGCCTGATGCCAGCGCTGTCCTTTGCAGCCCAAATGCAGGCATTCCCCGGAGATGGAAAATGTCCCTCTGGTTGGAAAATGGTCCCCTACAAACTCGCAAAACAAGGTTGTCGAGCGCGAGGCATGGGCCAATGGCACATCGCTCGTATCGCCGGCGGCGGCTCCCAAGATGGTTGGGGCTACAAATGCCGTAACCGTACCCGTGACAGTCGAAAACTTGGCCATACACTTTGTATGAAGTCTGGCAACACAGCCCTCCAGCGACGTGCCAAACAACGTAAAGCCAAACAGCGCAAGATCAAACAGCGCAAAGCCAAACAGCGCAAAGCCAAACAGCGCAAGATCAAACAACGTAGGGCCAAAATCCTCAAACAGCGCAAGATCAAACAGCGCAAAGCCAAAGCTGGTGGCCAACGTAAGGCAAAACAACGCAAAGCCAAAGCTAGCGGCCAACGCAAAGCCAAACAACGCAAAGCCAAAATCCTCAAACAGCGCAAGATCAAAGCACAGCGTAAAGCCAAAGCTGGCGGCCAACGCAAGGCAAAACAACGCAAGGCAAAACAACGCAAGGCAAAACAACGCAAGATCAAACTCATCAAGCAGCGCAAGATCAAAAAACTCAAACAACGCAAGATCAAAGCACAACGCAAAGCCAAAGCACAACGCAAAGCCAAAGCTGGCGGCCAACGTAAGGCAAAACAACGCAAAGCCAAGCAGCGCAAGATCAAAAAAATCAAGCAGCGCAATACCAAAAAGCTCAAACAACGCAAGATCAAGCTCCTCAAACAGCGCAAGATCAAAGCACAATGCAAAGCCAAGGCTAGCGGCCAACGTAAGGCCAAACAACGCAAAGCCAAACAGCGCAAGATCAAAAAGCTCAAACAGCGCAAGATCAAAATCCTCAAACAACGCAAGATCAAAGCACAACGCAAAGCCAAAGCAGCCGGTCAACGTAAGGCCAAGCAACGTAAAGCCAAAATCCTCAAGCAACGCAAAGCCAAGCAACGTAAGATCAAAATCCTCAAACAACGTAGAAGCAAACTTCAACGCAAAAAGAAAGCAAGACGTCCACAGTTCCGAGCATTCGCAGGGACTCGCTGTCCAAGAGGTTGGAGACACGCGAGCTATGCGCAGGTCAAACGTTACACAAGTAAAGCATGTCGTGCGCCTGGTATGGGGCAGTGGCACATCGCTCGCATCGCAGGTGGTGGTTCCCAAGATGGTTGGGGCTACAAATGTCGCAACCGTTCCCGTGACAAACGTAAACTCGGTCACTCCCTCTGTGTTCGATAAAAGACTTTGAGAAAACCTCTCCCTCCCACACCTCTCTCCTTGCGACATCTCCCCTGAGCAAAGTACCTGGAAATCCCAAACAGTCATAGGCAATACAAACGATTAGTACGCCATCATCTCGGGACAACAAAAGCTTCCGGTGCTTTCTTGTTTGCGACAGCAAAAAAAGTCAAAAAAAGCATCCATTTTTTCAAAAAGATACCGTATACTCCAGGGAACACAAAAAAGACGGAATGACAATGATATATCTCATCACATAGAGATGTATATGCTCGTTCAACTTTCCCAATCCACTTTTCTTTAGGAGTTCATCTACGATGAAGAAGATTCTACTTGCCATGGGTATCTCTGTACTCGCGATCGGCTTAATGCCCGCGATGTCCTCTGCTGCACCAAAATTCCGTTACTTCAAGGGTGACGGAACATGTCCACGAGGTTGGCGCCTTGCGTCATACGGTATGGTCAAGCGTTTCACAGCCCAAGCATGTCGTGCACCAGGAATGGGTCGCTGGCATATCGTCCGCCTCGCAGGTGGTGGCTCCCAAGATGGTTGGGGCTACAAGTGTCGCAATCGCCCCCGTGATGGCCGTAAACTTGGTGGTTCCTTGTGCGTCCCAGCACCTCGCCGAGGCCTACAAAGACTCGCCAAAAAACTCAAGCAGCGCAAAATGAAGCAGCGCATCAAGAAGAGTCGTCGTGGCCCCAAATTCCGCGCATTTAAAGGCGACAGACGTTGTCCACGCGGTTGGCGTCTTGCGTCCTACGGTATGGTCAAGCGTTTCCCACGAAGAGCATGTCGCGCACCAGGAATGGGTCAATGGCACATCGTCCGCCTCGCAGGTGGTGGTTCCCAAGATGGCTGGGGCTACAAATGTCGTAACCGTCCCCGTGACAGCCGCAAACTTGGTGGTTCCTTGTGCGTCCCCGGACGTCCCCGCATTCCCAAATTCCGTGCATTTAAAGGTGCTCGCTGCCCCCGTGGTTGGAGACGTGCAACGTACGGTATGGTTAAGCGTTTCCCACGAAGAGCATGTCGCGCACCAGGAATGGGTCGCTGGCATATTGCTCGCCTCGCAGGTGGTGGTTCCCAAGATGGTTGGGGCTACAAATGTCGCAATCGTCCCCGTGACAAACGTGGACTCGGTCACTCCCTCTGTGTTCGATAAGACATTCACACACAAGTCCCCTCCCACTCCGCTCATTTGATACAAACCTCCCCACAAAACACATCCATAACCTTCGTAAGATGGTCTCTTTGTTTGTTCGAGAGGACTTCAGGAGGCCTTTTGTTTCTTGGCGTTTGCGGATTGTGTTTGGGGTGGGATTGTCCTCGGTGTCGGGGGGACGTTGCCAGAGAGTTGGGGATCAGGTTTGAGCAACACATCCACCCTCACGACCTTTCCTCTCCCTCCTGAGGGCCATTTGCGCTCACGAAACAAAGAGCAAGGACCACGTCTTTGTTTGCGCTCGACTTTCCAAATACGCGCGATGTGGTAGAGCGCGATCTTTTTCTTGTGGCGTTCATCAAGCAGCTCCCAGCTTTTGGATGGTTTGTGCCATCGAGCCTGCAAAATCGCACGTTTGATCGTACATTTGATCAGGACACCGCTTTGTAATTCAAGGGATAAAAAGAGTTGTCCTGTCACATGTTGAAGTCCGAGGTAAGACTCTATTCTTCGCCAGAAAGTGTTGTTCATGGAGCGGACTTCTTGCACAATTTGTTTGCGATATGTGCCGAGTGGACCGGTGAATGGCTGATCCATTTTTGGTAACGCAGGTGTCTTTGGTAGACGGACATACCGTGTGCATCCGGTCATCGCCATAGCGCTAATCGTAAGACACAGAAACAGAGACAGCTGGTAGGATTGTCGCAAATTTTGCTTGACAATGACGCGAAAACACACAAAATCACCCTGCTCAAGTGTGCGTCTACGTTGTCCGTGTGGACAACATAGAATGTTGTACAAAAAGCACATATTTCAGATAACAAACCACAGCACCAGACTTTCGTCAATACGTGTGCTGATACAGAGTACATGTGGACACTCTTTTGAGTGTACGTCCACCAACAAAAAGGAACGTGAGATGGCTCGAAAAGGAAGAAAAGAGAACAAAGAAGAAGTCGTCGAAAGCAAAGGCACAGACGAAGGTTACAAAGATCCCACCCTCTTTTTGTTTTTGTGGCTGGGTGTCCCCATGATCTTGATGTTCGCATACGCGATCTTTGGTTCACACTAACCAAAGAAAATACCTGCCAACGGGCAGAGCAGCTGATGCGTCAATGACGAGGGTATCCGGACGCATCATAAAGTGAGGTGTAGTCTTTCTCCAAGTCAATGCAATAAACAAGAGCCAATTTCATGTTTTCGCTTGACAAGCGGGGTCGAATCCGCTAGAAGATCTCTTCGCCTCGCAAAGGAATTAGGCGCAATCCTATCCCTTGGAATCCGTTACAATTCCAGTTTCCTTTGTAATCCCATAAGATAGCGTTTCATTTTACGCACTATATGAGACAGATCGGCAAGCCTTGTGGCTCATCTTCCACTCACGAGGTCAAAGATCGGATCCAATTCGCGAAATACGTCTGCTTCACAGCAAACGATACATGAAGAGAGTTATTTGATGAAAACGTATATGCCCAACAAAGACAAAGCCCACGAGGAAAGAAAGTGGTTTTTGTTTGACGTCAATGGAAAAGTATTGGGTCGTCAAGCGACTGAAATCGCTAGCATCCTTCGCGGTAAACACAAACCCGAATACACTCCCTTTTTGGATTGTGGTGACTTCGTGGTCGTCGTCAACGCCGAAAAAGTTGAGCTGACCGGCCGCAAATGGGACCAAAAAGTGTACTACAGACACAGTAACTACCCCGGTGGTATCAAAGAGATGACCGCCCGTGAGATGAACGAAAAACGCCCCGAGCGCATGTTGTATCTCGCTGTGAAAAATATGCTTCCCAAAGGCTCACTCGGACGTCAGATGTTGAAAAAACTCAAGATCTACGCTGGCGAAGAGCACCCACACCAGGCACAAAACCCCGAACCTGTTGAACTCTGAGAGAGGTACCAAGATGATTACTAAAGGTGAACGTTGGAACGCCACAGGAAAACGTAAAACCGCCGTCGCTCGGATCAACATCGCTCCAGGGACAGGCAAAGTCTTTATTCGCAAATGGCGTGTTCTGCCCAAAGGAGACACCACAACTGTTGAATTCATCGACCCCAAAACGGGCGCTGAAGTCACAGAAAACGTCTCTTTCTCCGAAAACGTGCTGGATCGTGCTTGTGGTGTCCCCAAGACCGCCAAACACGGAAAACAACCCTTCAAGTACACTCCCATGGAAGAGTACTTCGGACGTGAAACACTCCAGATGATCGTTCGTCAGCCCTTCGATGTCACCAAAACTGGTGGACAATTCGATGTCTGGGCAAACGTTGCTGGTGGTGGACTCAGCGGACAAGCTGGTGCTATCCGTCACGGTATCGCAAAAGCTCTCCTCGCCTTCGAACAAGACAAACTCGTCTCCGGTGGCGTCACTGTCACTGAAGAAGGTGAAGAAGTCGGTCCCGCTCTTCCCGTGCGCAAAGCACTCAAGAAAGCAGGATTTATCACTCGCGACGCACGTGTCAAAGAACGTAAGAAATACGGTCAGCCAGGTGCTCGTAAGCGCTACCAATTCTCCAAGCGCTAATCCTCACACATTCCCCCTCTCTCTCCTATTATCTTCCCCAACTTATGCAAACTTTACCAAACCCCAACTCCGGGGACAGGTATATTTGTATCGTCGCAAGCTCCCCCTCGCTCTATGAAACAATCCCCCCTCTTGAGCAACAATGTTAGCCAATGGTGTCGAGATCATCGACCTCGTGTGCACGCTCCATAATAAAGTTGTAACGGGCTGATGAATCCCGCCCCATCAGACTTTGAATGGCACCATCCGTTTGCAATTGATCTGTCACCTCAACCTTCAACAGAGTCCGTTGTTTGGGATCGAGTGTCGTCTCCCGAAGAACAGCCGGCATCATCTCGCCCAATCCCTTAAATCGTTGGATGTCCACCTTCGAGTTTTCAGGAAGCGTCGCGATGTACGTGTCCTTCTCATTATCATCAAGTGCCCAAAAGACACGCTTGCGCGCCTCGATACGATAGAGAGGAGGCTGTGCAAGGTAGACATGACCACCGAAGATGAGATCGGGCATATGGCGATAAAAGAACGTCAACAGCAATGTCGAAATGTGATGACCATCAGCGTCCGCATCCATGAGCAAAATGATCTTGTCATAACGAAGTTTTTTGATATCGAAATCCTTCGAGATTCCACACCCTAACGCTTGGACAATGTCACTCAATTCTTTGTTGCCGAGCACCTTCTTGAGGCTCGCTGTTTCGGTGTTGAGGACCTTTCCGCGAAGTGGCAAGATCGCCTGTGTCTTCCGATCCCGTCCCATCTTCGCCGACCCCCCCGCAGAGTCTCCCTCAACGATAAACAATTCGGATTTTCTTGGATTTTGCGAAGAACAGTCAGCCAACTTTCCAGGCAAGTTCAAACGTCGAGTGGGGCCTTGTCGTCGGACAAGCTGAGACGCCGCACGACTGGCTTGCCGAGCCTTCGCCGCCATGATGTTTCGCTCTGCGATGGCTTTTGCGATGCTACCGTTGTCGATCAACCATTGTTCAAACGCAGTGCGCACTGTTTGATCGACGAGAGGCTGGACCTCTGGATTGTTCAGTTTCTCTTTGGTTTGTCCTTGGAACTGGGGGTCTGCGACAAAAACACTGAGCAAACAGATCCAACCTTCTTTAAGATCGTCCGCCGTAACCTGCACTCCTTTTGGAGCGAGTTTTTGGTTGGAGATGTAATTTCGCATGGACTTCGAAACAGCCGCTCTCAAACCAAGCTCGTGACTGCCGCCGTTCTTGGTCGGGATACCATTCGCAAAAGAGCGAATAAACGAATCCGTCGTCTCCGTCCAACAGAAGCAGGCTTCTAGACGCATCCCTTTGTTATTTTGAATCGCAAAGTAACCTTCATGAGCGGGTGTCAAATTTCGCTCTTTGAGATGGTTGGCCATGTAGTCTTCAAGACCACCTTCGTGCAGAAAGTGCTCAGATTGACCTGTTGTGTCATCGATGAACTCGATAGAGAGACCACGATGTAGATAAGAGCGCAGATTGATCCGCTCTCGGATCAAGTTGGGGTCGAATGTCACGCTACCGTGGAAAATATCGGGGTCGGGACGAAAGGAGATGGACGTTCCCGTTCCATGAATCCCCTTCTCGATGACAGTCAACTTATCGACAGGATCGCCCTTTGCATAATTTTGCTCGTAGAGTTTGCCATCCGACTTGACCTGCACAGTCAAAGATTCGCTCAACGCGTTGACAACAGACAGACCTACACCGTGCAAACCGCCTGAGTATTCGTAGTTTTTGTTTTCAAACTTCCCACCAGAGTTCAACTCTGTGAGCAACAGCTCAACAGTGGGAACTTTGTATTCATGGTGGATATCGACAGGAATACCACGACCGTTATCAATCACAGAGATGGTCTCTCCATCTTCTTGAAGATGAACGATGATATGATCAGCGTGACCGTTCATCGCCTCATCGATGGAGTTGTCGACGATCTCCCACAGCAAGTGGTGGAGTCCTGCCTTGTGGACACCACCGATATACATACCGGGACGCTTTCGGACGTGCTTGAGTCCTTTGAGGACCTGGATATCCCGTCCGGTGTAACTTTTCTTTGGTTTGCTAGAGGGTGAATTCATCAGACGACTCCTTCAGATGTTGTGGTCTCTTGCTTGTCGTTCTCTGTTTTTCCTGTCGTATCTTCCGACAATGAGGGGATCACAATCTCGTCTTCCAAGACGTGACTCCAGGAACCTCTGACGCTGCGTTTGATTTGGCCGCGACTGTTGCGTTTTCCCTTTTTCATTTTTTCGGGGACAAACTCGACAATATCGTCTTCGTCGGTTTCCACACGCAGTCGTTGCTCTTTGGAGGTAAACATCGTCGCAGTGAAGAGCAGATCCCCATCATCCATTTGCACCAAACGCACACCTTTCCCAGGTGAAGAGAGAAACTTGATCTCTTCCGACGGGAACATCAAGTAACGTTTCTTCTTGCTGACGACGAGCGTGGACTCCTGGCCATCACATAGCGACACAAAGAGTACCGAGTCTCCTTTGGAGCGCCTCACAAATCGTCGTCCACTCTTGGTCGAAGGTTCAGCAAAGGTCGCGAGGGAGATACGTGAACCATACCCCTGCTCAGTGATCGCGACAAGGTGTGTTGGAGGGATAGTCTCTTTGTCTTCCTCTCCGATACCCAGGCCAATATCACCGACGGCACGTGGATCAAGACTGAAAGATGCCAAAACCCGCTCACCATCTTCAAATTTGAAGACATCCTGCAAGGGGTTTCCATAACCCGTTGTTGCGACGACATCGTTGATACGCATCGTATACGCGACGCCCTTATCCGTGAAGAAACAGACCGACTCTTTGGTACTGCCAGGCATAATCGAGACGACCTCATCGTCCTCTCGTGTACGGATTGAGCTGATCTCGCTGATCGTACGGATACGTTTGATCCATCCGTTCTTGGTGAGGATGACGTGAGTGTCCTCTTCCTGGATAAAGTCCTCGGGTTGGACTTGCAAACTTGTATCCACTTCGCGAATACGTGTGCGTCGAGGCTCCGCATAGTCTTTTTTGAGTGTCTCGAACTCTTTCCTCATCTCAGCGGAGAGTTTGGCTGGGTGATCAAGGATATCTTGGATGTGGTCTGCTTCAGCTTGAAGCTTGTTGAGTTCCTCAATGATGCTCTTGATCTCGAGACGAGCGAGTCTGTACAGTTTCGTCTCCAAAACCGCTTCACATTGGACCTCGTCAATTTTGAATCGCTTCTGCAGCTTGAGACCTGCATCTTTCTTACCATCTGATTGACGGATGATCCTGATGGCTTCATCGAGGTCATGGAAGATAATCTCAAAGCCTTTAAGGATGTGGATACGTCGCAGCAACTTGGCGAGCTTGAATTCAAACCGACGTCGCAACACGTCGATCCGGAAGGCCAAAAACTGCTCCAGGATCTCTTTGATGGAGAGCTTTGAAGGCGCTGCGACGAGAGGGTTTGGTGTGGGGACAAGTGCGGTCAAGTTGATCGCAAAGTTTTGCTGAAGTGGTGTGTGCTTGAACAGATACGCCATCACCAGATCGACCTCAGTCTTGACCTTCATCTCAAGGACAATACGTGTAATCTCCGTCGACTCATCGCGAACATCGACGAGCATGGGGATCTTTTTGGAGATGATGATCTCGGCAATTTTTTCGACGATGGTCGCGCGGGTGACGTTGTACGGGATGGAAGTGATGATAATTTTTTTGGTCTTTTGTTTCTTCTGGGAGCGGCTCTTTTCCTCTTTCCACTCTCCGCGTGTGACGACACTTCCACGACCCTTTGTGTAGATCTTGATACGATCAACTCGTGGTGTAATAAGCTCTCCACCTGTCGGGAAGTCGGGACCTTTGATCTTCCTCATCAGTTGAGGAATGGTCGCGTCGGGGTTTTCCATCAACATCAGCAAAGCGTCCATCACCTCACCGAGGTTGTGAGGTGGGATGTTGGTCGCCATACCAACGGCGATACCAGCGCTACCATTGACGAGAAGCTGTGGAAAGCGCGCAGGCAACACGATCGGTTCTTGCAACGTCCCGTCGAAGTTATCCCGAAAGTCGACAGTCTCCTGTCCCAATTCGTCAAGTAACTCCAAGGAAATAGGCTGCAACCGCACCTCTGTGTACCTCATGGCGGCGGCTTTATCGCCATCTACGGAGCCAAAGTTTCCGTAACCGTCGACCAGTGGGCTGCGCAGGCTAAAAGGCTGTGCCATACGCACCATCGCGTCGTAAATCGCTTGGTCACCGTGGGGGTGAAACTTCCCCATAACGTCACCCGTCACTGCCGCAGACTTTCTGAATTTGGCCGTAGGGAGTAACTTGAGGTTGTGGTACATCGAATACAAGATACGACGCTGAACGGGCTTGAGACCATCGCGCACATCGGGAAGAGCACGGCTCGTGATGACGCTCATCGCGTAGTTGAGATATCGGTTTTCGGTTTCTTCTTGTAAGGAAACTTTGATCACCCGATCATTGTCGGGGGCTTGATCAAACAAATCCATATCATTTGTACCCATAGGTGGATGCCTTTCCTTCACACAAAGCCACTGCGTCACTGAGTTTGGGGCCTTGGCATGTCTATTCAATCAAAGAGCTCTCTGCTCTCTATCATACGTAGGATATGTGTCAATCTATGTCATTACGTCATGAACTTGTACACATCAAGATCACGTCGCGAAAGCGCCGCATAGTGTACACGAAAAGACGCAAAACGCGAACGCTTCCCTTCAAAACAAGCCCTCAACACTTTAAGAACAAAAGACTTTCTAAAACAGGAGTGTGCACCCAACTTGCGTCACAGCGCCCCTACCGACAACACAGTCTCGCTCTTCACGTCCCCACACAAGAGCGTTCGTACCCGACTACCCCTCTTCTTCTTCTTGCAATTCCCGTTGGATAGAGGTGAGCTTGCGTTGAATCTCCCCCTCCTCGTCGACCTGTTGCTGCTTATGTCGCCCTCTTCCGCTCCTCAGCTCGACGTTGTATCCACATCCCTTGAGCAACGTCGGCTCGACACCGTACTCAATACGAGGCCAGTCTCGACAAATGGCCGGACGTAACAAGTACGAATTACACCGACCATCATCACGAAGGTTTCGACAACTCATCACCTTCGCGACCTCATTGGATTCATCTTCGAGGTCATAGCCGCGCATGTAAAAGCTATGCACTTCCGTGTACCACCACACCCAGAATTTCCCGAACCACGGCCACTTATCCATAATCGGCGGCCACCCCATCAAGACGTAATGGCAACAATGCCCGCGCTGTTTGCACCCACCCGTAATCTTGTAAGGAGGCGGTGTGCTCCACTGTGTGACTTTCTGTGCGATGAGATCCATCCACATAAAAGGGTAACAAATGAGACGTAAACAGGTGCTCAGCCAACGTGGAAGGCGTTGTTTGGGGATACCTGAAGGTGGAGGGCCAGGTCGCTCGACAGAGTCCCTCTGGAGGCGTTTGTTGCTCATCAGTAAACACGCCGCAGACGTGGACGACCACGAAATGGAATGCGCCCTTTGTAAAGGTGAAATCCACTTTTCCCTGGTCCCATCGAGTTAATGAGCCCCTTTAACATACTCAAAACAGGTGTGTTGAGGCCATTTTTGAAGGACTCAGAGACGCGAAACCGAAACTCACCCTGAAAGTAGCTGTATGGGATAGCTCGTCTTAACACGACAAACCCTTTCACAAAGAGCTCCCCAGCCCCTCCCTTCGAGAAGCACTGCATAATGGTCACGCGGCCCTTATCGATACGGATGTCAATCACAAAACGACCAAGTTGGACGAGTGGGACAGGGACCTCACCGAGCTGCTGTGTGGCAAAGTAGCCAGGTCCAACGGAGAATCCGTTGATGCGCAGTTTGATACGTCCGCTGACTTTTGTGATATCAAGCCCACGACCTCTTCGTCGGTAACGACGACGTCTGCGTGTTTTCTTTTTGGAAGTTTTTTTGGTCGCGACCTTTGCGCCAGGTAATGGAACCTTCAACTTGACGCTTCCGTTGACTCGTCCATACACAGGTGAGAAAATCATCGCGAGCAACGGTCTTGGTGGATCGGACTTGCTGCGATGACGAAAGGCGCTGTTAGGTGGTCCGAGTGCGCCTAAATTGATGTCCTTGATCTTGAGGTCCACATCGACGATACGGCTTCGGTGAGAAGCTGTCAGATCGAGTGAGCCCTGTGCAGCTTCCACCCGTGCCTGGATCTCTTGTCGCAATAAAAACAGCGGCAAAATCGAGAGGTTCGCGACAATACGATTGATCTGGACCTCGGCAGTCCCCTTCTTCACCTGCTTTTGGATGTTGAGGCCCTTGATGCTCACACCAGTCAGATAATGAGGGCGCAGATCTTTGACCTGTATTTTCAAACGCGCGCGTTTTTGGATAGGACTGATCACCCTGTCAAAGATGCGCGTATACGGGAATGTCCAATACAAGAACAGCAGAAAGGTCCCCATAAGAAAGGAGCCGTATAACAGCACCTTCAGCAAGATCGCTCGAAATTTTTCCATCCATCTATGCCTTTCAACACCTCTTTACGGAGACGCTTATGAATCGAGAACATATGTTGAGATCACCGCGTCTACATCTGGCTTCGCAGAATCACTAAAGTTTGGCTTTAGCTTTAACTTGCGCACCTTGACGACCTTGCCGGAGTTTTCAATCGCGTCCAAAAACTTCGCGAGTGAAGCAAGCGGGACCGCTTGCAGTTGAATCCGCACAGCCTCCTCTTTGATCCCTGTGGTGTTCTTCCCAACAACCTCGACTGTCTCCGGGTTCATCGAAGAGATCGAGATACTATACTTTTGACTAAGTTTATCGAGAAAGGGCATCAAGTTGACGCGGTTTTGCTTCAGTTTGCGTTTGAGATCTTGGACTTGTCGTCGCGCCTGCTCAAACTTCCCTTGCATTTGTTTGATCTGTACGAGTTTTTTGCGCACTTGATCGTTGGCGTCTTCCATGCTGCGCTGACGTCCGTTGATAAACATAGACCCCAAAAAGAGCACGAGGACCGAAACACCTGCGACAATGACCCCCAACATCATCCGATCACGTGGCGAAATGCGTTCGAGATAATCGACAAGGCTGTCAACTTGTTGTTCAAATAATGCCATGATACAGGGTCCTTCCTAACAAGAGATTTGTGCCCAAAGTCGAAACTCGACCTTACCTTGTTTCCCAGAGACGCGCTGTACGCGACCTTTTTTCATCTTCTTAAAGCAGCGATACGTCGACAGACGTTTTTGAATCTGATCCACCGCACCATACGATGTCGTCTCCCCTTCAATATCGAAACGGCCGGCATCGATCCGCATCGTCCCGATCTCGACCTTGACGTTCTTACGCTTGATCAATTTGGCGACCCGGTCGTACACTTCCAAGAACACATCGTACGAGCTGACTTTTGGGATGATGGCCTTCTTCCCTGTCCCGCTCACTTTCTGGATCTCATCGAGCATAATCAACACACAGCGGTTGGGGTCGGAGATCGATTGGCCGAGGATCTTTCGACAGCTCTCCTCCGCCTTCACTTGTAGTCGTTGGTTCTCGACGGAGAGCACGTAAAACTTCGTCGCGACGGACGTCAAAAACAAGAACAACAAGATCAACACGCCGACAAAGATACTCCCCAATCGTTCCTTGAGAAATTGTAGGTCTCCCTTAAAAGAAAACTCCCCTTTCCTCAAGTTGATCTGCGAGAAGCGACTGTTGTATGTCCCACGAAGTGCGAGGGCGAGGGCCTTCAGGTACTCATCTTGTTGCTCAACAGGCCAAACAACCTCCTCTGCGGTCTCAATGTGATCCAAGTCGAGGCGTTGCACATCGAGGTGAAGACGATGCTTCAAAAACTCGATAATACCGTTAAGCTGAGCACCGCCACCGGTGACATAGAGGGTCTTAAAAGGAGCGCTAAATTTGCGCTGTAACGAGGCGATCGTCCGTCGCACCTCTGTCAACAATGGGGTCAAGGCACGTGAGACGACCTGTGTGACCTGTGATGCGTTGGGTTCAGCCGCCTGACGAAGATCGAGCTGCTCCTTCAAGACTTGCGGGACTTGCTCAACGGGAATGTTTAACGCCGCAGCGAGAGGACCTGCGAGCTGTTGAACACCACGAGACATCGAACGAACAGATTCTGTGCGCATTTTCTCTGCGTCTGTCGCCTCTTCGTACTTCTGGAAGATCGTGATGGTGCTGTAAATGTGGCCAATGTCCAAGACCCCCCAGATCCCTTCCTCGGGCGGCTCTTTGACGGACTTAAACAGATGGTAGTAGGGCAAACCATCCATCATCAAGATGCGTGGATCGACACCTGAGACACAAAGATCCTCGACGTACTCGGAGAACTCTTCCTTGGGGACGCTCCCGACGAGCAAACGACTCGATGCCTTCTCGCGTTCGATAAATTGGTAATCAAAGTGAAGGTCTTCGACATCAAAAGGCGACATATCATCGAGCTGAAACCCGATGGTCTGGTTGATCTTGTTGTTGTCGGAGAAAGGGAAGTCCAAGTTCGCGAAGGCTCCCATCCCACCAGGCATACACGAGATGACTTGGTCGGCAGGACCGAGCTTCTCCATGATGTTGTGGATGGAGTGATGAAGTGCGGCTTTGTGCACCTCTGGATCATCACTGTCAGGAGCCAGGATGGGTTCTTTATGAAAGTCGAGGACTTCGAAGCTCTTGAGCTTGTTGTCGATCAACACCCCCTTGATGGAGGATTGGCCGATGTCGAGTCCGAGAATTCTTTGTGCCATGTCTCGATCGCCTTGTCTATCAGGAAGGAAACGTCTCGAAAGAACACATCCTTCATCCATTCAAAATCATCAACATCCCGAAGGATGGTATTATCAACGTGAGCCACAAGGGCGCTTACATGGCCTGCACATCCGGGGACCTGCAAGCCTTTTTCTCCAGGCCGCTCAGTGAAGCCGCCAATATTGAACGTCTCTCTTCCCACTACCGTGGACATAAATCACCGCCGTCAATCGACGCACGACATTCCCAACCTGCCCAGAGCACTCGACCTTAAACGTATCTGCGTTGACAGAAATGCGTTGTAGGATATTGCTCTTGAGGGGGATCTTGGGCAACTCACCAAGTGATTGGACACTCGCAGAGGTGTTACTTCCTGCGTAGATACGGGGGTCGATGGGGCGTGGTGCCTTCATCCAATCCATAAACGCGCTCGTCGTTGGGAATCCCATAATCGAGCGGTAAATCATCAATTGATCCATCAAACGATTGAAGTTTGGATCGCGCCCTGCCAGTAGCACTTGTTTGTCTTGTGGCTTGATGTTGGCATAGGAGACAATGAGCGCACGCAGCGTCTCTTTATCAGCCTCCGCGATGTTGGTACGCAATACGCGGCCAAATACAGTAAACAGCTTCCCAAAGGTTTGGAAGAAGATATCATCGACTCCCTTCAACAGACGCAGCTCTTCGATGGAGTACATCTTGTAGTCTTTGGTCGTATATCCATGTTCAGGGTAACGGTACTTACTATCTTCGGTGTTGCTCGGTTCGTGCTCCACTTTGCGGTTGCGATCGACCCAATCAGCGATGACAGAGATCATGTCCATACGCGTCATATTGGAACCATCTTTCAACGTCCGCTCGAAGATAGGGTTGTACTTCTCAGGGGCAAAGAGCGCAAACAGCTGCTGCTTGAGCGCAACGCCCTCCCCGTAGTTCTCGAAGCGATTGAGGTTGATCTTGGAGCTCTCATCCTCGATCTTCGCACCAAAGCGCCCCTGAAACTCACCGAAAGGATAGAGCTTTCCCTGGTCGCCTTTTTTGTTGTCGTCCTGTTTCTTTTGGGCCGCGCCAAACGCCCCGCCCGCGATCTTCTTGAGCATCGCAGAGTCGACAGGTGCGATCTTCCACAACTGTAACCGGTTGAGAATCATCGCGACCTGCGGCATCATCTTGGTCGCGGCTTTGAGCTGTGGATTGTTCTTGAGGCGCTGGAATTGCTTGTCGAAGGCCAACAATAAGTGGACAAACTGGAGCGAGGAACGAGCGAGGTATTCGGCCTGGATCGCATTTCGACTGTTGGCGGCGAGCTGAAGTTGGACACGTGAGTCAAACTGCATCTCCAACGTAATCGTCGTGGACAACACCAACATCGTCAAGACGATCAAGAGCGCGAGACCGCGGGAGCGGGGACGCTCAGAGACTTGAGACTCGGCTTTGTCCTCCACA
Source organism: Deltaproteobacteria bacterium (assembly GCA_002731275.1). Taxonomy (GTDB): domain Bacteria; phylum Myxococcota_C; class UBA6777; order UBA6777; family UBA6777; genus UBA6777. The sequence goes on along the minus strand of PCBK01000080.1, from coordinate 62,625 downwards.
CTCTCCTTCTTGTCACGAAGGTGTGGAGGTGTCGGGGCGAGCTCCATTCCCCACAACGTAGGTCTGGAAGCCCGGCGTTTCTTTGGCTTGCGTCCCTTTTTCTTTTGGGTGGTCATGGTCCTCGTCCTCAGCGTGTGAGTCGTTCGGACATAAAGATCTTTGTCCGAGTTAAAAAGGTCATTTTTTTGCCGCCCTCATCTTGCAAGACGAGTTTGATCTCGACGAGTGGCGGGATCGCGAGAGCGTTCTCGATACGTTCAGTGTCCCACTCACGTACCCAATCTGTTTTTTGACGATCCCAGTACCGAATACGCAAAGAGACGACGTTGTCGAGAAGCATCTGCGAGACGCCGCCCTTGTCTGGCTCAGCGTCGATGACGGTCTTTTCGCGCCGAAATAGCCTGTACACCCCTCGCTTTTTAGCGTTGGACTTGCCATAGTAGCTGACGATATTCTGGTCGGACTCGCGAGCATTTCGTACGATGCGAATATGGGAAAAGGAGCTAAAGGTCAGCTTGGAGATGGGTGTCTCATCCTCTCCTTTGAAGATCGTTTTGGGCGCGCGGCTCTGATCGAGTCCGTTAATGCGTCCAGTGTAGAAGGCCATTGTAAGCTCCCGGCACATACGATCGAGAACGACACGCGCAGCGTGGTGGATATCGTTGACCTCGACGAGCAACTCTTTTGTGCGGTTGACGCGACCAACAGAGTCCGCCATCACGATACCAATCATGCTCAACAGGAACGCCGCGATCAGGATCTCCAACAAGCTCATACCAGCCTGTGAACGAAACCGGCTCGAAGTAAATGTTGTCTGTCTGTTCGCCGTAGAGCGTGTATTTGTCTGTGAAGAACGCATCATCTCGCTCACTGTGTCGCTTGATTTGGATTTTGCGCAGGCCATCCATCAGGCAGCCCTGTCGCACGGTTAAAGTGAAAGATATGTGTGGTGATACTCAGCTTGTCAGGCTCACGACCATCTTTCCAGCTGATGGTGACCTGGATCTCCCGAAGAGATTCTTGCAATTGTTCGAAGATCACCTTCATCTGGGACTTTAAGATCCCCATAAAAGGTCCCAGCGCCGAACCAATGCCACTCGCGACAGAACTTGCATCCGAGCCAGTCGAGGGAATACCGAGCGCGGCCATCATGGCTTGCGCCTGCCCACCTTTCTCTCCACCACCTTCGCCGTCACCGCCACCACCGCCCCCTCCGAGACCGGGGAGCTGATCGGGAGTCGCAAACTCGACCTTTTTGATACAATACTTCCACTTAAACTTCTTGAACTCGCTGCCCTCTTCGTTGAAATCGCCATCTTTGCAGACGCTCTTGTCGAGGCCAAAGCGCAGTTTTTTATCTTCGATTTGCTGTTGGAGTTGCGCGATCTTTGCCCGCGCGAGTTGTGTCGCGACAGTCAGGTTCTTTGCGTAGAGCGTCATCTTCACGCTGCCACCTTGTGAATCGAGCAGCACCATAAAGCCCATCGCGAGGATCGCGATAGAGACCAACACTTCGAGCAGGGTAAACCCAGCCTCGGGAGCTTGTTGTGCTCGCTTAAAAGCCGCCAACATCGTCTTCTCCTTTTTTGCGATCGAGGTGATAATCTTCCAGCTTGATCTTCTTGTTGTGGACTTTGACCCGCCCTGTGAGGGGTTGCACCTCCAAAGACATGATCGAGCCGCTGCTGTCTTCGAGATAGATGACTGCGCGTTGACAGCGGCCAAGAGGAAAGCAGTGAATGTACGTGTACTGCGGTCCCTTTTTCTTGCTGTAGACTTCTTTTTGGTGATCGACGTAGATGCCATGGATTTTGACAGGCAGGATACGTCGACGTAGTAACCCTTTGTTGTACTGCGTGAAGGTCGCCTTCTTGATCTTGAGAGAGATGGGCTTTTCCCCTTTCCAACCGCCGACAGAGGAGTCGTCGTTGCTCTCTTCCTTCTTCTCTTTGAGCTTCTTTTTCTTCTCTTTTTCTTTCTTCTTGGCTTTTCTCGCAGATTTTTGCTCGTCATCGACAAGGCAATGACCATCCGTGCTCGCTTCGACGTGATAAATGTTGTTCCTCAGGTCGAACACAAGGCGCATACAGAGCCCCTTCAACGCAGCCTGGCTGTAGAGGTAACGAATCACTCCGGACAATTTGGTCGAAGTCTCTCGCAGCTTCAAGTGTGTGAGGGCGTTGATCGAGGGGATCGCGACGGCAAGAATCCCACCGACGATCGCGACGACGATCAGGATCTCGATGAGGGTCATGCCTCGTTCTCGGACGCGTGCTTTACGCCATTTGGGTGCCTTGTGTTTCATCATTTACTCGCAGCGGATATCTCTGGCCATCGGTGTCACACCTCCAGGACGTCGATCTGCCCCATACGAGGTTACTTCAGGGATCGTCCCTTGTGGTGTTGTGCTCACTCGATAGACATAAGCATGTCCCCAAGGGTCTTTGGGGATCTTTTTAAAGGCCAACCCTTCGAGCTGCTGAAGCACTTGAAGTCCTTGCGCTTTGGTCGGGTAGTGGCCTTTGACGATTTGGTAGAGCCGCAACGCGGCCTGAAGATGACAGATGTGTCGTTTCGCTGTAGAGACGCGCATAGAGTCATCTTCTGCGCCAGCGGCGCCGAGTGTCACACCCAACAAACACCCACCCGTCAGCAGCAAAGCCAACAGCAGATATCGGATGTGAAAAACTTGTTCCTTCGGTGGAAGAATGGTCTTGTTGTGATCTTGTTGTTGTGTCATATCACTCCCACCAGTCGGTGTTGGCCGACATATCCAAATGGACAATGTATATCGACGGTGTGTGGGTCATCGACATACAAACAAAGAGGGTCAAGCTGACGATTTGTTCGTCAGCTCAGAGAGCATTCTCAGTCGTCTTTTTCACAACGAATATCTTTGGTGTTGTACTCTGTACCACCTTCTTTTCCGTCATATCCGTAGGAGAGGACATCTGGCTCTTCGGGGTTGGTCGCGCTGGGGAAGCGGTAGAAGTACTCACGACCCCAAGGATCTTTGGGGACTTTCTTGGATTGGAGGTTTCCAGAAGAGACGAGCGCTTTGAGACCTTCAGCGTTTGTGGGGTAACGTCCTTTTTTAATACGATACGCAGTCAAGGCAGCCTTCAGGTTGCAGACCTGTGTACGAGCTGTTCCGACTTTTCCGTCTTCGAGGTTACGAATCAGCGCGACACCAACGACTGTACTGATCAGACCGATGATGACGACGACGACCATGATCTCGATCAAGGTCATACCGAGTTGGCGACGCAAACGCTTTCCTCGGCGGGAAGCGCGGGACTGTGTGGATTGGAACAAGAAGTTCATGGTTTTTCCTCCATGTGGGTGTTATCGAATGGCATTATTGATCTGCAAGATAGGCATCATAATGCTGATAATGATAAAGCCGACGACGACCGCCATCACCACGAGGATGAGAGGTTCAAGAAGCGACGTCAACGCGTTGATGCGATCATCGACTTGGTTTTCGTAAGCGTCGGAGACGTGCTGAAGCATCTCTTCGAGATGACCAGAGCGCTCACCAACAGAGATCATATGTCCGACAATGGGGTCAAATTCCCCACTCCGTCGAAGAGGAATCGCCAACGACTCCCCTTCCCTCACGTTGTTTTTAGCGTCTTCGATGACGCGGGCGATCACACGGTTGCCCACGATCGTCTGTACAATCCCCATCGCCGAGAGCATAGGGACACCAGAGGACAACAAAGTTGACATCGTACCTGCAAAGCGACTCGTCGCGATCATCCTCGTCAAGCGACCGACGATGGGGACACGCAAGACGACCTGATCAAATTGCTCAATGCCCTTCTCCGACTTGAGATAGCGACGAAGGAAGTAGATAACGAGTCCAATGAAAGGCAAAATGAACATCCAATAACTTTGGAATGCGTGACTGATCCCGATCAAGATCCGTGTATAGATCGGCAGCGTCGCGTTGATGTCCTCAAATAACTTGGTGATCTTGGGCACGACAAAGGTCATCAGGATGATCACGACGATCACACCAATGCCCGACATGACAGCAGGATAGACGAGCGCGCCTTGGATTTTACCGCGCAGCTTCATCTGGTTTTCGGTAAAGTCCGCGAGCTTGATCAAAACGACCTCAAGGTTACCTGCGGTCTCTCCAGCCCGAACCATGTTGATGTACAGGTCACTGAACAGACTGTCGTGCTCACGAAGCGCGTCAGCAAAAGACGAACCTTCGTTGACGCGGTCTTTAAGCTGCGAGAGGATACGTTTAAACTTCTCGTTGTCCGTCTGATCGACCAACGCAGTGAGCGACTCGACGAGTGGGATACCAGCGGCGAGCAGCGTCGAGAGCTGTCGTGTAAACAAGGCAATTTCTTGCAGTGTTACGCGCTGGAAATACTTGGCAAAGTCGAACTCCTTGTTGAGCCAACTGTCACCATCGCCTTGTGCCTTGCCATCTCCAGAGACCTTCGTCTTGGTGGCTTTTCCGACCTTTTCTTCGTAGATGTCTGTGGGAAAGATGCCTTCTTTACGCAAGAGGCTCTTCAAGGCGCGCTTGTTATCGGCCTCTTTCACGCCCTTGACGTTCTTCCCTTTTTCGTTGATCCCTTTGTACTCATAAACAGGCATGAAGCTTCTTCCTCACATTGTGTACATTCACATCCATCTCTTGTAACCGCTGTTTACGTCCCATCTTCCGAAGTGACACGACAGACCTCTTCGATCGTTGTTTTTCCTTGGATAATCTTCTGCGCACCATCTTCCCGAAGTGACAACATCCCTTTTTGAATCGCGATCTGCTTGACCTTACCAGCAGGCTCATTGCGCATCACCATCGAGCGAATGTCGTCATCGACCAACAACAGTTCATACAGGCCCGAACGACCACGGTGACCAGAGAAGTTACAAGTCTCACAGCCTTTGTCACTCGCGTGGTAAAACACTTGGTCAGGCTCAATTTCCTCAGGTGTCAGGCCAATTTGTTCGAGTTGGCCGGGTGTTGGTTTGTAGGGGACGCGACAATCAGGACAGACGCAACGCACGAGACGTTGTGCCAGGATCCCAACAACCGAAGAAGCGACGAGGAAGGGTTCAACCCCCATATCGATCAGACGAGTAAAAGCCGTCGCGGAGTCGTTGGTGTGGAGTGTAGTGAAGACGAGGTGACCAGTGAGCGACGCCTGGATCGCGATCTCTGCGGTCTCAGCGTCACGAGTCTCACCGACGAGGATGACATCGGGGTCTTGACGCAAGAACGCGCGAAGACCACTTGAGAAGGTCAATTTGATCTTCGAGTTGACCTGCATCTGTCCGATCCCTTTGAGCTGATACTCTACGGGATCTTCGACTGTAAGAATGTTTTTGTCAGGTGAGTTGATCCGGCTGAGCGCGGAGTAAAGCGTCGTTGTTTTCCCCGAACCTGTCGGACCTGTAACGAGAATAATACCGTGACTACGGGAGATCAAACCTTCAAACGTGTCGAGATTTTCTCGGCTAAACCCGATGGAACTCAGGTCCAACAAGACGTTTGATTTATCGAGCAAACGGAGAACACAGCGTTCACCGTGTGCTGTAGGGATCGTGGAGACACGAAGGTCGAGGTCTTTCCCTGCGATCTTCAGACGGATTTTACCATCTTGTGGGAGTCGTTTCTCTGCGATGTCCAACTGACTCATAATCTTGATACGCGCAACGATGTGTGATTGCGCTCTCTTTGGAGCCGTCGTCACCTGGCTCAAGATACCGTCAATACGAAAGCGTACAACGACCTCTTTCTCAAAGGGCTCGATGTGGATATCGGACGCTCTCTCTTTCATCGCGCGGTAGATAAGCGCGTTGACCAATCGGATGACGGGTGCTTCATCATCCGAAGCATCGAGAAGGTCCATCGCTTCGCCGATGTCGGAGAACTCATCGTCCTGCTTGCTTCCCACCTCTTCAAGCTCGTCGTGGGCGTCCTCAAAGCCAAAGCTGGCCTGAAGCAGATCGTATGTCTGGTTGATCGCCTTGAGCAGTGCCTGCTTTGAATACAACAGAGGGATCGGTTCCGCCTGCAACAACATCCGTATCTGGTCAAACGTCTCGACGTCATAGGGATCTGCACAAGCAACAGTCAGCAGACCATCTTCGAGTGAGAGTGGTAGAATCAGCGCTTGTTTGGAGAAGGAGATCGAGAGCTTATCGAGCAGCTCGGCAGGGATCTCTTTGGGGTCAATCTCATCTCCGTAGGGGATATCCAGTTGTTCGCTGCGAGCGTAAAGCAGATCCTCTTCGGTGATGGCTTTCATCGAGAGCAAGACATCTTCGAGGGGTTCGGCTCGCTCTTCAGCGAGCAGCTCAGCTTGTTGCAGCTTATCGGCGTCGAGCACACCGCGACGCACGAGGATCTGCTCGACAGGGAATCCGACCAACGCACCAGCAGGGATCCCGCTGATTTGGGTCAATTCGGAGAATCCTGTTGTGGGTTGTGTTTCGCTCATCTTTGGCTCCTTTGCACAATGCACATCGTAAAGATACGTTACCGACTCGCAGGCTTCACGCTGGGTACAGGGATCTTACGAGGCATGGGGCGACGTACTTTGGGTTTTTCCTTTGGACTGAACGGCAAAGGACGTCTCTTCTTCTCGATGCTCAGATTTTTTCGTTTCATCACACCGACCTCTTTGCCAGAGGTCTTCAACTTTTGCCTCATCAAGTCGACGAGACCACGTGTGCGATCGTAGTTGAAGTTATCGGGGACCTTGATCTCGCGCTTTCCATAGAAGATCTCGACAAACTGTTGTCTTTCTTTCATCTTCTGCTCAAAAATCTTACGAAAATCATTGGTGTGGTTGATGATGTGTGGTGTCAAAAACACCAACATACTGTGTTTCTCTTTGATCTTGTTTTTGACGCGAAACAACGCACCGATCAAAGGCAAATCCCCAAGCAGAGGCACCTTCGAAGCACCATTCGTGACCTTGTCACGAACCAAACCACCGATCACAACCGTTTGTTTGTCACGCGCCAGGATGACAGTCTTGATCTGGCGCTTTGTGGTCGTCGGTCCAAGCTCGGGATCCTGACCTGCAAGCTCCGTGAGTTCTTGTTGGAAATCGAGCCGTACATAATCACCAGCGTCGACTTGAGGTTTGATCTTGAGGGTCAAGGCGACATCTTGGCGTTGGATATTTTGGATGTTGGGGACACCAGGAAGACTGGTCCCTGTAAACGTCGTCCCTGCGATAAACGGAACGTTTTGTCCAACTTGCAAGGTGGCTTCTTTGTTGGTCGTTGTGAGAATGTGAGGTGTGGAGATGATGTCGACGTCGGTGTTACTCTGAAGCGCACGCAACATCACACCAAAAGAGGGAATACTTCCAAGGGCCGAGCCGAGCAGGTCACTCACACCTGGGATGGCCTTGCCTTGCAAACCAAATGCGAGCCCTGTAAGCGCTGTAGGGTCGAGAACAAGAGAGTTTAAACCACTCAATCGTGTCCCAGCGATACCAAGCGAAGGATTCTGTTCATCCGTCAGGTTGGTCCCTGCGTGAAAGGTCAGACCAAGTTCGCGTTGTCTTGTCAGGTTGAGTTCGAGGATAACAATCTCGATAAAGACCTGCTTACGGGAGATATCGAGCTGTCTGATGACCCGAAGCATGCTCTCGTAATCGCGACGACTGGCGACGATGACGAGTGAGTTGGTCGCTTTGTCCGCAGTGACCTTCACCTCACCTTCGAACAGCTCTGCGGCTTTCTTGGGTGTAGAGGTACGACGTCGACGTCTTACCCGACGTTTTTGCTTGGTCCCTTGGGTAATTTGAGAGAGCACTTGTGCCAACTCTTCGGCGCTTGCGTACTTGAGATAGTGAACGCGAATCTGTCCGTCGCCAGGCAGCGCAATATCCAGGTCCTTGATCAACTTCCTCACGCGTTCAACAGCACGTCTGTTCGCCAGGACGATGATCTGATTTGTACGCTCATCAGGGACGAGTTTGTTGATACGGTAGGCATCTCCACCATCATCCGTACTTTTTGAGGAAGTCGTCTTCCGGAGTTTGGCGCGCTTCTTCGTTCTTCTTCGGCGAACACGACGTACAATACGCGCTTTACGTCGACGTCCAACTTCAAACAGTTGTCGAATTTTTTGTGCGACTTCCTGGGCTTTTGCGTGATTGACCTGGAGGATATGAAGTTCTTCTTTGGTTGCGGCCTGGGGAATATCGAGTGTCTTGATGATTTTGAGCACCCGGTAGAGGTTGGACGCGTAGTCGACGATCAGGATCTTGTTGCTCGATTTATGTGTGACGATCCCACCTGATGGTGAGCAGAGCTGACGCAACAGACCAGAGACACGATAGATATCAAGGTGTTTGACCTGATAGAGGAAGGTCACCATCTCGTCTCGACGAGGGTGACGAAGGCGACCGTTTGTGTACGTTGGGATAGCTCGTTGACGTGCGCGATGTGCACGAATGATCTTCCAAAAGCGCCCAACTCTTTGTGCGGTCATGTTATTGGCTTCAAGCGCAGAGAAGAACGCACGATACACACTACGAACGGTGACTTGCGACTCTGTAATGATGTGTAATTGGTTGCGCTTGAGCTGATCACTGATGATGAAGTTCTGACAGGTCTGCTTGGCGATCCACTTGACGACCGCAAACAATGTCGCTTTGTCGAAATCAGGACGAATCCGAAGGTTCCACTTGACACGACAACCACGTCGGTCTCCGAGGATCTTGCCTTTTCGGCTTTGCGCGACACGGATGACTTTTTTGTTGCGCTTGGTGCGGAACAAACGCGTGCGCTTTTTAGAGGAGAATAGACGTGTTTTTCCACGGGTTGAGGAAGGCGTTGGGACAGCAGAGGCCGCATGTGGCCACAACGTCAGCCCAAACAGGCACAACATCCCAGTGAGAAAAAGCGGTCGGACAGCGTTTGAAGGACGCATAGAAAACATGAACATTCCTCTTTGATTGCGCGCAGAGCGAGAAGATGAAAAAGCTCGAAGAGTGGAGTGGTAAAATGTTTGCAACATCAATCTTTCACCTCGTAGCTGAGGTTTTTCGCCTTGCCTTTACGCATCACCTCGACAGAGAGGTTCCCAGCGCTCGTCAGGTTGCTGTAAGCTTCAAGGGCTTTTTGGGGACTTGTGAACTCATATCCGTTGATTCGCTTGATCACATCCCCGCTTTTGATACCGAGTTTTTGGTACACAGAGCCTTTGCGGATGTTGTAGATGCGGAAACCAACACTTCGTCCTTTTTGGAAGTACGGCACGATCGCAGCTTGTGATGCCAGGATATCAAGTCGCCCTGTCATCTGGTTGATAAAGTTTCGCGAGATACGGAAGCGGTTGCCTCCGAGCTTACGAACCTTGCTGAGGTCGAGCTTTGTGTTGCGCAGTTTGCGATAGTGGCGATAGAGTTTTCGACGATACGAACCACCACCACGACCGGCTGCAGCACCAAGCTCCAAGTATTCAAGTCTTCCCTGTCCCCGGTCAATTTTTACGTAGCCTTTATTTTTGTCACGCTCCACGCGGCAGATTTTGATCCCAAAAAATGTCTCTCCGACACGCACGACAAAACGCTTGCGTCGACGTGCATCGTAGATCACAGCGAGAGAGTACGATGGGTCCGAGGCGATCACGGTCCCTTTCAGTTGGAGCGGCAAGGAAGAGCGCTGGTATTGTCCATTCGGATCACAAGAGGAGGCTGTTTTGGACGCGTCCGTCTTGGTTTCGCGTTTTTTTGGGGGCTCTTTGCTCGCGACAACGGGCTGATTTTTTGTATCGAACAAGTTTCCCTTGTTCAAAATCGCAAACTGTGCACGAAGCTTTGAGTATGCCGCGTGATTTGTCACTTTAGGCGTCTCAACGTAAGGCGTTGGTGCCGCGACAAACAAACGCACGAGAGTGCTAAACATATCCGCCGTGAAGTAGCTTGTACACGTCATAAATACAAACGTAAGGACCCAAAAGTACGTGCGAAAAAGGCGTTCGATCATGGCGAAACCTCTCGTTTTTTCGGTGTAGATGGTGGAGTACGCAGTCGACGAAGCGAACGAACCTCTGTCCTCAACTGACGACGAAACGCGTGCAGCGAACGGTAGGTATCGATCTTCAAGACACGTCTTGGTCTCTTTGTATTCCGTCGAGCAGGTGGTATAGCAGGGAGCGAAATGGGCTCGATGGTCGCGACAAAGAACGAACCTTTTTGTGCGATCCACACGCGCTTTCGCTCAATACGACAGAGCACACCCGTACCGAGCGTATCGCCCTCTTTGTAGATGCCGGTGTGCTTGCGTCCAATATCATGAAAGGTCGCAAGACTAGATGCCGAGACCTCGGCGACACTTGTTCCTTGTAAGCGATAGGGGAAGTTGGATGGTCGGTCATGTGCAGGAAGGTTTTTTGTCCACGAGGAGCACACAGGCCCCTTCTTTGCCTTCTTGACGCTCTTCTTTGCGACCGGGCTGGGAAGTCGTCTGGCAGGTGTCTTTGCCTTTTTGACTGTGGGAACCTTCACAGAATGCTTTTGTCGAACTGGCACACGTGACTTTGTGGGCGATGGGACAGGTTGTGATGCAACCATCCACCACACAGCAGCAGCGAGAAATCCGCCAGCGATCAACCACTTTCCTGTGGAATATGTCATGGGCCACGTCCGAAGCATCATACTTCCTTTCCTATCTCAAAAAACATGGTTTTATCTTCTTGCATTCTTCAAAGCAATATTCATGCCGCGCCCAATCAAAAAACAAGTTCCATAAAGAAAACAAGAATCATTTCAAAAAGAGCGGGGATGGTGGCGGACAGATCGTGACAACTCCACCGCACCTTGTACAGACTTTGGGTGCAAATTTGTCAAAAAAAGCATTGCTATACGGGTATAGGAGGGAAAAATCAAGAAGACAGCCATGATGACAAAATGTCACTGCCATCCTTACAAAGATCTACGTACATGTTTTCAGTAGGGATGTAGAGAGTGGACAGGTGCTTGAGGAGAGGTCAGGAATCGTCTTCGGACGAAGTGGATGTATCAGAGGCTTCCTTTTTTTCGGCCTGCTGGAAGGATTCTAGCTTGCGGTATATCGTCCTTGTCGCGACGCCAAGCAGCTGCGCAGTCGTCTTCTTGTCCCCTGTCCGACGAAGAGTTTCAGAGATCACATGGCGTTCGATCTCATCGAGCGGTGTGCCAAATGGGATCATGAAGTAATTTCCTTGTGTCTTGCTCTCGTGGATTTGTTCTGGAAGGTCTTGGATCTGGAGTTCTTGGCCAGGTGCGAGGACCACTGATTTTTGAATGACATTTTCCAATTGTCGAACATTCCCTGGCCAGTCATAACTTTGCAGGCTCTCCAACGCCTCTGGTGTGATGTGCAGTGGAGGGCGTTGGTATTTTTGGCTGTATTTGTTGATAAAGTGCTGTGTCAGGACAGCGATATCTTCGGGACGTTCTCGCAAGGGAGGGACGTTCAGTTCGATCACATTGATCCTGTAGTAGAGATCCTCACGAAAACGTCCTGCCTTCACCTCTTCTTCAAGATTTCGGTGAGTCGCGGAGATCAAGCGGATATCGATAGGGATGGACTTTGTCCCACCAAGGCGTTCAATCGTCCGCTCTTGTAGGACTCGCAGGAGCTTCACTTGCACGTTCGGTGGTAATTCACCGATCTCATCGAGGAAGAGCGTGCCACCATCGGCTTGCTCAAAACGACCGGCTTTCGGTCCATCTGCCCCTGTGAAGGCACCTTTTTCGTAGCCAAAGAGCTCACTGTCGATCAACGTCTCAGGGAATGCCGTGCAATTGAGCGCGACAAAACCCTTGTCATGACGTGGTGAGAGTCGATGGAGTTCCTTGGCGATCAACTCCTTCCCAGTCCCACTTTCACCTCGGATCGTGACCGTCACATCTTTGGGTCCAGCGAGTTGAAGTGTGTTCATCGTCTGCCCCATCGCGACAGAAGGCCCAACGATCAAGCGTGGATTCTCGTAATCGTGGATGCGCTGTTTGAGTTGTTCGTTCTCCTGGATCAGTCGAACACGTTCGAGTGCTTTTTGACAGAGCTGCACGATCTCTTTTCGCTTGAAGGGTTTGGTGATGAAGTGAAAAGCCCCTTGCTGCATGGCCTCAACAGCTTTTTCAACGGTCCCATAGGCTGTCACCATGATCACCTCGATCTCGTCCGAGATCGCCTTGATGGCTTTGAGCAGCTCAAGCCCTCCCATGTTGGGCATGGACATGTCTGTGACAACGAGATCGACCTGTGATTTCCGAAGGACATCGAGCCCTTGCTTTCCATCAAACGCGATGAGGCAATCGTATCCTTCGCGTTTAAGAATGCGCTCTAACGACTCTACGTTGGCTTTGTCATCGTCTACGATCAAGATCGTTGGCTTGTACTCTTCCTTCACTTTGCACCTCGTTTCTCGACAAAAAATGATCCATTCCACGTTGTGTCACAAAAGCTGTGTATACAACATACAGCGCTAAAGTCATTTTCCCAAGCAGAGATCATGCCACAATCAATCCAAGAAAGTGAATGCGCAACAAAAAGCCTCCTATTGTCATCATAAAAAGACTGCAAGATAAGGTTGATACAAATGACCACAGCAAAGCACGTACAGAGAGAAATGAAGCCCATCAAGTCTTTGTCACAATGACAAGATGACAACAACCCTTGCACAAAAAGAGGCCATATTTTTATTTTTGCGCCAACACCCTGAAATAGCGTATGATGAAAGAGTCTATCGCGGCCTCTCGTGGAAAGATTTCGGCTTGAGGGGTTGCGATGGATAACGAAGTCCGATAATACTGGACTGATCCGATTTATCCTATGTAAGGATATCTGCCTGGCAAAGAGTCTACCTTCTCAGACAACGTCACCGGGCACTTTAGAGAGGAATTCATGGCACGTAGAGACAAACACCAACCCAAACGACTGGCCTGCTCATTTTGTGAAAAAAGCCAACACGAAGTGCGAAAGCTGATCGCAGGCCCAAATGTGTACATTTGTGACGAATGTGTCGAACTATGCAACGACATTATCGCGAACGAATACGCCTCTAGCGATGAATATCGCCCACGCTTAAGCATCCCAAAACCGATGGAAATCAAAGCGTTTTTGGATGAATATGTGATCGGTCAACACAGCGCGAAAAAGAACCTCTCCGTCGCCGTCTACAACCACTACAAACGCGTTGAAAGCGAACAACACAACCACGAGACCGAGCTACAAAAGTCGAACATTTTGTTGCTCGGTCCTACAGGATGTGGAAAGACTCTGCTCGCACAAAGTCTCGCGCGGATGCTCAAAGTCCCCTTCGCGATCGCCGACGCTACGACACTGACTGAAGCTGGCTACGTAGGTGAAGACGTTGAGAACATCCTCGTAGGTCTCCTACAAGCCGCAGATTACGACGTAGCAGCTGCAGAGCGAGGCATCATCTATCTCGACGAGATCGATAAAATCGCGCGCAAAAGTGACAGCCCCTCCATCACACGTGACGTCTCCGGTGAAGGTGTCCAGCAGGCCCTCCTCAAGATGGTCGAAGGGACAGTCGCAAACGTCCCCGCTCGTGGTGGACGTAAACACCCACACCAAGAGTTTATCCAACTCAACACATCCAACATCCTGTTCATCGTAGGTGGTGCGTTCCACGGCATCGAAAAATCGATCGAACGTCGCATCTCCGGCTCTCAGGTTGGTTTCCATGCGGACATTCGCAGCAAAAAAGATTATCGACTCGGCGAGCTGCTCGCCAAGGTCGAGCCTGAAGATCTGATCAAATTTGGGCTCATCCCCGAGTTTGTCGGCCGTATCCCTGTTGTCACGACGCTTCACGACCTTAACGAAGAGAACCTCGTGCGCATCCTCCTTGAGCCCAAAAACGCGTTGGCTCGACAGTACGAAAAACTCTTTGAGATGGAAGGTGTCAAACTCCACTTCACAGAAGAGGCCCTCCACAGTATCGCCTCCATCTGCGTAGGAAGAGGAAGTGGTGCCCGTGGACTTCGTGCCATCCTCGAATCTGTGATGCTCGACATCATGTACGACCTTCCTTCTATGGAAGGTGTCAAAGAGTGTATCATCGACGCAGATGTGATTACACGTGGTGGTGCAGCCACCTTCCTTTACCAGGAAAGTAAAAAATCAGCTTGAACCCTTTTCATCTCTTCCACTCCCCCCCACCCTCCCAACAAACAACACACTTCTGCACTCCACCCAACACAAACCAACCTCTTAACGTCGTTCTACCACGAGCTTGCGAAGAGCACGCTCTTTTTATACCGTCGCACAGCCCATACCACCCCCTCAATCACGGAGAACGCACATGCAAGATGAAGTGCAATACCACGTAAAGCTACGCCCCGGTGACATCGGACGATATGTCTTTTTACCAGGTGATCCAGGGCGCGTAGAGCGCATCGCAGCACACCTCGACGACGCCAAAAAGGTCGCACAAAACCGCGAATACACAACCTACACAGGCTCTCTTGAAGGTGTCCCCGTCTCCGTCGTCTCAACGGGGATTGGTGGCCCTTCTACTGCGATCTGCATCGAAGAAATACTCAAAGTAGGCGCAGACACCCTGATCCGCATCGGTACCTCAGGCTCCCTCCAACCCAGCATCAAAACAGGCGATCTTGTCATCGCTTCAGCAGCTGTCCGCGACGAAGGAACATCACAACAGTATGTCCCACTCGAATACCCGGCGGTCGCAGATATCGACGTCATCTGCGCGTTAAGAGACGCCGCGCGCAAACTTGGACATACACACTACACTGGTGTGATCCATTGCAAAGACGCGTTCTTCGCAGAAGAGCCCCACATGATGCCTGACAACGAACACTGGGAACGACGCTGGAAAATGTGGCAAAAGAGCAACGTTCTCTGCACGGAGATGGAGAGCGCGACGCTCTTTATCGTCAGCCAACTCCGCAAGTTGCGTGCTGGTGAGATCGTCGCAGTGATCGGTGAAACACACGATGGACAGGTTGTCATCGAAAAGAAAGGTGTCGATGAAGCCATCGAGACAGCGATCGAAGCGATGAGATCAATCATCAAACAGGATCAAGAGAGCGAAAAAGCCTGATCCCCTCCCCTACTCCCTCCCAAGTCCCCAAACAAATCAAAGCCCCACAAAAAAACCCATGAGCGAATACACATCTGCTGTATTCACATGAACATGACTCGCTAAAGCAGGACAGTTCGTGAGGACGCGCTGTGTCAGTTGTTGTGGATTGCAAAAAGGAAGGAAGAAACGGAGAAGCGGAGCGGAGAAAGACGCTCGTGTGATTACTTACGTCGACGGAACATCATTGGCATCAAGACGAAGAGGATGAGGAAGGAGATGGGGAAGGTCGGCTCAAGGTGAGCAGAAGAACATACACAAGCACCATTGGTCGGACGATTGCCACCATTTGCATTCGTTCCGTTTGCAGTCGCTCCGTTTGCGCCTGTTGCGTTGGCGCTACTGATAGAACCAGTTGCGCCCGTTGCGCTCGAACCGTTGGCCGTTGAACCTGTCGAGGTTGTGCCTGTGGAAGTTGTACCCGTCGAGTTTGTGCCTGTGGAAGTCGTACCTGTGGAAGTTGTGCCTGTCCCACCTGTTGCGCTTGAACCGTTGGTGTTTGTCGCATTTGGATCGTAGTTGGGGGGCAACTTATTGGGATCGTAGCAGTCACCATTGGAGCATGTTTGTCCGCTGGGACATTGGACGTATTTACAGGGATAGTCGACACAGACAGTGCCTTCACAGTATTGGCCTTGGGGACATCCATTTGGACACTTCTGCGCTTCACATTGGCCGTTTACACAGCTGTAACCGTCAGCACAGACCTTGCTCGCACAATCATCTTTTGTACAGACACCATTTTTACAGACTTCACCGGCCTTACAAGTGCCTTGGACTTTGGCACATGAGTGACGACATTCGCCATTCAGGCAGAATTGGTCAGCAGCACAAGTTACGCCCGCACAGGGGTCACGGAAACAACGACGACTACGGCAGATTTCTCCAGCCTGACACTTGCCCTCGGGGGTCGTACAGTCAGCGTTAAAGCACGCTCCTTGACGACAGAATTGTCCTTCGGGACACTCGGGGGTACAGTTTTTGGGACGGCAGAATCCATCGGGGGCACAGTACTCACCGACTTTACACTCACCAGTACATGCGGTCAGACAATCACCAGCATAGCACTTTCCTTTACCGGGACATGTGGCGTTGTTGTCGACCTTTCCATCACAGTCGTTATCAATACCATCACATGCATCGACAGGTTGTGGTTGGCGGGCTGTACAAGTGCTCCAGTCACCCTGGACACAAGCTTGTGTACCCTTTCCACACTTGGTGGAACATTCTTTGGAGAGGCCTTCGTCGATACGACCGTTACAGTCATCGTCTTTACCGTTACAGGTCTCAACGCCCACACCGGGTGCCGTACAATTGACCCACTTACCAAGTTTACAAGTCTCTGTACCTGTCCCGCAGTTGTTTCCGCAAGGACGAGTCAGATTGTCATCGATTTTACCGTTACAGTCATCGTCAATCTTGTTACAGATCTCTTTGGAGGGCTGTTTGTTGGTCGTACATTGTGTGAATTGTCCGTTTTTACAGGTACGTGTACCTGCACCACATGTCGCGACACAGATCTCATTGAAGTTATCCACGACGCCATCGCAGTCGTTGTCTTTGTTATCACAGATCTCTTTAGAAGCACCGTTTGCGATCGTAGTCAGCGCCTTGGTCAGATCGGAGAAGTTATCCGCTTGGTAGTATTTTTGGGTACCGCCAGCAACCGCCATGTTGCGAAGCTGTGTTTTGTCTACCCCTGAACCAAAGCCAATGACAAATGTTTTGACGTCGTAATTCGCACCACCGACTCCGATCGAACGAAGACGTGCGACGGAGGGAACGACGTTGGTTCCACATTCGTTGGGAATACCATCTGTGATAAGGACGACGAAGCGGCGTCGGTCTTTCACAGAGTCACGTGGGATGACAGTGTTTTTGAAGTGGTTGTAGGAGATGTCCATCGCGCACTTCATCGCGGTACGACCACTGGGATTGGTCTGTTTCAAGATGGAGAGACATTGGTTGGCGGTGTTGGGACCGACATTCACGCGCAGCTTTGCGGTGGTAGAGAAGGTCACCAGACCGAAGCGGAGCTTGGTTGCGTATTGTGTGAGCAGTGTGTTAAAGGCTTTCGAAGAAGCGCTCCACTTTGTCTCACCGCTTGAAGTACGCCCCGTCATACTACCGGAGTGGTCGATGACCAACAACAAGTCAGAGGGCAAGCAGTTTGCAGGTTGTGCATAGGCGTTGTTTGCTGAAAACAACATCAAACCGAAAAATAAACCGAGACCAAACACCCCTTTCAGGAGCGTTTTGACATTTTGAATTGTTTGGTCCATCTCGTACCTCATAGCGTTCCTTTATTTGCGGACAGGAAGTCAGCCGATCCACAAAACCATGGCAAAAAACCAACCCACCGCCTTGGTGAGTTCGCATCATTCAATCATCTATTTTTTATCACAAAAAGTGTAACAAATGGTAAGCAACCTACCAACTTTCCAAAATTATTTAAAGTATGACAGGACATTCTATCTTTGTACCAGACCCACAACAGACGGTCAAGGTTCACGTTCCAAATCACGTCAGTATCACAGTTTGGGCACACTGGTAAAAACACACAGCGATACAAAAAGTTCCAGATTGATCCGAAACTATATCCTATACCCCGCAGTCAAAAGAAGTATGACAGACTTCAAAAAAAAGTTTCAAGTTGGCATTCATCGGCAGGATGTAGTAGAAACAAAGGCACGAAAAGAACAGACGATCTGGCTTCTGGCCTTTCGAGAGCAAAAGGCGCATACACATGGATAAAAACAAGCAATTAAAGAGCAAGCTCGATCAACTCGAACGAAGGATCAATGAGTGTCGCGTACAATACGAATTGTTCTTCAATGGGGTCGAGAAGAAAGAGCCTTACAGAGAAAAAGAGAACATCAAAAGGGAGATCCGAAGTCTGCAGATGCAGGTAAAGAGCTCGGTAGATCGTTTTCGTCTACGTACACTCAACAGTCGGTTTAGCTCTTACTCTCAGTACTGGGAGCGTGTCAAATACCAAAGAGAACAAGGAAACTACCAGCGCGACAGACAACGGGCCCGTCGACGTCTCGGTTTATCCGTCACGACCAAAGAAGGTGTCACGACAGAGCACGCCCCCTCACAAGAGGCCAAGGAGCGTCCTGCAGCCTACACCATCGAAGACTTGATGAACCCCGATCTCAAACAAAATCAAGCCCCCAGAGAAAAGGTAGGCCCCTCCACAGGGATCGCGAATGGTCCTTCTGAAGAACGGCTCCAACAGATCTACCAGAACTTTGTCAACAGCAAACAACAACACAACGAGTCATCGAATGTGTCGTTTGATTCGATGAAGAGAAAGCTCGCCCGACAGGTCACCAAGCTTGAAGAGAAAGGCTACAAAAACATCGACTTTCGCGTCGTCACAAGGGATGGCAAGACATCGCTGAAAGCCGTCGGCAAAAAAGTGGACTCATGAGACGTCCTCCACTCCCCTGTCCTCACGTCTTACAGATTGTCCTTGCTTGTGCGCTCTTCGCGGTGCTCCCAATCACTTCGGAAGCAAAACCTAACAAGACCAAGGCAACACCTTCCAAAGATCTTCCCAAGCTCAAACGAAGTGGAAAGTTTCGCACCCGTCGTTGTTGGAAGTTGTACAAAAAGGTCCAAAAAACGATCCGTAGGTGGATCCGTCTCCACCCTCGCCTCGCGATCTATTCTTGTGAAGAGCGATGGAGCGCCTGTCAAAAACGCCGAACCCGAGAATGCAAAAAGATGAAGCAGACATTCGATCTTTGCTACAGGATCGATCGCAGGATGTTTGTGATCACGAGGAGATTGCGCGAGCAAAACCAATCTTCACGTAAGTGGCGTTGTCGCTGGCGGATCAAGCTCCCCAAAGAGCGCTTTCTCAAGCCGCGCTTTGCACCGAATCGAAAGAGGTTTAAGCGACGAAGATAAAAGATGGGGGCGTGTCAGGAGGGGCGTTTGTGAGGAAAAAACTTATTTACCAAGACGTTTTGAGAGATATTTTCCAACATACTCACCAAGGTTTTTTCCGTCCATTTGCATTCTTGCGCTGACGGACTTGGCTTTCTCGAACTTGGTGCTGCTCTTCACAGTGATCACATCTTGGATGCGGTTGTTTTTGAGGATTTGCACTTTCAGCTCGATCATGCTGGGCTTTTGTGCGCTACCTGGATCAATCGTGGTCGCAACTGCGCGCAACACGTAAACACCAGGGTTGGCTTTTCCAGTGAAGATCTTCACACCTTTCCCATTCATCGAACGCAACAACGCTTTGCGGTAGTGGCGTGACAGAAAAGACAGATCGGTCTTGAACTTTTTCTTATTCATTGTTTTCGCAACACCAGCCATTTGCGCACTTCCAAAGTCGATCGCTGTCGCTTTGAAGGCTGGTGCACCAGATTTGAAGGGGTTGGGCTTCGCTTGACGAACGACTTTCCAGTTGGAAGGCGCACAACCTGCAGCAAAGAACAACACTGACAACATCACAAAGAAATTCCGAATCATTTGACAACCTCCGATTCAATATCGTCGTAGAACTTTATTCACAATAAACGGCCTCCAAAGAGACCAAACACTCCATCTGGCAATGAGCTGCCAAATGAAAAAAAGGTTCACGATTAAAAACGCAGTCCCCATTTACCACGAAACTGCAACCATTTCCAGGTTTGTACACCTGTCCAGGCAGTTCCGACCAATGCACCAAGGCCTCCAAGGAACCAACCGAGCCCCCCACCCATTCCAAATAGACAGAGGCCCACACCACCAAGGGTCAGAGCACCAGCTCTCAACGCATGCCATCCCAGACGACGTGCTTCTTGCTTTTGGCGAGCGAGTGGCCCACCAGAGACAGGTTCTGGAAGATATTTCATAGACATTCCTTACGAGGTACAAAGTGCATAGCAAAGAATGTACCGTGCACCCTATTGTTTTGCGATCTACATGCAACAAGTCAAAAAAAACGCGAGCCCACCACCCTAAAAAAAATGACGCGCAAACATCCCTTTACGACCTGTAAAGTCAGCTATACAAAACATGGGCATGTGTTGGGGAATGGCAAGAAGAAATCAGCGGGAGCGAAGGCGTACGTAAATGTCTTTGGTTTTGTTAGGGGTGATATACACCCGCTTCACTTTTGTCCCTGCGGGAGAGATAAAACGAAGTCTGTGCCACCCTGCCTTGATCTTCTTCTTTTTGAGGAGCGGGACGCGGATGTAATTCAGTTTACCGTCGATGCTGACCCGCGCGCGGATATCAGTGTCAATGATCACATATCCCCACCCACGCACCCGACGTTTTTTTCTTCTTTTTGGTGGAGGACGTCTTTCGACTTTGCGAGCGACAGGCTTTGTGCGCTTGGTGCTCTTCCTTTTGTCCGGCTTGGCACGACGCTTAACAGGTTTTGTCCGTCTGGCATCAGGCTTGCTCCTCACAGGGACCTTACGCACATCGGGTGTGCCGGCGTCTTGCTTCACTGTTGCGATCCGGGGAGGTGTCGGTGTACCAGCATCCTTTGTCACCACGCTAGCCGACGTAAATCCAGGCAAGACCCCGAGAAAGTGTGTTGTCAAAACACCACCAGCAGCGAGGACAAAGAGCAGCAAGATGTAGATCCACACACCACCAGAAGAACGCTTTTTACGACCGCGGTAATGGAGTTCATCATCATCGTTGAACTCCATCGGTACGCCCAAGGAGGGTCCGGTAGAGTGCACACCAATTCCGCCGAGTGCAGGATCAGAGCCAGCAAGCGCGCCCAGAGAAGGTCCGGTCTGGTAGTGAGCTGATGGAGCAGGTGCCCCTTGGAAGAAGCCTGAGTGAGGAACATTAGGATCTGAGACACCATGAGGAGGTGCCATCGGCCCTTGGGGGAATCCTTGTGGTCCAGGCGGTGTCCCTGCAGGTGACGTTTGCCGACCTGCGTGCTGAGGCTGAGGGGCACCAGAAGCCGTCACACGCCCAGCATGTGCTGCGACACGATCTTCTGTACCAAAACCATTGCCAGCAGGGACTGATGGACTGGAGAGGGGTTTTGCACCATTCTGTTGGGCCACCGCATAAGGAAGATCCAACGCAACTTGTGTGGAATCATTTGGTGTAAACAACCACTTGAGGAAATCACTCAGATGCTCAGGTCCAACAGAGATCCCCTGTCCACGTAAAAATTGCTCAAGCGCACGTCGAAAAGCCCCGGCAGTCGGATAGCGTTCATCACGATCTTTGGCGAGCGCGGTCATCATGACATGTTCAAGCTCAGGATGGATATCACGGCGAACTTGTCGAGGGAGGATGATCCCCTCTTTCATCAGCTTATGAAAGCAAGCGAGCAAGTTGTCCCCATCAAAGGGTTTCAAGCTCAACAGTGATTCATAGAGGACCACACCTGCTGAGAAAATATCACTACGTCGATCGAGATCACGTGCCATCATCTGTTCAGGAGACATGTAACAGATCTTGCCTTTTGTATGGCCGACCTGTGTGCGTGTCGAAGATGTCCTGGCTTTTGCGATACCAAAGTCGATCAACTTCACGACGCCTGTCTCTGAGACGAGGATGTTTTGTGGTGAGACATCCCTGTGCACGACGTTCATAGGAGTCCCATCGGAGGCTTTGCAGTCGTGGGCGTAGTCCAGACCAAGACATGTGTCCGCGATGATACGAAGCGCGTACTCGACAGGAAAGGCGACGTTGCGTTTGCGAAGCTGTTCTTGGATTTGTTCGAGATCGTATC
This sequence comes from Deltaproteobacteria bacterium, assembly GCA_002731275.1. Classification (GTDB taxonomy): domain Bacteria; phylum Myxococcota_C; class UBA6777; order UBA6777; family UBA6777; genus UBA6777. The sequence continues at coordinate 40,798 of PCBK01000080.1, read as the reverse complement.
CTCGGATGTACTCCATGGCGATGTAGTAATCGACGCCATCATTGCCGAGATCAAAAATTTGAACGACGTTGGGGTGGTTGAGATTCGCCGCGATCCGCCCTTCATCCAAAAACATGGAGATCAGCTTCTCATCTTCAGCGAGATGGGGCAAAATACGTTTGAGGACAACGTCCTTTGCAAACCCCTCCGTCCCGTGCTGTCGGGCAAGCCAAACTTCAGCCATACCACTACTACGAAGCTTTCGAAGCAGCGTATATCTACCTTGTGCGAACAAATCACCTGGGTTCATACTTCAACTCGCGTTGTTTGGCTCATCGTTTCATCGACCGTTGGATACATGGACATCAGTCACAAACGGCCTTCTCTCGGTCACACTTTACCTATAATAGAACAAGAATCATCAACCATCCAAATCCCGTTCTACCCGAACATGGAAACGAATGCGAGATATTTTCGAAAAAACCCACCCATCGCTCCGCAAACTCGTCGCAAGAGAGTTCTGCAAAGCGCACGTTTCAAACACGGAAAACCGGAGACCGGGGGGAGCTTTTTGACATATTTTCCGTCCAAAGGATAGCAAAAAGCAAACATGCACACAACAAAAAACGAGTTTTCACACAATACGATCCATCTCGAACCTTGAAGATAGTGACTTGTCTTTTGGATGGCAAAGCGATAAAAGCGATTTGTTTGGTGAGCAATCGGAGTGGTGTGTACAGAAAAAGAGAGGGCACACGCTGTACAAAAGTCAAAGAGTGCAGACGCTATAGTGTCGATGGAACCAAGACAACAGCAGGAGGAATACTTTTGGCTGGGGGACGTCTTGAGAGCATATCGGACTTCTTTTTGACGGGCTTGGACTTGGGCCTGAGGAAGAACAGCACAACAGCTGTCGCCGCAAGAACACCACCACCAATGTAGAGAATATTGGCGATCATTGCGTTCCCTTTGGCTTGCTCCTCAAGTGCAGGAAGCTCTGTTTGTGGCGTCGCGATATCTAGACCTTTTTGGACGTCTTGGGAGGCTAGGAAGCCAAAGACGCCTCCCCCACCAAGAGCCAGAACCGCTGCACCAGCAATCACCCCCGTCACAACAATGGGCACACCACTTGGCTTTTTGGCCTTCAACTTGTTCTCTTCCATCTTCAACTCCGCATCATTATCACCGGAGAGAGCGAGCTTGCGTCCAGGAGGAGGATCAAGACGAAGTGGCTCACGGCGTACAGGTGGTGTTTTGCGCGTATTAAAAGAGCCAAAATTCATCGAATCATCGCGACGTGGAGGAGGAGGATTAAACGTCTCACGTCGTGGAGGAGGAGGATTAAACGTCTCTCTACGTGGTGGTGGAGGGTTAAACGTCTCACGTCGAAGCGGTGGAGGGTTAAATGTCTCTCTACGCGTTGGAGGGGGGACATTCAGAGTGCTTCGGCGAACAGGAGGAATCCCCAGTCCTCCGACGCCACCTCCAGAGTTGCGACGTGCTTCTTCAAAGGCTTTGCGGATACGCTTTGGGGAACCTGCAGGCAGGTTGATGCTCGAATTGACACTGATCGCTTTTTTGAAGGCATCGATCCCATCGCTCCGACGACGCAGGTAGAGATAGCTAAGTCCCAGATAGAGATAGACTTGCGCCTGTGTTGTGGGTGCGAGGGAACTGTCTTTCATGGGTTCAAGGATCTTGAGCGCGCCACGAATGTCGAAGTCTTTGACTTTCGCGATCGCTTTCTCAAGTTGAGCATTTGCCTCAGCTGTCGAAGGTGAAAAAGACAGCCCCAGACATAACAAGAGCCCGACAAAAAGCAGGCAGGATGGTATTGTTTTCATAAATCTCTCCTCGCTCAGTTGGCAGGCGCAAGTTGTATGTAAAGATCACGAGCACAACGGAAACCAAGATCATCAGCCGCAGTTTCAGGTGTACCCTTATCACGCGTGTAGGTGGTGATAAACTTTACATCGGTGCTAAATGAACCACCACGAATGACCCGCTCAGTGCCAGAGTCAGGTCCCGTTGGATTCATCAATGAGGCTTGATCGTTGTAGTAGGTATCACTGTAAAAATCAGCGACCCACTCGCGGACATTTCCGCCCATATCAAAGGTTCCGTATGGTCCCTCGCCGGGCTTCAGAGAGCCAACCTCAACAGGTGATGTCGCCTTACAATCTTTGTAGTTTGCCTGTTGCTGATCTTTCGTGCACACGGGAGCAGTGTTCCCATTGCCCCAAGGAAACTTTCCACCATCCAGACCACGAGCTGCCTTCTCCCACTCGGCCTCCGTTGGTAAACGTTTACCTCGGTACGCACAGTACTTCTTCGCCATCTCGTAGGTCACCTGAACAACAGGGTAGTTATCGTACGTTTTGTCTGTGTGATAGCCTGTAATCGAGCCCAGATCTGCGCTTTTAGGCGCGGTACACACACCAGCCGTCACACACTCTCGATAATCAGCGTTAGTCACCTCGTAGGTGTCGATATAAAAGGCATTCATTGTCACAGAACCTTGAGGAGCATCCGTTTGTGGATCAGCAGTGATAGAGCCTCGTTTAAACTCGCCAGCCGAGACCAACAACATATGTTTCTGTTCACAAACGTTTCCATGACCAAAACGATCTACCCAACCATTACCTGTGTCACCAGGATACGTAATAGACGATGGTTGGTCGTCATTTTTATTCGCAGGTGAGTAGTTGTGCCGACAGTAATCAGCGTTCCCGCTGATCCCATCGAGATCCAAGTCACAAAGATCCGTAAGGAAGTTGGGTTCGCCGATCTCAATGGAGCTGAGTGTTTTGTTGCTCGCGTCGACACCACCGATAAGATACAGCCTTCGTTGAACGTACACCGCCGCGGCTCCTTTACGTGGCACAAGCATCTCCGCTTTTTCCTTCGCTGGAGCGTTACCGGCCTTACTGCAACGCCATGTCTCAAGACCGCCACCAAAGACGTTCTGCTGTGTTCCTTTTTTCAAAGCACCAAAGTAGAGTTGTGAGTTAATTTTGTTTCCAGAAGCCAATCCAAACAAGAGAATACGTCTTGCGCTCCCCAACGCCTGGAGAGAATCAACACTTCCATCGGGTCTGGGAATCTCTGTTGTGGTACACCACGCTTCGATCATCCCGTTGGGGAGGATGTGTGCCATCAAGACTTCAGAGGTGGCGCCAGGCCCAAGCACGTAGATGAAATGTTCAGTGGCGACGACGGGTCCAATACGTCCTTCAGGAAGTGAGGCAGCCTCAGGTGTTCCGTTCACGTCCATCATAGCGGTCGAAACCGTTCCAACTTGACCATCAGGGAGAATCAACGCGTGCTCAACATCTTTACTCGGTTTTCCATCAGAGCCGAGTCCTCCGACAAAGTACAGATGACCATACATGAAGACGATTCCAGCTTTGGGACGTGCGTTGTCCCAGGTCCCCACTTTGATGAAGTCTCCCATACTCCCGTCGGCATTAAGTGGTGCGCGCTCAATGCCCTTCACGCCTTGTGCGCTCGCATTCTCACCACCCACCACGTATAAATGATTGCGGTAGATGAAAGCGTAGGCGTTGGTGCGCGCTTCAGCGAGCAATTTGCCTGTCTTCCACTGCACAATCTTTCCTGTTGCGTCGACTTTTGTGTAGAGGACTTCTGCGCCAGGAGCTCCATCCCCCCCACCCACGAGATAAATGTAGGGTGTTGGACTCTCAGAGAGAATCGAGCTAAAGCCACTATCACGTGCGACTGCGTAAGCTCCTGAAATGGCCTTGGGCAACGCAACGGTCGATGTTGTAAGCGCGCTGTTGAAGAACTTACACCCTTGCTTCTCCGTGCAATTCAGAGCGTTGGACTCTTTTTTGTACACGCACAATTGGTTGGCCGGCTGCTCGGGTGGCTCTTCTTTGGGCGGAAGCTCAGGCCCTGCATCTGCGACGTCAGGCTTCACAGGTTCCTGTGAAGGCGGCTCCTCTTTGGGAGTGACTTGCTCTGTATTTGGCTCTGATTGGATTGTTTCAACACCAGGCTCAGAGACAGCCACCTCGGCGAGAACACACCGATTCTGCGTTGTATCACATCGCCACCCTGCCAGACACTCATTGGTCCCAGATGTTGCACAAACGTGATTATCCAAAGAAAAGTCTTGAATGATACACGCTGGCATTCCATGCAAACACACGATCAGACCAGCACACAAACTAAACCAAACATACAATGAAACTTTTTTGGACTTTTCCATCATTCAACGATACCACTCAAAAGAATTGATTATAAAAAAAGCTACTCAATGTGAGGTTTTACCGTCATTTCCACATAGAGTCAAGAAGGCGGCTCGATCTCACCCCTCTACAGATATTCGCTTGCCAGATAGAATGAGGTTGGGGTATAGTAGGTCCAGATGGATTCAATCCTCCGGACATCAAAACACCAATGTAGCGACTTACCCGGAACCAAAAGGAGAACAATCATGTCGCTGGAAGAGCAGTGGCGAGACGTCACTGGAATGCTTGAAAGCATCGATGATTTGGTAACCCACGCAGAAACAGCCAAGCAACTATCCCACATTGAAAGCGAATTCGCAAAGGCTGAAACACGTGCAACTGAACTTCTCCAACAATACCCAAAGGCATCAGGCGAAATTCCCTACGAGGCTGACTTTCGTTTGAGCTCAGCAGGTCGCTTGCTTTATGGCGTTTTGGCGCGCATCCAAAGATTACGGGATGGTGATATAGACAAAGCTGTCGCCAGACAAGAAATCGAAAACATGTCCAAAGACCTTCTGAACCTCCGCGCAGATCATGGGCGCTTCTTCAATAAACTCAACAAAGGTATCAACCAAGTTGAGAAAGTATACCAAGGTCTCATGCGCAAAAAAAATAGCGTATCTCCTGACTAGCCCCTCTCCTCTTCAAGTCATCCAAACACAAACTCACCACAAAAACACATCGCACAAATCATCACTCCCCCGAAAACATCCTCATCACAACACCCCCGTCAACAACGGAAGACGTGCAGAAGTTGCTAACCACCAGCAAAGGCCAATCGTCGTGTTGTGTGGTTTGATCGGATTTTTGAGGAGTGATGGAGACAGGAAGAGTGAGGGTTTTGTGGGGATTATTGCTCTCTTCGTCGCAATCCAATAAAGAGGAAGAAGATCAACAAAGAGACAGGCGCAACGGGGAAGCCGCTTGTCGTTTGACAGCCACACCCACCAGGCTCAACAGTCCTTCCTGTGGGTTTTTTATCAACACCAGTCCCAGTCGTTTTATTGTCAGGGATGAAGTATTCATTTGCTTTATCAGGTCCATTCACGACGATCTTTCCGTCGGGCTGCCTGCTGACCTGATCCGCAGGTACAACACGTCCATCAGGCAACGTGACAGTTCCTTCATCCGGCGAATAGGACCACCCATCAGGATAATTGATACCACCATCAGCATTTGTCGTACCATCAGGATCACCGCCAGTGTTGTCTTTTTGGCACTGACCATCTTTACAAACTGCGCCTGTCGGGCATGTGATATTTGTGCAGGTATCGTGTGTACATCGACCTTCTTTACAGATTCTTCCTTTTCCACAGAAGACACCTGCACAAGGATCAACGACACATTTGCCTTCTTTACAAAACTCTCCGTCTTTACAAAAGACACTCGCACAATCACCATTTTTGGTGGGATCGTCCTCGCATTTTCCGTCTACACATTTTTGGTTATCCTGGCAAGTCACACTCGCACATGACTTCACACAGTCGCCTTCTCGACAGAATTCACCTGCACCACATGTTTTGCCAGCGCAAGGATCCGCGACACACAGACCGTTTTCGCAGCTCTCGCCACTGGGACAGCCTTTGATGTAACAGTCTTCTTTCACACATTGTCCGTTGGAACAGATAAATCCGGCATTACAGCTGATGAGAGTACAAGGCTCAACGCACTTACCACCAATACAGACTTCGTCACTTGCGCACGTTCTATCTTTGCAAGGATCGCCAACACAGAAACCATCCACACACAAGAGACCTTTGGCACACTCACCACCGACGCACAGTGGACGACAAAGTCCATCTTTACACTCCAGGCCAGAAGGACAGGTTGCGCTATTATCGACCTGACCGTCACAGTCATCATCTTTACCGTTACAAAACTCAGGCTGAGGGGTGGGAGCAGAACAATCGGACCACGCACCATTCACACATGTTTGCTTTCCACTACCGCAGGCACTACGACAGTTTTGTTCGAGGTTGTCATCGACTTTACCGTTACAGTCGTTATCCTTTCCATCGCACTTTTCGGGCTCTGGTTGGGGACCGGAGCAGCCTCCAAACTTACCATCTGCACAAACAGCGGTACCAGAACCGCATGACCCTTTACAGGGTTTGGGAGCAACGTCTTCATCGATGTCGCCATCACAGTCATCATCTTTACCGTTGCACTCTTCAGCGACTGATTTTTGCGCGTCACAGAATTCCCACTTGCCGTTGACACACTGTTCTTGTCCTTTGCCACACTTTGTGGAGCACTCTTGTGTCAAGTTCTCATCGACAGAACCATCGCAGTTATCATCCCGACCGTTACATGTCTCAGCTGTGGGTTGGCGTGCAGTACACCCTTCGAATTTTCCGCCTTTACAAGTCTCAAGCCCAACACCGCACTTCGTTTTACATGCGCGAGTGACATTTTCATCGACCTGACCGTTACAATCGTTGTCGATACCGTCACACTTCTCGGGCTCTGGAACAGTACCAGAGACAGAGCATTGTGTTCCTGTGCCATCGGGCTTACAGACATATGTTCCTTTTCTTTGGCAGCCACCGACACCGCTACCACAAGTTTTGCCTTTGTTGGCCCAATTTTCGTCAATTTGGCCATCGCAGTCGTTGTCTTTATCGTCACAAACTTCGGTTGTTGGGGAGCCGGCTTTCGCAGAACATTGAAGCTTTGTCTTGCTCGCATCACAGATCCAGCGTCCTACGCGCTTGCATGCCCCTTTTCCGACAGAGCAGTTTTTCCCTCGGTTGGGCCATTGATCATCGACTTGACCGTTACAGTCATTGTCGATACCGTCGCACTTTTCAGGTGAAGGAACAGGTGAAGAGCAAGCAGCGAACTTACCATTGATACAGACCTGCTTTCCTTTTCCGCATCCGGTGGTACAAGCTTTTTCGAGCTGTTCATCGACGAGACCATCACAGTCATCATCTTTCCCGTTACAGGTCTCTGTACCAGCCTTCCCGGCTTTTACAGAGCAAGCGACATTGGTTCCAGCGGTGTTACAAATCCAAGAGCCTGTGCGACGGCATTCACCAAGTCCAACAGAGCAGAATTTACCTTTCAATGCCCAGTCTTCGTCAACTTTCCCATCACAGTCGTCATCTTTATCGTTACAGATCTCTTTGGTCGCGTTCCCTTGGGTCGCAGAACAAATAAGGGATTTTCCATCCCCGCTACAAACCTTCTTACCAGTACGTTGACAAGCGCCTGTTCCGCCGACACATGGCTCACCTTTTTGCGGCCAATTTTCGTCGGTCAGTCCGTCACAGTCATCATCTTTCCCGTTACAGATTTCGGTTGTGGGGGAGCCAGCTTTGACAGGGCACTCAATGTCAAACTGATCAGCACGACATCGCCACTTGCTTGAACGAGCGCAGATGCCTTTTCCGACAGTACATGTCTTATTTTTTAGCGACCAGTCTTCATCAATAGAACCGTCGCAGTCATCGTCTTTTCCATTACACAGTTCAGGTGATGGGGTTTTCGCAGTACAGTTGACCCACGTCCCCCCCTGACATGTTTCCTGTCCACTACCACACTTGCTGCTACAAGTTCTGGTGAGACTCTCATCAATTTTACCGTCACAGTCATCATCCTGACCGTTGCACTTTTCTGTCGTGGGAGAGCCAGCCTTAGCAGAACAGGTCAGTCCAGTTTTTGCGCTATTACACGAGAATGTACCGGTGTTTCGACATGCTCCAGTCCCAGCAAAGCAAGAGGAGCCTTTCTGCGGCCAGTTTTCATCGACACGACCGTCACAGTCATTGTCAATGCCATCACAAAGCTCGGAAGATGCACTACCCGCCTTTGCAGAACAGACGACACCATTTTTTGCGCTGTTACAGACATACGTCCCATTGCGACGACAGGCACCAACTCCAACAGAACAACCCTGTGATTTTTGCGGCCAGTTTTCGTCTGTTGCGCCGTCACAGTCGTCATCTCTTCCGTTGCACGTTTCTGCCTTGGGAGCCGTGGAACACGTCCCCCATGCCCCCTTCGAACAGACTTGTGTTCCGGCACCACAAGCACCAGAGCAGGCACGAGAAAGACCTTCATCGACTCGACCATCACAGTCATCATCTGAGTTGTTACAGATCTCGACACGACTCGCGTCGGCGATCGCCTTCATGGCAGCGTTAAGCTCGGTCTGGCTGTTCGCTTGATAATACTTCCGTGTTCCAGAGAGCGCAGTTTGCCCCTCTGTCGCCATCTTGCTCAGACAGTTTCCATCAACCCCCGAACCAAACCCAATCACATAGGTTTTGACACCGAGCTGTAACCACAGCGCGCGGGCTTCGGAGAAAGCACATGTTGCTTGACCATCCGTCAAGAACATCACGCTGCGTTTACGACCTGATACAGTGTCGGCGGCTTTCACAGCGTTGAGGTGGTTTTTCGCGACAGTCAAGGCGGCGATCAAATTTGTGCCACCTGAATAACTGATCGAGTTCAGCGTTGTTTGTAAACGCGGAACACAGTTGGTCGCGACACCGTCGCTTTGACACTTTGTCAGGGCATAGTTAATCGCTGCACCGGAGTTAAACGTCTCCAATCCAAATCTCAATTTGCCTTTGTAATTGTTGGTGATGGTTCTGATGGCGTTTTTTGCCTGTGTCCACTTGCTGTTGGATCCCATACTGCAAGATCGATCGAGCACGATCAAGACATCGGGAGGATCGCAAGCAAAAGCTGAGTTGGCTTTAAAAAGAAAGACACTACAACATACGGCCAGTCCAACGAACAGGTGTAGAAAAGCAGATGCACGTCGCAATTTGAAAGTCTCCTTCAGTTGTTCGTTTTGAACAGAAAGTAGAGTGGGTTCTCGTGGCTAGGTATGCTACCACAAAGCTCTTTCCGAAAGAAGAGGAAATTTTGTTTGGTCGCGGAAATACAAGACGCCGTAGACAGAATGTCGTGGTTTTTGTGGTTACAATTGGAGGGAAAGATAGAGGAAGTGGGGAAGGGAAAGGAGTCTAGCGTCGGCGTCGGATCGCAAACACCAAGAAGAAGAGGCCAAAAATAAACGGTGTCATGGGGAGTCCCCCATCTTTTGTAGAGCAAGCACATCCACCAACGCCACCTGTGACACGACGGCGATTCGTCTCATCGACACCACCATTCCCAGCGTCAACATTTTTGGGTCCAGTCCCTTGATCAATGACTGTACCATCAGGTCCGTTGTTCCCACCATCGGAGACCACACCGTCAGATGGATTGTTACCATCATCTTTGGGCTTCCCTGTTCCTGGTTTCTGGCATTGACCTTCAACACACTCTTGGTTGGCTGGACACTTCACGTTTGTACAAGGATCATGCTCGCAGTTACCATTTACACACATACGTCCTTGCGCACATGACACACCGTAACATGGGTCTGCGACACAATTTCCACCAGAACAGATTTGTTCGGCAGGACAGGTCTTGTTGGCACAATCACCACTCGTAGAAGGATTGACTTCACACTTCCCATCCACACAGCGCTCATCCGCACCACACGTGACATTTGCACATGACTTGACACAATCACCTTCACGACAGAATTCGTCTGCACCACACGTTTTACCTGCGCAAGGATCCGCAACACAACGTCCCTTCACACAACTCTTGCCATTTGAGCAACCTGTGAAGTAACAGTCCTCGCGAACACACTGTCCGTTGGAACAACGAAGTCCACTGTCACATGTGACGAGTGAGCAAGGTTCGACACAACGTCCACCCATGCAGACTTCTCCGTCCGCACATTTGGCTGTCGCGCAAGCGTCTCCAACACAAACACCCTTCACACATTGGAGACCTTTGGGACACTCCCCACCAGAACACTCGGGGCGACAAGCACCTTCGCTACAGACAGTACCTGAGGGACAGACTGCGCTCTCATCGATTTTGCCGTTACAGTTGTTATCTTTGCCATCGCAAAATTCGGGTTGGGGAAGTGGCGCATCACAAGCAGACCAGTTACCGGCTTCACAATACTCCTTCCCTTCTCCACAGATGGATTTACAACGGCGTGACACACCATCATCAATCTTACCGTTACAGTCGTTATCTTTTCCGTCACAAGTCTCGGGCTCAGGTTGGGGTCCGGAGCAGCCACTCCACTTTCCATTGTCACAAGTTGCGGTTCCTGAACCACAAGCACCGGAGCATTTTTTGGGCACAAGATCGTCGACACGACCGTTACAGTCGTCATCCTTACCGTTACACTCTTCGTTTTTGGGTTGTTGTGCAGTACAGCCTTCCCAACGACCGTTATTACAAGTCTCCTGACCATCTCCACACTTGCTCGTACACTTACGTGTCAGGCCGTTATCAACGGTACCATCACAGTCGTCATCTTTACCGTTACAAGTCTCTTTGGCTTCTTTACGTGCAGAGCAGTTGACCCATTTTCCGTTGTTACAGGACTCAAGACCTGTTCCACACTTGGTGGAGCAAGAGCGCTGGAGGCCTTCATCGACGATGCCATCACAGTCATTGTCTGTACCATCGCACTTTTCGGGTTCTGGCTGACCGGATCCCGCAGAACATTGGACACTCAGACCGTTGGGAGTACAAATGTAGGTACCTTTTTTGGAGCAAGCTCCTACGCCAGACCCGCAGGTTTGGCCTTTTTTGGGGAAGTCTTCATCTGTTTGACCGTCACAGTCGTTGTCTTTTCCATCGCAAATTTCGGTGGATGGTGGGCCTGAGAGTGTTGAACATTCCAGACCTGAGCCATCAGCTTTACAACGGTAAGATCCGCTTCGCTTACACTCGCCGACACCTGTCGTACAAGAGCGGTTCTTTTGCGACCAGTTTTCATCGATTCTGCCGTCACAATCATCGTCTTTACCGTTACATTTTTCGGCTTGTGGCTTAGGAGCAGAGCACCCAATCCATCGACCATTCGAACAGATTTCGGTACCTGAGCCACAGGCGGTGCTACAGTTGCGGACGAGGGATTCGTCGACACGACCGTCACAGTCGTTATCAAGTCCGTCACATTTTTCAGATGTCGGTTGGGCTGAGCTGACAGAGCATTGTGTGCCTGTTCCAGACTGGTTACAGACATATTTACCTGTACGTTGGCAGCCACCAGCGCCTGCCGAGCAACTGTTTCCTTTGTTGGACCAGTTTTCATCGACACGACCATCACAGTCATCATCTTTATCGTTACATGTTTCGGCTTTGGGTTGGCTCGCAGTACAATTTGCCCAGACACCTCTAGAGCACGTCTCGATCCCGAATCCACAAGAAGTGGTACAGGGACGAACGAGGAACTCGTCGATACTACCGTCACAGTCATCATCTACGTTGTTACAGACCTCTGTGGTCGCGGTGTTGGCGATCGCGTTAAACGCTGAGGTGATACTCGATTGGCTGTTTGCGTTATATGGCTTGGAAGTTTGTCCGGCGGTCGCGATACTGTTGAGGACTGTTGCGTTAAACTGAATCCCAATCGCGTAGGTTTTGATGCCATAATTTTGCCAGACTTTGGTCGTCTCTGTCGTGGGGTTGAGGGTATCCCCTGTGGGGTTTCCGTCTGTAATCAGGACGATGTAGTAGCGGCGTTTTCTTCCATCACCCACTTCGTTTTGCTTGAGGTTCCAGAGGTAGGCTCCTGCGTTGCTGATCGCCGTTCCCATCTTTGTGTATCCCTGGTTGGAGGGATAGGAGTCGACATTGGAGCGAATGGTCGACCACGCAGTATCACTGATGTTGACCTTGTGTGTGTATGTCGTCCCAAAGGTCGCAAGTCCAAAGCGCACTTTGCTTCGGAAGTCGTACGTGAATTTTTTGATCGCTGTTCGGACATCCGTGTGTTTTGTGGAGGTTGATGTGTCCTTCATACTACCGGAGACATCGAGGAGCAAAAAGACGTTAGACTTCACACAGACGGCGTGCGCGGTGGAGACACCGCCAAGTGCCCAAAGGCAACACACCGTGAGAAACGAAAAAATCAGCCGTTGCATATTGTGAACCTCTATGTGGTGAGCGATGAGCATGGAGTCCCAAAAGCGAGCGGTACTCGGGTGCCTGGCGCCCCAATCTTGTATATGCATGTGATCTCACGCTTGCATGAGCGTGACATCACCTATTGCATTATCGACATTTTTTTGTGAAAGGTGTTCGTTTTTGCCGCATATCGACAAAAAAACTCTATCATTACAGATGATAGAGGACACCTATTGAAGTTGTAACAGGAAAAAAATGGAGGGTCAAGCCTGGGCAAAGAACTCTTTGGCTTGCTGAAGAAGCTGTCGGGCGTGTGCACGGCTTTGTGTCGTAATTTCTATGCCACCGAGCATACGAGCGAGTTCTTTCTCTCGTTGTGTCTTGTTGAGCTTTCGGATCACAGAGTGTGTCCGACCATCTTTTTCCGACTTCTGTATGAGAAAGTGATGGTCTGCAAAACAAGCAAGCTGAGGAAGGTGTGTGATGCAAATGACCTGGCGCTCGTCGGCAATCCGTTTGATCTTTTGCCCAATAATCGTCGCTGCAAATCCACCGATCCCTGTATCCACTTCGTCAAAGATGCAGGTCTCAACAGGCTCGTGCTCTGTCAAGATTTGCTTCAAAGACAACATGATCCGACTCAGCTCCCCACCACTGGCGACTCGCGCCAATGAACGGGGCTCTTCTCCAGGGTTACTCGAGAGGAGGAATTGCACTTTGTCCTGACCATCAGGGCCGGGCAATGGACGATCTTCTTCGAGTGCTTCTTCGCCCTCTTCAGGCTCAGAGTACTCGAACTCTACGACAAAACGAGACTTTTTCATCCCTACAGAGGCGAGTTCTTTCTCGATCTCTTTCGAGAGCTTTGTCGCGACTTTCCTCCGCCTTTTACTCAAGGCTGTGGAGATCTCAACTAAGCTCTCGACTTCGTCGTTGTACTGTGCTTCCTTTTCGGAGAGAAGAGTCTCTTGATCGTGGAGTTGTTGTAACTCTTTCTCATACTCTTGCTTCGTTTGAAGCAGCGCATCCACAGTCATGACCCCATGTTTGCGCTTGAGGTCTCGGATTTGTGTAATTTGCTCTTCGATCTCTTCGAGGCGTCCAGGATTGAGCTCTGTGATATCCAAAAAGTTGCGCAGAGACCGTGCGACATCGTCGATCAAGGCTTGCGCTTCGTGAAGTCCATCGGAGACGACCTTGAGCTCTTCAGAGAAGTCAGACCAGTCGCCAAATTGTTGGGCAAAACGCCCGACTTCTTCGGTAAAAGAACCCTGACCAGAGTACAACATCGCCTCTGCACTCTGTCCGACTTCGAGCATACGTTCGAGCTGTAACAGATAACGTCGCTCATCGTGCAGGTCATCTTCACTTATGGAGAGGTCGACTCGCTCCAACTCTTCGATCTGATAGAGGAGATATTCTTTACGTCGCTGCCGCTCAACAGCATTTCCCCCTAGCTCCGTCAATACTTTGCGCATATCTCGCGTCTTTTTGTATTGCTCGCGAATTCCAGCACGATCCTCCATCAATCCACCGTGTAGATCGAGAAGATCCAGATGATATTTGGAGTTCATCAAGTGTTGATGTTCGTGTTGTCCGCTGATCTCGACAAGATCTTTCCCGACCTCTCGAAGAAAAGAGACTGTCACAGGGCGGTCGTTGATGTAGGCCCTTGAGCGCCCATTCGCGTAAATCACACGACGCACAAGGATCTCATCTTCAAAGGGGATCCCTGCCTCTTCGAGCTTTGCCTTGACGGGGGAATCCTCCTCACAGCTCAACAGCGCGGTCACTTCGGCTTCGGATGTTCCGGTGCGTACAATTTCAACCGTCGATCGTCCGCCAAGAGCCAACAACAATGACTCGATGAGGATCGACTTGCCCGCCCCTGTTTCGCCTGTAAACGCAATCAGACCAGACTTCAATGAAATCGAAATCTCTTCGATAATCGCAACGTTGCGAATGGATAGTTCCAGTAACATCAAACCCACTCAATACATGACACTGCAGGCACACGATGTCGCCACACAGAAAAAACAACCAATTTTCTTTCTCAACAGAGACATCACAACCATCGGACATCTCAAAGAAACGCGAAACGATCGAACGAACTCTAGTAAGACCACAACGTGCCATACAAAGATTCCCATTCGACACGCTATCTATCAAATCTCACGAAGCAAAACCAGCTCTTTCTCGTGATGACTTCCCAACTCCCCGAACAAAACCATTGAAAACAAAGATGCTTCCTTGTTCACTGCTCCATCAGACGATCGTAAAGCCGCCATCGACACAGAACGTCTGTCCAGTGACATAAGAAGCCTCATCAGAAGCCAAGTAAACAAAGATTTCGGCCAACTCTTCTGGTTGTGCGTATCGCTTAAGTGCAGTTCTTTGCGTAAACATCTCGGTCATTTCATCCGAAGAGACAATCGCAGACGCCAACTTGGTGTCGACCAAGCCTGGTGCCACAGCGTTGACACGAATCCCAGCCTCACCCAGCTCCAGAGAGAGGGTTTTGGTCATCGAAAGAATCGCAGCTTTGGTCATCCCGTAGACGCCCTGAAAAGGTGCCGCTTTGATCCCTGCAACACTCGAAACATTGATGATGGAACCTGGCGTTTGTGAGTCGAGGAGCGCTTGCGCGACGCTGCGGGTCATCTCAAAATACCCACGCAGATTCACATCGAAAGTCTTGTCCCATGCCCCCTCAGAGATCCCGAGCATAGGGCCAAAGTAAGGGTTGGTTGCGGCGTTGTTGACGAGGATTGTAGGTTGGCCAACCTCCTCATTCACCCACTTCATAAAGGACTCGATTTGATCGAGGTGCCCAATATGACAGGCCTTTGGAATCACACGGCCAGGATACGCCTCGTTGATCGACGCTGCGGTCTCGTCCAAGGCTTCCTGCTTGCGCGATGTGATCACGACCTTCGCACCTTCACGTGCAAAAGAACGCGCGATACACGCACCAATCCCACGACTTCCACCTGAGACAATCGCGACCTTCTCCTTCAATCTATCTGCCATCTCATTCTCTCCCTGTCAGCAGCCACTCCAAAAAGCAGCCTTTCGTTATATGATCTCTTTGACAATTTGTTTTCTACACATCTTACCGAACGATCAAACCATCGATCGCTTTGGCCTTTTGTCTACACTCTTCGAGCAGCGCGTCGACTTTCTTTTGGAGTGTTTTGTCATACACAAACGTCAACGTCTGCACCTCAAGACGATCGGCGTTCAAAGTCTCCGATGGATCGCGAAAAAAGTTCACAATCTCGGCACAACTCTGAAAGCGCTCTTCTGGCTTCTTCGCCGTTGCAGTTCGCACAAATGTATCCAGATCTTCTGGAACGTCGGGGTTGATCTTGCGTGGGTGGGGGACCTCCCCACGCAGGTGTTTTTTGAGAACATCTACGACGCTGCCGAGATAAGGAGGCTGGCCTATCAACAGCTCGTACGTAATGATACCCAGCGCGTAAATGTCAGCACGTCCATCGAGATGCTTTTTCGCGATCTGCTCGGGTGCCATATAGCACGGTGTCCCCACAGAGCTCGCAGGAGCAAACTGCTTGCTCTCATTCATATCAACCCGAACCGCGAGACCAAAGTCCGTAAGCTTGGCTTTGCCATCGGGGCTGATCACGATGTTCGAAGGTTTGACATCGCGGTGGATCACACCTTTGCTGTGGGCACAATCAGGCGCAGAGGCCATCTCCCGAAGGAGTATGCGGATCTCCTCGTAGGAGAGCCCACCTTTGGTACGGACAATGTCCCGAAGGTCCGTCCCTGACAGCTTCTCCATCACGATAAAGAACGTCGCGTAGGCCTCCTCAGTGTCAAACACCTCTACGATATTTGGATGCCTCAGATTCGCAATGATCCGCGCTTCTTCTCGAAAACGCTCCGCGAACTCCTGGTGATAGACGAGCTCGTGGGAGAGCATCTTGATCGCGACGGAGCGTTCGAGGATGGGATGGACACCTTCGTACACGACCGCCATCCCACCTCGCCCTAATTCACCGATCAGATTGTACTTTCCGACCTTTCGGATCCCCCCAGAACGACACAGACGCTCTCCCAGGATCGCCGTGAGAAACTTGGCAACCTCCGGGTACGACTGGATCAAATCCTCCAGTGTGTCCTTGGAAATCACCAAGCATGTACAATCGGTATTTGCGACAACATCAGCGTTTCGAGGGTCCCCCGTTAGCAAAGCCATCTCGCCAAACACCTGCCCCTTGTGCAAGTGCGTGATGAAGCGCATCTGCCCGTGCTCGTCGACAATAGGGATGCGAACCTCCCCTTCATAAATCACATACATCCGATCGCCAGGCGCGCCTCGACGCAAGATCAGCTTTTGCGCCTCAAAGGTCTGCAGCTCGACGCGTTTGGCAAGACGCTCAGCCGAGATATCACTGAGCCCCTGAAAGATCTCAATCTCCTTGAGAAAACTTGCGATCTGATTCACGACTTGTCCTTTCCCCACGCAAACACACGGCTTAAAACTTGGGTTTACGCTTTTCCATAAACGCCTGCATCGCTTCGAGCAATTCACCTGAAGGCAGTATCATACTGTTGCGAATGACCGCGTAGTGCAGTCCATCTTCTACAGAGACATGGCGGCTATAATTGAGGACCTGCTTGCTCGACTGTACAGCGAGTGGAGCCTGTGCAGCGATCTGCTCAGCCATCTCACGAGCGGCCTTCATCATGGCGTCCTGATCATCGTATACGTGGTTGACGAGGCGCATCTCTTTGGCCTCTTCGGCGGGAACATCCCGTGCTGTAAATGCCAACTCCCGCGTCAGCCCCTGACCAATGATCAACGGCAAACGTTGCAATGAACCAAGATCCGCAACCATCGCCATCGCAGCCTCACGCAATGAGAAGAACGCGTCGCGACTCGCGAGGCGGATATCACACGCAGAGGCGAGATCCAATCCCCCACCAATACAACCCCCATGAATCGCCGCGATCACAGGTTTTCGGCATCGCTCAATCGCAGTCAAGGCGTCTTGCCATTTGCGTACAAACACGGCGAGATCGATACGTCCTTCGGGCTTTTGGTCACCAAAGTCGAGACCAGGGATGCTCATCGTGCTCGTCAAATCGAGCCCCGCACAAAACATCTTTCCACGTCCACCGATGATGATCGCGCGTACACTGTGATCGAAGTCGAGCGCTGAGAAAAGTTCTGGTAACTCATCCCATAACTCCAACCCCATCGCGTTCCTCTTTTCGGGACGGTTTAAGTACACCTCAACAACAGCGTCGTGTCGTTCAACTTCAAAAGACTTGTATTCGCTCATACACAACTCCTCGCGTGAATGCTCCTCTACAAGGGGGTCTCGTTGGGTCGTTTGTGCACATCTTTCACCAACCAACAGAGAACTCCAAGAAGGAGGCTTTTTTCAACCAACCAACATCATGGGGATCTTGTGTACCAAAAAGCGCGAGAAAGGAAAAGGTGAAGGGTCTGTATGGGAAAGAGAGCAGGAGAGCAGAAAGAAGAGCCAATCAGGCGATGGGGCTAGGGACTGAGAGCATGTTTTGTGCGAGCCGCGCGATCATCTCGTCAGCGAGCTGGAGATATGCAAGAGACGCTGGAGAGAGCGGGTTTTCGAAGACTGCGGGGCGTCCTTGGATAAACGCCTTCGAGAAGTCCTCTCGACGAGGGATGATCGTCTCAAATACGAGATCTCTGGGGAAGTTTTTCCACACTTGCTCGGTCACCTGCTCGGTAAAATTGTAGCGAACGTCGTACATCGTGAGCAAAACACCTTCGATCCCGAGGACCGGGTTGACCTTGGTCTTCACCTCTCTGACGAGGCGCAAGATTTGTGGCAACGTGCGAAGTGCGAGAGGCTCACATTGTAATGGAATGATCACGGAGTCCGCACAATTCATCGCGCTGACCGCGAGAGAGTTTTCTCCGGGAGGTGTGTCAAACAAGATGATGTCACACAGATCGCGAACGCTCATCACCGCTCGTCGCAGCAAGCTCAGACGTTTTCCGAGATTGTGAAAGCGATCGATCTCGGCAACATTTGAGAATCGTCCAGCTGGAATGAACCGCAGATATGGGTTTTCGGAAGGAACCAAGAGCTCTCGGATATCAGCTCGCCCCTGGAGGAGATCGTTAACACCTGCGTCATAATCACCGGGTTTCAAGCCCAGACCATATGCTGCTCCACCTTGAGGATCCAAGTCAATGACAAGCGTTCTCAATTTGCGGACCGCAAAAGAAGCACCCAGGTTGAGTGTTGTGGTTGTCTTACCCGAACCACCTTTTTGGCTAACAATCGCAAAGGTTTTTGCCATAACATCCTCTATCTTCAGGATTTCGATTCCCTGCGGCTCAACATCCTATATCGCAACAGCAGGTCACGTTCACGTTCACTTCTATTTTGCTTTTACAACTTTGCAGCATCACATCAAATGCCAGATGAGACGTCAAATTTCGTGGCCTTTTAAATGACAACCATCAGCGACGCTGCGCAAACCAATCTCTTGTATACTACAAAGTGAGCCTTGACAACAGAATTTGACACAGGTCACCCAAAACGAGAACACATACGATACATAGAAAGTTACAGAAGAGGAAAAAATCCTCAATGCCCGAGCGAATATGTAGTATATTTGTGTTCTCTTTCCGGCATTTGAATGGATAGGCTATAGCATGCTCTCCACTTCGTGTAAAGAACCCTTTGTCGATCGACTCGGACAAGCCGATCACGCAAATGCCAAGAACAAAGACCCCCAACCCAGGAGTTGTTATGAAGCTCTCAACCAAAGCCCGCAACCTGCGCCCTTCTCCAACCCTCACGATCAGCACACGTGCCAAACAGCTTCGCGCAGATGGCCACAAAGTCCTCGATTTATCTTTGGGAGAGCCTGATTTTCCAACCCCGACCCCGATCCGAGCCGCCGCCAAAGACGCGATTGACAAAGGCTACACAAAGTACACGCCCTCTGCAGGGATCTTGCCATTGCGTCAGCGCATCAGCAGCTTTTTGCGAGAACGCAGAGGGTTGACGTACGGTACCGATCAAATCGTCGTCTCAACAGGTGCCAAGCAATGCTTGTTCAACGCGATTCTTGCGCTCGTCGACCCAGGAGACGAGGTGATCATCCCATCTCCCTACTGGGTCTCCTACCCTTCACAGGTAGAGATCGCAGGAGGCGACAGTGTCTTTGTCGAAACCAAACTCGAAGACAACTTTCAAATCGACCCTGACGCCATCGAGCGCGCGATCACACCGTACACAAAGCTCATCATCCTCAACAGCCCCAATAACCCCACAGGGGCCATCTACACAAAAGAGCGCGTTGAAGCCATCGCAAAACTCGCGGCCAAAAAAGGAATCTGGTTGCTCTCCGACGAGATATACGATGAGCTGGTCTACGAAGGTGCCAAGGCCCATTCACCCTTTCAACTCTGTCCTGAAGCACAAGAGAAAGGCATCCTCATCAACGGCTTCTCAAAAGCCTACGCGATGACAGGGTGGCGACTCGGTTACATCGCTGCGCCCAAACCCCTAATCAAAGCCATCCGCGCGATCCAGGGCGCCTCCACCTCAGGCACCAACTCCATCGCCCAACATGCAGGGGTCGCCGCGCTCGACATGGACCGCGCCCTCCTCGAAGAGATGAGACAAACCTTCGAAGGGCGCATGCTCTTCCTCCGTGAAAAAGCCAAAGAACTCCCCCATGTGAAAAGTTCTTCACCTCAAGGCGCGTTCTACCTGATGCTCGACTTCTCGCACTATCTCGGCATGCAAACCCCCTCCGGGCAAACCATCACCTCCACTGTCGATCTCGCGACCTACTTACTCGAACAAAAATACGTCGCGTTTGTCCCTGGTGAAGCATTTGGCGCTCCTGGGAAGTTGCGCATCTCCTACGCAACTGATAAAGACACCCTCGCCGCGTGCATCGATCGCACAACCGAGGCCCTTAAAGAACTTCGCTGAACAGGAGCACTGACTTGCAAATCATCGCCGGAAAATACAAAGGAAAAAAGCTCGCGTCACCAACAGAAGACACTGTCAGACCCCCGCTGACACGCTTCCGACGTGCGCTCTTTGACACCCTCATGCCCTTCCTTCCACATGGTCCCTATCTCGATCTATTCGGCGGAAGTGGCTCTTTCGCGATCGAAGCCCTCAGCCGAGGCGCTCCCCACGCCACGATCGTCGAGCTCAACCCCAAAACAGCCTCGTTGATCAAAAAAAACTTTCGCACAGCAGGTGTCGAAGAACCCTTTGAATTGCTCCAAGGTGACGCACTCGAATGGCTCCCCAAGCTCGGCGAAGAAGGCAAGACGTTTACCACGATCTCCGTCGCCCCACCCTACGATCAAGATCTCGAAGATCCCATCCTCGACATCATCGACAAATACAACATGCTCGACCCACACGGCGTCCTCTTTGTCCAACACCCCACGCACTTCCACCCCAAACTCGACTTCAAAAATATCGAATGTTGGAAGACCAAAAAGTACGGCTACACGACATTTACGTATTTTTACACCAAAGATGAAGAGGATTAAACAGAAGGTCAGAAAGTGTGCGTTGTGGGGAGCGAACTCAACGTGCTGGGAAGGGCAACTCTTTGGGGAACGCGACGGTTCGCGTGATCGGTAACTCTCGTGTCAGAAAACGTAGATATGTCACGAGATTGAGCGTATGCTTGCTGAGCTTTGCGCTCTGATGACGCGCCCACAACGTCGGATAATGTCCATAGTGCTTACGTAGCTGCGGCTCTGTTACGCTCATATGCCGCCCCCAGCCCGACATAAACGAACGCATGGTGTGATACAGTTCTTTGGGACTCGCACCACAACGCAGCTTCCCTTCTTTGAAGTCACGTACCTTGATCACTTGCTTCTTCTTGGACCACGCAAACACCTTCCCTTTCGCTTTTTGGTGCCAGCCTCTCTGCAAGACAGGTAACGCGATCTCTTTTCCCTCTCCGTTTTGACCGTGGCAGGACGCACACTTCATCGCTTCATAGACTCGGCTTCCCTCCCAGGCCCGGAACATCCAACGTTTTTGAATCTTCACCCAGCGGTTAAAGGAGGACTTCTCTCTTTGTGAACGCCAAGGCTCGTACTTGAGAAAATTCATCTGTCGAAGTTTGCGGCTGACCTTGGAGCGAACATCCTCGGCACAGATAGGCTTCACGGAGTTGGGCAAGAAGCCTTTCACCATCCCCGGCATCCAGCACCCGATCGACTCTCCCGTTTTCTTTCCCGTCACGAGTTTGTAGAACCAAACCTTCAACCAGGACTCAAATGATTTGATGTTTTGGGCTCGCTCAAGCGCTCGCTTACCTTTCGGGAAGGCCTTGAGGAAACGCTTTTTCATCGCGCCACGCCAATCGGCGCGAGACGCTCGCAGACGCCTGGGGTCAGCCTCCAACCATTTGCCATATCGCTGCCATCTCATCCACCTCTCCCACGCGACCTGTGTCATCCAGGGAGTTTGTCCATTGGCTTTGACCTGTTTCTTCCAATCGAGATATTGCACAAACCACCAATGCCGCAACCATCCACGAAATTGGGGTCTGCTAAGGCGTCTTGACTCAGGAAGCATCTGGCGAATCAACACCTCATCAAATGGATCAGGTGCTCTCCAATACCCTTCGGGAGCGAGCTGTCTTACGTACTCCACGATCGAACGAAGTTGTTTGGGGTTGAGATACTTTTTGTAGGGGAGCATCATCCTGTGGGACATGCCATGTCGAATTGTCCGCTCGATGTCTTTGACAAAGACTTTGCGACCTGATCGGCAGTAAAACTGCTTTGTATCTGTAAGATCAGGGAGTCGCACTTGTAAGCGCTTTGCAAATGCCTGGTTCCCCTTGCCTGAAGCGCCGTGACATCCCTTACAATATTTACTGTAGAGTTTACGACCTTCGGGTAAAGAGAACGAACTGGCCTCACCAGTCTGGCGCTCTTTGTGCGTTTGTCCACCACGTGAAGGTTCGGAGAGCAGGCTATTGAGATACGCAGCGAGCGCCTTAACATTCTGCTTGCCGTCTGCGCCTTTGACGAGCCATCCGTAAGAAGGCATCGCGGCAGCCTTTTTCACCGTACGAGGTGCCAGCAAAAACGCACGTAACCAACCTTCAGAGACAGGTCGTTCCAAGCTGGAAGCCCACCGTTGTCCCTTCAATGTCGTGTGGTGACAAGACCAACACCCTTGCGTGCGAAAGATCTTCTGGCCTTTTTTGACAAGCGCGCGCTGGACAGGTTGGGTTTGTGTAACAGGGGACTCAAAGAGCACCGTCCACCCTATCAAAGAGGACACAAAGATCGCGCCAAGTGTCCATGTGATTGTCTTCATCAATTGGCTTTTCGCCGATTCCATCAGGTCGCAACCTCCGCAGAGAAACATTCTTTTGCTGTGACACACTCATCAAGAGCTACAAAGTTGCAACAGGGTACGTTTCACAGCCACATTGTCAAGAGAATAGAACAAGATGCCTCAAACCCAAGTCATCTTTTCGAATGTACAGGACACTGTGGGGCACCTTGTTGGGCTTCATGTTTCCCACCTGGACTCCTGTCCCCGCCGCGCGGACAACGTTCAATCTCCACAGAAACACCACGAACGCGCCGAAAGTAAGTCGAGCGAGCCTTCCCTCCATAAGCCCCTCCCCCTGTAAATGCCGATATATAGATCGTATGCCACCAGTCGCTCACCATAAACAGGCGACGCCAATGTCTCTTCAAACCGATGATCACACTATAACGGACATTCCCTGTCGTGTGACGCGCCCAAGGTTCAGGAATGATCGCCTCTTGTGGAATGCCCTGACGCTTCGCCTCTTTCGCCATCACATGCGCCTCCACAAAGGCGTTATGCACAGCCCCTCCACTCGTGATAAGCCAAGGCGCGAGTCCACCATCGTACAAACGTTTCCCTCTCTTGATGCGGGCTCTTTGCAACCATGTAACCTCTCCCTTTGGGGACGCCGGGACACCACACACTGCGATCGCATCAAAGCCGTACATGGCCTCACGAAAACCTCTGTCTTTCCTCGCAACTGCCGCCATCAAAGCGAGTCCCCACTTGCGCCCTTTGACCTCACGAAGCAATTGTCGGCGCTTTGTGTCTCTCTTCAAAGATGTAGGTAGAGGATGTCGGGAAAACCAACGTCGCAGACATTGGACATCCTTTTGACAGGAGCGCAAGAACATGCGCTTTTGTTTGGCTTTTGGGTCCTCTTCAGACCAGGTCCATTGCCAGACAAAGAGACACACCTCCAGCTCCAACCAAAACCCAACGCCGCCGAGAGTGACATACCATGACGCGATGAGGATGTTTTTGATTTGACGACGCCATTTATTCTTCATCTTCTACAGGCTTCTCATAACGTTCAAACGCATCGCGTCTGTAAGACGGCGCGTTCTTATGTGCAAGCAACCTCGGTGGCAACCAAAAGTCATCGCGAAATGTCCGCTCATCAAGAGGTTCCTCTGCGTCCTCAGCAACTTGCGCCACCTCCACGTCATTTGGTGCATCCTCCACCAACTCCGTCATCATCCACTGCTCGATCTGAATGATGCGTCTGTCCAATGTCTCATGTAGCTGATCGGCAGAGACCAGCTCTTCTTTGGAGAGATCTGGATGGAAGCTCTCCCAATGAAGCAAGGATGGTTCTTCGAGTTCGAGGATACATTCATCGGCACGAGCGACGTCCGCGAGAACATGAGTGTAAGAATGTTCCCCATCTCCGCGCCACATATACCAAAGTAAGGGAAAGATAACGCACAAGCCCGACAGAAACGCAGCCAGAGAGAAAGAGAACCCCACAGCCCACCAGAACAACGAGACACCACTCCATGCGATACACACCAAGAAGAAGGATGTGGGACGCAACAAACCTCGATAGAGTCGAGAGATCCGCTCCTGTACAAGGCTCTCTTCTAGCGCCTTCTGTGCCAAACGTAGGTGAGTGATCGCCTGAAGACATGAGCGCTTTTTGGGACCCAATTGGTGTTCCGCTGACATCCATTTACCCTCAGTACAAAAAACTTGCTGCTGTTGGAAAAAATAAAGATAGGAGAAGAGGATGTGGAGATCAATGGGAGAATGTGGAAGTTGTCCTAGCAGACGCGACAAGAGGCCGTGAGGTGTACGGTTTTGGCCAGGAGGACAGCTCGGCAAAAGGTGCTGCAGAGAGCAAGGGCAAGGGACGAGGGAGGACATCACTCGCACTCAACACTTCGCGACGTGGTTGGGCGAGGTGAGAAGGCAATGGTGTTTGCAGGATCGTGCCAAACCCCGCGAAGAGCTGCCCTGTTAACATCCCGTGAATACGTCCTCGCTTGCGAGGTCCGACGAGATAATCGTTCACAGGGATATAGATACGCTTTCGTGCACGCCGACAGATTCGTCTCTTTCGACGATACAGAGAACGACATCGACGCCACCCTCTTCTCCTTTTGCAGAGCCGATATCGACGTTTGTATCGAGAACATGCACGTGTATACTTAGCAGAACGTTTGATCTTGACGTGATAGCGTTTGTTGGGTTGGCGAAGATCCATGTACAAACGCTTGACCTTTCGGTTGTAGTGCAGGATAGAGATACGACCATCTGATTCGATGCGTTCGACGATACCGATGTGTGTCCAATAATCGTCGAGCTTTCCATTGCGATCTTTGTCGTATGTGTAGTGCCAAAAGACAACATCCCCAAGCGCCGGTGTGCGACTGCGATGCAGCGTGCCATATGCACCGATAAACTTTCGAATCAACAACACCCCGTTGCCACGTTGATCGCCTGGTGGTCTCATCAGATCGAGCCCATAGCGAGAGAACATGCAACGCACCCACCCTGAGCAGTCAGACCGAAAACGCATAAAACGACCACATCGAACCCTTCGATGCTTAAATGTTTTTGATGCCATCATCGCCATCTTGCGACGAACCTGCAACACCTGCGCATCAGATGGTCCAGGTGCCACGCTCCACTGGATCCCATCATCGACTTTCACGCCGGGGAGCATTGTCGCAGATGGTTTGGGCGGTGTCACAGACTGAATCGCGATTTTTTCTTTGTGTGGAGGCTTGGAGAGGACAGGTTTTGAGGGGAGCTTTGTTTGTACGCTCTTGCAGCCTGGCAGCAAACCCATGGCTGCGATACATACACCCAAAAACATACGTACATGCTTTTGTTTGTTCATCTGCGCCTCTTCTTCCAAAAAAAACAACAATCCATCTCGATCATACAAATGTGCTGTTGTTGTGGTGTTCGGTCTTTCTTGACGATGGAAACAAACCATGTCCGTATGGTTTCGTTTGAACGTATGGCAAGATCTGATCCACAAAATCAGCGTGATGATCTTGCCCATGTGTTGAACGACAGGCAAGTTTTCTGCCAAAAAGAGTACGAACAGCTGGAGTAACGACACTCCAAAGGAACAAAAAACATACTCCGCCCAGTAAGTTGATGAAGAGAGAGCAAATCGAGCTGGTTTGTGGAAAAATGGGTTGCTTAATTTGAGGCGGCCCCTTATCATCACGTCGACGTAAGACAAGCAGTGCGACCACACGGGTCACACTGAGAAGATAAAATCTATTGAACATACTGACGAGAAAGGCAAAACCTCGATGAAGTTTGATACAAAAGTGGTACGAGCCACAATAGAGCCCGATCCAACGACTGGTGCGATTGTTCCTCCCATTTATCAGACAGCGACTTATGTATTGCCCAAGGTGGGTGAGAGCAAAGGGTACGACTACACCCGCTCCTCAAACCCCACGCGCGCACAATTGGAGTCTGTCCTTGCGGCACTTGAAGGCGTTTCTTACGCGACCGCATTTTCGTCAGGACTCGCAGCGGTCGACGCGATGATGAAGCTGTTCAAGCCCGGCGACCACATCGTCAGCAGTGACGATGTATACGGTGGCGTCTCCCGCTTGTTCAACGACATCCTCACGGAATATGGGTTGACCTTCACCTACGTCGACTCCTCCTTCCCAGAGCAGGTCGAAGCGGCAGTCAAACCAGAGACCAAGATGATCTGGATCGAGTCGCCCACCAACCCCCTCTTGAAAGTCACTGACCTCGACGCGGTCAACAAGATCGCCAAAAAACACAACGTGTTGTTTGGTATTGACGCGACCTTCGCGACGCCCGCGTTGCTGCGTAGTGTGGACTTTGGTGCGGATATCATCATCCACAGTACCACCAAGTACATCAGCGGTCACAACCAGATCATCGGTGGCGCAGTCCTCACAGACAACGAAGAGATCCACAAAAAGATGAAGTGGATCCAAAAATCCTTGGGTGCTGTCCCCAGCCCCTTCGATTGCTGGTTGACCCTCCTCGGTGTGCGGACGCTGTCATTGCGTATGGAGCGTCACTCCAAAAACGCGATGCAAGTTGCAACCTTCCTGGAAAATCACCCAAAAATCAGCTCTGTCAGCTACCCCGGCCTTGAGAGCCACCCCAGACACGAAGTCGCGAAAGCACAAATGTCTGACTTTGGTGGTATGATCTCCTTCGAGCTCAAAGGTGGTATCCCCGCAGGAATCGCACTGCTCAACAACGTCAAGCTCTGCGCTCTCGCCGAAAGTCTTGGCGCTGTCGAGACCATGATCACACACCCCGCGACCATGACACACGCAGATGTCCCCAAAGCAGACCGCGAAGCACGTGGCCTGACTGACGGACTCGCGCGTCTCTCCGTTGGTATCGAAGATGTCGAAGACATCATCGAGGACCTCAAAAACGCGCTGGAAAAAGTCTAAGTGCACCGCCTCCCACGAAACACACACCCATGACATCCTCCCAAACGTACTCTCCCCAACAACTCATCGAGCTCAAACAAGCCCTTCGTGAAGAAGCTGCGCAGCTCGGTCTACACCAACTCGCCATCACGACCGCAACACCTGCGGACTCTCTCGCCGCTTACGAGCATTGGATCGAACAAGGCTACCACGGTGAGATGGGATATCTCGCGCGACCAGACAGACTCGACCGCAGAAGAGATCTCAACGTCATTCTGCCTGGCGTACAACGTCTGATCATCTTCACACTTCCATACTGGCCCGGCACCTTCCCAGACGAACAACAAGACCCTATGCGTGGCGCAATCTCCTGCTACGCGTGGGGACGGGATTACCACAAGATCTTGGGCAAAAAGCTCAAGACGCTCAGCCGCTGGCTAGAAGAACACGGCGATACAACGCGCTGGTATGTGGATACAGGCGCCATTCAGGAACGAGATCTAGCAGAACGTGCAGGGTTGGGGTTCACAGGCAAACACACCTTACTGATCCAACCACAATATGGGAGCGGCTTTTTTCTCGGAGAGATCTTGTCCTCCCTCCCCTTCCCTCTTGACACACCATCACATATGCCGAGCTGTGGGACCTGTAGCCGATGCCTCACGGCCTGTCCAACGGATGCGTTTGTCGCCCCCTACATCCTCGACGCACGAAAGTGCATCTCTTATTTGACGATCGAGCTCAAGGGTAGTATCCCAGTAGAGCTGCGCCCACTTATCGGCAATCGGATCTACGGATGTGATGTATGTCAACAAGTCTGTCCTTGGATGCGATTTGCCGATGCTGACGAAAGTCCCCTCTGGGGTTCACCTCCTGAAGAGGTCACTGCGCCCAAACTCATCGAGCTGTTGGAGCTTGACGAGGAGGGCTTTCAGCGCCGCTTTGAAGGCTCCCCCATCAGGCGTCTCAAGCGAGGTCGGTTGCTACGAAATGTCGCTGTCGCGCTAGGAAATACGGGCAGCACAGAGGCGATTGAGCCGCTCAATCAGGCCTGTGAGGATGACGATCCACTCGTCCGTGAACATGCACAGTGGGCGCTCACACAACTTCAAGCCCAACCAGCCTGAGAGTCGACGATGCTACACACTCAACGTCATGAGCAGCTCTTGACACTCAATCGCCCGCAAATCGAGCAGCCCCGAGCCGCACGCCACACATGAGCGACACACCTGTGCCACAACACGGCTCTTCGTGTGTTTTGATGTTGATTTTTCGAGGCCTTCCATCTATGATATGTGAATTCATTCGTACGGCTTGGAAAGAAGCAACGATGGTCGCAAATGACAACTTACTGTATCGGGGAAGTATACCATCTCTCCCCACATCCCCAGACCCACAAAGTTCGTATCAGGTGAAGAGGAATGCACTGTGGATTACTACGATAACGTACCCGAATTTAGCCTGACCATTACAGGTGGGGGAGAATCCGGCGAACGCTTCGTCTTCAATCAACCCGAAGTGACTTTAGGACGGGTACAGGACAACGACCTCGTACTATACGATCCAGCCGTCTCACGTAGACATATCGTCGTCTACTACAGAAACAACCAATTTATCATCGAAGACCTTGGTAGCAGCAACGGCACCCTGCTCAACGGCTACTTACTCAGCCAACCTACAGTCCTGTGTGAAGGGGATATCGTTGAGGTCGGCGCCGTACGCTTCCAATTTTCCGAAAGCATCGAAGAGACAGATGATCCAACAGAGATCGAAGCCGGTGAGCTCTCCCCTCCTGTCAATGACGATCCTTCCAAAGAACCCATCGTCCGCCGCTGGGATGGCTCGACAGAGCACCCCCTCCCTCCCGAGGGAGACACGCGCACATTTTCTCCACAAAAACTACAGCCTCAAGGTGCCCCCCCTCCAGCCCAGGCACCAATAGGTTACCAACAAGGCGCCGCTCCGTCTCAGCCCGCCTTCCCCGCAGATCATCACCAAAGAGCTACAGGACAGCACCCCATGCACGGCTCTGCTGCCCCGATGCCATCGATGCCGCACCCCAGCCAACTCGGTCAACAACCAGGGCTCCCCCCACGCCCACAGGCTCCAATGCCGTCGATGCCTCCTATGCCAGCGCAGGCACCTGGACAGCTTCCTCCTTTAGGTGGACCAGGAAACATGAGCGCTCCAGCCCCTGGCAACAAACCCGCACGAGGCAATAAACAAGAACGCAGACACATCCAAATGCTCACGATTTGGAGCTTCTTCCTGTTTGTGCTTGCTGTCGGTCTGATGGCTGCTCCGATCAAACCAGCCAGGATGGGTGACAACACGACACAAAACACGAACGCCCCAATCTCCATCGACGCCACCAAGGGAAGGGTTTTCGGATACAACAAACTCAACAAAGATCGTGCGCAACAAGTCAAAAAGGTGACGTTCCGCTTCTTCTACCGGAATGGTCGCACTGTCGTGATCTACCAATCCATCTCCCCCAACACACCTCTACAAGTCCGTCTCAATGGCAAACTCATCGCCAACACCTCTACGACAACAGAGTGGACTTACCAAAGACACAGGCTCCCCAAAAAGCACCTGAAAAAATTCCAATTCAACGACATTGAATTTAGCCATCAGGAAAAAGCGACGGTGAACTGGGGTATCACACACATCAAGATCAAAGAGAAGGTCTTGCCCCCACCCAACATCTCGGCAGCCCGAAAACATTGCAGAGAAGGCGAAAAGTACTACCACAACCGCTCAAAACAACCCAATCGCCTCCACAAAGCCCTGACACACTATCTGCAATGCCAGGACCATCTCGCGCGGTTTGACAAACCCCAACAACCCACTCCTGAAAACCTCGCGCTGTACCGACAAGCCCAACGTATCTACCAGCGCGCAGGAGACATGATCTCTCGCATCGAGCAGAAAATGGACCTGATCTTCCAACAAAAACTCAGACCCACTTTTCGCATATGGAAGAAGCCACACAAAACCGCTGCTGATATCGAAACGCTCAAGCGCATCTACAAAAACCTGCTTTTGTATTTCCCAGAGCCGTTTTATCCGCAACACCAACGCATCTCCGCGTTGACCAAAAAACTGACACAAAGATAACACTCAAAAAACACGTTTGCCCTCTTGCTTTAAGAGGTATATCGTGATTAACACATCCCATAGACCAATATGATCGACCGCCCTTTTACTCTTTCTCAACCTCCCAATCCCAAGGAGGAAAGAAACTGATATGAGCCACAACGAAAAAAATCCATTTGCAGACAATGACGCCACCGTCGTCGCATCAGATAGTCCGCTCCAATCCCCCTTCAACGCACCTGCTGTTGGCGCACCGACGATTGTCGACCCTTCTGCTGTTGGAGGTGACAACTCCAGTGATAAAACCCTCCTGCATGACCAGCTGATGAGCCCGCTCGCTCCCCTCGCAAAACTCGTCGTGCTCGATGGCATCGAACAAGGAGAGGAGTTCACGCTCGTCGAACCAACCGTCACCTTCGGTCGCGAAAGAGATAACACCATCTCCTTCCCAGACCCAGCGGTCAGTCGCTACCACTTCAAAATCCACCAACGCGAAGGACATTATGTCCTCGAAGATCTCGGAAGTGGTAACGGTACTGCGATCAACAGCAAACGACACAAAAAAGAGACCGTCAAGCTCTCACACGGTGATCGTATCCAGGTCGGAAAAGCCCTGATCCAATTTCGCGTCATCGGTGAATCACTCACCACGACAGGTGGAGGCTCCTCCAAAGGGCTCGTTTTCGCTCTCCTGCTCGCCGTCTTGTTGATCGGTGGCGGCGCGTTCGCGTACATGCAATTGTTCCCACCTGTCGATGAAGAAAAGATCAACAAACAGCAAGCGCAAGAGCTCCTTGAGACAGGGATCAACCACTACAAACAACGCAAGTGGCGTGATGCTAAGTTCGCCTTCCATAAAGCGCTGCGTCTCGACCCCAAAAACCCCGAGATCACACAGCGGCTCAACGATGTTAAGTCCGAAGAGATGGTGGCACAGAAGCTTCGTAAGGCCAAAATTTTCTTCAAGCGAGGTAACTACAAAGACGCCCTCCAGGCCACCAAAGAAGCCGACCAACAGCTCGCTGCAGGGAGTGTCTTTGCTGATACTGTCTGGAACCTGCGCTTCAAAATCGAGCAAAAGATCCCCAAACCCACACCAAGAGTCGCACCACAACCACCACCCAAAAAACGCGTCGTGGTCAAACGTAGCAAAATCTACCGCTTCTACTCCAAGCGAAAAAGACGCTACATCCGTTACTACAAAGAGTGGACCTCTGAGACCAAGCGGTGGAAAAAAATCTACCTCAAAGCCAAAGAGCGCATCCCACCCAAACGACCTGAGCCACCTGTTGAGAGACGTCCAGTCGCACCCAAAATTGATCCAGGGATCACCTTCTATCGCGTTGGACAGATCGACAAAGCGCTCAAGCATTTCAAAAAAACAAACCAAACTGAGAAGTACAGCAACACCAAGAAATTCCAAATGGCCTTCCGCAAAGGTCGTCTCGCTCACAACAACCGCAACACCAGCGTCGCGATCCCTGCGCTGCTGAAGTCTTTCAACCTCGACCGAGAGATCGCCGACGGAAACAGCCGATACACAAGACAAATTCGTATGATGCTCGCAAACATGTACGTGTCTCGTGGCCTTCTCTCCATGAGTCGACAACAAAACGGCATCGCCTTCCGACACTTCCAGACAGCGAGCCGCTACTACCCCAGAAACAGCACAAGCAAAGCGAAGCTCAAAGAGCTCCGCGCGCTCGCCGCCAAATACCTCAAGGATGGCGAGCAGCTCCTCGCGAGTAACCCCGCCCAAGGAAAGCAGCTCCTACGTAAAGCCAGCCGTTTCGTCCCACGCACAGACAAGATCTTCAAAAAGGCGCAAAACCTGCTCAACAAGTAAACCACCACACGCTCTCGTTCCCCCTCCCCCATCACACCCAGGAATACACGATGTCTATCTCCAACAACGATCCCGTTATCCAACTTCTCCGTGAAGCCTCTCGCAAAGGCATCTTTCCCGGTGCCGTTGTCTGTGCGTCCAAAAAAAGCTCCGTCCAATATGACCACGCTGTCGGAAACGCAACGCTCTCCCCCGACCCCGTCCCCATCGTCACACAGGCCCTCTTCGATGTCGCCTCCCTCACCAAACCTGTCGCAACCGTCACCGCGATCATGCAACTCATCGACTCCAAAGAGACCGAGCTCGACACCCCCATTTACAAACACTTGCCGATCTTCGGAAAGAAAGGCAAAAAAGACATCACCATCCGACACCTCCTCAGCCATTGCAGCGGTCTCGACGCACACGTAAAATTCTACGAAGAGCTCGAAGCCCTCAACCAGGAGGGTCGAGGCCCTGACTACGGACCACAAGCTGTAAAATGGGTCGTCGAAAAGATCGCAGGACTTGAGAGTCGCCCCCCTGAAACAGAGACTGTTTACAGCGATCTCGGCTACATCGTTTTAGGTTACCTCGTCGAACAGCTCACACAGACACCCTTTCATGAATACTGCCGCAATGAGATCTTTTTGCCACTTGGAATGGAAGACACATTTTTCCTTCCGCTTTGGCAAGAAGACAAAAAGCAGCAATTACTCAAGGGGCGACAAGTCGTCGCGACCGAAGATTGTCCCTGGCGTAAACGTGTCCTCGTCGGTGAAGTCCACGACTCCAACTGCCACGCGATGGGCGGCGTCGCAGGACACGCAGGGCTCTTTTCAACAGCCGCTGACATCCATCGCTTCTCCCTCACGATGCTGCGTTGCTATCACGGCGCGATGGACTTTTTGCCACAAGAGCTCGTGCAGACATTTTGGTCGATTCAGCCGATGGTCCCCAACACAACGTGGACACTCGGATGGGACACGCCCTCCCCTGAAGGCAGCTCCGCAGGTAGTCATTACTCAGCATCGAGTGTCGGACACCTCGCATTCACAGGTTGTTCGATGTGGCTTGACCCCGAAGATGACGTCGTGATTGTCCTGCTCACCAACCGCGTCCACCCAAGTCGCGACAACATTGAGATAAGACGTTTTCGTCCGATCATCCACAACACCATCCGCAGCCTGATCACAGAACCCGTTCCACTCCCCCCACCCAAACGTCTCGGTAAAGCTCCCGCACCGATCACACCAGAAGAAGCCGAAAAGCTCCTCTCCGAAAACGCGAGACTACCGCGCCCTTCTCTCAAGGCGATCTCCACAAAAGAAGAGGCCGAAGCTTCGAAGAGCCATACACACGACAAAAAAGAGAGTGACGTCAAGTCCGCACACAGCTATCTCAAAGAGAAACAAACGACCGTCATTCCCCCCACAAAGAAATCCACCCTCCCCCCACCAGACAAAAAGAAACTCTAATCACACACCTCTTCGGAAGGATGTGTAAAAGTCCTTCCGCCATGTCGAGAAGCGTCCCTCCTCAATCGCCGACCGCATCTGCCTCATCAGTCGAAGGTAAAACGCCAGATTGTGATGTGTTGCGAGCATCGAACCCAACAGCTCCTTACTCACAAACAAATGACGTAGGTAGGCGCGACTGAAATGTGTGCAGGTGTGACAATCACACTCTGGATCGACGGGCTCTGGATCATCTTTGTAGCGAGCGTTCCTGATCTTGAGCGGTCCATAAGTCGTAAAGAGTTGAGCATTTCGTGCGTTCCTTGTCGGCATCACACAGTCGAACATATCGACACCACCAGCGACACATTCGACGAGGTCTTCGGGACGTCCAACCCCCATCAAATAGCGCGGCTTCTCCGCGGGCATCCGCGGCGCGAGGTCGTGCACAACGCGGTACATATCCTCAGGCGCCTCTCCCACGGACAGACCACCAATCGCATATCCAGGAAGCCCTAACTCAGCGAGCTCTTCGAGGTGTGCCCGACGCAGATCCAGTTCAATGCCTCCCTGAATGATCCCAAACAAAGCCTGATCTTCGCGAGAGTGGGCCTTGATGCAGCGCTTGAGCCAACGTGTTGTCCTGTCCATCGCGTCCTGGATCTTGTCTCTTGTCGCCGGCAACGCCACACATTCATCAAACGCCATGATGATGTCTGCACCAAGCGCCTCTTGAACTTCCATCGACTCTTCCGGCCCCATCCACATCTTCGAACCATCGAGGTAGGAACGAAACTCCACACCTTCTTCTGTGATCTTGCGCAACTCCGCCTGAGAAAACACCTGAAACCCGCCGCTGTCTGTCAAGATGGGCTTATCCCAGCTCATGAACTTGTGCAGCCCGCCCATCTGTCGGACGAGCTCATGACCAGGGCGCAAAAAGAGATGGTACGTATTCCCAAGGATGATCTGTGAGCCGACCTCCAACAGGTCTCGTGGCTTCATCCCTTTGACCGTTCCCGCCGTACCAACAGGCATGAAGATAGGCGTCTGGATCTCACCATGTGGGGTCTGTAGACGCCCTGTGCGTGCGCTGGTTTCTTGATCTTGATGTTCCACTTCAAACGAAATCGCTGCCATATATGTAAACTCCTACCAGCACAACACTGGCTTCTTTGGTGAAGATGAAGACCTTTTTCTTGGATCGGCCCTACAATTGCGCCTGCAATATAACGGACACCACCCCCTTTCTCAACCTCAATCATCAGCAAACAGCAACAAAGTGTGATATCTTTGTGTTGTCCAAAAGGAGGAGTCTCTTTTTTCTATTCCCACACCAGCCCACATGGCCTTCTCGTGACGACCAAAGCAACGAGGCAGCAAACACAGATGCAGACAACAATCGCATCCCTAATCATCCGATCTCTACGATGGCTGGTGTTATGTTGTGTCCTCCTCTGCTCACACAACAGCCACGCTCTTGAGTTCGTCGGTGCTGTCCACGGTGGTGTCCGTTTTACACAACAAAACAACTTCTTCAATCCTACGAGCAAGCCGCTACGCTTCGATCAACAACGCACAGGTGCGCAAATCCTCCTCGGCGCGCTTGGACTTCTTCACTTCAACGACCAATTCGAGCTCTACGCGACACTCGACATCGGACAACTCTTCATCGGTAATTACGGCAAAACAGATGAAGACAACCGCTTCTCTGTCCTCCTCAACAACCGCCGCCTCAACACCACCTCCACAGAAAACGACCTCTTGTCCCAACTGCAAACACAATGTGAACAACAAGTCCAACAACTCCAACAGCAGGGACGCACACAGCTCACCAATGAACACTGTCAGATCGCGCCGTGGTTCTTGATGGAGAGTTTCTTTCTACGTGAGCTCTACGTCTCTGTTTACCCGGATAAGCGAAAGGTCTTCCACCTATCCGCCGGGATGATGCGCTACACTCTCGGAAATGGCTTCATCTACGACAACTATGGATTGGGGGTGCGCTTTGAGGTCAACTTCAAAAAGCTCCCCAAAGCTCCGCCTCTTCATCTGACATTCAACGCATTTTTGCCCGACTCATCCTTCACACAAGCCCGCAAGACCAGCCCTGTTCTCCATCTCGACGTCACCTGGACACCCCACAAAGACCATCAATTTGGCGTCTTCGCGTCCTACCTATACGATGGAAATCATCTCGCAGGCCAACTCCTTCTTCCGCTCTGGCAGGACATCTTTGCCAATGAGTGGAACGAAAAACTCTACAAGATCAGCGGTGAAAACCCCAAGCTCTCGTGTTATGCCGCCCCCGACATGGACGCCCTCAAGTCGCTGTTGCCTAAGGAGACGAGACAACAGCAAGAAGCCTGCGAACAAGACAACGCCACGCGCGAGAAAAACGGACAAGACCCACAGCTCTGTCCACTCGATGAGAGCATCCTGATCCCCTATGAACAAACCTGTACAATCCCAGACTCATCGGGACATCACGTATGGTTTGGTCTGCATGGAAAGACGCGGCTTGGGAAACTACGTGTCAAAGGCCAAGCTATTTTGTATCTCTCCAAAATGCAGGTAGGGCTTCCAAAAAGCCCGAAACTACAATTACCAGCGTCTCACAGTGAGTGGGCCTCAGGGACGACACTGACCAACATCTCCGAAGGAGACGATGACCCCTTCTCTCCAGACATCCAGGATAAACATATCACGGGGCTCGCATTCTCCAGCGAGTTGACGCTGACCTACCAATGGAATCCGGCCTTTACGACGACCTTTTTTATGTTGTTCGCCTCCGGTGACAACTTTAACTCCGCGAATCCTGCGTACGCTCACACGTTCATGGGGATCTCACCACAGCTACGGTATACACATGTGTTCTTTCAAGGCGGAATCAACGATTATTCATCGCGTCCAGGTATCAGCATCTCAGGGATATCAGGGAATGGATTTCTCGCGATGGGGCTCATCATGCGTTACTATGTCGAAGATCAGATGGAGCTGAAATTCACCTCCGCACCGCTCTTCTCTCATACCTTGCCCACAAAGATAGGTGAGGACCAACAAGCCGATCACTTCTACGGTTTGGAGATGAATCTTCTCGCGACGTACAAGCTCCTCTCATGGCTTCGTCCGGTCTTACAGATCGACTTGTTCTTTCCGGGGGGTTTCTTTCAGGACTCCAATCCACCACTCGCGCTCTTTCAACTCCAGCTTGGATTCAATGTCCTTTTTTGACGATCCAACGAGCCAAATGGGAACACAATGACAGACAATGAACACTTTGCAACGCTCCGAACACTCCTGGCAGAGAACCCCTCAAAAGAGGGTTTCTTGCAAATTATCGAGCTTTTCGAAAAGTGGGACAAAGAAGAGCCCCAGCATCATGAACCCTCGAAAGAAATGGCAATCGCATACGCCCAAAAACACCTCTCATCCTGGCCTGATACGTGCAGAGAAGCCACCTTAAAACAATTTTGGCCCACATACCCACACGCCGAGCCTATCGCATCTTCTGTGCTCATTCGCTCACTTGACTCCACCACATTTGAAGATTTCGGAACAAAGGTAATGCGAACAATCACAGACTCACCAATCTTCACAAATCTTACGGCCCTCCGCCTTTCAAACGTCTACCACATCAATGCCGAGGGAGCAGAGGCCATCGCGCGCTCCTCTCACCTCAAAAACCTCACCACACTCGTTCTTTTCAGTTCACACATAAAAAAAGAGGGAGCGAAAGCACTTGCGGCAGCTC
This sequence comes from Deltaproteobacteria bacterium, assembly GCA_002731275.1. Lineage (GTDB taxonomy): Bacteria > Myxococcota_C > UBA6777 > UBA6777 > UBA6777 > UBA6777. Next base: position 3,735 of record PCBK01000080.1, on the reverse strand, counting down.
CTCACCTCAAAAACCTCACCACGCTCGATCTTTCTTACAATTACATAGAGTTTGAAGGAACGGAGGCCATCGCAAACTCCCCTTATCTCACAAATCTCAGAACGCTCAACCTTTCCGGAAACCAGACCGAGAACAAGGGAACGCAAGAGATCGGAAATTCAAAATATCTTGCACACCTCACGACACTTTACCTCGAAGGCAACTTCATCAAAGATGAGGGCACACGAACACTCGCAAACCTCACGAAGCTCAAAGAACTCGACCTACACAACAACAGGATTGGAGCTGAAAGCGCAAAAGTGCTCGCAAGATTACCAAACCTTGCCACACTCAATCTTTCCCATAACCAGATTGGAGACGAAGGAGCCAAAGCGTTCGCCCACTCTCCTCACCTCACAAACCTCCAAGTGCTTGACCTCTGCTTAAACCAGATTGGAGCTGAGGGAGCTAAAGCACTCGCCCACTCTCCTCACCTCACAAACCTCAAAGAACTCGATCTTTCCTCAAACCAGATTGGAGACGAAGGAGCCAAGGCGCTCGCCAACTCTCCTCACCTCACAAACCTCAAAGAACTCAATCTTTCCCATAACGAGATAGAGGACGAAGGGGCCAAAGCACTCGCAAGTTCGCCTTATCTCACAAACCTCCAAACGCTTAACCTCTCCTATAACGATACTGGAGCTGAGGGAGCCAAAGCGCTCGCCCACTCTCCTCACCTCACAAACCTCAAAGAACTCAATCTTTCCCATAACGAGATAGAGGACGAAGGGGCCAAAGCGCTCGCAAGAGTACCAAACCTTGCCACACTCAATCTTTCCTACAACCAGATTGGGGCTGAGGGAGCCAAAGCGCTCGCCCACTCTCCTCACCTCACAAACCTCCAAGTGCTTGACCTCTCCAACAACGAGATAGAGGACGAAGGAGCCAAAGCGCTCGCCCACTCTCCTCACCTTACAAACCTCCAAATGCTTGACCTCCGCTTAAACCAGATTGGAGACGAAGGAGCCAAAGCACTCGCCCACTCTCCTCACCTTACAAACCTCAAAGAACTCGATCTTTCCTCAAACCAGATTGGGGCTGAGGGAGCCAAAGCACTCGCCCACTCTCCTCACCTCGCAAACCTCAAAAAACTCATCCTCTTCGGCAACGAGATAGAGGACGAAGTATGGAACGCGCTCATGGAATCTTCGCAGAAGGCAAACGTGAGATTTTATTAAACAAAGGGGGTTATGTGGCAGGGGAAAGGAGAGTCTCTTTTTCAAACCATTGGGCTATGAGTTCTCAGTGGGCTCAACAGTATGGTCTGTCGTCTCTGTCAAAAGTGGAAAAGGTGGGTTCGGATATTGATAAGGATGTATCATGCAAACAACAACACAGACAAAACATCCAAGACCAACGAGCCAAATGGGAACACAATGACAGACAACGAACACTTTGCGACACTCCGAACGCTCCTAGTAGAGAACCCCTCAAAAGAGGGTTTCTTGCAAATTATCGAGCTTTTCGAGAAATGGGACGAAGAAGAGACCCAACATCACGAATCCTCGAAAGAAATGGCAATCGCATACGCCCAAGAACACCTCTCATCCTGGCCCGATACGCACAGAGAAGCCACCTTAAAACAATGCTGGCCAAACTTCCCATACTCCCAGCCAAGCGCTCCCTTTGAACTCGTTCACGCACTCAACCTCTCCTTCAACCAAATCGGAGTCGAGGGGGTCAAAGCACTCGCAAATGCCCCCCACCTCGCAAACCTCCAAACACTCGAACTCGAAGGGAATCGATTTGGAGACGAAGGAAAGAGCGCAATCGCGAACTCTCCCCACCTTAACAAACTCACAAAAATCAGTGTAGATTGACATTCACCTATCTCTCTAGAAGGTGGCCCAGCTTTTGAACTCATAAAACGTGACATCCGGAGCATGGTCATCCAACAAGAATACAGACAAAAACCAAAGGCACAGCGATGATGGAACGACAACATGACACACCAGGATGACCCCTTCTCACAATTGCGACTGCTTTTGACACAGACACACTCACAGCAGACATTTGCACAGATCTTCTCCCTCTTCGGGCGCTGGCGAGCAGAAGACAACAAAGAGAACGGGTTGACTTACGCCCTCCAACATCTCGCCTCGTGGCCCGAGCACACAAGGCAGATCAGACTCGACGCTTTTTGGCCGGACTTTCCCAACGGTGAACCGGCCTCTCATGCCCCCCTCGCCAAACACCTCAACGCCGAAAGATTGGGGATGAATAGCGATGAAGCACACACTCTCACCCATCACCCATACATGCAACTCCTCACAAAACTCTCCATCGGATACAACAACTTTGGTGTCAAAGGTATCCAATCCATCGCAGCGTCCCCATACCTTCAGCAGATCGAAACACTGAACCTCTATTGCAGCAACATCGGTCCAAGAGGCATCGAAGCCCTCACAGAGTCCACAACGCTCACAGGACTCAAACAACTTTTGCTCGGCGGGAGCAGCATCCAAAACAAAGGCATCAAACACCTCGCGCGTGCTTCCGGCTTCGAACAACTCACCCATCTCGACATCTCCGGTAATGACATTGATGTTCACGGGTTCAACGCGCTGTCCAAATCCTCACAATTTCGTTCACTCACGCATCTCTATGTCGGAAGAAACCAGATCGAGGACAACGGCGCGAGTAAGCTCGCTGATGCACCACACCTGAACCAACTCACCCACCTTGACCTGTCCTACGGCATGATCGGTCCCCAAGGTATCGAAGAGATTGCCGACTCTCCCTATCTCACAAACCTCACCCACCTCAATCTCGACAGCAACCGCCTCGAAGAAAGTGGCGCACAAGCCCTCGCCAACTCCAAGTATCTCACACACCTCACGAGCCTCCGACTCTACAACACAAAACTCAACACCGACGCGATGAAGGCCCTCGCACAAGCCCCTCAATTCAAGCAGCTCACCCACCTCAACCTGCACTTCAACAGTATCGGCGACGAAGGCCTCAAAGCCCTCGCCAACTCCCCCTATCTCACAAACCTCGTCCAGCTCGACCTGAGCGCAAACGAGCTGAACGCAGAAGGCATCGAAGCCCTCGCACAATCCACAAATATACAGCAACTCACGACGCTCAGACTCACCCAAAACAGGCTGGGCAGCAAAGGCATTACAGCCCTCGCCCATTCACCCTATCTCAGCCAACTCACCACACTTCACCTCGAACAAAACTTCATCCAAGACGAAGGTATCGTCGCGTTCGCAAAGGCTCCCCACCTCACAAACCTCACCCATCTCTTCCTCAACTACAACAACACAAAAGACGAAGGCTTGAGAGCCCTCGCACGCTCAAAGATGGCCCCTCAGCTCGAAACGCTCTCCCTTCAGCTCAACAACATCGAAGACAAAGGTGCCAGATTCATGGCACATTCAACAAACTTTCCGGCGCTCACTCATCTCGCTCTAGAGAACAACGACCTCACACGAGAAGGCATCAAAGCGCTCGCCTATTCAGAGACATTGCCCAAGCCGATCAGGGAACATATGCTCGCGATTTACCACAAAAAGGAGGCAGAAGGCCCTGCTCTTTAGGGCAGGGATGAATGCCCACCCTTGTTTTGTCTCTTTTTTCTTTCTTTTTTTCTTGCACAAATGTATAGCATGTGTTATGAAGTTTATATCTTTTTGCAGGTTGAGGGGTTTGCATGTCCAACAAAACAATCAAACAACGAAAACAAAGTGC
>PCBK01000079.1 GCA_002731275.1 Deltaproteobacteria bacterium | reverse complement strand
TTAGAAGGATGTCGCTTGCGACATACGTATGATCATGAGGGATTGTAGCGTGCGTTCGGGTGCACTTTGCGAAGACACAAGTGCAACTGCCCCTGGATCAGCATTCAAGTATCCCCCGTGAATACGGCATGAGTGTCCATCGATGCGAAGTCTTGGAGGCGAGCGTACTTTATCTATAGCACTGGGTTTGAACCCGGTGATACCAACCAAACAATTCCCTCTATCTAATCATCCAAGAGATCACCCGCCTTCAACACAACTTAGCCTTTCGAAGGGAGGGACCATTCAACCGATAGATGCGGATGGAGACCTTTTTTGGCTTGCACATCATCGAGGCAGAGACTATAACCGGACGTGTCTGCTTCTCTGTTCCCCTTGGTGCAGGGAGATCTCAACTCATCGCAAATGGTAGGTTTGGTCATGAAACAGCTTGTTTTATTGTTTGGTATATTACTCTGCTTTGTGTGGATGGGTTGCGGTTCAGCCCAAGATTTTTGTGGTGAAGGCACACAGGCCCAAGATGGAAAATGCATCCCCAACTATCCCAAAAAAGAGTGCGCCTCAGGGACCGTCGATGAACAAGGTCAATGTAAACCCGCCTTCGAAAAGATAGAATGTGGTGAAGGTACAAGTCCTAAAGATGGTCAATGTGTCCCAGATTACGAAAAACGCGAGTGTGGTAGCGGAACAACTTCCAAAGATGGTCAATGTGTCCCAACCTTCGAAAAGGTCACATGTGGCCAGGGGACCAAACAAGATGAAGGACAATGTCTTCCAGAAAAAACCCTCTCTTGTAGTGACGGCACACGCGAAGAGAATGGACAATGTATCCCTGATGACCCCAAAGAGCTCTGTGGTCCCGGCAAAGTATTACTCGGAGGACAATGTCTGACAGCTCGTTCACAATGGATACGTCTCCCCTTCGAAGAGGGCTTCTCTGTCACCATCTCACAAGGCCATCATGGCTCCTTCTCTCACAAAGGAAACTCTGCTTACTCCGTCGACTTCGGTGTCCCTGAAGGCACAAAGGTCGTCGCCGTCCGTGCAGGGATTGTGATCGGTACAAAGAGCGACTCCGACTCAGGTTGTGGGGACTCATCTTGTTCGTCTCAAGCCAACTATGTGTACATCGATCATGGTGATGGGACATCCGCACGGTATCTACACCTTCAAAAAGACGGTGTAAGAGTCAAACTCGGTGAGCAGGTGTGCCCAGGTCAAGTCATTGGCCTCTCTGGAAACACAGGCTTCTCGACAGGTCCACATCTCCACCTTGAAATCCTCGATGGCCTGAATTTGTCCCAACCAATCTACTTCGAAGCACTACGAGACACCTCCGCAGGTGTCGCCTACCCTGGACTTCGTGTCACTTCACCTAGTAAAGGAATTTCTTTCTCAAAGGGATGGAGGCCCCTTCCGAATCTACAGCGAGCACCGCGAGTGGATTCGGTGGGGGAGGAAATCCCCATCCGATTCATTTTTTTTCCAAACGTCTGTCACAATATGACACACATCCTTGATACTTTCATGCATGAACATACAAAGGATGATCTATACTCATGAAATTGACTGCCAAACTTAAACTTGAGCTTGATCTCGAACAACAACAATTGTTGCTCAACACCATCAGAGAAACCAACATTCTCTGCAATCGTATTTCTCAACTTGCATTCAAAGAACGTAAGTTTGGCAAGTCCTCTCTTCAAAAAGAGTTTTACCACAAACTACGCAAAAAATACCCTCAACTCTCATCCCAAATCTTCATTCGTTCATTTGCAAAGGTTGCCGCTGCGTACAAAAACAACAAACGAACGCTCGTAAAGTTCAGATTTAACGGCTCCATTGCGTATGATGCTCGTCTACTTTCTTGGATGGAAGATGACGACAAAATTTCTGTGTGGACGCTCAACGGACGTCAGCCTATCAGGTTTGTTTGTGGTGAACATCAACAAAACATGCTTGGTGGCAAAATTGGGGAGTCCAAACTGCTGCTGAGGAAAAACAAATTCTATCTACACGTCAGCGTTGAAGTCAAAGAAAGCGAAGGTTTCGAAAGTCAAGGTTACCTCGGTGTGGACTTGGGGCTGGCACAAATCGCTTATGACTCGGATGCGACAGCATTTTCAGGAGAACAGATTCGAGCCGTTCGCAAGAAGAACGTACATAGACGCAGACAACTGCAGAAAAAAGGGACAAAATCGTGTAAACGCAAATTGAAAGAAAGAAGCGGTCGAGAAGCCCGTTTTCGAAATGATGTAAATCATGTGCTCTCGAAAGCAATTGTCAAAAAAGCGCAACGCACAAAGAGAACGATCGTGCTCGAAGATTTGAGTGGGATACGCAATCGGGTAAGGGCCAGTCGCGAGCTGCGAAGAGAATTGCATTCGTGGGCATTTTATGACCTGCGCAAAAAAATAGAGTACAAAGCCAAAAGAGACGGTGTAGAAGTGTTGTTCGTAGATGCGGCGTATACATCTCAAACGTGCAGTCAGTGTGGATATTGTGACAAACGCAATCGAAAAAGTCAGAGTGTGTTTGTTTGTAGGGAGTGTGGAACGCAGAGCCACGCAGACCTGAATGCGGCCAGAAACATAGCAGAAAAAGGACGTCAACTCGTGATAAAGCGAGAGCGTGCGTTGTTTGAATGCGAAGATGATGGCAGGGTTGCAGTCAATCAACCCAACGGAGGAGTTGTGGTTTCGGAAGCAAACGATGAAGCCTCCAGTGTCGTCCAGTTGAAGTTGTTTTAGCGGAAGTGAATGGAACGACAAGCCCCTTCCTGAGCTTTGCGAAGGTGGGGGTATTTGACAGAACAAAGCCCTGTCAACATGCACCAAGACGACAAGCTCGATGTGTGCAAAGGAGACCTTCGCATATCGTGGTGTGATCATGAACACTCCCTTCGACTGTTGGGGGTTGGAGCGTGGAAAGACATACACTTTTGAAGGGAAAGTCGCCGATGAGACAAGTGCCTTGGCGTTCAATGTCCAGTTTGAAGGAGGAGGCTGGCAGAGACAATGTGTACAGGTGACAAATCGCGCGTTTAAATTCGACTTTACATGGCCAAAAGATAGACCCGCAGGATACGCATATATCTTCATGAGCACAGGACAATATCGTTCATCTGGTGGATGTAGCAGTGTCAAAGGCTGGAATAACTCACTTCGCGTATGGTCCAAGTAAGTGGTCCTCTCGCGAAGTAAACGCATGAGCATGATGTTGCATTTCCCCCGTAGGGTCGGACCTTGTGTCCGACCTCGATGTTGTATGTCTTTTTCGCAAGAGGACCTGTAAGGACGTTTTTTTTCTGTATCCTTTTTTGCATCCGATGGCCTAAAACAATACAGCTGTCTTCTCTCCCTCATTTGGGTTTGTAATAGTAGACAAAAAGGACGATTGATACGAGCTGAGACTACGTATGTAGTCCATTTACAAAATGGATACATTTGACACTTGCAAAGGACATAATGGCTCTGATACAACATCTCCTCCGACGCTCCGCCAAAGAATGTTGCGGAGCCAAAAAGAGATGGATTCACACGACGAAATGGAGGTTCAAAGTGAAAAGAATCTTGTTCCCAGTATGTTGTATGCTTGTGTTTGCCCTCACAGGTTGTAAAAAGAACAACAACAAAGGTCCAATCGATCAATTCGAGAAAAAGTCAAAGTCAAAAGTATCGGCAGATATTGACGCTGCGATCCTCAAAAACTTTGGCGCACTTCCAGCAGTCATGGAAGGTAAAGGCATCAAGCTGACCAAAGAGAAAATCGCCTTGGGTCGTATGTTGTACTTCGACAAACGCCTGTCCAAAAACCACGACGTCTCCTGTAACAGCTGTCACGGTTTGTCCACCTTTGGTGTCGACAACAAGCCCACCTCAGAAGGCCACAAAAAACAAAAGGGTGATCGTAACTCCCCCACTGTTTACAACGCCGCTGGACACTTCGTTCAATTCTGGGATGGTCGCTCCCCCAGCATCGAACACCAAGCGACACAACCCATCCAAAACCCTGTTGAGATGGCGATCGATCCTAAGCGCGCGGTCGCGACTGTGAAGTCTATCCCCGCGTACGTCGAGATGTTCAAGAAGGTCTTCCCAGGCGAAAAAGATCCCGTCACGATGGACAACATCGGTAAAGCGATTGGTGCTTTCGAGCGCAAATTGGTCACACCTTCTCGCTGGGATAAGTTCCTCAAAGGCGACAAAAAAGCCCTCACCAAAGAGGAAAAGCTCGGCCTCAAAGAGTTTGTCTCCGCAGGTTGTACAACTTGCCACTCAGGGACATACGTAGGTGGACACATGTACCACAAGCTCGGACTTATCAAGCCCTGGCCCGGTAACAAAGACGAAGGTCGCTTCAAAGTCACCAAAAAGGCAGAAGACAAATTCATGTTCAAAGTGCCCTCTCTTCGCAACATCGAGAAGACAGGTCCTTATCTGCATGATGGTTCGGTCAAGTCGCTCGAAAAGATGGTCAAGTTGATGGCACGTCACCAGCTCGCCAAAGAGCTCAAAAAAGAGCAAGTCGCACGCATCGTGACATGGCTGAAGACCCTGACTGGGACCATCCCCGCAGAGTACATCAAAGAGCCCAAGCTCCCTGCAAGCACCGACAAAACCCCCAAAGCAGACCCCACCTGAGACCACGCGCTCTTTGACATAACGGCCTGAGACCTCTCCATGTCCACCTCCCCAACAGAACAACTTCTCTCACAACTGCACGGCATCAGCTGGACTCTCTTGATCCCCTTGCTCGCCCGTGCCTATGCCAAAACATACCTGCCACAACACACATTCCACGACGACCTGGCGCTGGACGTCGCGCAAACACTGAAGCTGTCACCAGCAGATATCAGCAGCGACACTTTCCCGATCAGGCTGTGTATCGCCAGGAGTATCCTCATCGATCGGCGTTTGCGTCTGTTGCTCCAAGAGCACCCAAAGCGGGATGTGTTTGTGCTCGCATGTGGGCTTGATACGCTTCCCTTTAGACACAAAGAGACATCATTCATCTGTGCGGATCTGCCTCATGTCATCGAGCAGAGACGACAATGTCTTCCCAGCTCTCCACAACACACACTGTGCGCCCTCTCCATCCCAGAAGAGCTTCACCAGATCCGCCCCTACATCCACCCTCAACAACCTCCCATCGTGCTCATCGAAGGCCTGCTTCCCTACTTTCCAGAGGAAAAAGTCATGCAGACGCTACGTACGTTGTGTGAACTGTTCCCCAAAGGGACGGACCTGCTCATCGATACATACCACCCGGCGCTGCTGACCTTCGCGAATATGAGCGCGACGTTCAGAAGGCGACAAACGCTGTTTCAATATGGACTTCATCAACCGGCGGATATCACCAAGAAGCTCCCGTCTCTACAACACCTTGAGAGTTTCGATATCATCGAGTTGTTACCGTGGTATATGAAGAAGAGATGTGTCTTCCCGGCGTGGTTTGCTCGCGGACGCCCCCTCGCGACGCTCAGCCATTTTTATATCGTATGATGCAAAAAGGTTTCACGCAAACGTCAGGATAATCATCACGGAGAAGACGAGGGCGTGGACACATTCATAGATCCCCAATCGCATGAGATTGAGTTCTTGTTTGGTTTGCCACTGAAAGGTTCCCCACATCGCCTTGATGGTTACAGGTAGGAACGCGAGAGGTGTCCACAGTGGAAGTGTCCCGAGTGCAGCCAGGATGGAGACGAGGGTAAGCGCGAAGAGATGGTAGGTCGCGTTAACTTTACCAGCGCGTAGCTTTTGGAGCGTGCTGACTGGACAGGGTGCTTTGGGTTGTGTGCGGACCTTCAACTTGACGTAGAAGATGCTCCCTCCAAAGTACAAGATACAGAGCAAGCACAAGGCAAAGGCTTGCCAAGGAAGTGTCCCCGAAGCGACGTAGTACGCAGCAGGTGCAGAGAGTGACATGGCGATCACGCCAGCATATTCAGCTTTTGCGCTCATCCCTTCTCTCTTCAGGTGCCACCATGTGTCCAAGCCGAGTCCAATCACCGCAGCAAACGCGAAATACAAGAGCCACGTCAATTGGTAGGCGAATAACAACAGCGCTCCGGCCCCCATCGACACAACACCGTACAATGCGAGCCACATTGTCATGTGTTGACGCTGTGCTTCACGATTTTTGTGCGTGCGTGTTTTGAGCAAGAAAATAAAGGGATGGCGTGCCAGAAAAGCACCAAGAATTGCGATGTACAACAACACAACATGGAGGGCGATCTGTGGCGCCAACAACGTCCCGAGAATACACGGCGTGAACAACATCACCCAAGCACCGTGCTCCCGTGGTAGAGGTATCTTTTGCATCCTTTACAACTCCAAACAAGAGACTCACAGAGGAGATCTCAGGTCGGTTCAGAGACAGAGACCGACCCCAATTCGTAGCCACCTTATAGCACAACCCACTACAAAAGACTTGCTTCACATCAAACACAAAGATCTGTCACCTCGAAGGGCAACATCCTCAAAAATCTGAGACATCCCTCAACGAACACACCTCCACTTCGACACCTGCACCGAGTAAACAATCGCTCTACCTAAGAAAAATGATCATACACATCGTGAAAAAGATCCCGGCATATCTTTTGCTTGTTAAAGACGAAGGCAAAGAAGCTGTTGTGATACATTCACGATTCCATAGGTCAAGGCAGTTGGTTTTTTGAGCAGGCTGCCCAATAGAAGGTTTGTATGTATGAGGTACCATCGTTTCATTTTGTTGTGTGTTGGCGCGTTCTTGCTCCTCGTGGGGGGCTGGCATTGTGGGAGCAGCACGATTCAGCTCGCCTGCGCACAAGACACGGATTGTGAAGGCGGTCAAGTCTGTCGCAGCCAATCTTGTGTAAAGCTCTGCACCCAAGATGCGGACTGTACGAGTAAAGAGGTGTGTACACAGGCAGGATATTGTGTCGTCAGCACCAACTCGACGAGCTTTGAGACGACGGACTTTGATGGCGGCAGCTCCGAACGCAAAATCGAATGTAACTCGGGCGATACGAGGCGTTGCTACAGTGGGAAAGAAGCGACAAAAGGAGTTGGACTCTGCCAAGAAGGTAGACAGACCTGTCAATTTGGCCAATGGAGCGAGTGTGTCGGAGAAGTCACGCCAAAGGAAGAACTCTGTGATGGCCATGACAACGATTGTGACGGCGCTGTCGATGAAGCATGTAAGACTTGCACAGCCGAACCACTCGAACAGCTCCCTGCCGGTCACTTTTCACAAATCATGAGCGTACAATACAGCCCTGACGGTAAGATCTTCGCGACAGCTTCAACGGATTACACGATCAAACTATGGGACGCAGCGACAGCCAAACATATCGCGACCTTCAAATACAGCAAGAGCGCTCCCTCTCACATCAAATTCACAGGTGACGGCAAAAAACTCGTCGCACTCTACCAAAGTAGACAGTTGATCGTGTGGGACGTCGCGAGCCGAAAACCTTCTCTCCAGACACTCCTCCAAAGCGCATATGTGTACTCTTTGGCCATTCATCCAACAGAATACAAATTTGCCGTGACACGTTCGGGTAGTATTGACATTTGGAGCTTTAAGACGCGCCTCGTGCTCAGCAAGAGTATCCCTACAGAGTCCCGACAAAACTTTGTCGTGTTTGGGAAAGACAATACACTGTACACCACGTACAACAACAAGCTCTCCAAGTGGGATATCAAACAATCGAAGCTTATCGAGACAGGAGACAACACAGAGACTTCTTACAGCTCAATGGAGATCTCCGATAATGGACGTTGGCTGGCGATGGGTTCCTATCGATATTTGTATGTGTACGATCTCAATAAGAGCATTCAATCTTACACGCAACGCTACACAGGAGAGCGGAGTCCATATGGCCTCTCTTTTTCGCGAGACAATCGTCACCTCGCAGTTTCACATCGATACACCTACAGGACACTCGTGTACGATTTAGAGACCAAACAAGTCATCTCGAAGATCAGTCTCACAAATGACCGCGCCCAAAGTGTCACCATGCATCCAGACGGGAGTGCCTTTGTGACGGGCTCTCAACAAGGTGCCATCCACATATGGAAGACAGAAGATAGCACGCTCCTTCATCGTATCAACCGTATCCAAAATTGGCAGAATAACACCGTCGCGATCCACGCATCATCCGATCACTTCGCGACGGTCTCGAACGAAGATACGATCAAAATCTGGTCATTATCGGAAAAAAAGGTGCTGCGCACCCTCGAAACAGTCAAACACAAAATCAGATACATGGCCTTCCGACCAGATGGCAAGATGCTCGTCGCAGCGTTGAGAGGGAGCGGTGAAGAACAATTTCTACACGCATATGAAGTCTCATCCGGTAAGCTCCTGTATAGTAGCAAAAAGGCAGAAGATGGACCGATCAATCATCTCACCTTCAGCCCTGATGGGACGCGCATCCTGACCTCCAGCGACAAACACAGATTGGAGCTGTGGAACGCAGACGATGGAGCACATGTGCGAACCTTCCGAGGGCACCTTGGACCTGTCTATGCGGCACAATTTTCTCCAGATGGAACATCGTTTGTCTCGGCCTCTTGGGACAACACGATCAAATGGTGGAAGGTCGATGAAGAATACCCGATCCAAAACATCGATGGACACGGAACAGAGGTCACAGCCATCGCCTTTGCACCCAACGGAAAGTCATTTGCGTCAGGCGACAGCAACGGCCAGATCAAGCTTTGGGATGCACAAACAAGACAACTCATCCACACCTTCGAAGGACATCAAGCGGAGATCAAGACCCTCGAATACAGTGCGGACAGCATGCTGCTCTTGTCTGGTTCGTTGGACACGACGGTGAGGCTGTGGAATATAACATCAAAAAAAGCGCTGAGCACGTTGTCAGGACATGATGCAGGTATCTTTCGTGTCGTCTTTGGTACAAACACCTCACAGCTGATCTCAGGCGCAGCAGACAAAACCATCCTCTGGAGTTGTCAATAGCAATTAGGTCGTCGGCCCCTCCCCGCTCTCCTCCAAAAATCCCCAACAAAAGAAACGCACTAGACCAGTGTTCTGTACGAGCTTGAAACTTGGTGTGTGTGCTGGTATTTATGTACCCCGAGTGTCTTTAAGACAAGACATCCGGCAACAAGAATGGGAACTTCAAGAGGATACATACCATGCCAAGAACAGATTGGAACCTTCGGACACTTCAGGAAGAACTTCTTCAAGAATTTCTCCTTGGACTCTGTCTCGCGTGTATTCCATCGTACTTGATCTCCATCTCACGTATACCTGTCACAGGGTTTCGATGGTTCTACATCGCGAACTTACTCTTAGTATTGGCTGTTTTTTTCCTGTGGGCGACAAAGTCTGCTTTTTCGTATACCACGCGGGTGTTGTTTTTGCTCACGTTGATGTGGGCAGCGATCTTGATCCCAGCATCAAAACTAGGATTATTGGCGGAGAGTCGGGTCTTTGTGGTCACCTTCTCCTTTACAGCCATCCTCTTTCTACCACTGCGGTGGGGTATCGTTTTGATATCTCTTATGTCTTTATCGATTGTGGGGTTGGGATTTGCCGCAACACAACGTTGGTTGACCTTCTCGATCCGCTCGGAGACTTACTCCTATAATCTCGCACCATGGCTCAATCATATCGCGACGCTCGTCTCCTTCTCTGCTCTGCTTGCGTACATCGGCTGGCGGATGGTGATGAAGGTGCACCTCCACACAGTACGAAGCCAGAAACTCGCACGTCGACTTTCTCACATCACAGAGCAAGTACCCGGCGAGATCTTGCAGCTCACCCTGTCCTCAGGTGGGGGTTGGTCCTTCGATTACATCAACAGCCCCAAACAGACACTCTTGGGACGCACTGCGAAAGAGTTCGAGAACAAGGCACAATTGTTCTTCGAATCCATCCACAAGGACGACAGAGAGCGCGTAAGGGAGGGACTTCACCGAGCCACACAAAACATGACCTTGTGGGAGGATGAGTTTCGTATCGTCGATCCTCTCGACGGAGAACAATGGTACTTTGGGACATCGACCTCAGAGCAGCTCAATAACGAAGAGATCGCACTTTACGGCTACTTTCTCAATATCACAGAGAAGAAGATGCTGATCAACGTAAAGAACGAATTTTTGACGACCGTCAGCCACGAATTACGCACCCCTTTAACGTCGATCAAAGGTTCGCTGCAGCTACTCAACAGTGGCCTTGTACAGAAAGAAAAAGCCCAACACCTCCTGCACATCGCAGAGAAGAACAGCAAGAGATTGCTCTTACTGATCAATGACCTGCTCGACTCGGAGAAGTACAACAGCGGAGACTTCTCCCTTCAAATGAAGCCGACGAAGGTGGCTCCGTTTTTGACTTCGTGTGTTGAGGAAAACCAAGCATACGCGAGAGAACACAAAGTCTCCATCGAGCTAGGAGAGTGCTCCAACACCACCATCGATATCGATGTCCAAAGAATGAAGCAAGTCATGGCCAACTTACTCTCCAATGCCTGTAAATTTTCGCCAGAAGGGGAAAAGGTGCTCGTGAGCGCGTATCTGACAGAGGACAACTGCTTAAAGATCGCAGTGGAAGACAGGGGCAACGGCATCCCTTCCAAGTTCCATAGCAAAATCTTCGAAAGATTTTCACAGGCCGAGGATTACGCAAAACGGACAACAAAAGGAACGGGGCTCGGTCTCTCGATCGCCAAGACGATCGTTGGACTACACGGAGGTGAGTTGACCTTTGAGAGCTCACCAGGTGTAGGGACGACATTCTATGTAGAGCTGAGAACACACAAAGCCACCTGATCCCCCCAACTCCCGCAGCACGGCCACAAACGCAGATAGGATCGACAAGGCCACTCCAAGGAAAAAAGGATTCAGAAAAAATTCCTTCATCGAACGCGACTTTGAACCGTCTATCAAGGTATGGAGTTCTTACCAAACCTTGGAGGACGAGCAATGTATGGGTTGGTCAACCGTTCGATGAAAGAGTACATCACGCTTCACTTTGGCGATGGGGTGTGGGAAAAAGTCAAAGAGACGGCAGGGATCGAGACAGATACATATATAAGCAATCGAGGTTACGACGATCAGGAGACATACGCTATCGTCGGCGCGTTGAGTCAGCACGTGGGGCTCACCCCGACAGAGATCCTCGAAGAGTTTGGGGTCCATTGGATTTTACACACAGGAAGAAAAGGATACAGCGAGCTCTTTGAGGCGGGAGGAGAAAATCTTCAAGAGTTTTTGGAGAACCTGCCCAACTTCCACACACGCATCTCTTTTATCCTGCCCAAGTTATCCCCACCCAAGTTCAGAGTATTGGAGAAAGGCCCCGGCTATATAAGACTCTACTACAACTCCCATCGTGACGGTTTACAACCATTTGTCGTTGGACTGTTGCGTGGGCTCGGTGAGATGTACAACACAACGCTCACGATCCAACACACACTCAAACGCGCAGATGGTGCAAAGCACGATGAATTCACGATCCAATGGTGAATCACAGAGACTTGTAACTTCGCAAACACGCAGTGACAGCGAATAAAGAGGAGAGACGATGCTATCGACACCACACATATCTCCACAGCAACTAGAGGAGTTGTTCCCTTTTTATATCGTGGTCGATGCTGCTCTCACGATCTTACAGGTAGGTCCATCGCTTCAAAAACTACTCCCCCCTCCCTTCCCTTCGTTACATCAAGAGTTCGAAGTCAAAAGACCAGATGTCCCACTCACATTTGCCTCGCTCTCCAGTGACAGACACTTGCTCTGGGTACTGCGCTCTCGGACAAACGAGGAGTTCATGTTGAGAGGACAATGGCTCCCTCTACAAAATGAAACGTCCAATCCATGGATATTCCTGGGCTCTCCCTGGCTCACACATCCCAAACAAATCTCCGCGCTCGGTTTAAAGCTGAAGGATTTTGCTTTACACGATCCGGCGATAGACTTGTTGCATCTTCTCCAGATGACAGAACAATCTCTTCACGACGCCCATGAGATCGCCGAGGAGCTCTCCAGGCAGACCATCCAGCTCAAGCAAGCGAACGCCAAACTTTCAACACAATATGAAGCGCTAGAGCACGCCGAAGCGCTCAAACACAACATCCTGGAGACAGCAGCAGAAGGAATCGCTTCTACCGACAAAAACGGCAAAATTATGATCGTCAACAGCGCGATCGAGCAGATCTTTGGTTACAGCAAAGACGAACTCTCCGCCCAACACCTCAGCTTGCTATTTCCACACTTTGACAATGACACAGACGCGGACGCCTTTATGGAGGTGTTGTACGCCCGAAAACATGCAGACGCTCCGATCGAGCTGATGGGACATAAAAAAAATGGAGAGCTTTTTCCATGTGAGCTAAGTCTTGGTCGCGTAGAGCTCGGTGAGACACAGATCTACACGAGCGTCATTCGAAACGTCACAGAGCGCAAGCAAGCGGAAGAAGCGTTACGCGTCAGGACAGAACAGCTAAGTCATGCAAATGCACGACTTGACCGCGCCTCCAAGATGAAAGATGACTTTCTTGCGAGTATTAGTCACGAATTGCGCACACCACTTAACACCATCCTGGGAATGTCAGAGGCCTTTCTAGAAGGTGTCTACGGTCCCCCTAACGAAGCCCAAAAAGAGTCGCTACAATACATCGAAGAGAGTGGTCGTCACTTGCTCGCGCTGATCAACGATATCCTCGACCTATCCAAAATATCCGCAGGTAAAGTCGAACTTGAATACGAAAAAGTCGACTTGTTCGACCTCTGCCAATCGTGTATGCGAATCATTCGCAAAGGGGCAACGAACAAATCACTGCAAGTCAACTTCACAGATGAGGGTGTCACTGCTCCACTATGGGCGGATGCCAGAAGACTGAAACAGGTCCTGATTAACCTGCTCTCAAACGCGACGAAGTTCACGCCCAAAGGAGGCCGTATCGGCCTACGTGTGAAGATGACACCTGACCAGCAACAGGTGACGTTCACTGTATGGGACGAAGGCATCGGCATCTCGAAAGAGAACCAGACGCGCATCTTCCAACCATTTATCCAAATCGACAGCAAGCTCTCCAGACAATACGAAGGCACAGGCCTTGGGCTCTCCCTCGTCCAACACATGGTCAAACTGCACAATGGCACGCTGTCAGTGGAGAGCCAAATCGGTCAGGGGAGCCAATTCCATATCACCCTCCCGAATATCGCTCCCAAACAAACCCCCGCTCGTCCAATCATCAAGAGTCTCCCAAGGGTGATGGCACCACCCCCTCCCCGCGAGACACCTCCTCCCCCCTCGACCAAGCCGATCAAAAAGAAGACGATGCCATACGAGCTTACGTCCGAGAGAAAAAAGATCCTCTTGGCCGAAGACAACGAGAGCAGCATCATGCTGTTTTCCCGCTTCCTCGAAGCCAAACAATACGACGTCACGCTCGCCCGAAATGGCATTGAAGCGCTACAGCACGCACGAGAAGATTCATTTGATATCATCTTGATGGACATTCAAATGCCGAAGATGGATGGTCTTGAGACGATCGGAAATCTCCGAGAATTCCAAGGCTATGCCCACACACCAATTGTCGCATTGACAGCCCTCGCGATGCCAGAAGACAAAGAGCGCTGTCTACAAGCAGGCGCTGATGACTATCTGAGCAAACCACTCAATCTACAACAGCTCATCTCAACCATCGAAAAACACTTACAAAAGAGGTCCCATTCGTGATGAACAGTGCACACTCCTTTTCGACAGCAACCATCCTTATCGTGGATGATCAAGCCGGCGCACGCGCGACAATGAAGGGACTTTTGGCCAATCAGGGTTACCATCTTGAGTTCGCCGCAAGTGGACAAGAGGCCCTTGAAAAGGTTGAAGCGATTATCCCTGATGTGATCCTGCTCGACGTGATGATGCCAGATATGGATGGATTTGAGGTCTGCCGTCAATTGCGCAAAAACCCGACGCTCGCAGAGCTTCCTATTATCATGCTCACAGCGCTTGACGACAGAGAGTCCCTCTCACAAGGGATGGAGGCCGGCGCTGACGACTTTATGAGTAAACCTGTCGATCGTTTCTTGTTGCGCGCGAGACTGAAAAACATCACACGCCTCAATCGCTTTCGCAGTCTTTATGAGGCCCGTCAAAAGAGCGAAATGACGAGACAAAAAGCCGCCCAACAGCAACATATTATCGCCTTCCTCGGACAAAGAGCGCTGGAGCTTTCCGACCTCGCCTTGTTCTTCGATGAGGCGCTCTCTCTACTTCGCTCGATTCTACAAATTGATCAACTCTACCTTTTGCAATCGGCTCCTTCGGCCACTTCCAACAACCCAAACCTGCGACTCATCCATAGCACCTCGGCAAGCGAACCTCCAACTCATGATTTCTCAGGTGAGATCACAAATGTCTTGGGGTTCGCGCTCAGACAGACAGATCACGTCGATATTGAAGATATCCACCAACCACATTCTCTTCATATCCCGTCGTACTTCCTCCAACAAGATATCCAACAGCTCACGATCAAAGCCATCGGTCGTTCCAAAGACCGCTGGGGATTGCTTTGCCTTGGAGAGCGACGTACACGTGTATACACACAAGAGGAGTTGCAATTATTGCGTTCAGTCATCAGCATCTTCACCTCAGCCGTTGAGCGACACGAAGTCCACAAGAAACTCCAATACGAACTCTCCCACGACTCCGTGACAGGACTCCCCAACAGAGAGCATTTTGAACGTATCCTTGACGACTCACTGGCTCAAAATCTCCGCACACTCCAACTCTTGGGCGTCGCCCTGCTCCGTATCAACAACCTCCACCCACTCACCCATAGCCTCGGCCAACAGACAAGACGTCTCATCCGCAAAGGTGTCACCCATGTCATCCAACAACATCTCACAGAAGCTTGTGAGATCGCATCCCTTAGTGGCGACCAATTTGGGATCTTATTCTCCAGACTACAAAAACCCGAGGAGGTCACACAGCGGATGCGCCCTGTCATCGAAGCGCTCTCCCAACCCATCGACATCGAAGGATTTCCCATCCACATCCTGATCACCTGCGGGATCGCGCTCGCCCCACTGCACGCGAGTGAGCGCAACGAGTTACTCCGATACGCTGACACTGCAAATGATCAGGCGATCCAACTAGGTGAAACCATCGCGGTCTTTGAACCTGTCGAAAAGACCTACGCCCCTCATCACTTCTTGCTCGCCGCAGAGATCCACCAGGCCATCAAAAACAGAGAGTTTTTTCTCGAATTCCAACCAAAAGTTGACCTCGAAACAAGTGCCCCCATCGGCGCGGAAGCGCTCGTGCGCTGGAGCCACCCCAAACGGGGTCGCATGGCCCCCAATCTCTTCATCGAAGTGGCCGAACAGACAGCGCTCATTCGCCCCCTCACGAGGTTGATCATCGAAGAGGCATTGCAAGCTATGGAGACTTGGGATGTCGACCAAATCGAAGGCTTCCGTCTCGCGATCAACCTCTCCCCCTCCACCCTCTACGACCCACACTTTATCCCGACACTTGAAGAGCTCCTGAAACAATACGACTGCCGACCTGAACACCTGATCTTTGAAGTGACAGAGACCGCTGTCTTAAGTCACTTTGATCTGGCCAATCGTACATTGCAAGCTTTGCTCGAAAAGGGTATCCATATCGCCATCGACGACTTTGGCACAGGTTACTCCTCTCTCAACTACCTGAGTAAACTACATGTCAACGAGTTAAAGCTCGACCGCTCTTACGTCATCACACTCGATAACAAACGCACCTACACGATCGTCAAATACATCATCCAAATGTCTCGTGAGCTTGGCCTCAAAGTCATCGCCGAAGGCATTGAAGACCAGCCACTCGTCGACACACTCAAAGAGATGGGCTGCCGGCTCGGTCAAGGTTACTTTTACAGTCGTCCCCTTCCCAACGATGCGTTTATCTCTTACCTTGCAGAACACACTCCCACATGAGTGGATGTTTTCCTGTCCAAGATTCGTCCAAAAGGAGAAGAGATGTTCAAGGTGTTATTTGTCTGTTTGGGAAATATCTGTCGCTCCCCTAGCGCAGAAGCCGTCATGAAAGCCTACGTCGAACGCGCAGGGTTGTCAGAGAGTATCTTTTGTGACTCCGCTGGGACCGCAGGCTATCACGTTGGCGAGAGAGCAGACGCCCGCATGAGAAAACATGGCGCCAAGCGCGGATATGACCTCACCAGCCGCAGTCGTCAGGTCGCCTTTCCCGATGACTACGAGACATTTGATATGATCATCGCGATGGATGCGTCCAACATGAGAGATCTTCAGGACCTCGATGAAGACGGACAATACGAAGACAAACTCCATATGATGACGTCCTTTTGTCAACGCGAATCAACAGACCATGTCCCCGACCCTTACTACGGCGGCGCAGACGGTTTTGAGCGCGTCCTCGACCTGCTCGAAGATGCCTGTGAAGGACTCCTTCAACATATCCAAATACGACGATGAATGTTCGCCAGGAGCTTACAGCAGCCTTGGGGCAACAAGTATTGCACATGGAGGGAGTTGGAGGCGGTTGTATCGCCAATGCAGCCATTGTCACGATGGAAGATGGCGCACGCTATTTCGTCAAATCCATGCCCGACGATCAGGCTCCCTTTCTTCAAGAAGCCCACGGACTCGAAGAACTGGCAAAAGCCAACGCGCTCCGTATTCCATCGATCCAACACGCCACCCCACAACTTTTGCTCCTCGAATACATCGAACAAGCACCAAGACGAACGGACTTCATGGAGGCGCTTGGTCGTGGCCTCGCAGCCCAACACCGTGTCACCTCTGCACATTACGGATTCTACGAAGACAACTTGATTGGTGCGACAACGCAGCCAAATGTCCCCAGTGACAAAGACATCTCTTGGCCAGCCTTCTACTGGCAATACAGACTCAAACACCAGCTCAAGGTCGCTGAACAACAAGGCATCGCGACGGATGATCTTCGTCGATGGATGGGACGTTTGGAGCCTCGGATTGAGGGATTGCTGTCAGGAAGCGAAGAGCGACCCGCTCTGCTTCATGGTGATCTGTGGAGTGGGAACGTGATCAGTGATGAACGAGGGGAGCCATGCCTTATCGATCCAGCCGTGTCTTACGGTCATCGAGAGGCAGAGTTGGGGATGACACATTTGTTTGGTGGGTTCTCACAAAGGTTTTACGACGCATACGAAGAGGCTTTTCCTCTCTCTCCAGGACACAAAGAGCGTTTGGGGCTGTACAAACTGTACCATGTGTTCAACCACTTCAATCTCTTTGGTCATACCTACTACGAGCAAACCTTGTCCCTGATCAAACGCTATGTATAGAGCGTTGTGAGGTGGGAGGAGCAACCTGACTCGTCTAGAGAGAGAGTTCGCCGTTGACGATCTGTCTGACGACGAGGCTCGCACAGGTCAGACCGAATGTTCCTGTCACAAAACCGGCTGTTCCGTAGATGACATTTCTGTTGTCACAGTTGTGATATTTGTTTTTCCCGCCGGGACAGACACAGCGAAAACCATTTCCATTGTCGTAGGAGAGCTCTCTTGGCAGCTCAATGCGCTCCGCGGAGAACACTGCGGGGATACCAAACTTTCCTTTGCTCGGGAAGTTATGGTTTTGTCGCAGGAGCTTGCGCACAGAGGACGCGAGTGGGTCTGTGTGTGTCTCCGAGAGATCAGCGGTCCTCAACAATGTGGGGTCCCAACGTCCAGACGCGCCGGTCGAACATACAACAGGAATCCCACGTTCGACACATGTCGCGAGCAGATGGCACTTTGCGGTCACGTTGTCGATCGCGTCGATCACATAGTCGAGGTCATCAGAGAGGATCTCGTCGGAGTTTTCGGCCATGTAAAAGCGCTCGATCGGCTCGACAGTGGCTTGTGGATTGATCTGACGAAGACGCTCTGCGAGGACGTTGGCTTTGTAGCGTCCGACCTGTCCTTTGAGCGCTTGCAGTTGTCTGTTTGTGTTGGTGATACAGACCTTGTCAAAGTCCACGATTTTCACATGCCCAACACCACTACGCACGAGCGCTTCGGCTGCAAATGAACCGACACCGCCGAGTCCAACAACCATCACTTTGGCGCGCAAGAGTTTCTTCATCCCCTCATCGCCAGCGAGTCGACCTATCCGATCGAAGCGACGATGGAGTCTGTACTCGTCTTCGGGGTCATTGGCGTCAGTGAGAGGGATATCGACTTGTGATTCTTCAGTTGTTGTGTTCATCAGATCAATCCTCAATGGCAAAGAGGTGTTTTGTGTTTTGGCTCGTCAGGGCAACAGCTTCTTCGAGGGGTATCTCGCGAAGCTCTGCGATCGATTGCAAGACGAGTGGTAAAGAGGTGGGTTCGTTTCGTCGATGAGGAAACCCAGGAGGTGTCATATCAGGTGCATCTGTTTCGCACAAGAGCATCTCCCCAGGAATCTCATAAGCCGCTGTTCTTGCACGTTTTGCATGCGGTCTCGTGACAGCTCCACCAAAGGACAGGGACATACCCAACTTCACGTACTCTCTTGCGATCTCGATGCTTGCCGAAAAAGCGTGGATCTGTCCACCCCTTTTTGGTACGCCGTCCTTTTTTAAGAATGACAACACGTCAGCGTGTGTTTTGACAGCGTGGATCACGACGGGGAGGTCCTTCTCTCTTGCCAGCGCGAGCTGTGCACGAAAGACCTCGACTTGAAGGGGGTAAGAAGCCTCTTCGACGTAATGAGAGCGATCGAGGCCAATCTCTCCAATTCCAACGGGCTTGATGTACACATCATCGGACAAACAAGCGTCAAGCGCAGCGAGCATCACAGAAGAAGGTTCGTCCATATGTGCAGAGACATGCCAGGGATGGATACCATAGGCGACGTAGACACCCTCTTCTTGGGTGGCGATGGTGGATTGTCGTCGCCAGCGTTCAGGGGAGTATCCGGCGGAGATAAAGCTCTGCACACCAGCGGTCCTGGCGCGCGCCAGGACCGCTGTGAGATCATCTGCAAAGCGTTCATCATCGAGGTGACAATGAGCGTCAAACATCGGGCGCTTACCATTCACCCTGGCTGGGCATAGAAGCCCAAGGTTCTTGGACGGGCTGCGCGTCCCCTTTTTGGAGCAGCTCGACGGAGATCAGGTCTGGTGAACGGACAAACGCCATGCGACCGTCGCGAGGTGGACGTAGGATCGTGACACCTTC
Source organism: Deltaproteobacteria bacterium (assembly GCA_002731275.1). Classification (GTDB taxonomy): domain Bacteria; phylum Myxococcota_C; class UBA6777; order UBA6777; family UBA6777; genus UBA6777. Next base: position 28,180 of record PCBK01000079.1, on the reverse strand, counting down.
TTGTTGGAGCTTCTCACAGAGCGCGTAGATGTCATCGACAGCAAAGGCCAGGTGACCAAAGTTTCGTCCGACGCTGTAGGCTTCTTCTTGATCCCAGTTGTGGGTCAGCTCAATCTCTGGCTCTCCCTCGGCGGTCGCGAGAAAGATCAGCGTAAAGCGTCCTTGGGGGACGTCTTTGCGACGGGTCTCGATGAGACCCAACTTGTTGACGAAAAAATCGAGCGCAGCGTCAACATCTTTGACGCGGATCATTGTGTGTAAAAATTTCAAGTGAATGTCTCCTGTTTGTATTGCAAAACCCCAGCTTCCGAAGCCGCAGATGTGCGGACTTTCAAAAAGAGATGGATTAACTTAGTGATGCCCACAACAGCGTGCAAATTCGGAGGGGTCATGTGCGGAGATGATCGTGACCTCATCGCCGTGTTCTTTGTGAAGTTCGCGAAGTCGCTGTTGGTTGTGCATGGCTTTGGCATAATTTTCGTGAACGATGTGCTGAAACGTCTGCATTCCAGCAGGTCCACCGCCTTCGATCAACAGCTCATTATGATGATAGTAGGAATCCCCTACGTGAAAGAGCCAACCGTCATCCGTCTGGATGGCGACACCAAAGTGTCCGGAGGTGTGGCCAGGGAGGGGAATCAAGAGAATCTCAGGGGGCAATCCAGGCGCTTGTCGGACGGCCTCAAAACCAAACCAACGCTCGCCTTCGACGACATCATGGAGCGTCCAGTGTGCGTGTGCTCCCCACTGACACGGACGATATCGCTGTTTTTGCACAAACGTTTGACGCCTGTGGGCCGCCTGGTACTCCGTCCGTAAGGTGTGAACTGTTGCGTCAGGAAAGTCGGCGATACCACCAGCGTGGTCCAGATCCAGGTGGGTTGGGATCAGCGTCGTCACATCCCGTGCAGCGAATCCCAAAGAGGCGATCTGACGAATCGCGGTCTCTTCGGGCTTATTTTTGAGATCGAGCAGATAAGCCATCACACCAAGGCGACGACGTTGGCGAAAGTCTTGCACGCTGATCCCTGTGTCGACAAGTACAAGCCCCTCGTTGGTTTCGATGAGCAGGCAGTGACAAACCACTTCACTTGGGAAGACCTTTGAGACAAGTCTGCCCCCAATCGGACACAACGTCGCACAGTTCAAATGATGGACTTTCATAGGGTTCTTTCCTTTGGGTGAGGGGGTGTTCACGTGGCACAAGTCGAATAGGGCTCTCATGATCAGATCGAGATCAAACGAACACAATCACCAAAAACCGAGCAAAATCATTCGACTTTGATGGGAGGAGATCTTTTTTTCGATCACAAATGAACCTTTCTCGAAGATCAGACGTATCAACAGACAACTTCACGGGGCAATACAAATCATATAATCACATGTTTTTAAAAGATAAAAAATTCATGTGTCATGGTTTGACTTGTACCTCAGTACAAACAATATCAAAAGACGTTATTTGAAAAGTGAATATCCCACATACATTTCAATCCACTCTTTCTGGTTTGAATCAAGCCTCTCTCGCGAACTTCGTGTCAACAGAGAGCCATGAGGAAACTCATGAATAGACCCCAGCAATGGGTGTCGAGCTCACAACACCTCCCCGGTAATTGATAGGCGTTGTGAGTGGGTCCATACAACTGTAGCGATCTCTCTGGTGGGAGCGGTCGATGTATGGAGTTCGGTGACTCACAATGACCACCAAGAGCACCTTTGAACCTGTTTTCGGATAGCCTCCACACTCTCTACAATTTTGACACTGATTCTTCTATAAGATGACGGGACATCGCCATCAGGCAGCCAATTACACAGACGAACAAGCACCCCGTTCCCTGTGCTGGAAAATGAACCATCGTCCTTTAGAGATACCGGGAAAACAGAAAGCGCCGAGAGAAATGATATGTGACGAGATGACCCCCTTCGGGAGGTCATACCTTGATGTGGAGAACACTTCAACATACCCATTTGGTCGAAGTGATGTTCCTTTTTTTCATCAAGTTTCCTCTCTAAAAAGGCACCCATGAGGTGCCTTTTTTTTTGCAACCAACCCACACAAAGAACCCCTATCAGACCATTGCCTTATAGCCAATACGGGTTGTTCTTGGTACAACCAGAGCAACCCTTTGGACCATCAAAGAGACCTTGTACAACAGACAGCATTGGAGCGATCGTATGCAAGACATACTGTGTTGGCAGGCACTCCATGAAGAGCACCTGTCTCCCGAGACCATTATCCCACTCCTCGACGAGCTCGCCAAACGACCTTTTGCCGAGCGCGTTCCATTTCTCAGTGGGATCAGTCGGTGCCTTACACATGACGACCTCTCATTGCGCAAAACTGCGCTCGGTGTGCTCGGTGGTGCAACTGGTCTACAAGGTTGGAAGCTCATTCACCAACACCTGTTCCACGAAGACGAGAGCGTCCAGCAAGCGGCACTTGGTGCCCTTCGTGCGTCTGCAGAGATCGACTCCCAGCGTTGGTTGCACGCCCTCTTCCACCCCAACAAAAACATCCGCCGTCAAGCGATCCTCTCATGCCCTGAGCGATTCGACTCCGAGCACCTGCTCTATCTGCTTCCAGACGAAGACAATCGCGACGTCGTGATCGAGGCTCTCAAACGCTCAGAGCAACAACCCAAATATCTCCCTTTGTACTTTTCTCTCTACAAAGATGGCCATCTCAGCGAAGAAGATCTCCTGAGACAGCTCGACACACTCCCCTTCATCAAAAAGGGACACCACTACATCGCCGCTTTCCAAGGTTCGCGCTTTCAAAAATCGCTCGAACTCTCCAAGAAAACGGATGAGTCGATCCTCGCATTCCTGGAGGAGACCGCCAAAGAACCTGACGACCTCGATACAATGGTCGAGTTTGTGTGGAAGATGTGGGAGCAACAGACACCGGACAATACGCCTGACACCAACGAAGAGCCACCGCCATTTGTAGAGCGAATGTTGCACAAGTGGTGCGAAGGTATCCGCACCAACAGACTCACACCACAGCCACGCAAACGACTGCTCTTCTCGATCTTCAAAACGGCGCAACACTACGGACGTTGGAACGCGACCGCGTACTCGATCTGTGCCGTCACATACCCTGCCTTGTTAGCGGAGAAGCGTTTCCCACTCGCGCTGCGCAAAGCCGCCGCGACGGAGATCGGTAGCCGCTTTGGAACAGGACAGATGCAAGAGCTTCCCCACGTCCTGTGGGATAGTGATTTTTGCCGCCATCCAGCGACCAACAAACTTGACCTCGGCGCTCTCGCAGGACTGATGAGCCTTTTACAGAGCAGACCCTTTGCGCAGCTGCTCGAAGCGCTCGCAAAAGACACGACCAAAAAAGATACATTCTCCTACGGCAAACAAAAACTGATCGCAGCGGCGCAGGACGATCCAGAAGGTGCGACCCGATTGATCGCGCTCGCTCCGCAAACAGGCAAGGGAGAAAAACTTCACCACGCGCTGCTTACGACGTTACTGAAGACCAAGGTCGAGAACAAACCCGCCCTGCTCTCCAAGCTCGCCTTGCGCATCCCATCCAACCGACTCGGGTTCCTCGAAACACTGAGCAAGTACGGAGAAGGTCTCCACGTCGACGTTCTACGAGGCCTTCTCCACACAGCGGGGACACGGACACGAAGGCTCTCCGACAAAAAGGTAGAGCGCATCACAGAGGTCATCATCGGACAATTTGGAAGCGACGAACTCCCAGTCTTGCTGCGCTTGCTATTCAACGCGCCCAAGTTCGCGCACAACAACATGAGCATCGAGGCGCTCTTTCGCGCAGGTCTCAACTTCAGCGCCAAACGATTCAAGCACGCACTACAATCCTTCGATGAAGCGGAGTTGATGCGCTTTCTCACGCTGCTGGGCAATTGTTACTTGTTCTCCCACGACACCAAGTTGGCGCTGCTCGGTATACTCTCAAAGTACACACAACCTGAGATCAAAAAGTGGTTAGAGGAGAACACGCCAGGAGACCTCTCCTTGCGACCCCAGAAGAAGAAGAGAGGTTTTGGAGGCAGCAACAAAAAAGTCTCGACACTCACCCAAGAGCAGAGAGAACAGATCATCCATGCACATGGACGGGCTCTGCTCGACGCACTCGAAGACTGCTGGCGCGATCCCCATAAAGGTTTGTGTGACGCGCTCGCAAAACGTCCCAAACCTACAGAGGAAGACGAAAGTGAAGCGCTCGCGGAGATCTGCCTTGCGCTGCTCCTTTCCTTCGACTCTCCACAGGATATCGCAGACATCTTTCCGCGCTTTGTCGAAGACGAAAAGGATTTTATCAAACGCGTCGATGTCTTGATGGTCTCTCAGTGTGAATTTGCGACGGACCTTCCCTTTTGGGCGAGAGCCTGGATGTTCCGCTACGAAAAGCATCTCAAAGTCTTTCAGGAAGAATTGGACAAATGGAAGGGAGGGTTCGCAGCGGCCCTTCAGTGGGGATTACAGACAGCGAGAGGACCGTTATGTCACCGCTTCTGGAACGCCATCGCAAAGGTCGTCCAAAACCGAGCATGGCGCGAGACGAACAAACTCACAGAGCTTTACGACGATGCGCTCGGTGCTTTCTTGCTCCAGACGCTCCTTCCCCACGAAGACCTGCCAGAGGTATTCGCTGAAGAGGCGTTTGAATTCGAGCCCGCATTGATCGATGACACGCTCCAATCGCTCGCTGCGAAGATCCTCCTTCAATTGACCAAGCAAACGGACCTGCGAGAGAAGTTGGAGCCGATCAAGCGCTCACTACAAACAAACATCGCGTCTCTCTCGCCAGAGCTACTTCGTCTCTTTCGGGGATGGTTGGAGACCGTTGGGGTACAAACCCAAAAGAAACAAAAACACGAAGGCACACAGCTCACAATCGAGTTACTCAATCAACTTCGCTCTTCGGAAGATGTCGAATTCCTCCTCAAGTACGTATACGACGACAACCCCAAGCTCGCAGAAGAAGCCGTCACACAGCTCGTCTGTTTGGGAGATCAGCACGCGCAAAGGTTGCTCGATAAGTTGCTCTCCGGGGATTGGCCCAAACAATTCCGAACGGTCTGGAGAGGTCTATCTCTCGCCGAGTTGTCGTTGCCCGCGTCACTCTGTGCGCTGGTTCATGATGAAGCACGCCCCCTAGAAGCCCGTGTCCTTCTTGCGATCAGCCTCTGCCAACAAGCGCACAAAGAGACAATGTGGCCTTGGCTTCGCGACGCGATGATGAGGCCGACAGAGCAACAGTGGTTACAACGCGACGATTGGGAAGCCATACAGTCGTTAGCTTCCTCACCGAGAGAGCTCGCGTTAGAATGGATCAAATCTCCCCACTTTGTGATCTACCAATACGCTGTCAGTCAGCTCACGAAGAGCACACAACCCCTCGATGAAGACGCAAAGAGCGCACTTCGCTCGTTCCTCGCAGTGGACCATAACAGGTTGTTCTCCACACGCTATGAGGTCGCACGCAGGCTGCGAAAAGAAGGCGACTTAACGGGTTTTCTCGTCGAGTTGATGCAACATCATGTCCTCGACAAACACAGTCAAAAGGACCGCGGGCAACTATACATCGACATCCCAGAAGAGTGGGTCTTGTCGTACACCCTCTCGGGCCTGATCGCAGGCGGCCACAACGCCGATCAATCACAACTCCTCAATCATTTGGAATACTCATCGCTGTTGCCCAGCACACGCGAAAAAGGGTTGCTCATCCTGCTCAAGCAAAGTAACCAGGAGAACATCCAAAACAGAGCGCTGACGTTGCTCAAGCCGACACTCGCCAAGAGCCGATACAACAAGCTGTACCGACTGGCCAACACCTTCGCGTGGGGGGTCAAGGTCGGACGAGAGCTTCTTGGACGAATGTTCGCGATCGAGATGATTGGGGGGTCTGCCCTCGGCTACACAAGGCTCAAGGAGTCACGTATTCACATCAACCCGCTGCCTATCCTCCAGGGAGAGCAGAACGGTGAGAGCATCGTCAAAGGATTGATCGTCCACGAATTTGGGCATCATATCTACCACGCAGACCCCGACGCCATTGAGATTTGGAACAAAGCACAACAACAACATCTGCACTCTCTGCTCAATCTCGTCTCTGACGAACACCTCGAACGCAATTTGCGCGCGAAAGATGAGTCTTTTGGTGATGATCTCAAACGCCTCGCAGCTTACGGATTCCAGCACAAAGACAAGGAGGTCGCGGGATACACGCTGCTTGAACAGCTTGGCGCAAAAACCTTCCATGTGTTGACCCATGTCCCACTCAAAGTGGGCAAGAATTTCGGACATATCCGCTTGGAGATGGGACGTTTGTTCTTGGAGTTGGAGGGGATGGGTTCAAGTTTCGTTCGGTTTGTGCGGGCGTTGCGCATGGGGAAAGGCAACATCCACCAGGATCCCAAAGTCGCAGAGGCTTTGAAATACTTCAAGAAAGCCTTTCGTCGTTCGGACATGCAGCGTTTGTGGGAGATCACCCTCGAACTTCGTCGGATCTTTGGCAAAGAGACACAGTTACTCGACAGCTTCGGCCAAGAGGCCGTCCTCGACGCAAGCGCAGGTGAAGTCTCTGTGTCATCAGATGGATTCAGCAACGAAGAGTTGCAGGGTGAGATCAAACGTGCGCTCAATCCACACGCTTCCAAGGAGCGCAAAAAAGACCACGAAGAAGGAACACCCACACGCACGATCAATCTGAGTGAGGACGAGTACTTCCCAGAAATTACACACGTCGAGCGTATCGCCCATGTCCCGTCTCTACACCGCCCCTACGCTCAGAGGACAGCCCGGTGGAGCAAAAAGATGCGCGCGTACTTACAGCGCCTGGGGATTGGGATGGTTCCCGTGAAACAGCGTGTGAGCGGACATCGCCTGGATCGTTCACGCCTCCAATCCGCAATGTTGCGCAATGATCCAAGGGTCCTCATCGCCCGCAAGCCCGTCTACAAGACGGATCTTTTTCTCGGTGTCATCGTCGACTGTTCGGGTTCGATGATCGGTGAAGACATCGAACGTGCGAGGTTATTTGCGGCTTTGCTCGCAGAATCGACGAAGGATTTGCAGGGAGTAGAGAGTCGCTTCTTTGGTTTTACAGACACGGTGATTTACGATGCGGGCACAGCGCAACGTTGTGGTGCACACGGATTGGTCGCAGGTGGCGGTAACAACGACGCCGCAGCACTGTGGCACGCAGCACAGGTTGCGCTTAAGAGTAAAAAACAAGCCCGCTTGCTCGTCATGATCAGCGATGGCTCTCCGACGGAGTGTTCCGTCGCGTCACTGAGAGCGCTGGTCAAACGGTTGAGCCTGCGGCAAAAAATATGTTGCGCGCAGATCGCAGTCCGCCCCCTCGATGAGATCTGTTTTCCTCACTATATCGAGGTCATGGATGATCAACTGGATCTCGCCATTCATCGATTTGGTCGTATTGTTTCGGGACTCGTACAAAAGGCAATGAAAGGCTAAGCTCGTCGAAGCCAGACTTGAAGGAGAAGAAAGATGCCCGGTAAATGGGAAGTAGAAGAGATCAAAGTAGGTGCAGCGATGGAGACGACGTTTTGGCCAAACACCGTCGAAGGCTCAGATTTTCGCTATCGAGCGACCCATCTCGATGGCAAGCGCGCCCCCAAAGTCGTCCTGTGTAACAGCGACAAGATCCGTCCAGGTGTGCCTTGTATTGTACGCGTTACATCCGTCCACAATCCACGCCCTGATCGCGGACGTATTGAGACCGAGTTTGTCCAAAGTCTCTCCCTCAAGCTCGAAGGCATCTACGTCGATCCTATGATTGGCCGAAAGCTTCAAATCTTGCTTGAGAGTGGGCTGAATATCTTGCTCGATGGTCCACAAGGTTGCGGAAAGACCGTCCTCGCCAAAGCGATCGCTGAATCCCTGGGGATGCAATTTGTATTCTTCAACTGCGCAGCAGTTGTCGAAGCCACAGACTTTATGGCGACCATCCAGGTCCGCGCCTCTGATACAGGTCAACCTGTGACCGACTTTATCAAGACGGAGTTCCTCTCGGCGCTCGAAGAAGCACAAGAGCGAAATGATCTCAATTACCTCGTCTTTCTCGATGAATTCAACCGATGCCAGGAGTCCGCACGGAATATGTTGATGCCCGCGTTGGACTCGACACGCCGGATCTTCAACCCGATCAAGAATAACTTCATTGAGATCCCCCATAACGTCCAATTTATCGCAGCGGTCAACAGAGGAAACGAGTTCTCTGGCACCTTTGGTATCGACGCGGCACAGCTCGACCGTTTTGCCCCTCTCCAGATGGACTACTTGCCCCCCGAAGAGGAGGTCAAGCTGCTCTCAAGACGACATCCGGAGTTGGGACAATCGCTCTTGCAGCTCGTCGTCTCGATCGCCGATCGCGTGCGCCACGCAGCCGACCTGGACGCAGGACTCTCCGTTCGTGCGACCGAAGAAGTGTGCATCTACCTCAAACACCCGCTAATGGATAACAAGCAACGGGCGATGCTCTCGGAGATCCTCAAGTCTTCGTTTTGTGGTCGCTTCTCAGGCCGCTGGGATGACGTGTCCTCTGATGCAGGCGCGGTTTGGGCAATCGTACAAGACGCGCTCCGCGAAGATCGCAACCTTCGCAACAAGAAAAAACCCAAGAAAAAATCGTAAGGGAAAGACACCCAAAGGAAAGAGGAAGCGAGGGAAGGCGTGTTCAGGGAGTGACAGTGAAGCTTGTGGCTGCGCTTTTGCTTTGGCAGGGGTTGACCACGACAAGATTCGCGGTCCCAGCAGCGATACCACTGAGATCAAGGATCACAGACAACGAAGAGCAAGGTTGACCAGGGCCAGGTTGTACACAAGACGTGATCTGCGGTTTACCATCAAGCTCGACCACAGCACCTGAGTAAAAGTCCGTTCCGGCTTTTGGTGTCACAGTCACGTTGACCGTTTGCCCAGCCTTCCCAGACGGGGGCTGTACATTCCCGATCGAGGCCGCCAAAGACGTACCATCTATAACCTTGAATGTATACGGCTTGGATGTACCAAACGTCCCATTGGAGACTGTGATGGTGTAATCCTGCTTTTGCAATGTCGTATGATCGAGTGAAAAAGACAACGCCACATCACTTGTCCTTGTCAGAGGATGAGTCGCCCCGCCAGTTGTGTACTTCGTCGTCCCAAAGGTCAACGAAACACCTCGTTCAAAACCAGTCCCTTGTACGACGATGTCTTTTGAACACTTTGTGTTCCACATACTGGGGGTGGTTGAGATGATTGTAGGGAGTCCATTTCTATATTTGATGGGCATACTGTTCGAGCGATTCCCGTTGGGATTGAGCACAGAGAGCGAGAAATCGCCAGAGGAATCATTTTTAGCAGTCAGTGTAAGGGGGACTTCGAGTAAAACAGGGCTCCTGTAGATCACGCCTGGGAGTGACTGTAGGCCCACAAATACGTTGGCGCCTTGTACAAAGTTGTTCCCACGAATCTCGACCGTTGTCGCTTTATTGAACGAGACCGTACCAGGTGTGACATTCGAGATAAGAGGTGTCGCGTTGGGGTCGAGTACGTAGAACTTCATCTTGGTAGATTCACAAAAATCAGGGTTCCTCAACCACACTTCGTAGACACCGGCTTTAACATTGGTCAGGTCAAGGCGGGGATCCGCTTCAAGTGAGCTCGTGTTGATGAACTTCGTAGGGATCGCCTTTCCATCAAAAATGATGCTGGTCTTTTGTTGGAGTGAAAAGCCTGTGATCGTGAAGGGGATTTGCTTCCCGGCTTCGCCATTGTTCGTGTTCATCGTACCAAAGAATGGCCTAGAGAGACAGCTCGCCTGTTGGACCTCAACCTCGATGGGTTTGGAGTCCTTGCCTTGTCCATTGGACACGATGACGTCGTATTTACCAGGTGCGATGCCTTTGGTGTCGACTTCCCCCTGTAATTCGTTGCTCGATACGATCTTAGTGGTCACGCTGTTGCTATCAAAGACAAGTTTTGCCTGCGCAGAGAAACATTGTCCCTTGGCAGTCACAGAGTTGAGCGCGTTTCCAGTGAGGGAGACGACAGAGAGGCTGTTAAGGACGGGGACAGCGTCTTCTTTGACCACACAACCACCGCTCTTGCACGCAGAGCACGCATCACACTCGTTTGTTTCATCGACAGTTCCGTCACAGTTGTCATCTTTTCCGTTACAGACTTCATCTTTGGGTTTCAGCTCACCAAGACACGTCGTCCAGGTACCATCGCTCTTACAGGTCTGCTTTCCACTTCGACATGCACCAACATTGCGCGTCTCAGGAGGTCCAGTGTAGCAAAGCCGGCGACTCCCTGCCTTGCAAGGACCACTCTCATCGACAACCGTCTCAACTTGTGCTTCTTTTTCCTCCACTGTTTCTTTGGGAGGCAATTCGGGAGTCTTTTCAGGAACATCATCGACGGTCTTCTCGTCAGAAGGCTCAGGTTGAACGTATACGTCAGGTAAAGTGCACTTTCCATCGACACAAAAGTATTGCTGTTCACAATCGGATTTGCTCACGCACTCCTCAGGTGGACCGGGACAGGCGCTCAAACACATCAAAAAACATATCATCACCAATGAAATTGCAGCGGTCTTGGCGTATAAACGCCTGGAAAAGATAGACATCCGTTCTAGCTCCATAGCAAAAAAAGTGAAGTCTTTTTCAAGTTTTATAGCAAAAAAAGAGTGATGTATCAACATCCTGCTTTGGATGGAAAGAAGAGACTCCCCCGAACCCCCAATCACACGCCTACTGTATTCTCTGGAGAAAATCAGTCAGGCTCACGGTGCGCAGAAGTCGCCAAATCCGGGGAGGGATTGGCAAGTCATGTTGTCAGGACAGGTGGTTCCAGGCAGGCTACAAGGGAATGCGCAGAATTTGACGCCACTCAGTGAAGTACAAGATGACGCAATCGTTACCCCTGCCGCATTCGTGACCGAGGGGCAATCAGCCTGTGAACTACAGGTCTTTGAGCAAAATCCTGTATTTGGCCCCGATGAAGGGAGACACGTTAGACCGGACTTGCAGGTCACATTCTGATCACACTTCTCGCCAAAATCTTGCGTACCTGGTTGCGTTGTCGTGCTCGGTCCACAAACTTGTGACCCTTGCTGAATCGTAACACATGCGGAGTCAGGCTTGGGGCATGTGTCCGATTGTGAGCAATCTTTGAGACAAAGTCCCTGCCCCGAAGAAATCGTGATACAAGTCCGACCTGTCGCACAACTCCCAGGCTGGCAACCGCCTTGTACACTAGGAATACAGAGACCAGTTGACGCACCGGCAGAGAAAATCACACAAAATAACCCATCACGACAAGTCTCCAAAACATCTCCACTACCTTTGCACTTGCGATCCTCTCCGACAAACCCCTTTGGCATACAGACCGTCGAAGTCCCAACCTGCCGACATGTCCCCGCTGAACACACAGGACGCGCGAGATTACACTTTTCGAGGCAATACCTCGCGCCCGATCCGGGTTTGACTTCGGTGCAGACGAGGTTGGCATCACATACTGCGCCTGTTGTCCCACCACATTCCTCGAAGACCTTTGCGGTTGTTTTCGGTGTGCAAGAGCTTCCAGTCGTACATGTGCAGATATCTTTGATGCACTTGAGGCCCATTGTCGCGTCACAAATGGTCTTATTGGACTCACCACATACAGCGCCTTCTTTGGAGATGACTTTGTAGGCAGTACAGATCGTTTTCGCTTCGTAACAGTAGAGGGGAGGATTTTCGCCTGTTTTACAATTGGTTTGGATATCATGGCCACAGTTACGCCCAACTTCGTTAACACGGATACAAGCGCTCACTGTCGTGCTACCGACGACATTGCCACACGTTGTGCGACCATCATTGTTGACACTACAACCAGATGAAGTCGATGGACAACGCTGATAACACGTACCAATACGACTGTTGACAGGATAACAGAAGAGATCCCCACCACAGTCATCGTCCACAGTAAAGTCACAGTTATCACCCGGTTTCTTTTTTCGCGTGGAGATACATTTGCCACTGATACACGAGAGCCTGTCACCACAAACATAAGCAGGACAACCAGTGTTGTCCTGACATGAATCCGGACAACTCGTTGGCTTCACAACGCAAGCGCTGTTGACACAGGCCCTCTTGTTGTCGCTACATGTCTCACAGTCCTTGTCATCCGAACATTTGCCAGGACACACAGCCGTGTTCACGCACTTGTTATCGATACATTTGTTTTTGTTCAGCTCACAAAAAGCACAATCGACATTGGCCTCGCAGCTTTCAGGACATTTATTCTCAGGTGGTTTCTCCTGACAGGTTCCCTCAATACAAGTGTTCTTTGTCCCACAGTTCGTGCAGTCAACATCGAGACGACAGAGGCTTGGGCATTTGCTCGTCGTAGGCTCTTTCTGGCATGTGCCTTCGATGCAAGAGGTCTTATCCGTGCAAAGCGCACACTCCGCATCTTTTGTGCACGTCGCAGGACAAGATTGGGGAAGATTTTGTGCACAGATCCCCTCTTTACAGGAGTAATCTCCAGGACATTGGGCACAATCACTGTCTTGTGTACATCCACCACATGTTTGTGTGGGCACAGAACAGACGCCATTTTGACAGAGATTCCGGCTCGCGGCGCAGTCTTTACAATCATCATTTGTCGCGCAAGGACTTTTACAGGCCGTTGGGACCGTACCGTCATCGATCTTCACACAAAAGTGACGAAAGGAGATGGGTTCAACCTGACATCTGAATGAACCACCGGACTTGCCTTCGCAGTCTTTGTCCGTCCAACACTCATGTGAATTGCTGAGTTGACATGAGCCGTCAATACAGCGAAGCCCTCCAGAGCATTGCGCATCCTTTTCACAAAGTCCCGTGTTGCAAGCCTGCCACACAAAACTCAAACATAAAAAGCCCAAGACGCCAAGTACGCCAAACAGTGGGCGAAGCGTTTTCATGATCCTATACCTCGTTCAACAAATGATCCTATCAAAAATGGCCGCTTACACCATAACATATCTTGTTGTATTCACAGAAGCACCCTCCAAGGTGTGGATGTCTGCGTCGGTAAACAAGTCGTGTTCCATCGATGTATTTATTCAGGAAAGTTGAAAACAGATGAGAGACTTTTCACAAGAAGAGCGGCTGCTCCCCACTTTGGCTTATGTTACAGCAAAAAGAAGGAGGATTGGTCAACGCTCTTACCAACGGGGAACACAGGCATCGACATTGCGGATGATGGGATAGCAATACTTTTCATCGGGACAACTTTTGCGGCGACATGAGTCAAGACACATCTTGCCTGTTCCATTCGCATTTGTGGGCAAACACACCCTCGCTTGGCTGCAATCATTGTCCGACTTGCAAGAACGCGCACAGAGGCCAATGGTTCCTTGGTAGAAAACCTGCAAACAAGCAAGGCCTGTGTCACATCGCTCAGCACGTTTGGGATTTGTGTCACATCTTTCCCCAGCCTGTTTATTGCCTGTGCGCCAGCCTGGAAAACAGACATTGGCGTAGATGAACTTGGTGCTATACTCGGTACACGTAAGGTGTCCAGGACATGTCCCAGAAGAACAGTCACGAACACACATGCCTTTTGATTCGTCGAGAACGTGAGGAAGACAAAAAGTCCCCTCAGGACACCTGGAAGACACACATTTGCTGAGCGTCGTCGGCACACAAATCGCAACACCTGCTTGCCCCAAAAATGGCAAACATTCGAGTCCAGGTTTACAAGTCATCCGAGGGCGGCTTTTGGACTCATAATCACAAGGGTCATTTGCGCTGACAAACTGTCCACTGAAACAATAGGACTTGAAGTTACCAAAGTATCGGCATGTCCCCATTCCTTCTGGACAAGAATCCTTGCAAGGCATCATACAATATTTCACCCCAGAGCCAGGGACACCTTCACGACATTCAAGAAGATTTTGACAGACTGCGCCAACCTCAGGGCCACATCTTTGGAGCGGTCCGGCAATCTGGGGCTTCTGACAACTTCCTTTGATGCAAAAAGTACGATCTTTACAAGCCGACGCAGGACAACCTGTGGCGCTTTTGCAGGTCGCGGGACAGACTTTGGGAGGTGTCGTGCATGTACCATTCAAACAGGTCGTCTTTCCGCCTTCGCAATCGACACAGTCGCCGTTCCCCAAACATGTGTCACGACATGAAAGAATCTTGGGCCGACAGAGCCCCCCCACACAGTAAATACGCTTGTTATCACATGTTTCACAATCCTTGTTCTCAGAACATCTTCCTGGACAGATCGCCGTGTTCACACATTTGTTGTCCACACACTTGTTTTTGTTGATCTCACAGAAAGCACAATCCACATTGGCTTCGCAAAACGCGGGACACTTTTCCTCTGAGCGAGCCTGACAAATCCCTTGGATACAAGATGTCTTCCCCGGACATGCCTGGCACTCCTCGTCCACTTTACAGGCCTTGGGACACAGCTCCTGCTCCACCTTCACACACTTTTTGTGGATACAACTCGTTTTGCCTCCAGCACACTTCGTACAATCTGCGCTCGTTTGGCAGTCTACAGGACACTGTTCGTCTTGAGTACAAGAACCTGACTTGCATGTGAATGACCCTCCTGTACAACCAGAACAATCCCCATCAGAGGAACACGTCCCACAGGGATTCGTGCAGGTGCCACTCAAACATGTTGTTTTCCCCTCCGTACACCCACCACAGTCGGCATTGGCTACGCAGGTAGGCAAACAGGCATCCGACTTTGTCGAGCCGACGAGCACACAAGCCCGCCGAAAAGAAACCGGGTCAACTTGACAATAGTACGGTCCACCAGGCTTTGATTCGCAGTCCTTGTCCCTCCAACATTCGTACTCCGAACGCAAGACACAACGCCCTTCAACACAAGTCATACCATACGAACAATTGGCATCCACAAAACACAACGGCAGGCACCCCTGTGACACAAATGATAAGCTCAACAAAAGGGAAAGAGACATCACCCCAAGCCCAACACGTACAATCCTCATCACAGCTCCCTTCAGAACAAACTGGTGAAAGTGACTCTATTTTTGCCCACATTATGTTGTCGTACGAATTTAGAAACGATATCCAAAAATTGCAACACAACATCTTCAAAGAGACCTTTTTGCATACAACCTTTACCAGCTGATAGTACTGATAGATATCAGCGCTATCACGTACAGATAATTTGATGAGTACCAATGCGATTGCGAACAGGACAGGTCAGTACGATGTAGGAATGTATCGAAGGGGGTTTGATGGTCAGATCGAAGAATACGAGAAGAAAACCAAAGAAGCTTAAAAGAACAGGTGCTTACGTTCAGCTTTGCGGTAAAGTTTGAGGCGTTTGTGGTAATCAAGCGCCTCACGAAGACGTCTTTCTTTCTCAGAACGATCGACTTTAAGGCCCTTTTCGTTCATCGCGCGCTCAACCTGACGGGTCAGCCAGCCTTCGACTTCGAGAGCGATATGTGGATGGAAACGCCCTGCCTCCTCGATATGAAGAGCCTCTTTAAGCAAGTCGAAACGACTCCAATACCTGGGTTCAACAGTTCTCGTTGGAGAACAGAGCACACGGTTGAGGCGTTGGAGACTATTTCGATCGCGCTCGACTGCATCTGTCAGCTCAGGGATCTCCATCGCACCACCGACAGCACCTGTGCGAGCAAGCAAGACCTCTTCATATTCCATCAAGGCTTCGATCAAGAGGCGCTTTTGCTGCCCATCCAAATCAATCTCTCCAGCCTGCTCTGCGTCTTTCAAGAGTAAACGCAAGAAACCAATCGTCGTCTGGTACGAATGCAGCAAGTCAGCCATCATAAACTCGATGTCGCGACGAGGGTAACGCATAAAGAAGATCATAATGAAGATGTCTTTCCACGCCGTAAGAAATTGGAATGGGTTGGGGATCAAACTACCAAAGAATCTCCACACAGAGCCTTTGAGAAACGCGACGGTTTGAGCAGAGGTCAAGAAGTTCAGGTCACGCTCCATATCATCGATGTGACCACGTACACCCAAAATCTCCTTGAGCGGAAATGAAGACTTTGTCACATCGCGAAGTCTCTCGTGTTCGGAGAAACGCATCCTCAACTCTTCGCTGTAACAACCAGCAAAAGCAAAGATCCGCGCGAGTCTGACACGACACTCTGCCAGATCCTCTGCCACACTGTCCGCTTGAGAACCGTCCATCTCCCGACGAATTTTGCGAGAGATCGTCTTCATCATCTTCCAGGATTGGTAGATACCGCTGATATATCCAACAAACAGATCGACAAATGTATCGATCGCGTGGATAAACAACACAAACCTGACACCGACAGTCGCCTGGATCGCACGAGACATCATCGCAGAGTGCGCGACAGCTCGCTCCAAGGGACCAGGTTTTCCAGCGTTGTCACTGAAAAACATCTCGAAGGTCGGTACGCCCTTCTCTTTGGCTTTCTTCTCCAAGTGAGAGAAGCCCTTCATAAAGAGCCAACCAAAGCCTCGGAAGATCCCCTGTACGATCTTCGCACATCCCCACACAACACCCACGACCAGAAATGTCGGTAAGATAATCGGTGCGAGTATGATCCCTCCCACAACTTTCGCACACCCGCGCAAAAAGCCACCGCTGGATTTCGCGGCAGGTTGTAGCGGAGCAGGAGGTGGCATGCTCGAAGGAAGAGGAGCCTGTCGTGTCGCCGGAACCTCCAGGTCAGGCGTTGGATGACGATCGAGATCGGGGGCAGTAGGCTTTGGTCTCGTCAAATTGGCATCCACAGGCGCCTCTTCCCCACCGTAAAGCTCAGGGTAGACCTTCTTTTCCTCTGTATCGCGTCTATCAATGGGAGCAGCCATCCCGTATCGCTCTTCCATGTCGCCAAGGGAAGGTTGTGGAGGTGCCATACCCACTGTCACATCATCGTCATCGTCAGCATCCCGACGACCAAATTCGCCAATTGGAGGTGCCTCGGATTTACTGAGTGAGATCTCCTCATCATCTGCAAAGTAAGGCGTTTCAGCGGCAGCATACTCACTTGATGGTTCAGGAATCTCGACCTCATCAGGTGCAGGCGCGAGAGGCGTAGGCGCTGGGATATGGGCCACAACAGGTGGCGGTGCCATACTGCTCTTCGGCGGTGGTGGTGCGGCCTGTGCAGGTGCTGGAGCTTCCGCAACAGGAGGGCCACCAGGTCCCGTAGGAGGCTTGGCCGGTGCAGCGCCTCGCTTCGGAGTAGGAGGCGAAGGAACCTCTGGTGGCTCCATTGCAGGCGCGTCAAAAGAGGCCAATGGTGGCGGCGGTGGCGCAGCCGCTTGCGAAGGTGCAGGGGCAGGAGGCGCAGGGGCTCTAGGCGCAGGAGGCGCAGGGGCTGCTGGAGATCTAGGAACAGAAGGTGCCATCGGCGCAGGTGGAGGAAAAGGCGCGCCTCCTGCACCTTCGGCAGGTGGAGGCTGCCCAAGGGAGAGTCCTGGGCCCTCAATCTGTTCTTCTTTGGCTTGCTCTCGTAAGCCTGACGTACGTCTTCTTGCCTTACTCCCAAGAGAAGGAGCTTCATCTTTTTTCTTGGGCGCGGCCTTCTTCCTGGCTTTCGATTTCTTTTTGGGTGTGGGTATGGCACCCTTCTCACCTGTCGGCGCCTCCATCCCCCCAAGTGGGATCTCCGGTGCAGGCTCCTCTTGCATGATCGGTTCAGGAGGGCCTTCGATGGCAATGGCCTCACTCTCCTCAAGGTCCAAGAAACCGTCTAGATCAGCCTCATCTTCCATTTCGAAGATTCTTTCGAGTTCATCGACGAAGTCTTCTTCGTCAGCGACATACAACTCTTCCTCTTCGAGGATCTTCTCTTCTTTCACGCTGATCTTAGAAGGCTCTGT
Organism: Deltaproteobacteria bacterium; assembly: GCA_002731275.1. Taxonomy (GTDB): domain Bacteria; phylum Myxococcota_C; class UBA6777; order UBA6777; family UBA6777; genus UBA6777. The sequence goes on along the minus strand of PCBK01000079.1, from coordinate 10,340 downwards.
TGGTGCCTGGAGAGTTTTCTTCTCCCCTCTCAAAAAGTCGAACATTCCTGTTCTCGCAGAGGCTTCTTCCTGGGGGAGCAGATCGACTTTCGGCGCCTCAGGCTTCTCGGCGACAATCTCACCAGTCACAGGGCTGGGTTTCTCTTCGACAGGCACAACGGACACAGGCAGTGGGACCAAAGGCACAGGAACAGGCGCTGTCCCAAAAAGGATGCGAATCAGATCCTCTGTCGATTGCGGTGGGTAGGACGGCCTGTGCGTCTCCTTTCTCATCTGAATGGTGGAGAGAGTCGACGCAACTTCATCTCTGATCCAATCGTGCATCTCTTTCTCAGAGGGAATGTCCTCACCCTGATACAACCGGATGCGTTCAAAGAGACGATTTTTAACATGTGCGACCTCTTCGGCCAGATAAGAAGCGCTCTCCTCGCGTCTTTGCAACACACTCTTGGAGACAAATACCACACGCAGCAACGCGATCGAGGCGACCTCCAACTCCAAGGGAGACCAATCTTCAAAGAAGCAGGTGAAAAAGTTACTGAGTGAGACCTTGTCGTATTTCTTCAGGATCTGACTGATGTAATGTGACAAAAATGCCCGCGCAGTGGTTGGACTCATGTAAGTTGCGGAGTCCACGACCTCAGAGAGATCGGGACCCATTTCATGCATCATCCATACAGCACGATGTCGGACCTTTGACTCAGGTGAACGCAACGCGGTCAAAAGACCACCAAGCAGCTCTGATAGATCACCACTTTGTGAATCTAGCCAATCCACAACGAGCTGTGGGGCGACTTCGTAGAAATGCCATAGGTCTTCGGACGTTGTAGGCTGATACTTAAACGGTTCAGGAATCGTATCGGAGAAATCGTCCGTCACGATAGAGACGGGATCAGGGTCCAATGTAAGGGGTGGGACAACTGGGTTATCATCATCAAATAACAGGGAGTCAAATGGCTCGACAGGAGGTGTATCGACGATGGGGTCTTCGTCCACAGGTCCAGAGAGGAAGTCATCATAGGGCAAAGAGACCCTTTGTCCTTCTAGCTCTCTCTCCCAGGCTCCGAGCCAATCAGCGATCATGTCCTTGGCCTGGCCTCTCGAAAGCGCAGGTACCCAAGACTCAATTTGCTTCAGATGGGCTTGTAGATCCGTTTGGCGCGTGGAAGGATCTCGTGAGAGGAGCTTGGCGATCCAATCCTGACACTCCCCAAGATACGAAGGTTCTTGTGCAGCGTCTCTGAAAGACTGAGGCAGCTCACCTTCGAGGATATTGCGCAGTGTACTGAGTGAGTTGCGCCCTAAGAACAGGCGCGCACCGTTGAGCAGTTCCCACAACACCACACCAACAGTAAACATCGTCGAGGCAAAAGTCAGTCGCGTCCCCTTAACCTCTTCAGGAGAGAGATAGCCGAGATAATTGGCGTGAGCAAATGGATCAAATGAATCCAGTCTTCGATATGCCTCTGAAAGGCCTGTATTCCGACCCTTGATTCGACCATCTTCGAGGAAAAACAACTCTGTCGGATACAGTGAGCGCGTCAAGACGTCATCCCCAAGCTCACCACTGACCTCCTGCCATCGTTGCAAAAACCGTATCATTTGGTGCGCAACTGCGAGGACGATATCGAGCGGGACCTGACGTCCGCGCATACGCAAGAACGACATCACCTCTTCTAATGAGAACCCCTCAAGGAACTCGGAGACGACGACCAGTGAAGGTTCGACCTCAACCATCTCGTATGCCTTTCCAAATTGAAAGACATCTAGAGCTTTGAGCGCCTGAAGTCGCGCTCGGAGCCAGAGCACCTGCTCTCGGCTGACCGTGTGGTAGTCATCTTCTAATGTAAGTCGATGTAAATAGTATGCTTTATCTGTAGCGAGATACTCTCGTCCCACGTACATCGCGTCCTGGTGCGTTTCGTCAATCTTGTCGGTTAAGTGAATCTCCCCAAGGGAACACTCAAACATCTTGCTCATATGTCATCTCCTGTCTGGAGCAAACAGCTTTTCCAATTCCATCAGTGCGGATACAACGAATCGAAGATACATAGCATCCCAAAACGAGCTTATCTCATTTCCAACGAACAACGCAAGAACAACAAAATCGGTGACAAAAAAATTCGAAAAAAGTCCCGCAGTGTTGATTTGCGCCGAGGATGATGGTCACATAGACAGTGACATTAGCGAAGTTTGAGGAAAAAGGAAAGTCAGAACTGTGAAGAGATCGCGAAGGCGTGCTGTACAGGAGGAGCAAACCATGAGGGTGGCGGCGGTGTGTGGCGAAATGTGACAGAATCGAGCGCCAAAAACACATCATCCCAGGAGAGAAACCTCTCTTCGGGTCTTTTGGAGAGTAAACGCATACACAGCGCGTCCATCTCATGGTGAAGTTGGCTACCAACAAGTTGACTTGGTCGTGCAGGTTGTTCTGATTCGATCTTTTCGAGCAAGCCACCAATTGTATCGGACACAAAAGGATCTTGCCCCGTCAACCATTGGTAGAGGATGACACCAAAAGCGTATTGATCTGACGCGTGTGTCGCACGCTCACCAGCGATCAGTTCGGGCGCAATATACAACGGTGTACCTTTGACACTCTCGCTCTTTGTACTGTTGTCACTCTGGACGTGTTCGGCGGTCCCCCAATCGACCAAGAAGACCTTCCCCTGTCGATCGATCATCACATTGGCAGGCTTCACATCTCTGTGGACGTAACCTTTTCCATAGGCGTAGGAGAGCACCTGACAGAGCTGCTTGAGGATAGAGGCTTTTTGCGCCCAAGTCGACTCACAGGAGGACATGTGCTGTTGTAAGTTGACACCATCGATCAGACTCATCGTATAGAAGGGACGTCCATCTTCGAGCTGTCCGGCGTTGTATACATTTACAAGGGAGGTGTGATGGAGTGTCGCCATCCGGCGGGCTTCTTGGAGCAGATAGGGATAATATTGGTCAGGGATCTCCGACCTCATGGTCTTAAGCGCAACAGCTTCACCGCGCTTGTTATCAAAGGCTTCCCATACAATCCCCGACGTTCCTCGACCGATCTCGCGGATCATACGATATCGTTGTAATTTGAAGTCTGATCGTTTCATCCAATCTCCCTGTCACTCTGCGAGTCCAACACACAAGCGCCAATCCGTAGCGCCTGACAAACGAACACAAGCCACGTACAAAGAGACCTCTCTCCCACACAAAGATGGGAAAAGATCTGAGACAACCAGACAGACACATGGTCTATCCAATGTCAGAAAGGACAAGCAGCTTCTCTTTGGAAGCAGCACACACAGGGTTGCGAATGTGTGTTTTGTCCCTTCAAATGGGTGAAAAAAGAAACGTTACGGGCTTGCTCAATCAATTTGGTGGCAACACCACTCAAAATGACCTCGTATACATAGTCTGTACAAACACACTTTTTTATGCGTGGTTCTCTCGTTCATAAAATGTTCCCCAAAAAAACCAAAACATCACACAAGCTCATCAGGCCCAAGAGACGAAACGCAAGTGAGCAAACCACATCCAAGAAGATGCTCCCCCTTTTGTGTCGATCAGATATCTTTCGCCTGTTGGTGGACTCCTAAGACAGCGCGCCCAGACGGATCGGCTTGATTTGCGAACGAAGCGTCCCACGCGATCGCCGCAGGTGTACTGCACGCAATACTCGGTCCATCAGGGATACAACTTGCACATGTATCACCAGGAAAATGCTCTTCAAAAATCGACCTGTAAAAGTAGGCTTCTTTGGTTTGGGGGGGATGAACAGGAAAGCGTTCGGCGGCGTTGGTTAACATCTCATCTGTGATCTCGGCGTCCGCGTGATCACGCAGCGCGTCGATCCAACCATACCCAACACCATCGGAGAATTGCTCCTTCTGACGCCACACGATCTCATGAGGCAACATATCCTCAAACGCCTTGCGCAAGACGTACTTCTCCATGCGCTCTGGACCGGTCATCTTTTCGGCTGCGTCGAGCTTCATCGCGACATCCAAGAACGCGACATCCAAGAACGGCACACGAGCTTCGATCCCCCACGCTGCGGTCGACTTGTTGGCTCGAAGACAATCGTACATGTGGAGCGCGTCGAGCTTTCTCACAGTCTCGTCGTGAAAAGCCTCTCTATCAGGAGCTTTGTGGAAGTACAGATAACCACCAAAGATCTCATCAGCCCCCTCCCCTGACAGCAACATCTTGATCCCCATCGCCTTGATCTTTCGCGAGATCAAATACATGGGTGTTGACGCCCGAATCGTCGTCACATCATATGTCTCGATGTGGTAGATCACGTCCCGAAGTGCGTCCAACCCCTCTTGCAGAGTAAAGTGAAAATTGTGATGGATCGTCCCGATGTGTTCCGCCACTTTTTGGGCCGCTTCAAGATCAGGTGAACCTTCCAGACCAATCGAGAACGAGTGGATCTGTGGCCACCACGCCGGTGACTTTCCCTGACTCTCCACACGGCTCTTCGCAAACTGCGCGGCGATCGCCGATATAATCGAAGAATCCAGTCCACCAGACAACAACACACCATACGGAACATCACACATCAATTGCCGACGGACCGCTTCGATGAGCGCCTCTCTCAACACCTCAGGGGAATAGGATTCGGACGGGTAAACGCCCTCCTTTGCCCACACAGGCTCGTAGTACTTGGTCATCGAGTCGTCCTCACTACAATACACGTGTCCAGGCGGGAACTCTTCGATCTTTTGGCACACCCCAACCAACGCCTTCATCTCCGATGAGACGTACAGTTGTTCCTCCTCATCCCAACCCCAATACAGAGGGATCACCCCGATAGGGTCGCGTGCGATCATGAAAGTGTTGTTGACCTTATCGTACAAGGTGAAGGCAAAGATACCATTCATCCAATTCAGGAAATCCCGTCCATATCTCCGATACAGAGGGATGATGACTTCACAGTCCGAAGCTGTCAGATAGACATCATCGGGGGTGTATTCGGCCTTGAGCTCTTGATGATTGTAAATCTCGCCGTTGACCGCGAGGACGAGCTCCTTCTTTTCGTCGAAGAGCGGCTGTGCACCATGCTCAATCCCTACAATCGCAAGACGTTCGTGGGCAAGAATCGCCGACTCATCTGCATAGATTCCACTCCAATCGGGTCCACGGTGACGAATCTTCCTCGACAACTCCAGCGCTTGCTTGCGCAATGATTCATGTTCACCCTTGATACGAAAAATCGAAACAATTCCACACATAGCATCCTCAACTTTCTTGCCAAATGGCCATCACTGCAGCCAAACATTCCAACCAGCTCAGAGCGTTCACTCTATCTTGGAGGGTACGTCTCCTTCTCCGAAAAGACAAGTCTTTCGCGCAAATAGAAAAGGGAAAACTCGTGTTTACATAATATGTAATTGCTCGATTCTTTAACACATAGCTCAGGAAAGCCCACCCTGCCCCAAAACCCCCTTTCTGTTTGCTCAATCTCCGACATTTACGTAAAAACAATTGCACCGGCAGCTAAACATCGTGATTTTCGGAAGCTCAGGGACACGTCCCTCCCTTCTTGCTCGCGAATTCTCGATATCGATTGCGCGGCGTATCTCCCTCATCTCTTCCTGAGACAATCTTCGTCCATGACCATGAACTGGGCATCTCTCACGCTCACCAGCGCTATCCTTTTTGCCAGACACTTTCGGCTCCTACCATTCGACCTGGTACTGTGCATAAAAAGGACTCAGCTTCTCACGAATGAGCAACTCAGCCTTCGAAAGGTCAACCTCATCAGCGCTCTGTATATCCTGTGTCAAGGCATCAAGGATCTCTTGCTGGATCAGGCCGGCTTTTTGGCAGACATGATAGGGAATCAGGCTGTGTGTCACCATCGAATACCGCGAGAGATACAAGTCAGGAAACGTACGCCCCACCTTCGCCTCGACTTGCTTCTGTAACAAGAACGCCTCATCGCCGACTTTTTCGGACATCTCAATGAAATTCTCAATCGCCATATCAGCGATCGCGTCGCCGTTTGCCTTCTGAATATCGCTGTACATTGCGATGGCTTCATCAAGTTGATCACTACAGACATCAAGGCACTTATCCAGGACACTACAATCTTCAAAGCCAGCGTTCATCCCCTGCCCAAAGAATGGCACCACACCATGAGCTGCGTCACCGAGTAAAACAACCTTCTCACCGACATACCAGGGCGCACAACGGACAGTCCCAAGCAGACCTGTTGGGTTTTCAAAGAACTCCTCTCCCAACGTCGGCAACAGCGCAAGTGAGTCCGCATAGTACTTTTGAAAGTACGCCATCACGTCCTCTTTGGTTTGCAACGCCGCGAAACTTACCTCTCCTTCGTTGGCGAGGTAGAGTGTCACTGTGAAGCTGCCATCGAGGTTAGGCAAGGCCATCAACATATGCTCCCCACGTGGCCAGATATGAAGCGCTTTCTCCTCGATCAAGAAAGCGTTGTTCTCCCCAGCAGGGATCAGGAGCTCTTTGTATCCATGAGGCAGAAAGTCCACGGAATCTTCGAGGTGTCCTTGTTTCACGAGCTCGCGACGTACGGCAGAACCTGCGCCATCTGTCGCAAAGATCGCATCAGCCGTCACTTTTCTCTCGCCAAACCAGATCGTCCCCGTCTCGTGGTCGATGTCCGTACATTCACAGGAGAACTCGATCTCCACTCCTGCACGCTCGGCGTGAGTCATCATCTCTTTGTTCAGTTGTGCCCGTGAGACCGAGTAGTTACACTCCGAATCGTCCTTGCTATACGACTGGTAGGTGAGTTCACCATCGAGATCGTGCATCATCCGCCCATAGACGGGTTTGGTGATCGCGAGGACTTCCTTCTTGAGTCCAACCTGTTCAAGTGCTTGCAAGCCGCGCGAAGTTACGACGAGGTTGATCGAACGCCCACCTTCAGCCTGTCCAACGCGCATATCTGCGCGCTTTTCGAACATCCGTACATTGTACCCTCTCTGGCGAAGAAAAATCGCAAGGATAGAGCCGACAAGACCCGCACCAACGACTACTACATCTGCATGTTCCTTTGTCATGTCATTACCTTTCCACTCACAAAGAAATAGGTTAAAACCAGCTCTTTACTATGAAGCTTGCTATGTGCACATCCGGGCAGAAACATCACACAACAGCACCCACCTTGACCTTACCTTACTCCCCAATGCACGATAGGACAAGGACCAAAGGCTTCATAACAAAGATACATCTCCACACACGTACGACCTCAGGAGACGGATATGGTCAGCATTCAGCCAAAGACACTGCACATTCATATGTTACAAGCACCCACAAAAGAAGATCTGACACTCCTTCAAGACTTACTCCCAACACAAGTACACTTTACAACAGGCACGATCACCTCACAAACGCCACAATTCGAGATCCTCGTGGCTGGCTATCCTTCTCATAATGACCTCGCCCATAGCAAAAAATTGCACAGCCTGCTTATCCCCTGGGCCGGGATCCCAAAGGCGACGCGAGCACATCTCGCGTCCTTTCCAGATCTTTCCATCCATAATATCCACCACAACGCCGATGCAGTTGCAGAGCTTGCGTGCACCCTCTTGATGACCGCCGCCAAAAAAATCATCCCCTTTGATCGATCGTTCCGCACCCACGACTGGCGAATGGCACAAACGCAGTACAACGAAGCCATCCTTTTAACAGGAAAAACTGCACTTATTCTAGGATACGGACACATTGGAAAGGCTCTCGCCAAAAGGCTTCATGGGCTTGGTATGGAGCTCCTCGCGACGAGAAGGAACCTGGACGGTCCAGAGCAAGATAAGTACGCGACCTGCTATCCACACACAGCCCTTCACAAATTGCTCCCACAAAGTCAGGCGCTCATCGTCTGTCTACCTCTCACAAAAGAGACACACGGGCTGATCGGCGAGAAGGAATTGCAATTGCTCCCCAAACACGCTCTCTTAGTCAATGTTGGACGTGGAGATGTCGTACAAGAAGAACCTCTCTTTCAGGCGCTGAAGTCCGGCCATCTCTTTGGCGCTGGTTTGGACGTTTGGTACAATTATCCCTCCTCGGAGGCTGAACGAGCCCACACACCTCCCTCCAACATGCCCTTCCACACACTCGACAATGTCGTCCTCAGCCCGCACAGGGCACCTGACTGCCACGAAAATGATCACCTACGTATGAAGCACCTCGCTGATGTCCTGCGTTATCCAGCGGAAGGAAAACCCATGCCCAACAAGATGTCCCTGCAACGAGGGTACTGAGCCCTCTCCTCCAGAAATGATTGTATCCCCTCCAAGGGAGGCGTCTTCGACGTGCTTCTTTCTCCCATCCCACGTCGGTTCTCCATTTTTTCCTCATCAAAAACAAATGACTAGAAAAAACTTTCAAAAAAGTTTCAGGAAAACCGAACCTCACCCCTGCCTCTCCCGTAACACATAACATAACGCAAACAGCGGCAAACACGAATGTCGCAGAAAGAACAAAACAGATGAAACTCGAATCGATCCCTTGGTTATTGAAACCGCCGAAGCAACCGCATCGGCGGTTTTTTTGTGCCTTTTGATCGACATCGAGCTATCATTCCACACACTCCCCCATGTAAGCCTCAGACTTTTTTCCCGAAGAAACCGTGATTATAGAAAGATGTAGACTTTGTTCGCGGACTGATCAAAAGCCGTCGCGTAAATGGGCAGATCAGAAGGCGCAGGTCCACCCGTCACCACTCCCCGATAATTGAATGTCGCGACGTGGCAGGGACATACAAAACCGTTCTTGTCAGGACGCCACCCAACTGAGCATCCTTTGTGTGTACATGTCGCCGAGATCGCCTCGAAGGTCGTTTTGTTACGCCTGAACAAGAAGACAAGATCGTCGGGCAGGGAGATCTGTTCATATGAACCAATCGTCTGGAGGTCTGGGTATTTGTTGACATCAACGAGGACAAATTTACGACCACCGATATCGATCTGGGGTGCTTCGTAAACAATCTCTGGTTCAGGTCCGCTCTCTTGTGTGGGTTCATCGGGGATCGTTTGAGGTTCATCAGCCACAGAAGGTTCTTCTGGAGGATTGGGTTCAGGGGCCGGCTCGCTCTTGGTGTCAGTGACAGGTTCTGTGGGGTTTGGCTCTGTCTTTGCTTCTTTTACAAGTTCTATTTGGTTCGTATCGGGAGTTTTTTCTGCGGCAGCATCGGCGACCTGCTCGACAGTGTTTTCATCACTGGGCGTGGTCGAACAACCTTGTGTTGAAGAGAGCGTTGCGCTGCCAGCGATGGCAAGGGAGATACCTGCGAGCGCCGTGAACTCACGACGTGAGACATTTTTGTTATCATCACTCATCCCAAAAACCCTTTCATGATAAGACCTTACATACCATTGATTCCAACTACACACCGAGCTTATGAGGAAGTACAGAAAAAGTCAAAGGTCACGAGGTTCAAAAAAGAGTGGAGTTGTTGACGCGTTCATGAGAAAGACATACAATCGAATGACTTCACGGACACCGATACAGCGGAGACAAAGGACAAATTCGTCCACATAGTTGTCGACGCCCAAACCAGCCCCGAATCCCAGACCACCACGATTCGGGTCGCGCTACACTGGAGAAAAGAATGGCTGCATATCGCATGAGACCACGTTTTGAGTTAGTCCTGTCGATTTCACCAGACGAGGCACTTGATAAGCTCAAGCAGCTTCTTGAAGGGCCAGAGTGCAAATGTATTGGGAAGTTCAGGCAAAACCACGCACAGATCTCAGTGTGTGATAAACATCGTCACTTTTGGTCCCCTTACGTGACGTTGGAGTTTGAAGAGAAGGCGTTGGAGGACAAGGCAGGTAGTCAGGTGCATGGCTTGATTGGTCCTTCCTCAAATGTGTGGACGATGTTTATGGCGGGATACTTTGGGTTGTTATTTTTGGCCTTTGTGGCATTGACATTGGGTTACTCACAGTGGAGTATCAAACAGCCAGCATGGGGATTCAAGTTGTTGCCTGTGATTGGTGTGCTGTTGGTCTTATGGTACGGATTATCCTTTTTGGGCCAACGATTTGCGAAAGACCAGATCGCCAATCTTCGCGATCTGCTAGATAATTCACTCGCCCCCCACATCCTCCAAGAGGAGGACATTTAAAAGGGAAAGCTGTGAATTGGCTCCGGCATATGTTGCACTAGCGTCCAAAACAAGCGACCTCTTCGGGCTGACCTGATTCGTGCGCTTTGCAACATACGCCTCGACAAACTCACCACCCTGAGCCTCCGGCTCTTCCCTCCTCTCAATCCTTTCGAGAGGAGGGACCATTTCACCGATGTATACGTGGTTTAGCTTAAAATCTGTTCCGGCAGACGTTGCACTTGTGTCTCCGCAAACT
>PCBK01000078.1 GCA_002731275.1 Deltaproteobacteria bacterium | reverse complement strand
TGAGAGGAGGGAAGAGCCGAAGGCTCAGGGTGGAGAGTTTGTTGAGGCGGATGATTGCAAGTGAAGACGCAAAAAACCCACTGAAAGCTCGAAAGCAAAAAGGAATCCAAGGATATAGCTTGCTATATCCGCCTGTAAGAAGGGGATGAAATGGTGGAGTCAGGGGAGTTTGCGGAGACACAAGTGCAACGTCCGCCGGAACAGAAATCGAGCGACCCCCCGTGTATATCGGTTAATTAGTCCCTCCTCTCGAAAGGTTTGAGAGGAGGGATGTCACGAAGTGACAGGGTGGTGAGTTTGTTGAGGTGGATGATTGCAAGCGAAGACGCAAAAAACCCACTGAAAGCTCGAAAGCAAAAAAGAATCCAAGGATGTCGCCTGCGACATACGTCTGAAAGAAGGGGATTGTAGAGTGGAACCAGGGGAGTTTGCGGAGACGCAAGTGCAACGTCCACCGGAGCAGAAATCTAGTATCTCCCGTATATGTCGGCTAAAACCCCCCTTTTTCTCCAATGGTGGAGCCAGGGGAGTTTGCGGAGACGCAAGTGCAACGTCCGCCGGATCAGCGGTAGAAATAGAAGAAGAGGTAGACAAACAAGAGGATCGCTGCCCACAATGCGATGGCACCTGTGAGGAGAGTCTGGGCAAGTGGTCCTTTGGAGCCATATTGTTTTTCAACCCTACCGAGGAAGCCTGCGAGCAGCCTCCCACCGAGGAACAAGATGGCGTCCCAAATCAACGCACCGATGACATGTACAAACTGAACGACTCCAGGCAAGAATTTGCGGTAGATCCAGTCTGTATCGAGAACTGTCGAGCGCAATTCGGGGGGATACAGCTTTGTCTTTTGTAGGAAGACAAAGGCCAGCGCGGACCACAACAAGATCTGAAGCTGTGTGATGACGTGTGGGAATGTGTACGGTTGATAATCCATCGAGTATGGCAGGATGTTGTAAAGGATACTCGGGAAAACACCAGTCACGACACACAGAACCGCAGTGATACCCATTGCGAACAACATGTTCAGGGGAGCTTCTTTGACACGAATACCAGAGTCGTGTGCAAAAAACGCAAAGAAGGGGATTTTGATACCCGAGTGGTGGAAGACACCAGCAGAGGCAAACAACAAAATCATCCAGGTGACGACGAGTCCCTGATGCCCGGCTGCTGAGATGATCAGTGATTTACTGATAAAGCCGTTGAACAGAGGAAAGGCCGAGATGGACGCCGCACCAATGATACAAAAGACCGTTGTATACGGCATGGATTTGTACAACCCACCAAGCTCCGAACCATTTGCGGTCCCTGTTCTGTAGAGGACTGCTCCCATCGACATAAACAGCAAGGATTTGTAGAGGATGTGGGTGAAGGCGTGTGCCGCTGTCCCGTTGAGGGCGAGGTGTGTACCGATCCCAATCCCGACGACCATATAACCCAATTGGTTATTGAGACTATATGCCAAGACGCGACGAAGGTCGTTTTCGATGACCGCGTAGAAGATCGGGAAGATCGTCATCGTCGCACCAATCCAGATCAGACTCTCTGTCCCTGGAAAGCTTCTTGCGAGGGCGTAGATGGCGAGCTTGGTCGTGAAGGCGCTGAGGAAGACTGTGCCTGCCTCGGTAGCTTCTGGGTATGCATCCTGAAGCCAGTTGTGCAAGAGAGGAAACGCGGCCTTCATACCGAAGGCGATGAAGATCATCGTGGAGCCAACGGTCGTTAATCCAAGGAAGTTGGTCGCCTGTCCCTTTGCAGCACCCAAAAAGCCAAACTCAAGAGAGCCCGTTGCCCTGTAGTGGAAGATGATCCCACCGAGCAACAAAACCCCCGAAGCGATCTGGATAACGAGATAACGCATCCCCGCGGAGTAAGCTCTCTTGGTGCGCCTTGCCCAAATCAAGAAGACAGACGCAATCGCTGTGAACTCCCAATAGACAAAGAGCGTGATCAGATCACCGGCAAAGACCGCGCCGATCGCGCTTCCTGCATAGATCAGACCACTGACGTACTGGGTGTCGTCTTTTGAATGGAGAGCGTATAAAGTACTTAAGAATGCGGCTATATGGAAAATATAGCCAAAGACCAGACTGAGTTTGTCCACCCGCAAGAGTGTGAGCGTGTAGCTCCCACCAAAGATGCTGACCTGCCAGAGGATACCTCCGTCTGTGTGGGGGAGGTACAACAGATGTACGAAGCCCAACACTGGGAGCATCAGCATGTAGATCGCCTGGATGCGGCGATTGCGGATGAGCGGGACCAAGAGCGCCCCAAAGATCAGAATGAATGCAGGTGGAATCTTAGCGATCATAGTAATCTTCTTCTCGCATCAACAATTTGCGCATCTGCGTGGCTGCTAGAACCAAAAACACACAAGAGATGAAACCATAAAATCCGTAAAAACCAAACCACAACTCTGCATCAAACAGGTGATGTCCGGCTTTTTCGAATGAGCTATGTTTGTGGTAGAACAAGTCGGCACAGACGACACCTACACTGACAATGACCAACGCCCAAACGATCAAGTTGATGTTCTTGGGTTGGTCCAGCCAATAGACTTTGTCGTCTTTTTGTTCGCTGTTTTCGTTGTTTTCATTCATGGGACGATGACCTTGAGCATGAGGTAGAGATCTTGTCCAAAGACAAAGAGGGCGATGCAACCTGCAGCAGTGACACACAATGGCAACACACACAGGAAGGGAGCCTCTTTGATCTCGACGTCGGTTTCTTCAGCGGTGGAAGGAGCAAAGAAGGCTCTTGCGACGACAGGCATCAGGTAGGCTACACTGAGCAGGGAGCTGAGCATCAAGACGATACTCAGGATGACTTGGTGGGCATCCTGGGCACCCATGATCAAGAACCATTTGCTCCACGAGCCACCAGATGGGGGCAGACCAATGACACACAATGAGCCGATAAAGAAGGCACCCATCGTGATGGGCATTTTTCGGCCGATTCCATCCATGTCGCTGATGTTCTTTTTGTGTGTGGCGACGTATATCGCGCCAGCACAGAAGAACAAGGTGATCTTACCAAAGGCGTGCATCGCGATGTGCATACTGCCACCAATCACACCCCATTTGTTTGCGAGGGCAGCCCCCAAAACGATGTAGGAGAGTTGACTGATTGTGGAGTAAGCGAGCCGAGCCTTGAGGTTGTCTTTGGTCAACGCGATGATGGAGGTCACGAGGATCGTCGCTGCCGCGACGTACATGAGCCAAATGCTCAAGCCACCCTTGCTGAGCAGCTCGATACCAAAGATGTAGACGACGATCTTCATGATGGTGAAGACACCTGCCTTGACGACCGCGACAGCGTGTAGCAAAGCGCTGACAGGAGTGGGGGCGACCATCGCCGCAGGGAGCCATTTGTGGAAAGGCATCAAAGCCGCTTTCCCTGTCCCAAATGCGAACAATCCCAACAGGATCATAAGCTGTGTGGGGGTCGCTTTCTGAGCGAGGATACCACCTGCCGTAAAGTTGAGGTTGCCACCTGTCAGGCTCCACGTCCAGATGATCGCGAACAACAAAAAGGCCATGGAGGTAAACAGCAATATGCCGAGATACGTCCGGCCTGCACGCATCGACTCTGCAGTTCCGTGATGTGTGACCAGCGGATAGGTCGACATGGTCAGGACTTCGTAGAAGACAAAGAGCGTGAAGAGGTTTTTGGAGAAGGCGATACCGAGAGCGCTCGCGATCGCGACGGCGAAGCACATGAAAAAGCGCGTCTGGTGCTTCTCGTTATGCCCACGCATGTATCCAATTGCGTAGAGTGTTGTGACGATCCAAAGGCCTGAGGCGACCATCGCAAAGAGCATTCCAAGTGGCTCAAGCTCAAAGGCGATGGTGATACCCGGGAGGAATTGGAGCAATTGGACGGAAGGGCGAGCCCCCGAGGCGATTTTGGGGACGAGAGTCATGACGATAACAAACAAGCTGACCGCTGTCGTGATCGAGATACCTTCGCGCAGGTTAGGGTGCTTGCGAAACAAAGGCAGCAACAACGCACAGATCAGTGGCAAAGCAAGCGAGAGTAAGATGGCTGTTGAATCACTCAAGGCGTAACTCCCAATAACAATTTGGCGGCTTTCTCAGCGACACCTACGGTGATCGAAGTCGAAACGCCAAAGTAGACCGATGCGGCGATCAAGAGCCAAGTCGGAACCAACATGCTCAGAGGTGCTTCTTTCACTTCCATCTCCTTGAGGGGCTCGCGAAAATAGGCCACTTCGACGACGCGCCAGACATAAATCACTGCCAGCAAAGAACTCAACAATATCAACGCCGCGACAGGCCAGAGACCCTTCTCAAGAGCGGCTGCGAGTAAGTTCCACTTGCTCACAAAGCCGACGGTCAAGGGGACACCAATCAGGCTCAAGCCACCCATCACAAACGCGAAGGTCGTCACAGGCATACGCTTTCCGATGCCACGTAGATCGTCGATATGGACCGAACCAATTCTGTAGAACATCGCACCAAGCGCGAGAAAGAGCGCACCCTTCATCAATGCGTGGTTAAACAGGTGGACGATGCCTGCGCCGAGCCCGCGGACCGAGAAGAAACTCAAGCCGAGCACCATGTAGCCGATCTGTGCGATACTCGAATAGGCTAATAGCCGCTTCACATTGTTTTGGTATATCGCGACCGTCGAGGCGACGAAGATGGCGAGCAAGGAGAGCGGGAGGAGCACCCTGTTGATTTGCATCTTCTCGATCACAAAAGGAGCACCAAAGATCGTGAAGAAGAAGCGCAAGAACAGGTAAAAGGAGACCTTTGTCGCGGTCGCAGCCAAAAAGGCTGTGATGACAGAGGGCGCGTAAGTGTAAGCGTTAGGTAGCCAAAAGTGCAGCGGGAAGAAGGCGAGCTTGATGCTGATCCCCACGGTCAAAAAGGCAAACCCAACGAGCTCTGTTCGTGGGGCGCTTTTCTGCGCGAGAATTGTCGCCATCTCGGCCATGTTGAGGGTCCCTGTGACCATGTACAACATCCCAATCCCGATCAGAATGAACGTCCCACCGATGGTCCCCATCACGAGATACTGGAAGGCCGCAGTCAACGCTCGTCGGCTGCGACCCATGCTGATCAACGCATAGGAGGAGAGGGAGGAGATCTCGAGAAAGACGAAGACGTTAAACGCATCCCCTGTGATAGTAATCCCAAGGAGCCCGGTGAGGCAGAGCAGGATACCAGCGTAAAAGAGATGGTGTTTTTCTTCGGCGATCTCGTCTTGTACACTGTGGTACGCGAAGGGGAGCACGACAGCCGCGATCGCGGTCACGATCAACAAGACAAAGGCGTTGATCGGGTCGACTTTGTAGACGATCCCGATGTTGGGGTCCCAGTTTCCGATGCGGTAACTGATGGAGTGGACGCCTTTGGGCAGGTGCATCACACGATACAGGACGGTACAAGAGAGGGCAAAAGTTACCCAACTGACAAGCGTTGCAAATAGCCACGCGGTCTTTTTTCGGAACATCGTACAAAGCGGTGCGCCGATCAAAGGGACGATGATTTGCAAGATAAGAAGGTGTTTTTGAACAATCGCGATCACGGTTCTTCTTCCTGGAGATAGATGTCGTCTTCTTCGATCGTGCCATAGGCCTCGTAGATACGAACGACAATGGCCAGGCCAACAGCGGTGGTGGCGACACCAACGACGATGGCGGTGAGGATCAAGACATGGGGTAGGGGGTTGGAGAATGTGCCGACGCCCTTCGCGAAGATGGGCGCTGTCCCTCCAGTGATCTTGCCCATCGAAATGTAGAGCATAAAGACGGAGACTTGAAAGACATTCAAACCGATCAATTTTTTGATGAGGTTGTCACGGGCGATCACCATGTAGAGGCCCGTCATCATCAAAAAAATCACGATCCAATAGTTGTATAGACCTGGATTCAACATTAGCTGCGTCCCCGTCCTGCAAAGGCAAAAAAGATCGAAGTGATGACGCTCGTTACGGTCAAGCCGACACCAAGCTCGACGACAAAGATGCCGAGATGTTGCCCTTCTTTGGCGTGGTGAGCGAGTACGTTGTATTCAAGGAATTTCCCGCCTTTGATCATACAGTAGATGCCTGTGCCGGCGTAAATGAGGACGCCGAGGGGAATCAGGATTTGCAGGAGCTTGGGGGAGACGACCTTTTGGGCTTGATCGAGCCCATAAATGAGCGTGTAGAGGACAAAGCCCGCGGCGAAGATGACGCCGGCTTGGAACCCTCCACCGGGACCAAAGTCCCCGTGAAATTGGACGTAGAGCGCGAAGAGCATGATGAAAGGAATCAACGCTTTTGAGACGACGCGCAAGACAATGTGCTGTTTCATCCGATGTTCCTTTTATGATTTGGTCTTCTTGGGACCTTTGTCTTTGGTCCGTTTGTTCTTCTTGCCTTTTTTGTTCTTTTTGCGCTTTTTGCGCTCAGAGCGATCGCGTTCTTTCTTGGATTGTCGCCGCTTGGGTCCTTTTTCAGCAGCAGACGACTTCTTCTTTTCGCTCTTTGTGGGCTTGGATGCCTGAACTTTAGGCTTGGGTTTCTCTGGTGGGTCTGGCTCTTTAGAGGGCGAAGAAGACGATTGCGGTTTGGACTCGCTTGTCGGTTTGTCTTTCTTGGCCTTTTTCTTTGCGCCTTTTGTGCTCTTGTCTTCCTCTGTGGAAGACTTCTCACGACGTGCGCCACTGAGCAAGAGCAGGACACCAAGCCCTGCTGTAAAGATAACGGTGGTCTCACCGAGTGTGTCGTAACCCCTGTAGCTCGCAAGGACTGAAGTCACGATGTTGGGGACGCCGGTCTCTTTGTAAGACTTCTTGATGTAGTGTTCGGCTGGCGTGCCTTTTCTGTGGATAGGCGCGCTGGCGTCTCCGTACAGTGGCATATCGAGTGTCCCGTAGATCAGCGCGCCACCTGTGAGCAGGACGACGAGCAGAGCGATGGGTTGTGTTTTGGGTCTGTCCTTCTCTTTGCTCGTGGTGAGTGAGAGGGCACCGAGTATCAAAACAGTCGATATTCCAGCGCCGACTGCCGCCTCTGTAAACGCGACGTCGACGGCGTCCATCACGACAAACAGACCCGCACAGATCAGGCTGAAGATACCCGTCAGCATCGCAGCCGAGAAGAGGTTACGCATCCGTGATATCACGAGAGCCATGATCGCGAGGAAGGTCAACAGTTGGATATCGATTAGAGCGGGCAGCTTTGATTGAAGGAACGACAAAAAGTCGGACGATTGAGCGGAGTGTTTGGCTGCGAACAGCAGCGAACCATCAATCATCGTCTGAATCAGAAGATGCATGGGGTGTCTCATCGAGCAAGGGTTGTGGACCGTGGTTGAGCGCTGACTTGGCGAGTGCATGAGAAGAGGTCGCGCTGGTCAGCAGCAAAAACAACAAAATGAGGATTAGCTTGGCGATGTTGGTAAAGGTCTGATGGTGGTGTGTTGCCTGGATCATCAAACCGACGAGGATGAGGCTCGCGCCGAGGGTGTCTGTGACTCCCGCTGCGTGCATCCGGGTGTAAAAGTCCGGAAAACGTATGAGCCCGATCCCACCAACAATACAAAAGAATGAACCGCTGACGAGCAGTGCCCAGCTAAGATAGTAAAGAAAAGTGGGGAGATCCATCACGTTACGCCTTTTCGTCTTCGTCACTTACTGCTGCCAAGTCACCAAACTCAGTGAACTTCAAAACAGCGATGATGCCGATAAAGTTGAGAAGTGTGTACACCAACGCCAGATCGAGAAAGTCCGGACGGTGGACGAGAAAACCGATGACGGCGATCAGGAGTACGGTCTTGGTCCCAAACATATTGACCGCGAGGATGCGATCGTAGACTGTCGGACCAAAGACAGCACGGACCAGTGCGAGCACTGAGGTGACCAACAATGCGGCCATAGCTGCTGCAAACATCAACTCTCCTTGTTGTCTTTGTTGGCGGAACGGCCGTCGAGAAAGGCCGCTCTGCGATCCATGTCGCTGTCAATCAGACCTTGCATGGCATCACGTGTCAACGCATGTACAACGATTTTGCCGTCGCGTACGTCGATTGAAACAGTACCAGGGGTCAGCGTGATGGAGTTTGCATAGATGACCTGCGCAAGCTCGCTTTTTTGGGCGGCTTCCACTTCAAAGAGTGTTGGGCTCAGGTCGAGCTTGGGTTTGAGGATGTGGCGGGTCACGTCGAGGTTGGCTTTGACAATCTCAATGGCAAGCCAGGGGATGTATATCAGCAACTTGTGTGAGATGTGGATGGGCATAGCCTCTGGATCGACGATCTTCATCCTGATACTGAGAACCAGGACAAACAGGCAGGAGATGATACCGAGGCTTAACACCAATTGATGATAGTGTTCTGCACCCGGCCAGGAGTATCCGCCTGACCATAACATCCAAAGACCAAACAAAAAGAACACAAGACTAAGGCCAAGTCTCACGACAACAGCTCCTTTTTCCAGGATCTGAAGATACAAATCAAGTGCACAACATCTCAAGCTTGTGGATGAGTGACAACCTTAATAGGCACATCAGATGGCAATACAGGGTGAAAGACTCGTTGTGTAGATTAGGTTGGTCGTGTTGCAACCGCAAACACGGTTCGATCGGTTACAATTGTTATGTAGTTGTATCCTTCATGAAAAAGGCTGTCAACCACATTTTTGTGTGCGCAAAGGATTCTGTTAGTGATCCTCATATCTTGACTTCCCAGTGTGACAGGGGGTATATCGACTTTCATCGTCCCCTTTCATCAACATGGAGATTGTCTATGACACCCGTTTTGGCTACCATTGTGGCTTTCGTGGCCTACATCCTCGCGTACCGATTCTACGCGCGTTTTTTGTCCGACAAAGTGTACAAGCTCGATGACGCTCGTCCTACGCCGGCCCATCGTTATGAGGATGGTGTGGATTACGTGCCGACCAAACCGCCTGTTTTGTTTGGGCACCACTTTGCATCGATCACGGGGCTTGCTCCGATGCTTGGACCTGCTGTCGCGGTCATCTGGGGATGGTTACCTGCGATGTTGTGGGTTGTATGTGGTGCGATTTTTGTGGGGTGTGTACACGATTTCTCTGCGCTTGCCATATCGTTGCGTGCGCGAGGTCTGTCTGTCGGAAAGGTCGCAGAGGGAGTCCTGGGCCCACGTGCTGGGCTACTTTTTCAGCTCATTATCTTCTTCCTCGTGGCCTTGGCGATGGGTGTCTTTGTCTTTGTGATTTCGCGACTGTTCTCCATTCAGCTCGCGCCAGGTCGACCTGGATATCCCCAAGCGGTTCTTCCGTCGGGGCTTCTCATGCTTGTTGCTGTCGTTGCGGGGTTCTTGCTGTACCGAAAAGGGCTCCCACTTGTACCTGTCATTGCCGTGGGTTTTGTCTTGGAGTTGATCGCGATCTGGCTGGGGATGAAGTTTCCCACGATGGGACTCTCCAAGGCGATGTGGCCATCTTCGGGGACATGGACCTGGATCTTGCTCGGGTATGCTTTTATGGCTTCCGTTTTACCTGTCTGGATTTTGCTACAATCACGTGACTTTCTGAACTCTTTGTTGCTCTACTTTGGCGTGGGCCTTGCGTACCTTGGGTTGTTCTTTGGAAACCCCTCCTTTGCGGCGCCTGCGTTTGTCCCTGCGCCCAAAGGTGCTCCCCCGATGCTTCCCTTTGTGTTCATCATCATCGCTTGTGGGGCGGCGAGTGGATTTCATGGCCTCGTCAGCTCAGGCACGACCGCCAAACAGTTGGATCGTGAAGCACACGCAAAACCCATCGGGTACGGTGCGATGGTCGGTGAGTCCATGCTCGGTTTGTTGGCCGTCCTCGCGTGTACGGCAGGTTTTTCCTCGCCAGATGTTTGGCACAGCCATTACAAGAGTTGGGCATCAGCAGCGGGGCTCGCTACAAAAATCGATGCGTTCATCAAAGGCACGACATCTTTTGTCTCACACCTCGGGATTCCATCGGATATTGCGAGCGCTTTGATCGCGATGGTGGTTGTCTCTTTTGCACTGACGACGCTTGATTCTGCGACAAGGTTGCTTCGCTTTAACATCGAAGAGATCGGCTCGACACTCAAAATCCCCGGCTCTAACAACCGATATGTTTCCTCTGCGCTTGCCTGTCTGGCGATCGCTCTGTTTGCCTTCTATAAAGTCGGAGGAAAACCGGCTGCGCTAGCACTTTGGCAACTCTTTGGGACCACCAACCAATTGCTCGCAGGTCTTGTCCTGATCCTCGCGACGTTGTATCTCCGACATCGTCGATGGCCGATCTGGTTTACAGCGATCCCTGCGGTCTTTATTATGAGCAGCACGCTGATCGCGATGGTCACCAACCTGTGGCGTTTTGCTTTTGGTCCACAGCGAGATTACCTGCTCTTGACCATTGGTGGTGTGTTGCTCGCGCTCGCGATCTGGTTGCTCGTTGAGGCGGTGCTCTCTCTTTTGCACCACACACAAACAGATGATCCGGAGGTTCATTTTCTCGATGGGGATGAAGATCCTGTGACAGAAGCGAGCTGAGGGAGGCTTGTCGTAAGGGGAAAGGGGAGGGCTATGAAGAGTGGGATTGGAGGGCGCGACGTCGCCTCACAAACGCGATCACAACAAACAACAACAACACCCAAATAGATGGTTCAGCGGACGCACTTTGGCAGCCACAGGCGCCTTTGTCAGTCGGTGTTGGAGTGGGGTTGTTGGAGCCGATAAAGCAACCTTGTTTTCCATCGATGGTTTGGCACGTTGTTACACTTATGCATGCACTACAATCGGACGTACTGCATATCTTTGAGGCGCCAGGGCCGAAACAAAATCCGGACTTGCAATCTGTGTCTACCTCACATGGGTCGAGAAAATCGAGCTTCTCACAAACAGCATTGACACATTTTTGGTTGCTTGCGCAGGCCGGTTCGCAGGTTGGTGTTGGTTCTTTGCCTGGTCCTGCGTCTTTGGTCTGTTCTGTGCTTTGTTCTGAGGGGGGATTGATGACGACCTCTGAGGAAGTTGATTGGCAAGTGCCACTTTGACAGGTCTGGTTGTTGCTGCAATCGCTGTCTTTTTCGCAGGCTGCGCTGCACTGTTGTGCGATACATTTTCTCCCTGACTCACAATCACTATCCGTCTTGCAGTAACAGCCAAATCCGCCAGATGTAAAGGCTTTGCACTTCATGCCTGTTGGACAACTTTTATCAGAGGTTGAGCTGCATGTTTGGACACACTGACCTCTTGTTGAGCCTGAGATCGGGGTGTAGCAGGTTTGTTTGTCCGCGCATCCTGAAGGAGTCGATTTGGTGAGGCATCGCGTCCCTATATCACAATAGCCTTTTGTGCATTGGAGTCCGACTGGGCAAGGGTTTTTTGCTGAGCAGACACATGCTTTTTGTCCATTGGACAGCGAGGTACAGGTCTCACCACCAAGGCAAGAAGTTCCATTGCATTTGGGAAGGCATGAACTCGTCCCATCATCGAGTTTGACGCAGGCAAGGTCATCTTCACAGACTTGCTCGGAGGAGCAGGTTTGGCCAAGTGTTCTTTTATTCACACACAATCCATTTTGGCAGAGACCGGATTGGCACTGTGCGTTACTTGAGCATTGGCAGACCGAAAAGGTCCCTAGTAACATACATGCTGCGCCGCCATCGCATGTTTGTCCGCTGCAGAGTCGCCAACAGCGAAATTCCGTTTGGTTGTTCACTTGTGAACATATGAGACCTGATTCGCAGCCTGTCGCTGCCGTACAGCTCTCGCCTTCCTTGCCTTTGCCATTGCACTGTCCGTCGAGGCATGTCCCTGTGGTGGGGCAATCACTGTCGCTTGTGCAAAAGCAACCTGAACCCCCACTTGGGAGGACTTTACAGGGGGTGTCATTCGGGCATATGGGCTGAAGTTGGTTGCAGCTGAGAACACAGTAACCTGCGGCTTGTTGGGTTCCTGTGCAGACGAGTTGGCCACAGTTTGTCGCCGTTGTACAGCTGTCTTGGTAGGCGTTTTGTGCGATGGATTCATTGGGAAGTGAGAGCATGAGTAGACAACTGAATACCCATCCAAGAAAGGCATAAGGTCTCGAACGTTGTGGGGCTATGAGCGATTGTTCCATCGTTTTGGATTCTCCCATGGTGATCAAGTGATGTATCTTTGTACATTGTAGTGATGAACGGGAAGGGAAGGCAAGGGACGTTATTTGATCTTTGTTGGGGGATGGAAGTCGCGGTGTGTGAGGTCGATGATCCAGGCCTCGGGGATCGATTGTTCGACGATCTGGGCGCCAAGATTCCACCAGCGTTGGCATTGCTGAAGAATGATCTTGTCCGTGCTGATGGAGATATGTGGGGTTTCGGAGATGATCTTATCCACATGGTTTTCTGTGTGAGCGTACCAGTTCCATCCATTCTGCTCGGCTTTGTCTCGAATTTTTTGTGCGAGTCTTCCGCTGTTGGAGACGGGAGAGTCGAGATACCAGTGGACCTCGTGGACCTGTTGTGCTGCGAGATGTTGACCAATAAGCTCGATCGATTGACCTGTCTGGCCTACCATCCTGTATGTACCGTGAACACTCGAAAGATCACGCAGGCAACCATCCACACCTCTCATGATCAGGCCGCCACCAAGGGCTGCTTCGATAAGGATGATCAGATTAAAACCGTCGATACAGAGTGTCTGTCCTTTCAAAGTCTCGGGGTGTTTTGTGTACAAATGATCGAGCGCATGTGGATCAGATGATGAACGTAACACTGCCATTCTTTGGCGCTTTTGGAGTTGGAAGTGATCTCCTACGAGCTTTAACGCTGCAGCCTCAGCGTATTCTCTGTGGAGCAGGAACGATAGATCAATGATCGCTTCTGATAAAGTTGGCATTATTTTGTCATGAAAAAGCGATTTGTCCCTCGGACCTGCCCCTCTTCCCTTGCTTGAACCACTCATTGCACATCCTTTTGTGAAAAAAAAACGCTAATTATTTTATGTTTCTATCAACAAAAAGTCCCTTTTTGCAAAAAAGTTGTTGATCTCCTCGGGAGGCGCTGTTATAAAAAACATCGCTTTGGGCGGGTAGCTCAGTTGGTAGAGCATCGGCCTTACAAGCCGAGGGTCACAGGTTCGAGCCCTGTTCCGCCCATCATTTGCCCCTTTTGGGATGGTAGTTAAGTTGGTTATAACGCCGGCCTGTCACGCCGGAGGCCGCGGGTTCGAGTCCCGTCCATCCCGCAAAATTTGGTTCCCGCAACTCACTCCATGTTCTTTGTAACAAACTGTGATGTTGTTTTTGGGATGGTAGTTAAGTTGGTTATAACGCCGGCCTGTCACGCCGGAGGCCGCGGGTTCGAGTCCCGTCCATCCCGTAAAAGCCACCTACAAGACTTTGTAGGTGGCTTTTTGCGTTCTAGGCATTTGTACGCTCTTCCAAACACAAACTGTGGTTTGGGGGGATCGGCTGTTTTCTTTTCCTACCTTTTACAAACCGATCGACTTTCTTCGTCGTCTTCCATCCGAGCAAGAGATAACATTATATAAGGAGGAGAAGATGACCAAGATCTTGGTGTTGGATCTCGAAGGCACGCTGATCAGTAACGCAATGAGCCAGCTACCTCGCCCGGGGCTGTATGACTTTTTGACATTTTGTTTTGAGCGATTTGATGGGGTTGTTTTGTACACAGCAGTTCGAGCGACCAAGGCGCGTGAGATCTTGTGTTCGCTTGTTGATGAGGGGTTGGCTCCTCCAGCCTTCGCTACGATGTCCATTGTGCAGTGGAATCCGAGAGAGACACGAAAAGAACTGCGTCGTGTTTGCGAACTGTTTTCGGGGAGCAGTCTTCATTCTGTCCGGATCGTTGATGACGATGAGGATTGGATTGTTGAAGCTGAGCGGGAGTTTTGGTTCCCTATTGCGTATTGGGAATCACCATACAGCGAGGATGATCGCGCTCTGTTCGGGATGATGGAGACACTGCAGAAGTGGTATCTCTCCTGATCTTCTATGTTTTTGTAAGAGGAAGGAGTACGTGTGATTGTGAATGGAAAAGGGGGGCGTGTCTTTGTCGCGTTTTATCCTCCGAAAACAGGAGGTCTTGCAAGAGCAGGGGAGTCTTGCCCTTTGCATCTTTTCCAAAATTGAATACCATCCGTCCCACATTGTGATCGAAATAATTCTTCTTTGTGTAAACGCATCGAGATGTCCATGCGTCGAAAGCAAGGAAAAATAGATTGTGAGCAGATCACATCCAAGTGATCTGATTCTATTGTCACACCAACCCAAAAGGAGGTCAGCATGAAGCTGAATTGGGGCGCCCTGGTATTGGGCGTAGCGTCTATGTTCTTTGTCGCACTGCCACAACAGAACGCCGATGCCTGCAAACGTAGTCGAAGAGCATACGCGCACGGTAAAAAATCCTGCTCAAAAGGAAAAGCATTCCACAAGCGATGGAAAAAATCCCGCAAGGGACGCAAGGGTAAGTACGGAAAAGCTCGCAAAATTATGAAGCTCAAGTTGAAGATGGTGGCCAAAAAGTACGCCAAATTCATGAAGTCTCTCAGCAAAGATCAGCGCAAAGCGTTGCGTGCGCTCAAGCTTCGCAAGATGCTCGCAATGAGTACAATCAAAGCACACATGCGTTTGCACAAAGCTGAATTAAAAGCTGCTCTTCTCGCGGAGAAGGTCGATCAAAAGAAGATCGACTCGATCCTCAAAGAGTTGGGAAAAGCCAAAAAGCAATTGTTTTCAACAAAGGCTTCCTTTTTCCTGAAGGCGCGTGGCTTGCTCACCAATGATCATCAAAAGAAACATCATGTGATGATGGTGCTCAAGTACTGGAAAATGAAAAAAATGGCCATGCTTGGTGTCGCCAAGCGTGCAAAAGTGAAAAAGTTGCTCGCACACAACCTCCTCCATAAATGGAAGAAATTCCGACGTCACCACAAGCGCGGACGTCGTGGATTTAAAGGTAAAGGTTCCTGTGGCTGTAAAGGTAAACGTGGCCGTCGCGGACGCAAAGGTAAAGGCACTTGTGGAGGCGGTAAAGGCTGGAAAGGTCACGGCCGTCGTGGACGCAAAGGTAAAGGTTCCTGTGGCTGCGGCAAAAAAGCAAAAGGCACCTGTGGTGGCGGTAAAGGCTGGAAAGGCCATGGCCGTCGTGGGCGCAAAGGTAAAGGTTCCTGCGGTGGTTGCAAAGGTAAGCGCGGTCGTCGTGGATATAAAGGTAAAGGTTCCTGCGGAGGCGGTAAAGGCTGGAAAGGCCACGGTCGTCGTGGACACAAAGGCTCCTGTGGTGGACATAAAGGCTTCAAAGGTCACGGACCTCGTGGATTCAAAGGTTCCTGTGGTGGACACAAAGGTTTCAAAGGCCACGGTCGTCGTGGACGCAAAGGTTCCTGTGGTGGACACAAAGGCTTCAAAGGTCACGGTCGTCGTGGACACAGAAAATTTGGACGTCACCACAAACGCGGTGGACTCTTCGCTTGCCCTGTGATGCGCAAAAAAGCACGCCGTCTCGCACGTCGTAAACGTGCAATGTGGCGCTTCTGGAAGTCCCTCAGCCACGAACAACGTATGTTGAAAAAACAACTGAAGTACGATCAATTCCGTACAGGTGTTGTTCTCAAGGCAAAAGTTGGCCTCGCGAAAGCTGAGCTGGTCGCTGCGATGATGGATCTCAACGTCACCCAAAAAACGCTTGACGGACACATCGCAAACATGGTCAACGCAAAGATCGCGTGGAAGAAAAACAAAATCAATCACTTCCTCAAGTTCCGTGCATCCCTCAACGATGACCAACAAGTTCCCTTTGGCTTCTTGATGCTTCGCAAGTGGAAACACAAGAAAATGCTCAAGTGGCGTGCTCATCGTATGGTCAAGCGCGCAATGGGTTTTGTCAAGCGCAAAGCCTGGAGAATGATTAAGCGCTGGCATCACCGTGGTTGGGGACGCAAAGGTCATCATGGACGTCGTGGAAAAGCGACTTGTGGTGGTGGTTGTGGCAAAGGCAAAGCGACTTGCGGTGGCGGCAAAGGCAAGGCGACTTGTGGCGGCGCGAAAAAAGGTTGCAAAGGTGGCTGTGGCAAGTGGAAAGCCGCTTGCAAAAAAGGCTGCAAAAAATCTTGCGGTAAATGGAAAACATCCTGCGCAGGAAAAGGCAAAGCAACTTGTGCTGGCAAAGGTAAAGGTACCTGCGGCGGCGCAAAAAAAGCTCATCACGCGAAAAAAGGCTGCAAAGGTGGCTGTGGTAAGTGGAAAGCCGCTTGTAAAAAAGGCTGCAAAAAATCATGTGGCAAATGGAAGGCGTCCTGTGCTGGAAAAGCTGCTCCCGGTGCTGGTTGCAAATGCAAAAAAGGCGGATGCAAAGGCAAATGTGGCGGGAAAGCCTGTGGCTGCAAAAAAGGCGCGTGTAAGTGTGGCAAGAAAAAAGCTGCTGCTCCCAAAGCTGCCGCTCCCAAAGCTGCCACGAAAGCTACTGCTACTAAGGCAGCAGCTCCCAAAGCTGCTCCCAAAGCTGCTGCAAAACCTGCTGCAAAGCCTGCAAAACGCTAATCTTTCCTAGCCTTTCCCGCTCCTCATTCCTCAACTCTCATCCCTTCCCTCTGATTATCTCTTGATCACCTCTACTCATTGGGTCTCCAAAATGAGCGTTCGTTCATTTTGTGGCCGTGAGATGTCGCTTTTTTCTGTCATGGTTTTGTAAAAGTTGTTTGTTTGCAGTGTGTTACATTGTGCGAAAAATAGGCTTTCGTATACGTCGAAGGTCTGGTATGATTCCCGAATATGAACGACGGTTCATTTATCTCCATCAAGAAACATTTGTGAAGTAAGACACGGAGTAATAAAGAAGAATGGCTGAATATTTGATTGATCAACGTGATCTGGAATTTGTTGTCTTTGAACAGTTTGGTTTTGACGCGCTGCTCAAATCCGAAAAGTACAGTGACTTCAGTGAGGACATCCTTAGGGACACAATCACACAGGCTGTGAAGTTTGCGGGCGAAGTCCTTGCACCCACCAACGATGAAGCTGACAAGTTTGGTTGCCGTCTGGTTGATGGCAAGGTCGAACTTCCACCATCCTTCCAAAAGGCATACAACGCGTACTGCGAAAATGGTTGGGCTGCACCTGGGCAGTCTGCTGAGCTCGGTGGTATGGGGCTTCCTTTGATTCTCGCGATCATCGCACAAGAGGTGGGAATTGCTGCGTCACCTTCTTTCATGTTCTTCCCTGGCTTGACCGTTGGTGCTGCTCACCTCGTCGAAGCTTTTGGACAAGAAACACTTCGCGATCTCGTCGTCCCCAAAATGTACACAGGTGAGTGGACTGGGACTATGTGTCTGACTGAACCACAAGCAGGAACAGCTGTTGGTGATCTCAAAACTGTCGCTGTCCCACTCGCTGAAGGCGAAGAATCAACTGCGCCTTTCGAGGGACTGCAAGAGTATAAGATCACTGGGAACAAGATCTTCATCTCTGCCGGTGACCACGAGTTGACCGACAACATCATGCACCTCGTGCTGGCTCGCGTTGAAGGCGATCCTGTCGGTATCAAGGGCATCTCTTTGTTCCTCGTGCCCAAGTACCGCTTCGACAAAGACGGAAAAATCCTTGGCTCCAACGATGTCGCCTGTACAGCAGTTGAGCACAAGATGGGTATCCACGCTTCCCCAACATGTTCCCTGTCCTTCGGTGATGAAGGTGAGTGTCGTGGCTTTTTGATCGGTGAGCAGCGCAGAGGTATCCACTGCATGTTCCAGATGATGAACGAAGCGCGTATTGCATGTGGTGTGCAAGGTGTGTCTCTCGGAAACGTCGCATTCCAACGCGCACTCTCCTATGCCAAAGAGCGCGTCCAAGGCACCAAAATTACCGAACGCGATCCCAACGCAGAGCGCGTCACCATTCTCCAACACCCAGATGTTCGACGTAACCTTATGATCTGTAAGGCTTACGGTGAAGGTATCCGCGCGTTGCTCTACCAAGCAGCGTTCCACGCAGACTTCGCGGAGAACCATTCCGATGAAGCGCTCCGCACCAAATACCACGATCGTCTCGAATTGTTGACGCCCATCTGTAAAGCGTATGCGTCTGACAAAGGCTTCAAGATGACTGAGCTGGCGATCCAGGTCCACGGTGGATACGGATACATCCAGGAATACGGTGTTGAGCAGTGTATGCGTGATGTCAAGATCGCGTCGATCTACGAAGGCACAAACGGTATCCAGGCGCTTGACCTTCTCGGTCGTAAAATGCGTTTGAAAGAGGGCGGCTTGTTCATGGCATGGCTCCAGGACACCAACGAATTCATCGAAGAAAATGCTGAGCACACCGCGCTGAAGAAAGAGTTCAAACTCGTCGAAGAGGCGAAGAACGCACTCGCGGAAGTCTCCTTCCACTTTATGATGTCCGGTAAAGAAGATCCCGAACGTGCGATGATGGGTGCGACTCCCTTCCTCGAAATGTTTGGCCACGTCGAAGTTTCCCGCTTGTTGCTCGAACAAGCTGTCCTCGCAGATCAAAAATTGCAGGCACTCTTCACGGAGAAAAACGTCGCTGAAGCAGATCGTGCTGCGTTTATCAAAGAGAGTGTGGACGCTCGTTTCTACGATGGTAAGGTCAAAACTGCGCAATTCTTTGCGCATCACATCTTGCCCGAAGTCTACTCCCTGGCATCAGGTATCAAAGCTGACGATCGTAGTGCCCTTGACATCGACTTCATGTAGGATTTGATGTCCGCCTCTCCGATTTCCTGAAGACATCGCCTCGAACCTCCTATCTCCTCCTCTACATCGACCCTCTATGCGACAATTTGCCACATCATAAACCGCTGGATTTTCTGCGTTTATGCCTTATTCTTTAGGTGCGAAGTGTGGCTCTCAAATGCTTCATCTTGACTTCGCCTCATCATGATTTTCCAGCGTTGCCAACTCACTCATAGCTCAAAGCAAACAAGCACCTTTTGCATCTTTTTGTGTGCTTGGGCGCTCTTTGTGAGTGGGGTTGAAGATTGCTTTTGAACGAGATTCACAAGTCGTTTGTGTATCTTTGATGCAAAATAGGAGGCTGATACCTATGAATCGTAATGTTGTGTTTGCTTGGTCTGTGTTGTTGGCTGGTCTTTTCTCCGTTCCTTTTTTCGCGGCTTGTAGCGATGGGCAAGGAGAGGAGATCACGATCAACTTTAAGGCGATGGTTGGAGACAAAGCGTTCTCTTGTTCCGAGTCGTATGCGGATATTGGGACTGGAAAGTCACCCATGAAACTCGTTGATTTTCGTTTCTACGTACACAAAGTCCGCGTGATCAACGCCGCTGGCGAAGAAGTCCCTGTGACCTTGAAAGAGGATGGTAAGTGGCAGAGCGATCGCCTCGCGCTGCTCGACTTCGAAGACCACTCTGGTACATGTGCAGAAGGCAAAGGAAACGAAGGAACAAATACTTCTATCGTCGGCTATGTCCCCAAAAAAGATGGCATTAAAGGTTTGAAGTTCATCATCGGTGTCCCCGAAGATATCAATCACCTCGATGCTGCGCAAGCTACAGCTCCCCTCGATCAAAGTACATCGATGTTTTGGAGTTGGAACCGTGGGTATCGCTTCTTGCGCTTTGATGCCATCACAACAGACACCAATCGATATGCATTTCACTTCGGTAGCATCGGTTGTACTGTCGATGACAACAAAAAACTTGAGAGTTGCAAGTTCGCGAACCGCGTTGAGTTTTCATTTGACTCATTTGATCCTTCGACAAACACCGTTGTTGCGGACATTGATGCGTTGCTCAAAGAGGCTGATGTCCAAAAAGCAGATGGTGCGCAGGCTCCTGGCTGCATGTCCACTCCTGAGACTCCCGGTTGCGCAGCGCCGTTTAAAGCGATTGGCTTGACTTACGGACAGGATGCCGCTCCCAAAGATCAGACCTTCTTGAAGGTCGAATAGCATATGAAGGTGGAACATGCGCATACGAATTGTATTCTCTCTTTGCCTTGGACTGTCTGCGTTGTGGGCGGTTGCATGTTCTTCGCCACCTAGCTCTGAATACACTTGGAATCTTCCTCCTGGCTTCTCTCCACCTCCAGATCCCCCCGACAACCCAACAACAGCGGCCAAGGTTAAACTCGGCCGGTATCTCTTTTATGACAAACGTTTATCTCTCAAAGAGAACGTCTCTTGTGGGACTTGTCATAAACAGCATCTCGCTTTCACCGATGGAGAAGCTGTTGGTACGGGAACGACAGGGCAAAAGCACATTCGCAGCTCGATGAGCATCGTCAACGTCGGTTATTTACCAACGCTGACATGGGCCAATCCGCTTTTGACATCGTTGGAGAACCAGGCGTTGGTTCCACTTTTTGGCGAAGAACCTACTGAAATGGGACTCTCTGGTCTGCAGCAGCTTCTGTACGAGCGACTTAATAAGACGGACATTTACCCGGACATGTTTGCGGAGGCCTTTCCAGAGGCTGAACAACCTATTCACTACCGCTATATCATTCGTGCGCTTGGCAGTTTCCAGCGCACGATGATCTCCGGGAATGCTCGTTTTGATAAGTGGAGGCGTACAAAAGACGACGCGCTCCTGACGACCCAGGAACACCAAGGGCGCAAACTCTTCTTCTCGAAGGAGTTGTCTTGTTTTCGTTGTCATGGCGGGCGTGACCTGCGAGACTTTGTCGATGAAGATCAACAACTCGTCAAGGACGTCGTCTTTCACAATACGGGGCTCTACAATGTCGATGGGAAGGGAGGTTTTCCTGCGGGAAATCAGGGACTCGTGGAGGTCTCTACGGAGAAGGCGGACATCGGCAAGTTTCGCGTCCCATCGCTACGCAATATCGCGCTGACCGCGCCGTACATGCACGATGGTAGCATCAAAACATTGAGAGAGGTGATCGAGCACTATGCACGTGGAGGACGCTTGATCAAAGAGGGAGAACACCAAGGCGATGGGAAGCTCAACCCACGCAAGAGTGAGTTGATAAAGGGCTTCACAATCACAGAAGATGAAAAGGACGCTCTGATCGCGTTCTTAAAGACCTTAACGGATCAGACCTTTCTCAATGATCCACGCTTCTCGGATCCATTTGAGACGCAGTGATGAGGGAATGTCGAGGGCTGAGGGGAGTGGTCTTACTTGCTTGGGGAAGCGGGTTGTGTGGTGAGGCTGGAGGGGAGCGCTTTTCCTGTCAATGACTTCAAGAACGCGATGATCTCGTCAAGTTCGTTCTCTTCGAGATTGAGCTTGCGAAGGCTCTCCTCTGTGTGTCCGATGACATCAGTCTCCGTTTCGAGCTTGTTGTAATAGTGAAGCACATCCTTGAGGGTCTTGAAGCGCCCGTCATGCATGTATGGCGCGCTTGTGTCGACACTCCGAAGAGTCGGTGTTTTGAACTCTCCAGCGTTGAAGTCGTTCTTTTGCAAGAAGCGAAGTTTCGCGGCGTAAGGGCTTTTGTCTGGATCTGTGATGTCGGAGAAGGGGCCCATCATGTTGAACAGGGATTGCTTGACAGCATCGATTCCGCGTAAACGACCGTAATCTGCTGGTACACGGTTAGGATCTTCGTTGATGCCGATACCGATGTTGTGAAACTCCGAGTCACTGAAGTTTGGGCTGTTGTGGCAGGCGATGCAGTTGGCGGAACCGACGAACTTTTTCATGCCTTTGATCGCCTCTTCTGAGATGGCCTTGAGTTTGTCTTCGTGTCCATCTTTTGAGCCGGCGTCAAGGCAACCTTTGAGTCCTGTCACGAAGGTGTCGAATGGAGCCTCTTTGCTGACGATCTTTCTTTGGTAAGCTTCAAAAGCTTTGGCGACGTTGGTAAAGACGAGGTTGGCGGCCTTCTGATCTTCCTTACTCATTTGCTCCCATGCGACTTGATGTGGGTGTCCTGGATCGTCGGGGACTGGACGTGCATCTTTGGGGAATCGTTTCTCATCTGAGACATCTGGTAGTGTACCAAAGACACCTTCATAAGCGGCCTTGAGCTTTGCGTTGTTAGCGATGTAATGCAGGAGCTTGAGCCTGTTGCTGCCCATCTCGTAGTCAGCTTCGACGGGGCCGACGGCTTGGGCCCAGAGCGAGTCGGCACGTCCGTCCCAAAAAAACCATCTACCGTAGCCGACATTCCAGAGGGTGGGGGCGTGTCGATCGACTTCATCGACGCCTTTGGAGAGGTCGAGGCCATCCCCCCAACCTTTGTCAGGTTCGTGGCAGGTCGCACAAGAGACTTTGTTGTTTGCTGAGAAGCCTGTATCAAAGAATAGATATTGTCCAAAGTGCGCGGCTTTTTCGTCGTTTGCGTATTTGTTGCTGGGGTTCTCTGGGACTTTGCCGAGTGGGGACAGGGACATGATACGTGCACGTTCACCTTCCGTCAGTGGTGTCGTTGTGCAGAGTGTATCGACGTTCTCTGTTGGTTGATCGCCACAAGCGGCGAGGCTGATGGAGAGACTGAGGAGTCCTGTGAGGACCAATATGGAGAGAGATTCCCGTTGGAACATCTTGTATGCCTTTCCCAATCATCAGGTTATGTGAAGTGTATGTGTGAAAGATAGCTCACCAACGCATTAAAAGTCCACATAGATGTTGAAGATCGCGCGCTCTGTGTTGGTGCCATCTGTGACATCAAGGTAGAAGCGCCACCATTCGGGCATGGAAAACTTCATGCCTTCAAGAAGGTATGAACCGTCTGATTGCTTCGTCAAGACAGGACCTGTTGGCATACCGTGGCCATGACAGGGCATGATCGCGGTCGCAGCGCCTGTCTTTTTTCCCACAGAGAGCGTATCTTCAGCGAGCTTGATCTCGTACTTGTCACACCCTTCGCCTGTCAATTTGAGGACCATACTGAAGTCTTCTTGGAGCGGAAGTTTGCTGAGTGCTTTCCCTGTCGCGTCTTTGATCTCGCCGTAACTCAAGGTGCACGCACCCATCACAGTCAGCTCCGTTTTTTGGAACTCTGCATCTGTCATCTTGGAGAGTTTCTCAAGATCGGCTTCGGAGAATGTTTCTTTGGTGGTACTTGCAACGGAGTTACAGCCGAGGTTTCGGCCTTGCGTGTTGGTGTTGTTATTGTTGTTATTTTCGCCCCCATTCCCACAACCAACAGAGATGAACACGAGCAGCAGGGCGCTCATCATCAAACTGATACGTACAAACATGAATCACTCCTTTTGGACAGGCGGAGGTTTCAAAGAAACCGCTTGTCTCTACTCACTTTATGTAGAATACCTTTTCTTTCAAATGCATACATTGATCTATGTTAAGGTCGTTCCGTTGTTCGGGAACGTTTCACTTTTCTTCGTAAAGAGACGACTGGGACGCGTTTTGTTGTAATGTGCGTTGTGATGCTGTTTTTGGCAAGGTGGCATTTTGTCCCGGTACTTTTCTTCCATGTTCGGTGTTTTGTCGCGGAAGTTGTGTCCGAGTCGAGTCTTGTGAGCGCGTTTGGGTACACTATTGTATGCCAAAAGTTGTCGTGAAGTCCTTATCGTGTCGCGTTGTTACCGTGGTGATTTATTGGTTGGGTGGATACTTTTGTAGCTTGCGTTGCAGCGAACGCCTGTGAATGCCCAGGACACGTGCAGCTTTGGAGATGTTACCTCCACAGTCGGAGAGGACTCTGTTGATGTGTTCCCATTCTACACGGGCGAGGGAAGGCGTCTCGTAATCTGGATCAGGTGGGTTGAGTGGAGGGGTCTTTCCTCGCTCGAACGCCGCGAGGATCTCATCTGCGTCTGCGGGTTTGGGTAGGTAGGAGACGGCTCCAAGTCTGATGGCGTCGATCGTTGTGGCGATGCTTCCATATCCTGTGAGGATAATGATCTGCACGGTCGGATCGAAGTGTAGAATGTCTTGTAGCAATTGAAGACCGGAGTCTCCAGGCATACGCAAGTCAAGCACGGCCTTCTCTGGAGAATCTTCGTAGACACTCTCACGAGCTGATTCGGCGTCTTTTGCGGTTCTGACATCGTAGCCTCTTTCCCGGAACGCGCGTGCCAATCTATCGCGAAAGATCTCGTGGTCATCGACGATCAGGATGGATGGTTTGAGTTCTTGCTCCATGACATTCTCCTCGTCAATGTGCTGTGTTGGTGACGGCTTTTGGGAAGCAGAGCCTGATCTCTGTGCCTTCATCTACGACGGAGTGGATCTGGAGTTGTCCGCCCAACCGCTCCATGAGCGTTTTGGCGAGGAAGAGACTCAATCCATGTCCTTCGCTTGCGGCTTTCGTCGTAAAGAATGGCTCTCCAAGTCGATGGATGATCTCCTCGGGAATTCCTGTTCCACGGTCTTTGACCGTGATCACGAAGTGTTCGTTGTCCATCGACGCGAGCAGATGGATAGGACTCTCTTTGGAGGAGGCTTCTTCGGCGTTGTTGAGGAGTCCACGTAGGACTTGCTGAAAAGCCTGTGGTGGGAGCGGGATCGACTGCTTTGACGCCTCTTGTGAGATGTCGATATGGACGCGTTCACTTTGCTGGTATTGCAGCAACGCGGTCTCAAAGACTTCTTGGATCGGGATGGATAAACTCTCTTCACCGAGAGCTTCTCCGGCCTGGCTCATCAACTCTTGTGAGATGCGCTTGCAGCGTTCGACCTCAGTTCGGATGAGCTGGGCGTCTTCTTGCAAGGTGGGTTGTTCGGAGAGGGAGCGCTCCATCTCTTTGGCGATCACTGCGATGGTGGACAGAGGCGTCGAGAATTCGTGGACTGCGCCACCTGCGAGGGCGGCGAGAGCGGCGAGCTTTTCGCTCCTGATCTGTAAGTCGTGAAGTGCTTGGACCTCGGCCTCTCGGCGCATGAGCGCGTACTTCATACGCGTCACAAAGTAGGCAATAAAGACCGTCGTGATCGCGTAGGCGACCCACATCCCTTCGAGGTGCATCTTCATATGTGCGGGGCTGTGGAGGGTGTTGTGGGTGTGTTTGCCTTTGAGGAGGAACAGGCTACCGTAAGAGAGGAGCGTCAGGAGGCCCAGAAACCATATCGTTTCGGCGCTCAGGATGACGATCCCAAGCGCGATGTAGATGAGATACAAGAAACTAAATGGGTTGGCGGGTCCCCCTGTCGCGTTGAGCAAGCCCGTCAAAAGGAGCACATCGATGATCATGATGACTGTGAGCATCCACTCTTTCGCGGGGCGATCTTGGTGAAGCCAGACGACGATGGTGATGTTGCTCAAGATCGCAAAAACGATCAATGTGCTGACAAATGCCAGCGGGATGTGCATTTTGAGCCACCACTTGACCATCGAGAGCAAGAAGATCTGACCGATGATCATGGTCCAACGTAATTTACTCAGCCAGAGCAAGTTGATGCGGTGGGCACTTTCTGAACTGGACTTGGGCATAGGTAGACTCAGGATTTGGGTTTGGCAGGAGCTTCTTTCTTCTTAGGAAGGAGGCTTACTTTGTAACCAAGTGAGGCAATTTTTTTCATCATGGCTTTGGTGTTGGTTTGCTTGGCGTCGTAAGTGATGACTGCGTGGGGTGGCTTCAACGTCACCTTACACGTCTTCACGCCTTTGAACTTCTTCATTGTATCGGTGATGCGCGCGACACAACCACCACATACCATGCCTTTGACCACGAAAGTCGCTGCTGTGTCGTTTTGTACTGCCTTTTTGGCTGACGATTGGGAGATCCCGCCTGCGATCAGGCCGACAAAGAGAACGCTGAAGATGGCGAGTAGGGCACGTTGTTTGGTCAAGTTCATATGTAACTCCTTTTTTGGTGTTCATTCTATCTTTCGATTCTATGTGAGACAAAACGAAGCAAAAGTGTGGCGTCTGCGACAAAATGACACACCCGTTGGGGTGAGTGGACACCACGAAATCGTTGGAGTCTCAAGAGACTATCACAGTATAGGGCTTCTGTTTTTTTTTGCCATGTGTCCAAGTTCTTTTTCGCCTGGTTTGTGTTGGATGGCGAACATATCTATATTGGGACATTGTGCCGAGTTGTTTTGCGTTCGTTCATCTGCACATATCCACTTTATTTGTGTCTGTTTTGGCTTCTGAGGAGGTTTGGTCTTGGTTGAATTAGCCGTTTCTGTGTTGCAATGGGATGTTCAATTTGGTGATCTGCAAGCCAATCGGGATATCTCCGCTGCGCTTCTTGAGCAGGCTGCCAAACATGGCGCTGATATCGCTGTGATGCCGGAGTTGTGTAACTCAGGGTATGCCTTTGAGAGCAAAGAAGAGGCGTTGTTGTACTCCGAGCCACATGGTGGGGAGACAGAGCAACTGTGGTTGGAGCTTGCCCAAGCACACCAGATGGTGATCGCTGGGGGCATCAACGAACGAGACGAGGACGGGACGCTTTACAATGGCATGTTGGTCGTTGGTCCCGAAGGTGTACTCGCCCGTTACAGAAAGGTACATCTCTTCGATCGTGAGAAGCTGTTTTTTGCGCCTGGACAAGAGATGAAGTTGATCACTGTCAAAGGCGTCAAGGTCGGCTTGATGATCTGTTATGACGGCTGGTTTCCTGAATATCCTCGCGTGATGGCGTTGCAAGGCGCACAGCTGATCCTCTCGTCCAGCTGTTGGATCGGCCAACCTGAACCGGATTCAGATCGAGAGCTGTCGTGTATCACGATGCATCTCGGACATGCGTACATGAACGGGATCTTTCTCGCGTGTGCTGTGAGGAGCGGTGAAGAGCGGGGGCTTCATTATACAGGGCAGAGCTGTTTGCTTACACCTTACGGAAGGATGGGGCAGGCTGCGCCTGCACTTGGTGACTA
The DNA here is from genome assembly GCA_002731275.1 of Deltaproteobacteria bacterium. Lineage (GTDB taxonomy): Bacteria > Myxococcota_C > UBA6777 > UBA6777 > UBA6777 > UBA6777. Next base: position 97,025 of record PCBK01000078.1, on the reverse strand, counting down.
CGTGATGACTGCGCGTTTTGATATGGGGTGGGCTGAGAGTAAGCAGCTTGGTGAGATGTCAGATTTATTCGAAGATCGACGTCCTGAGCTTTATACGAACTTATGTAAGCAAGAGCCCTGAGTAGCTTTACATTGAGGTGTGAAGGAGGATCGATGGGGTGATGTGAGTGGGTTTGATCTTTTTGTGTTTCTTTTTGGGGGGGAAGAGGACGTGCAAGATGACCCCTGTTGCGACGACGACCGCACCAACGCCGAGGACAACATAGCCGATGGGGATGATCGATTTTGCGGTCTCTTGTGCCTGTTCAGCGGCTTCGCGGTCTTTTTTGGTCTCTTCGGCGGTCGCGACCTCTCTTTGTTTTTCGACGGATTCGGCTTGTGCGTCCTGTGCTTTTTGAATGAGTCGCTCTGAGATCTCGTTGACTTCGTTGACCTTGAGTTGTCCAAATATCAACATCCCACCTCCTGTGAGTGCTGCGGCTGCACCGACACCAGCGATCACCACAGGGGTCATGCCGAGGCTCGTTCTGGGAGCCTTTTTGGGTGGGGGGATCGTCCGCTTGGTGCCTCTGACTGGCGGTGTGACTCTTTTGACGATGACTTTGGGTTTGACCTTCAACAAGATCGTGAGGGTTTGTGCTTTGTTGGGAGCGACTGTTGCTGTGCGCTCGATGGGTTTCATCCCTTTGTAGGTCACTTTGATGTTGTAGCGTCCCGGTCGTACTTTTTGGCTCCACTGTGGCGGTGAAGTGTGTTGTGCGTTGTATTTGAAGCCTTTGATCTCAAGGGTGGCTGTCTTCTTGGGGCTGGTGACGATGGAGAGTTGTGCGTAACCGATTTTGTTGTTGAGCTCGAGCTGTTGGCCTTTGGCGAGGCGACAGAGATAGACCTTCTGACAGAGATTTTGTTGGATGTATTGTTGTCTGATCTTGAAGGCTTTCTCTCTGAGATAGGCTGCGCGTTCAGGGTTATTCACCTGCGTCGCGAGCTTTTCAGTCGCGTTGGCTGCGTTGTTGAGATAGCGACCTTTGAGGTAGCGTTGGATCTTGTTGAGCGATTTTGTCGGTGGCATTGCCTTGGCAAGCGCGAGGAAGCAATCGCTGGCTTTCGCAAATTGCTTTTGCTGGAAGGCATCAGCGCATTCTTTCTTATCGACGGCATAACTCTTTGTCGGCAAAACTGCGGCTACCAAAACGACACACAAAACGATTCTTACAAACATCTTCCACTCCAGAACGATACGAAAAAGAGGTGCATTATTTGAGGCAGTAGTTTTCGCGGACAAAACCGCCTTCAGGTTTGAGTTTGATACGCATGCTGCTTTTGCGTTTGGAGAGCGCGAAGATACACATCGCATATCCCTCTCTGAGCACACTTACACGCCCGGCGTTTCGGTTCACACAGTAGTATTTTCCGCTGATACGACGAGGCTTGCCTCTCTCCGCGCCGATCTCTGCGTTGGCCGGGATATACGAGCGAAAGCGGAGCAACACCTCTCCTTGTTTGCAGAGTCGTCGTCTCTTGGGCTTTTTGACAATGCGTTTTGTGGGGAGCTTGATCACACGTCGCTTTGTGGGCTTTGTGCGTAGCGCTGGTTTGAGCTTTGGGGGATCGGCGACTTTTGGCGCCCTCACGTCTGGCGGGAGGACTCTCTTCGTTGGTTCTGTTCGTCGAGCGGTTGGGGGTTGTGTGCGTCTCTTGGTGGGTGGTGTTCCAACCCGACGACTTGTAGGGGTGTTTGTCGTGAGTCGCTTTTGGATCGGGTTGTGGGGTTGTTTGGCCGGACTACGTGTGAGACCCCAGACGCTTAAGCTGACGATCACGAGAAGGGCGGCGATCGCACCAAAGATCGCGGGCGAAGGTTTTTGTTGTGGGTGTTTGTCGACTTGGGAGAGGATCTCACTGGAGAGGATGAGAGAGTCCGGGGGGTCCAGCGTCTCCAACCCTGTCGCGAGCCCTGATGTTTGGGCCCCAAACCGTCTTGTCCCGTAGCTTTCGGCCTGTTGAATTTCTATGCCTGCTGCCTGTCTGAGCGCGTTTGCAAACGCTTCAACGTTCTCATACCGCATCTTTTCTGACTTTTTGAGCGCGCGTGTGAGCGCGTGATCGATGGCGGCTGGGATTGAGCGTTCTGGGATGACTTCGCGAAGAGGTAGGGGATCATTGTGGATCTGGGCTTTCATAATCTCCAGAACAGAGTCTGTGCTGGTGCCTTTTTTTCCAGTCAAGCGATGGAATGGATTCATTCCTGTGATCAACTCGTAGAGGATGACACCCATCGAGTAAATATCCGAGCGGTTGCTGATATTTCTGTTGAGTAGCTGCTCTGGGGACATGTAGAGCGGTGTTCCGATCGCGCCCTGTGTGAGATTCAGGTCTGTCTCATTAAAGCCCTGCATTGGCTTCGCGATCCCCCAGTCGAGCACTTTCACGTAGTGTGGGTGATCACCTTTCTCGATGAGCATGATGTTATCGGGCTTCAGGTCTCTGTGGATCACACCGGCCTCGTGTGCGACCTTCATCGCGTCACAAAGCTGAAAGAAGATATCGAGACACCAGTCGAGATCGTTGGGACCGGGGTTGCGCTTGATATGCTGGCGAAGAGAGACCCCTGGCAGGTACTCCATGACATAGAAGTAGCCGAGATGGGGGATCTCGCCAAAGTCGTCAAAGATACGGACGACGTGTTCGTTGCGTTGTGAGAGCTCGGCGGTGATCTGGACTTCTCGTTGAAAGCGTTGGATCGTCGCGGGATTATCCATGACTTCTTGCTTGATCACCTTGACGACACGATCGGCATTTCCGCGCAGATGAATGTGGCGCGCACGATAGACACGACCGACCGCGCCTTGACCGATGATCTTTTCGAGGCGGTATTTTCCGGCGACGAGCATCAATGGGAATTTGCACTGGAGGCAAAAACTCGGCAAGGCACCAAGCTCCTCGTATTTTCTCAAGTCTGCGTCGCAATGTGGACAGTTGTGTATATCTGCCATGATCTTGTTGTCTCCACCTGTGGGCCGAGGTTGGGTCTGTCTGCTAGCGTTTACTCTACAAGGGTGCGGGCTATGCGAAATCCAATCGTCTGATCTTGTGTTGTTGGGTCCGCTTTGAATCGCGAAGCACCCCGACACTCACGAGGAGGAGACTTGAAGTGTCCACCTTTGTACACGCGCTCTTTGACCGCGACTTTTTCAACTGGAGGCCCAACGCGGTTTGTGTTCGTCGATTCGAGGATTTTTTCGTAGTAATCGTACACCCACTCCGCCACATTGCCGGACATGTCGTAAAGATTCCAGTCGTTGGGAGCATGTGTTTCGATGGCGGTTGGTTTGTCGGAGCAGAAGGTCGCGATCTGCTTGAGTGTATTGTCATCCTCTGTACAGTCATTCGCTTTGGATTCGATGTTACCGCTGTAAAAGGATTTGTACAGTTGGTTGCCGGCATAGTAAGCGTAAAACCATTCGGCCTCTGTTGGTAACCTGAAGCCTGGACAGAACTTCGCGTAGTCGCTCTCGTTGACGTACTTTTGACTGACGACACAAGTCCCTGTGTACGGTGTGCCTTTTGTGAATGTCCCCGAACAAGAGAAGCACTGTTCAAGACCTTGCTCTTTGGACAGTTCGTTGGCGTAAAAAGCAGCTTCATGCCAGGAGACACCTGAGACGGGGAAGTTGTCATTTTTGTTGGTGGAGGGGTTGTAACCCATCAGTCGCTTGAATTGACCTTGGGTGACCTCTGCACGGGCGAGGCTGTAATTGTATTCAAATTGGACTTTGGTGCGGGCTTCGTCGTCTTCGTGGATAGGGGAGGTGGTCTCAGAACCCATCTGAATGGATTTGTCTTTGGCGCGGATATTTGCGAAGTCTACGATGTCACAGACCTCTTTTCCATCTTTGCAGACGAACGTGCCGTCGACGCCTTTGTCTTGACCATCAGTACCTTTGAAGGGGCAGCTTTGGCCTTTGTTTGGGAAGGTCTCATCGGTTTGTCCGTCACAGTTGTTGTCTTTGCCGTCACAGACCTCTTCATTTGGGAGCGTTTGTCCTTCACAGGAGCCCCAAAAACCGTTGATACAGCTTTGTGTTCCGCTGCGACAGGGGGAGGTACAGTTGAACTGCTCGCCGTCTTTGGTGCAACCTGTTTTTCCGACATAGCAGGCTCTTGATGGTTTGACGCAAGGCTCCAGTTTGCACTGGAAGTTGTCGCAAAAGAGTCCCCCACAATCACTATCGTCGAGGCATGGATAACCTTCGTGGATAGGGCTTGTATTCAGGCAGCCCATCGACCAGAGTAGCAAACCGAAACCAACACACCATTTCAAACCGTTCAACATACATCAAATCCTTCAAAGTGTTACGAGCATATACATCTATTCTTGTAATGTAGCGAAGACCGTGTTGGGGATCAATGTTTCGGCTGTTTTTGCGCTACCAAACCTCATCGAGGATGCGATCATCAAGGACCGCGAGTTTGTACCGAATACGTTGATCGATCAGCGCATAATCTGGGATGTTGGTGACCTCATACAGCTTCTTCGCGGTCTTCATGACACGGGCGAGGTAGCTAAACAAGCTACCTTCTTCACGTTCGAGATCGTGCTCCTCAACAAACTCCATAAAGGTGGACCCTTCTTCTTCCATTGTGGTCCAGATCTTTTTGAAGCGCTTGCCTTGGTGAAGGTCCGCGTGTGGGATCTTGCTCTCAAACTCCTTGTGGATGCGCTCTGCGTTGGAGACGGGTGTTGGGAACTTCTCCTCGTACTCGGCCTCAATATCTTCCCAGGTGATCTGTGGTTGGTCCCGGCGTCGTTCGCGCAGGCGTTGGCGAATCCACTCTTTTCTCTCCAACATCTTTTGACGATCGAACAGCCGTTGGATCGCATTGTGATCGACGAGAAATTCAGTGAGCTCGCGAGACTCTTCATAAGTCCATTCGTGATTCATCAAGCAATAGTACACGAACGGGCCATCAATCCCTCGCAATTCACCGATCAACTCACCACGCACTTGCGCTCCTTGTTCATCAATGACGCCGAGCGCCTTGAGGTTCTCCGTGATCTTGACGAGGGTTTTGTGTGATTCGCGCTTGTCTTTGTCGTCGAGGAAGAGGTTGTCGATGATCGTGCGGATATGAAGGTTCATATACGCGGGTAGATTTTCATCTTGCTGTTTTTTCCAGGCGGCGACTTTGACACCTGCGTTGATCGAACCTGTTGTATTGGCTTCCTGACTTTCTTGCGCCTCGGGCTTTTTGTCTTCTGCGACCTCTTTGGTCTCTTTCTTGGGGGGAGGAGCGGGGTCTTCTTTCTTCTCCTCTTTGGCGGAGGGAGCCATCGCGAGTAAGCCTGCGAGTCCACTCAATCCTTTGTTGGCGAGGGGTTTTTGACGTTTCTTTTTGTTCTCTTCGGCGCGGGCTTTGGCCTCGGCCTTGGCTTTCTCGCGTGCCTCCGCTTCTTCTTTGGCTTTTGCCTCTGCGGCGGCTCTCTCTTCAAGCTCTCTCGCGACCAGCTCTGCACCTGGAAGGACTTCTTTGGTCAAGTCGGGCAAACCGATCGCGAGGATCTGTTCGGCCGTGATCTTGGTGTGACTCTTGAGGTCTGCGGAGGTCCCTTCGACGAGCTCCTTGTGGACATCTGCGTCCCAGAGGACATCTTCTCGGCGTTGGGCTTCTGAACGCGCTCTTGAATAAGCTCGTTTTTTCAGTTGGGCTTCATCGTATGTGCGTCTTGAACGTTCGGCGTCTTTGATCTCTTTGCGGAACTCCTGCACGACATCTTCGGGGGCGAGTGTGATCGCGATCCCTTCCTTGTCGAACTGTGGACGTCCTGCACGACCGGCCATTTGGTGATATTCTGCGGGGAGAAGGATGCGAGCTTTGCGCCGGATGTATTTGCGCAACTCCGGAAAGATCACGCGCTTTGCTGGGAGGTTGATCCCCGCTGAGATTGTCTCCGTGCTGACGACAACTTTGAGCAGGCGCTCCAGGGTCAACTCTTCGACGAGTCGTTTGTACGCCGGGAGAATCCCTGCGTGGTGGATGCCGATACCGTGCATCAACAGCGAGCGCATCTGCTCGCCGATACCTTGTGGTAGGAGAATCGGATCGATGCGTTTTTTGATCTCTTCTTGCTCTTCTTTGCTCGTGAATTTCCGACAACTTTTGAGTAGGCGAGCACGTTCAAAGCAAAGCTGCCGTCCAAAGGTGAAGATGATCATGGGATATTCGCCATTCTCGTAGAGTTCTTTGACGACCTCAACGAGATACTTTTCTTCGTACCTGTGTTCGAGAGGGATACGTCTGATGAAGGACTGTACAAGCTCCATCGGTTCGCGTCGAACGGTATAGCACCACTGGCAAAATTGTTTGGGGTTTCCGATCGTGGCGGAGAGGACGACGAGCTGTGTGGCGGGGTGAAGGCCAATGATCGATTGTTCCCAGACGTAGCCACGGTCGGGAGAGTTGAAGTAGTGACCTTCGTCCATGATGACGATATCAGCGGGGCGATTGAGAGGGTCACTGAAGATCCTGTTCCATAGGATCTCGGCGACCATGACCTGGATAGGGGCGTGCGCATTGACTTTGTAATCGCCCGTCGCGAAGCCGACGTATTTTGCGCCAAAGTCGTCACATAATTCGCGGTATTTTTCTTCGGTGAGTGCGCGAAGAGGGGTGGTGAAGATCGCGGTCTGGTTGGAGTAGAGAGCTTTGTGCAGGCCGGCCTTCGCGATCATCGTCTTACCAGTCCCTGTAGGGACTGTCACGAGGACATTTTCGCGCTTGAAGATGCGCTCAAAGGCTTCTTCCTGGACGGGGTAGGGGTCGTACCCTTTATCGAGGAAGAACTTCTCATAGAAATTCATCTCGATCTCTTCATCGCTCCACTTACCCGCCTCAGGTGGGTAGAGATCGAGGTCACTGGCCGTCAGGTTCGGCGGCGCGTAGGCGTCGACGAGATGTGAGAAGTTATTGGCTTCTTCGTCCTTGGAAGAGTAAATGAGCGATTTTTCCGGCTTGAAAACGAGCACGCTTCACCCCTGTGTGTTGCGAATATGGACCAAAGGATCATGAAAATGGCAGAGTGGCCATTCATTATAAAGGGGGTATGGTAATGGATTTGGGGACTTCTGCAAGGAATTGTTGAAACTTGGGATCAGGAGTGGGATTTGTGGTTCTTTTGTACCTTGTAGCGTTGTCTCATCTGTACGGTGATCTGTTTCCAGCGTTTTTTTGTATCTTGTTGTGCGGCGACGTCTTGTTTTCGCTCCTGATACGCCAGCTCCCGCTGAAGCTTTAAGTAGCTCTGGTAACGCTCCATCGTCAGCTCACCATCGTCGATCGCTTGCTGGATCGCACAACCCGGTTCATTTTCGTGTTGGCAATCGCGAAAACGACACGCCCCCTCAAACGCCTTGATGTCCTCGAAGGTGTGATCGAGCTGCCCCTGCCCATCCCAAAGCTGCAACTCCCTCATCCCTGGTGTGTCGATCACCATCCCTGCGCCGGGGATCTGGAAGAGTGAACGTGAGGTCGTTGTGTGCTTTCCTTTGCTTAAGATATCGCGAACTTCTCGGGTTTTTTGTCGTTGTTCGCCGAGCAAGGCGTTGAGCAGGGTTGACTTCCCGACACCTGATGAACCGACGAATACGGCCGTTTTTCCTTCTGGGATGGCTTCCTTCAGAGGTTCGATCCCTTCACCGTCGAGGGCGCTCAGTGTAAAGATGGGAACGCCCCACGCGATAGGTTCGATGGCTTCGATGATGGGCGCTGGGTCTTCACAGAGATCAGATTTGGTCAGGACGATCCTGGGTTGTGCGCCACTCTCCCACGCCATGAGGAGGTAGCGTTCGAGACGTCTGATGTTGAGGTCTTCGTTGAGCGAGCTGACGAGGAAGACGTAGTCGATGTTGGCGGCGATGATCTGTTCTTGTGTTTTTTGGCCGGCGGCCTGTCTTGAGAGTTTGCTTTTTCTGGGGAGGAGTGAAGTGATCTGTGCGCGTTCATCTTGGGGGGAGCGTTGGTAGGCGATCCAATCGCCGACAGCTGGGAAATCTTCTCGTTGGTGTGCGTCATGGAGAAAGCGGCCGGGGAGTTCGGCGTGACATTCGCCTTCTGGGGTCCAGAGTTTGTAAAGACCTCTGTGCTCCTCGATGATCCGACCGTGTTGTGTGTTTGCTGAGGCTTTCAAGCCTTCGAAGTGTGTGTCCCAACCGAAAATTCGCATCTTTTGAATGGCTGTTTCCAATGTCTTATTCCTCTATTGTCCGCAAACGGACATCATGTGTAGAAGGCCAATCGTTGGTTTTTTGGAGAGGCCCAAATAGCTAGATAACATGTGATGGAGAAAAGGAAAATAGTGGATTGGAAGAGGCGCGCGTGTCGGTGGATGTGCGTATCAGGAGTGTGATTCTTTGTGTGGAATACAGCAGTGGGACTTCATCGACGTGGTGAAGATGAAGAGAAGGCATGATGTGCGAAGATGGACATCGAGACCAAAGCTGTTAACACAAAGACCCGAAGTGTTTCCGACAGGCCCGCGCTTTTACAATCGCTTGTGTGTTGATAGCAGAGACAGTCATAGACACCTCCTGTGTGAGAGTGTTGGGGGCTCCTCTGGGAGCAAAAGAATGGGTGTAGGCAGATCGATGATAAGTTCATGGTTGTGGAAAGTGAGACATACAAAAGATCTGCCCCGATGACTTTATACGGATCTTTCTCGGAAAAAGTTCAATCTCTTCATTTTTTCTTCACATTGATTTTGTAGGTAGACCTGGTGTCTTCGATCGCCAAATGGATGGCTGGATAGAGGAGGAAGAATGTCAAACAAAATGCTCATCAGGATAGGGTTGCTCACAGTGCTCGCATGTGTGGCTGCGTTGGCTTTACTCGCGCCGAGGTGGATGCAACGCCAAACGGTCAAAGCCGCGATCCAGGCCAAGCGCGTTGTCGGCAAGATTCCGGGCGTTCGACGTGCCTGGGGCAAAAAGTCCCTTCGTTATCGCGTGAAGCAGTACGGAAAGTCCGCACGTCGCCGCCTTGCACCCTACTTCAAGAAGGCAAAGGTCGCTTATCCTCCCCATGCCATGAGGCTTGTTGGCTTTAAGCGAGAGAAGCGTTTGGAACTGTACGCGAGAGCACGCCGAGGAAAATGGAAACTCGTCCGTAGCTATCCTGTCCTCGCGGCGAGTGGCGATGATGGACCGAAGTTGAGAGAGGGTGACATGCAGGTCCCCGAAGGCATCTATCGCGTCAATTATCTCCACCCCAACAGTCAATTTCATCTCGCGCTGCGACTCAATTACCCAAGTTATCGCGATCGTTTACAAGGACGAAGAGATAAACGTCGTGGACTTGGGAGTGATATCATGATTCACGGGAACCAAGTCTCCATCGGCTGTATCGCGATTGGTGACACAGCGATCGAGGAGTTATTCGTTTTGGGCGCCGATGTTGGGATGAGAAAGATCTCTGTGATCATCACACCTGCCGATCCTCGCAAGGTCAAACTCTCCAAAATCGCTTCCAAACTCAAACGCCGCATCCCCTGGATCAGGACACGCTACAAACGCATTCAAAAAGCCTTGAAGCGAACCTGGAACTGATCATCATGATACCCTCTTTGTTTCTCTCTCACATCTGCGTCCACTGCAACTCCAGCCACTGCTCATCGTACCAATCGTAGGGGTTATTCCAGTCGAGGTCTTCGAGGCAGATATGCTTGGGTAACTCGTACTCTCCCATCAAGACATCTTTTTTGTCACCAATACGCACGACACGCAGGCGAGATTGCGCACCCCATTCATCCAAAAAGTGTATCGTGTCGATGGTCTCGAGATCGTTCTCGGGAACATAACCTTCCTCGCTCCAGTCGAGCACACGAAGATTTGGTAGGTGTCCCTTCTCCAACAACTCACGGACCAAAAAGAACGGCAGCCCGTTGTTGGCCAGATGAAGTGTCCTGAGCTGATCAAATTGTCCATGGCGGATGAGATGATGAAGCGCCTCTTCGCTCATCTGTGTGTTGGAGAGGTCGAGGTATTCGAGTTGAGGGAGAATGGGCGATTTGCACAGATATTCTACGCCGTCGAGCTGAAGGGCATTTCTTGAGAGGATGAGTTTTTTGAGCGCGGACTTCTTCTCATCGATAAACTGGTCAAAGCCTCGCAACCCATGAAGGGCGCAGCCGTGAAGGTGGAGTTCTTCGAGTGTGTGGAGTGAGAAGACATCGGGAAGGAGCGCGAGTCCTTCGGGGCCGAGTGGATTAAACGAAAGATCAAGCGTCGTCAACTGCTCAAACAGCGGCTCTCCTTTACATTGAGCGAGTCGTTCAGGGACAAGACCACCGAGCATCAAGTTCAATGAGCGCAGTGACGCGAGGGTTTCATTTTGTTGTAAGGCCTGGATATCTTTCTCGTAGAGGACGATGTAGAGCATGTGCAGCTTCTTCAGGTTGGAGAAGTCAGTCTCTCGAAAGAAGCGGTGTAGCGCCCTGTGTTGGAATTCGTTTGCGCCCATGTGAAGCGCCTCCAGTTGGGAGAACAGTGGCGCACCTTTGGCTGAGCGGAAGATATGTTCGGCCTCAACCATCTCTTCGATGAGCAAATTGCGAAGGGATGGTAGCGAGGATGTGTGGAACAGTTGTTTGAGTTCTTTGTCGTTGATGGACGAGCGGCTGATGTCCAGGGTGCGCAATGCGCGGAACTTGTTCGATTGCATGAGCGGCTTGATGGACAGACATCCGTCGAGATCTTCTGAGTCGTGAAGGGCGAGATGTTCGACAGTTTCAGGTAGGAGCCTGAAGAGGTGTGCGAAGCCATCTTCATCGATGTAATTATCTGAGATGTCGATATGTTTAATGTTGTCGAGCCAATGCCCTTGTTCGAGTAGGTCGATGACAAAGTTGCTCAGCTCGTTACCTTTAAGGGAGAGGTGTTGGAGTGAGCCGGGTTGGATAGATTCGGTGAGTGGGATGATGTGTTCCGCGCCGATGTGGAGCTCTTCGAGGATAAGTGTTGTGAGGTGAGGAAACCACGGACTCTCTGCGAAGATGGAGAGTTCTTCGGGGTCAGAGAGGGCATTGCTCAGGTTGAGGTGGCGGAGATTGGTGAGGAGAGGAGAGAGGGCGAGGGCTTTGACATCGTCTTCGTCAAGTTGGCCGTTGGCGAAGGTCAGCTCGCGACAGTTGAGCAGTTTTTCTTCTGTTTGGAATCCTAGATCAATGATGTCTTCGCTTGAGAAGTCAAACCTTTTGGCCAGATAGAGCGCTGGATCATCGGGGGGGAGGTGTTTGAGGACTTCTGTGCTCAGGCGGATGGAGGGAATGTGACCAGGCCAGGAGCGGAGGTGTTCACGTGCGTATTGGAGAGCAGATTGGCGCTCTGAAGAGGGGGGCCATTGTTCGAACAGCGCGATGAGTGTTTCCCAGTGTTGTCGGGAAGGAGAGCCGAGCAAGCTGCGTATGGTTGCAAATCTGTCTTCGTTCATGTGCAGTGTGTTCCCAGGATATGTACAGCATGAATTGGGTTCTACTTTTGACAATGTAGGGATGTCGTCACAGAATTGCCATGATTATCGTCATCTTTCGGAGAGAGCGTTGGAATGTGGGCTGAATTTGTTTTTTGCTTGATCTTTTTCTGAAAACGGTTATATTTACTCGCCCTGACACCTTTTTTTGTGTCGGACATGGACCTTAAAGGTCCGAGATAATGAAAAAAATGAATTGAATCATAAGTCTTTGACAAACATAGAGGACGTGATAATGAGAGCCGATATCCACCCAGATTACAAAGAAGCAGAAATTTCTTGCGCTTGTGGTGCTGTGTACAACACACGCTCCACACGTGGCAGCTACAAAATCGAGATCTGCGCTGCCTGCCACCCCTACTACACAGGTGACGGTAGTATGCGCCTCGTCGACGCCGCTGGACGTATCGAGAAGTTCCGCCGTCGTTACAAAAAAGAAAACTAGCCACCCTGTTCTCTCCTCCCATATGACACTGTGAGACATGCGCTGCCATGAATCACATGTCTTCGTTCCATTCTTATCCATACATCCCAAGTGAAAACATAGTCATTTTTTCCTGCGCTGGTCTATCTATGAATGGACTCCTTTCTGCGATCGCCGTCCACACTGCGTATCTCGTAGAATCCCAAATACCAGCCGGAACAATCGGAGCTTTGTCATGAATACATCCCTTTTGACTTCGAAATTGGACGCTTTGGAGGAGAAGTACCACGGGCTGGAGATGCAATTGTCCAACCCGGAGATCTTTGGCGACCAAAAGAAATTTCTCGCGCTGACAAAAGAGCACGCAGAGCTGCGTGACATCTACCTCGCATACCAAGAGTACAAGACCGCGGCGCAAGCCGTCAAAGACAACGAAGAGATGCTGTCCATCGAAGAAGATGAAGACATGCGCGCGCTCGTCAAAGAAGATCTCAACGAACAGAAAAACCTCGTCGAAGAGTTAGAGGTCAAGCTACAAGTCCTGTTGCTGCCCAAAGACCCCAACGACGAACGCAACGTCATTCTGGAGATCCGTGCGGGGACAGGTGGCGATGAGGCCGCGTTGTTTGCAGAGGAACTCTTTCGTATGTACATGCGATATGCTGAGAAGAGCTCTTGGAACGTCGAGATCATGTCGAAGAGTGAGACCGGCCTCGGTGGTCTGAAGGAAGTCATCGCGCAGATCAACGGTGACAGAGTCTACTCCAAGCTGAAGTTTGAGAGTGGTGTCCACCGCGTTCAACGTGTCCCCGCGACGGAGACACAAGGTCGTGTGCACACCTCTGCTGTGACCGTCGCGGTCCTACCTGAAGCTGATGAAGTCGACCTTCAGATCGACGAAAAAGAACTGCGTTTCGACGTGTACCGGGCGAGTGGTCCTGGTGGACAGAGCGTCAACACGACGGACTCCGCCGTCCGCATTACGCACCTTCCGACTGGTCTTGTTGTGCAGTGTCAGGACGAGAAGTCACAGCATAAAAACAAAGCCAAGGCGATGAAGGTCTTGCGTTCGCGTTTGTACGAACGTATGCTCGCGGAAAAACACGCGAAAGAGAGTGAAATGCGTCGCTCACAGGTCGGCTCAGGAGACCGTTCGGAGAAGATCCGGACGTACAACTTCCCACAGAGTCGTGTCTCAGATCACCGCATCAACCTGACCCTTTACAAGCTCGATCAGGTCCTCTCAGGTGCCCTTGAAGAGGTCATCGATCCGTTGATCGCTGCGATGCAAGCGCAGGCACTTCAAGAGCAATAAATTCTTCTATCCACCGCGAAGATGCCTTCGTTGATGAGGTGATTATGGCTGCACAAGACGATATCTGGACCATCAAAAAGCTCCTCGATTGGAGCGTCGGGTACATGGAAAAGCACAACGTTGATGCGCCGCGTTTGACGGCAGAGTTGTTGCTCGCACATGCCCTGGAGTTGTCCAAAATTCAACTCTACATTCAATTTGATAAGCCGATGGCCCAGGAGGAGCTGGCAGCATACAAAGCGCTGCTCAAGCGACGTGTACAAGGCGAACCCACACAGTACATCTTGGGCGATCAAGAGTTTTGGTCGATGACATTTACGGTCAATCCTTCCGTGTTGATCCCACGTCCTGATACGGAGTGTATGATCGAAGAGGTCCTCAAACTCGCCAAACAAGGTGTGATCCCAAAAGATGGTGTCTTTCTGGATATTGGAACGGGCTCAGGTACCATCGCTTGCGCGCTCGCCAAAGAGTTTCCTGACGCCAAGATCCACGCCGTCGATCTCTCCGAAGACGCACTCGCGGTCGCAACCAAAAACGTCGAAGACCTTGGCTTCTCGTCTCAGATAACACTTCATCATGGCGACCTGTTCTCGCCTGTTGAAGGGATGAGCTTCTCGCTGATCGTCTCAAATCCTCCATACATCAAAAGCAAAGACATGTTGACCTTGCAAAGAGAGGTGCGCGATTTTGAGCCGGCTTCTGCACTTGATGGTGGAGAAGATGGGTTGGATTACGTCCGTCAGATCGTCGCACAGGCTCCGTCATTTCTGGAGGATGGTGGTGCGTTGCTTTGTGAGATTGGCAGTGATCAGGGTGTGGAAGCGCTCGCTGTGGGTGAGCACGCAGAGGGTTTTGCGCAGGCGCAGATGTTGACGGATTACGCGAAGAGAGACCGCATCCTGGCTTGTTACACAAAGCCACTCCCCACAAAAGAGGAAGAGGGCGAGCTGATTCGCGAGACCAGCAAAGAATACATCCCACCAACACTTGCACCCGGCGAAGACGTTTACGTCGAACCCATCGAATATCACCCAGAGCTTGAAGCGGCGGCTGAGATGGCGGCGGCTGATGTTGAGACGGAACCTATCGGCTGATCTCTTTCCCTCCTGCCTTTGGACAGGCGACCGCCTGTCGACATCTTTCTCCTACATTGGATCGTTGATGACTTCTTGACTGTGGGCATAACAGCATCTCATATTGTGTTACACAAAGACACAATCAACCCAACGAAGGAGAAGCTGGCGTGGAAACAAATGAAACGGAAGTGACTGGCGGTGTAAATGAGATGCTGAAGTTGACGCGCGAAGTCGTCGGTGGGATTGGCGCACATCTTCGTCAGGCGATCGTCGGGCGAGACGCTGTCATTGAGCTCGTGATGATCGGACTCTTGGCGGACGGTCATGTCTTGCTCGAAGACTACCCTGGGAGCGGGAAGACCACATTGGCCAAAGCGCTCGGTAACGCGATAGAGAGTACACATGAGGCGCTCTCTACTTTCCGCCGTATTCAATTTACGCCTGACCTGTTGCCCTCTGATATCACGGGGGTTTCGATCTTCTCGCCGAAAGAGAATACGTTCAATTTTGCGCCAGGGCCGATCTTTTCTCACGTCGTGCTGGCCGACGAGATTAACCGTACACCACCAAAAGTACAGGCCGCGATGCTCGAAGCGATGGGGGAGAAGCAGGTCACCGCGGACGGCAAGCGTTACGCGCTGGATGATCTGTTCTTTGTCATTGCCACCCAAAACCCGCTCGATGTGACCGGTACCTATCCTCTCCCGACACCACAACTCGACCGTTTCTTGTTTAAAATCCGCATGGATTACATCAACAGAGAGGCCGAACTTGAAGTGCTCGAACGGCAATTTCAGAAGGCCAAGTTGAAGCCCCCGGCGTTGGGACTGGTCAGCCGTGATCAGATCATCGCATGTCGTCAATCGATCGTCCGCCATGTCGACGTATCACCCATGATCAGGAGAACTCTTGTGGATATCGCTGAGGCGATCCGCGCCGATGAGCGGATCTTGCAGGGGATCTCGACTCGAAGTCTTGTGATGGCCTTACCCGCGATGCAGGCGCGCGCTGCGATACATGGTCGAGATTACGTCGACGCTGAAGATCTACGTGTGCTTGGACCGTTCTTGTTCTGTCACAGGATGGAGCGCGCGCCTGGAAGTCCCGATGATGAGGCGATTTACCGCGAAGTCGTCCGTGGACCCATGGAAGATCTCGTACAGGCGCTGCTCTCTCATGCATGAATCAACACCTCTCTCTCCTGCCAAACAAACCCCCGGCCTTTTTGGGCGTCTCTTCTCCTTTCTGCGTCGTCTCTTAGGATGGTTGCCGATCTCTGCGCGTGGGCTGTTCTTGATCCTCGCGAGTGTCACATTGTTTCGCTTTTATGGGAGACTTTCTGCGGACTGGATTTTGCTCGTTGTTGGGGTCTTTGGCATCGTCCTGGCGGGTCTCAGCTCGCTCTCTGTTGGGATGACCTTTTTGCTCTTCGATTGGCGTATCCGCCGTAAGAATGTCCTTCAACACACTGATCCCTTGAAAGGCGAGACAGCCAAACCGCTGCTGAGTGATTTTTACATCCCTCGTCTGTGGCTGCCTTTTTTGGATTTTATGATCGACTGGGAGGACAAGGCCGCTACCATCGACATCGTCGACACTCCTGTGGGGCGCACGGAGTCCGTGCGATTCTCCCGCCGGAGATACACGCAGGAGATCGTGCGTGTGTTTGTGGTCCGTGATCTGTTCGGGCTCGCGGAGTGTCGCTGGGAGTATCATCAAAAGCGCGAGTGCAAGATCTTGCCGGGGATTCATGAACATCCTCCCTCCCTGATCAGGGCGTTGATCGACGGTGACGGGAAGTTTGTGCCCTCACGTCCTCGTGTCGGGGATCGGGTGGACACGAGAAAATACATCCCCGGTGATCCCGTGCGCTACATCCACTGGAAGCTCTTCGCCAAGACATCTGAGCCCGTCATTCGTATCCCTGAACCTGCGGCGGTCTACGACAAACAGGTGATCGCATATCTCCTCTGTGATGAGGAAGACGAGTTCGCAGCAGAGGTCGCGCGGTGGGCTCTTGAGCGTGGTGGCTTGGGGAGCAAATGGTTCTTCTCTGCTGATCACTGTGAAGGATATGCTGACGAGCTTGCAACAGCCCATCGTTTTCTGTGTCTCTCAGGAAGGGATACAGAGCCTGAAGATGGCGGTCTCGCATCTTTCCTGGAGAATGTGCGTTTTCGTCCACAACAGCATCGATTGGTGTTGTTTGCGTCTGGAAATCTGGAGGCGTGGTTGTCGCGGGCGATGCCGACATTGCAGCGATATGCTGCGGTCACGAGTTTGGTCTTGGCGAGCGAGAAGGAACACAAAGCATCCGAGAGCAACGTGGCGAGTGAACCTCTTTGGGTCCGTCTGTTTTTGCGCAAAGTTCCGGAGGAGAAAGTTTCTGGTCCGGCTCTTTGGCGTTCTTTGCAGCAATTGATGAGGGATGGATTACAGCTTCAAAATCTCCACCGTGAGGGTGAACAGATAAGCACCTCAGCAAGCCGAAGAATGGGCGTCAAAGGGATGGATACAGCGGAGCCTGTGTCGATCTTGATCCGTGAAGCCTCTGCTTTTTCCACACAACAAGAGCCACACAACAGGAGCGAGCGATGAGAAGTTGGACGGAGAAGATGCGTTTGTTTCCTGAAAAGGCGACGAGGGCAGGCGCGGAGCGTCTGGTTTTGTTCGTCCGTGTTGTGTTGATGGCAAGCGCTGTGTTTGCGATTGGCTGGGGGCTCACGACGACAGTTGGTTGTTTCAGTGGTGCGCTTGGTGCGGCGATGGGGGTCTTCTTTGGTGAATACCTGTCTCGTTCGCGGTTGCGTCTTTGGTTGATGGCGCTCTTGATGTTGCTTGGCGTGTTGCTCGGCCTTGCGTGCTGTAACGTGCTCGTGAGTTGGAGTGTTCCAGTCGATCTGCTTGGGATCTCATTGTCTCTGTCGCTCTCTGAAGGGCTGCGTTGGTGGCTCGGTTCACTGGGGATCATTTCGTTGCTGCGTGCGTCGTCTGCTCGACACCCTTCGCTGGTGCTGTTTGAGCTGTTGTTGCCGCTGATGGCTGCGGCGTCGTTGCTCGCTTCTCACCGTGAGGGGAACCTTCACCGTCCACAGTGGTTGGCAGATTGGGCGATTGAAGAGGGGCAGGATCCGATCTGGTACCTGATGATGTTTGGGTTACTCGGCGCGATCTTTTTGGCGGTTGGCTTGCTTCGGCTGCGCAAATCCACGCAGTTCTTTGGTGCGTTGGCGTTGTTGACGTTGTTGTTCTCAGGGTTCTTTCTGTTGTCTTCGAATCCTTCGGTGCTGCGTGCGCTTCGTGGGGGAGGCGCTGGAGGACGTGGGCAGAGCCAACAAAATGACAACCAAAACCACATGTCTTTTCGTCCACCTCCACCATCTTCTGGGCGTCAGCGACCTGTCGCGATTGTGCTGTTTGAGCACGATTTCAAACCACCCAACAAGATCTTTTACTTTCGTCAGCGCACATTGAGTCGTTACAACGGCATTCGGCTCAAACAGGCCATTCGCAGCGATGCGGACAAAGAGATGCTCGATCACTTTCCGGCGACAGGGGTCTCTCTAAAGATCCCTCCCATGCCAGGGACCCGTCGTTTAGTTCGCACACGTATTTCATTGTTAAGCGAACACGTCAGCCCATTTGGGTTGGTCCATCCACGTGTGTTCAAGGGGCTGCCTAACCCGAACAGGCGTTTATTTTTGCGCAGCTATCAAGTGGACTCGCAGGTGTGGACAGGCAAGATCAAGTTGAAAGACAAGGTTGGTGATCCCAAATGGTCTTCGGGGCTGCGTTCTTTTTATACGAAGGCGCCGGAGGATAAACGTTATAAAGCGTTGCTGAAGACGATCCTCGCGCCACTTGCGAAGACACCTTATCGCAATGATCTGATGGCGAAAGCCTACATGATCAAGTTGTGGTTGGAACGCAACGCGACGTATTCTTTGTCGATCAAGACTCCGAGAGGGACACGTGATCTCGTCGCACACTTCTTGTTCAACACGCGGATTGGGTACTGTGTTCATTTTTCCCACGCGGCTGTGTATTTGATGCGTTTGGCAGGTGTTCCGGCGAGGATGGCAGAAGGGTATGCAGTGCCTCTTCGTCACAAGGGGACAAGTTCATCGATGCTCGTGCGTGAAGCCGAAGCGCACGCGTGGCCAGAGGTCTTTGTGCAGGGGGCTGGGTGGGTGGTCTTCGATATCTATCCACGTCGTAGCCTCGATCAACAGATCCCGCCGCCTGATCCCAAGCTCCGTCAGATGATGGCCAATCTCGCACGTAAGAAGCAGTCTTGGCGACAAAAGCGCTCCCAAAAACAACAGAAGAAGAAGGCGAAATCCGCCGCAAACTCGTGGAGTATGTGGTCCGGTTTTGTGTGGTGGTTTTTGCTCGGGGCGTTTGTGGCGTTATATGCGTTGAAGTATTGGCGACGCAATGCTTACCGTTGGGCCGCTCATCCAAAGCGCCTCTTTCTGTTTTATCGCGGGATGGAGGATCGGCTCTCCGAGCTGGGGCTGCGTCGCGAATTTGGTGAAACACCCGGCCACTTTGCGTTGAGGATGTCCGAAGAGATCCCCTCGATGAGGGCGATGGTGAATCGGATGACCGCGCTCCGTCTGGGGTCTTCTTTGGAGCACTTGCAATTTCGCAAGGGGCATGAGCGCACCTTACTCAACGAATATTCACAGATGAGACCGACATCTCGAAGGTTCTTGGCGGCACTTGATCCTATCTCATGGTCGTTACATATCTTTCAGTCTTGGAGGACGCATCCTCCGTGGTTATGGAGAACATTGCGTCGTGGGGGGTTGTGGTTGGCTGGTCTCTTTGTGAGCGCAACAGGGGTGTTTCGTAGACGGGAGGAGCAAGAGAATGTGTCCTAGTCTTCAAACAATGACACGTGATGTCCATATGTTTTTTAGTCCATATGCTCGATTTTTTCGATCACTCATAGCCTTTGTTGTGCTCTGTGGGGGATTGTGTGTCGGGGTGGGGGAGGTGAGGGCGTGTTACTCGATGGTGGGGATGTTTGCGTCGAGAGTACACCAGCTGACTCCAGAGGAGAGGAGAAGTATTTACCTCTATAAGATCGGTAAGTACACGGAGGCGCGGACGACGGCTGAGAAGATGTTGGCGAAAGATCCACAAGGGTATGTCGCCCATTTCGTGATGGCTTGTGTACACCGTCACGCAGAGGGCGAGCTGATGAAGGCGCTGTGGTATGTCAAGCGCAGCTGGAAGAGCATTTCAAAGAGGCTTGGCCCGAAGATGCCGAGTTTTACACATCGAATGTTTTTACACGAGTGGATCAGCTTATTGCGCCAACTTGGTCGGGACAAAAAGGCGATGAAGTTGATCGCTTACCACGACAAGATGCACCCAAAACACAAGCTCGAAGATCTGTTGCCCTGGATTTTGATGAAGTTGCGCCGTTACAAGGCCGCGAACAAACTAGCCAAACGATATCTCAAGCAGAAGAAGTACATGAGCTCGGCGCTCAATGCTTTGTGTGCGATCTCATACGAAGAAGGGCATCGCGCGCAATCGTTGAAGTTCTGCAAAAAAGCGGTGCAATTTGATCTTCGCAAGTCTTCGACCTACGAGCGCACTATCCACATGACGAATCTCGCGGAGGCATATCTCTCCGTCTTTCAGTTTGAGCCAGCGGAGCAGTACGCGCTCAGTGGGACACGTTTTTTCCATCGCTCAATGCACGGTAATCCTTGGGAGATGTTGGTCACAATGTATCTCGATCAGGGTCGGTTCAACGATGCTTGGAATGCGTTGAAGCGTGCGAGATTGTGGTTTTTGCGTCAGGCTCCCAAGCTCTCCGAGTCGTTATTTGCGAGCAATCAGATGAACCAGGCGAATTTCTTCGTCACGATTGGGCAGGCAAAGTTGGCGTTGAAAGCCCTCTCCAGGATCAAAGATCGTCCAGACAGGCACGGTCACACGAGCGCGAAGGTGGAGCAACAGGTCGCTGGTGCGAGATTGGTCCGTCGACGTGCGCGGTTGCTGAGCCTCGAACAGATGAGAGAGAGGGCCGCGACATATAGCTTCTTTGGTCGGATGGGTCGATGGTTTCGTGAGCGATGGATGTCCATCGCGATATGGAGAGAGAGCTCGCAGATCAGACGGACTTTGGCGAAGGGGACGTTTTTGTACGATACGCTCTCTCCGTATCGTTCAGGTGGGATGACGATTCCATACAGGATGACACATGATCTGATCGCGTTGATGGGGCCAGCGATCATTCGCAAGGTGCTCTCGGAGATCAGGCAAAAGGAGAGCGGCGCGCCTGCGACGATGGGGGCGATGTTGCGTGTTCTCGACGCAGAAGCGGCGCTCAAGCAGGGGAAGTCAAAGGAGGCGTTGCGTTTGAGTCGAAGAGCGCTGCTCGCGCTCCCCAAGCAACTGCGGCCGCTGCGATTGCGGATGTTTATGTTGCAAGGACAGGTGTATCTGGAGCAGGGAGACCACGAGAAGATGCGCCGCGCATACGCTCGCGTGCTTCATCAAGACGGTTCTTTTTTCCGGCTCTTGCGTCTCTCTCTGCCTGTGAAGATCAGCACCTCTGGTGATCGAGCGGACTTTTTGAAGCGGCAGTTGCTGCGTTCCCCTCGATTTTCGTCACTTGCGCAGGGGTTCTCTTTGCGTCTACATGCCAAAGGAAAGCTCGTCCAAGTGGTGCTCACAGGTGGGGGAGGGAATGTGCTCTCGCGGGTGCAGGTGTTGCAAAAAGCCAAGGAGAAGGACAAAGCATTTTGGTTGCGGGTAAACACAGAGATCCATCAGCAGCTTTTTACACCTCACGTCGAGATTTCGAGGCAAGAGATCTTTTCGTTGGACAATTCTCTGCTCCGTACTCCGACACATCGTGTGCAGTGGCAGAAATTGTTTCGGAAGGTGAAGCCAAAAAGGTGAAAGATTTGAGGGGTGGGGATACACTGTTGTTTACACTTCGTATCTTTTTGCGATAATACATAGCACTATGGACTCGATTTGATGATCGAGTATTTGAACATCGTGATCCTGACAGGGAGGCCAGATTTGAAGATCACACTATACGGTACCAGAGGTTCGATCCCTGTATCCAGACCAGACGTCCAGCAGCACGGTGGAAATACGACTTGCTTGCGCGTCGAGTCAGCTGCTTTACCCGAGGGGATGGCGCTGGTGGTCGACGCCGGCTCTGGATACGTTCCGTTGTGCGGCGACTTGCTCAAAGAAGGTATCTTCAATATTTCATTGCTTTTTTCCCACTGGCATCATGATCACACCCAAGGCCTTTGCCTTGCACCCCACACATTCATCCCTAGTGCCCGGCTCAACGTGTGGGGACCATGTGAAGATGATCTCGGACCAGAAGGTGTCTTTCGTCACTTGATGAGGGCGCCTTTCTTTCCTGTGGACTTTGGCTTTGTGCAAGAGCGCTTTGACTGCCACAACATCAAGAGTTGCACAGACCAAGTCTTGATTTGCCATCCGGACGTCGGACTGACGTCGATCTCACAAGAGATGTTGGAGGAGATGGAGCAGGCTGATGTCTGGACGCTCGGAGAGCGTGACCTGCCACTTGATGAGTGTCTGGTGATCAAGATGTGGAGGACCAATCATCCACAAATGACCATCTCTTATCGATTCGAAGAGCGTTCATCTGGGAAGGTCTTTGTGTTCTTGACAGATCACGAGAACACCGATGGTTACCCAACAGAGCTGTTGTCTCACGTCTCTGGAGCGGATCTGCTCGTACAAGATTGTCAGTACTCACGTGAACGCTATGACACGCAGACAAAGGGGTTTGGCCACGGTACGCCCGATTATTGTGCTGGGTTGATGGTGAAAGGTGGGTGTCGCAAGTTGGGCATTACGCATCACGATCCTGGCGCACATGATGAGCAGGTGCAAGATCGCGTCAAAGAGACGCTGACTGCACTTCGTCAGCTCGATACAGAGGCCTCTGAGGAGGCTGTGTTTGCGTGTGCTGATTTGATGTGTCTTGCGTTATAGGTTGACTTTGGCACCCATGACTTTCATACATGGCGTGAGAAAGTGTCATTTTCCTGGTGTCTGAGGAAGAGGTTTGGATGGGCTTTTCAGATATAGTTGGTCAGACGAGGGCGATTGGGGATCTCAAGAGAGCATATACCCACGGTCGTGTCCCCAACGCTTACTTGTTTGTTGGACCTTCTGGGATCGGAAAGCGCAAGACCGCGCTGACGCTCGCCCGGTTGCTCAATTGTGAAGGTGAACGCTCAGACGTCGAGCCGTGTGAGATATGCCCTTCTTGTCGAAAAATCTTGCACAATAACCACACCGACGTATGGTCGATTGCGCCTGAAAAAAACACGATCAAGATCCAACAGATTCGGCATATGCAGCGCATGGTCCGTTTTCCTCCCAACGAGGCAAAGATGCGTGTGGTGATCGTGGACGGTGTTGAGTCCATGAACATCGAGTCCTCCAACGCATTTTTGAAGATTTTGGAAGAGCCACCACCTGACAACTTGTTCGTATTGCTCGGAGAGTCTTCGAGCCGTCTACTTCCGACGATTATCTCGCGGTGTCAGCGGGTGTCTTTTGTCCCTATCGCGCGGGATCTGTTGCAGAAGGTGTTGGTCGAGGCACATGGTCTCGATCCAATCAAGGCCCAAATCGCGGCAGGGATCGCTGAAGGTAGCATCGGAAAAGCGCTGCAAATGTCCGAGGTCCTGCTCGGTCCTGAGCGCCGAGAGTTTTTACAGGATTTACCTGATCTACATGCACCTTATACAGGCGTCACTCTTGCGATGAACTGGGCCGAAAAGGTCGCGCAATCTGGCACACACATTCCATTGTATCTCGATCAGATCCGGATGTGGTTACGCGATGTGATGTTTTTGAAAGAAATAGAAGGAGCCGAGCAGTACGTGATCAACCAGGATTGTCTCCCCGAGCTACGAAGACATGCGCAGCTCATCTCCACCGAACAAATCTACACAGGGATTCATGCGATAGAGGACGCGCAGTATGCGCTCTCGCGGAACGTTTCACCGCTCCTTTCGCTTGAGAAAATGTTTCTCACCTTGGGAGGCGCAGCATGAGCAATCAACAATATGTTGAGGTGTGTTTTCGCATCGCAGGGCAGCTGTACTTGTTTGACGCTGGTGATCTCGAATTGCAATGTGAAGAGTTCGTCATCGTCCAGACAGAGCACGGTCTGGCCGTGGGCATGGTGAAGTCGATCAAGCACATCTCGGCTACACCACCTGCTAACCTTCGTCCCAATAAAGTCCTGCGACGAGCTTCCGCTGAGGACGTCCAAAGGCAAGAGTCCAACAGACGCAAAGAGACAGAGGCGTTCGATTTTTGTCGCGAACGTATCGAAGTCCACAAGCTCCCGATGAAGCTTGTACGCGCCGAGTATCTCTACAGTGGGAGCAAGCTGCTCTTTTACTTTTCGGCTGAAGGGCGAATCGATTTCCGTTCGCTGGTGCGTGATCTCGCGAGACACTTTCGTATGCGTATCGAGATGCGTCAGATCGGTGTCCGTGACAGCGCCAAGTTGATCGGTGGGATCGGACCTTGCGGACAGGAGTTGTGCTGTAGTCGCTTCTTGCGCAACTTTAACCCTGTCTCCATTCGTATGGCCAAGGACCAAAATCTCACCCTCAACCCCCAAAAAGTGTCCGGAGTATGCGGGCGGTTGATGTGTTGCCTTTCCTACGAACAAGAGTTGTATCAAGCTGTACGACGTGCGTTGCCAAAAGTTGGACGCGTGCTTCAAATGCCAGAAGGGAAAGCTCGCGTGCGAGAGGTGTTTCCTCTGCGGGAGTCCGTCAGGTTAGTATTTTGGGAGCTTGACCCTCCTGTCGAGAAAGAACTCCACCTCTCCGAACTTGCCGGATATGAAGAGCAAGCCGAGAAGATGTGGGAGCACTTCCAAGAGGTCGAACAAGAGGCCAACAAGCATAAGAAAAAAGCGCGTCGTGGGATCGAGCCATTGATGGAACCACGTGGGAAGTTGTCCTCTCGTACACAAAAAGAGAAGCGAGCATTTCACGACGAGAAGAAGGAGAAGCGTCCACCTCGTAAACCCCGAAAAGGTCGAGAGCAACAACGTGGACCAGGTGAGCCCACTGTCGATGAAGTGAAGAAGCCGACGAGTGAGCCTATCCCCCCAAACCCCGAAAGTCCATCACAGGAAGAGCAGGGGCTGAAAGAGAGCGCTGAGAGTCGAGGTCGTGGTCGTCGAAGAGGTCGTAGACGTCGCCGTCCCAAACCTGGCGAAGAGGGACGTTCTTCCGAAGCACCGAAACAGAGCGCTGAGGAGACATCACCTATCAAAAAAGAATCCGTCGAGAAGTCTTCTGTGCCAAAGGCCACAAGTGTCCCGACAAAAGAGGTGAAGCAAGCTGCACCTGAGCAAAGTGCCGAGAGCAAAACATCACCAGAAACGAAAAGTGGAGAGGCGTCTGAAGAGACGAAATCGACAAAGGGGAAGAGAAATCGTCGTCGCTCAGGAAACAGAAGGCGTCGAAAGAAAAAGTAGTGGAGAAGTGATTTGTCTCTTGTTGCTCCTTTGACCCGCCAAGTTTGTCTTTTACACCCATCCAACTGAACTTTTGTCCTTACGAGATCGTTTCCAGGAATTCTTTTATCTTTTTTACGTATGTCAGGGAGAGAGACATGGAATCACCGATATCCGAGAGTACGCCTCTTTCATTTGAGTATGAGGGGAAGTCCGTCTCATTGATCGATTCACATTTGCATTTGGACATGGAGCCATTTGATGCGGATCGCGATGAAGCGATCGCGCGCGCCGCAGATGGTGGGGTTTCACAGATGATCACAATTGGTTGTGGCCTCGCCTCCAGCCATCGCGCGATCGCGATCGCTGAAGCGCATCAAAATGTCTTTGTGGCTGTTGGTGTGCATCCTCATAGTGCGGCGGAAGCGACAGAGGAAGAGCTGGAGGGGCTTGAAGGGCTGCTCTCGCATCCAAAAGTCGTGGGGATCGGTGAAGTAGGGCTCGATTTTTTCTACATGAATTCTCCCAAAGAAGATCAACTTCGAGTGTTTCGACATTTTGCGAGGTTGTCGATGCGGACCGGGATGCCGTTGGTGATCCACACACGAGACGCAGAAGAGGAGACGATCGAGCTGCTCGAAGAGGTACGCGAAGGGAAGCCCTTTTGTGGTGTGATCCACTGTTTCAGTGGAAGCGCCAACCTCGCTGAACGCTGCCTTGAGATGGGATTCTATCTCTCCATTCCAGGGATCGTCACGTTTTCAAAGTCGCTCAAGCGGGTTGTTAAAAAGCTCCCTCTGGATCGACTCTTGGTTGAGACAGATGCGCCATTTTTGGCACCAAAGCCCCACCGTGGAAAGCGAAATGAGCCCGCATTTGTCGTGGAGACCGCACGGGCTGTTGCGAAGTTGTTAGGAGTGTCGTTGGAGGAAGTGGTCGCGAAGACATCGGAGAACACAAGAGCGTTGTTTGGATTGCGAGAGGAGAGTTGATCTGCCGAGATCAACCTTCTTCGGAGACGAGCTCTTCGACGCGCTTCTCCAGGCGAGAAAGATCATCCTGGTTGCTTCGGATGCGACGAAGCAGTACGACGAGATAGATGAAGAAGAGTGACCAGACAATGGCATACGCAGCGACGAGATAGGGACGATCCCAATACGGATCTGTCGCTTTGTTTTGGCTGGTGTCGACGAAGTTGGTTTGGTCACTCGCCGCGCCCGCTGCTTTGCGAGGAGCAGGGCGTCTCTTGGGCGCTGGAGTCGCTGTTTTGGGTGCGTTGGTTTCAACCTTTTTGGGGGCGTTGGTTTCAACCTTTTTGGGGGTGACTTTGGGAGTTGGAGTGGGGGACTTTGGGGTCTCTGCATGAGCCACAGTGCCAGCCAAAACAAACCATGCCGCGAACCATGCGGTCGTACACAAACGCTTCATTTGTCGAGCCTTTCGTCTTACTAGTGCTGTCCCTGATGGACGAACTATGGTTGAAGTGCCGAGGTTCGTTACCTGCGCGCACTTGATGATATGTTTGCGCGATGTTCATATCACAATTCGGTCTCAATCGCACCATCGAATTCATTTGGCTCGTCATTGGATGAAGAGGGTCTTTGATGGGCATGTGTGCAGGAGGTCGCGTCATGTGGGGCGGTATTTTCTTGGTTTACAACCCACGAAAAATAGTTATTGTAGGGGTCTGATTTTGTAGTCATGATGACAAGCAACTATTCTTTTGGGTGATTCTTACTAGTCCTGAGAGTTCTTTTTTGATATGGTGTTTTTTTGGTAGACACATCTACCTAAAGAAGAGCCGGATGTAAAAGGCAAAAGGAGAATGACAACGTGTCTCAAGAGCAAGAGAAATCCAACCTCAAAGTCGAAGGTGCAGATGCTTTGATGCAAGAAGCACTTGAGTCCCTTGAAAGTCGCCTCAGTGCGAAAGATGAAAGCCCTGAGAAAGAAGAGGTACAAGACTCGACCGAGAAGACCCCCGTTGAGAAGGCACCGGAGAAAGAACCGACGCCGACAGTCAATGAGGATGTTCACTCTGAAGAGGTGACCGCGTTGAAGGCGTCTTTGGCAGAGGCTGAAGAGGCTTATAAAAAGAAAGAAAAAGAATTTAAAGAAATGTACGAGCAATTCGTGCGCCTCAATGCTGATTTTGATAACTTCCGCAAACGTAACGCGAGAGAAAAATCAGAGCTTCGTAAATATGGCGCAGAGACATTGTCTCGTGATATGCTTCAGGTCTTCGATAACTTTGAGCGTGCACTGGGTACTCTAGGTGATGCCAGCGATTCTGTTCGAGAGGGTATTGAGATGGTCTTTCGACAGTTTCTCGATATCATGAAGAACCATGGAATCGAACGGTTTGAGGCAAAGGGACAACCCTTTGATTATAACCGCCATGAGGCCCTTTCAACCGTTGAAACGGATGAAGTCGACCCGGATACTGTCTACGAAGTGTTTCAGGCAGGATACACATTGCACGAGCGTCTCCTGCGGCCTGCTCGTGTTGTTGTCGCGAAAGCGCCGGCCAAACCTGCTCAACCTGCAGAAGCCGCGCAGGTTGTCGATGAGAGTTCATCAGCTGAAGAGAAGAGCGCACCAAGTCAAGAAGAAAACGAAGGGTCTGTGGATACAAACGAAGAATCCTGATCTCATCCTTCATGCGATATGAGTCTTTTGTTGGAATAGTTGAAGCACAAAGCAAGATGGGAGCTTCAGAATGAGTAAGATAATCGGTGTAGACCTTGGGACGACAAACTCTTGTGTTGCCATCCTTGAGGGTGGTGAGCCAGTGGTCATCCCGAATGCCGAAGGAAGCCGAACCACACCCTCCATGGTTGCGTTTACGGAAAGTGGAGAGCGATTGGTTGGGCAAATTGCCAAACGGCAGGCCATCACCAACCCAGAAAATACAATCTATGCCGTGAAGCGGCTTATTGGTCGTCGCTTTCAAAGTCATGAAGCTAAATCTGCTGTGGATTCCTATCCCTACCGTATCACAGAGAGCCGCAATGGTGATGCCTGGGTGCAGGTACGTGGACGCAACTACAGTCCTCCCGAGATCAGCGCGATGGTACTCACAAAGATGAAGCAGACCGCCGAAGATTATCTCGGCGCAAAAGTGACACAAGCTGTGATCACTGTCCCTGCCTACTTTGATGATGCACAACGTCAGGCGACGAAAGATGCTGGCACAATCGCTGGACTCGAAGTCATGCGTATCATCAATGAGCCTACCGCTGCAGCGCTCGCCTATGGACTCGAAAAGAAAACCAACGCCAAGATCGCCATCTACGATCTCGGTGGAGGTACATTCGATGTCTCGATCCTGCAAATTGGTGACGGTGTTGTCGAAGTCCTCGCGACAAACGGGAACACCTATCTCGGGGGTGAGGACTTTGACCGTCGTATCGTCGAAGAGCTCGCGCACCAATTCCTGACCGAAAATGGTATCGACCTGCGTCAGGATAAGATGGCGCTTCAACGCTTGCGTGAAGCTGCTGAGAAGGCCAAACACGAACTCTCCTCCTCGATGGAGACAGAGATCAACCTCCCCTTCATCACCGCTGACGCCTCTGGACCCAAGCACTTCTCCTGTCGATTCTCACGTAAAAGACTCGAAAATCTCGTCGCCGATCTGATCGAGACCACACTCGAGCCCTGTGAATTTGCGCTTAACGACGCAAAACTCAGCATCAACGATATCGACGAAGTTATCCTCGTCGGTGGGATGACGCGTATGCCTCTCGTGCAACAACGTGTCCGTGAGTTCTTTGGTCGCGAACCATGTCGTGGTGTGAACCCCGATGAGGTCGTCGCCATTGGTGCCGCTGTGCAAGGTGGTGTCCTAAAAGGTGAGGTCAAAGATCTCCTGCTGCTCGACGTGACGCCACTCTCTCTCGGGGTTGAGACCTACGGTGGTGTGTTCACCAAGCTGATCGATCGTAACACGACGGTCCCAACGAGACGTTCACAGATCTTCTCGACAGCCGCTGATAACCAACGTGTCGTTGAAATTCACGTCTTACAAGGTGAGCGTGAAATGGCCTCGGATAACCGAAGCCTTGGACGCTTTGAGCTTGTCGGTATTCCACCTGCGCCTCGTGGTGTTCCTCAAATCGACGTGACATTTGAGATCGACGCTAACGGGATTGTCCACGTCTCTGCAAGAGACCTCGCGACTGGAAAAGAGCAGTCTATCCAGATCACCGCGTCTTCTGGTTTGACACAAGGCGAAATTGAGCGGATGATCCGTGAATCTGAGCTCTACGAGCAAGAGGATAGTCGCAAGAAGAAGCTCGCTGAGCTGCGCAACAACCTTGATGGTTTGATCTACACGACCTCCAAGGCGCTCGAAGATTACGGTAATTACTTCTCGGCTGAAGACTACAACAAGATCATTCAAGACCTCGAACAAGCGCAGGAGTCGCTTGAACATCAGGTCGATGATTATGATTACATGCGTACAATCTATCAACAGCTCGAAGAGTCTTCGTACCGCATCGCTGAAGCAATGTACGCCATCGCTTCCCAGTCTTCTGCAGAACACGAACCCTACCACGAAGATGAAGAGTACGGTTTATCCTACGATGAAAATGAGGGATAACACCTGTATTGACGCTTTGTTTCCCCACACCAAAACATCCTCCCTGCAAAAAAACCAAACTCTTTAGTTGACTCGCCTCCATCATCCATTAGATTGTGTCAGAATATTTTGGTCGGTCTGTGGTCACTTTTGTGCACACGCACTCGCTACAGACCGTGTTGGTTGACATTGGAAGCTCCCATTCATTGCTGCATGTTTTTCGCAATCTTTTCGAGATGTCAGTAATGTATTGTCTATGAGAGCTATGTTGAAAGAGGAGTCGGTTGGGTGAGTAAGCGTGATTATTATGAGGTCCTGGGCGTCGAAAAAAGTGCTGACGGTGCCGAGATCAAAAAAGCCTACCGCAAAAAAGCTCTCGAATACCACCCGGATCGCAATCAGGGGAACCCTGAAGCCGAGGAGAAACTCAAAGAGATCAACGAAGCCTTCGCTGTCCTCTCCGATGACGAACGGCGCGAAAAGTACGACCGATTTGGTCATGAAGGCCTCTCCGGAATGGGAGGTTTTGATTTCTCCGGGATGGGGATCAACGATCTCTTCAACGAGTTTTTTGGTAGCGTCTTTGGTGGTGGAATGGGCGGTCAATCTGCCCGAGGGCGTGATATCGTTATCGAAGCACCGGTGGCCTTTGAAGAAGCAGCTTTTGGGGTCGAAAAGACCCTTGAGGTGCCTCGCCACGTCGCCTGTGATACTTGTGATGGGAGTGGTGCCGCCGCTGGTTCGAAACCCACAACTTGCTCCGTGTGTCACGGGCGAGGCGAGATTCGTATCCAACAAGGGTTCTTTACGCTGGCTCGTACATGCTCCAACTGCCACGGATCAGGTCAGATCATCGAAAACCCTTGTGAGGATTGTGGTGGAGACGGTTTGCTCGAAGAGACCTCCGAGGTCGTCGTCGATATTCCAGCTGGATCTTACAGCGGCTTGAAGATCAGGATGCGTGGAAAGGGCGAAGAGAGTCCGGCTGGCGGTCCTTCTGGTGATCTTTACGTTGTGATCCGAGTCGAAGATCACGACATCTTCGAGAGAGAAGAAGATCATGTGATCTGTGAGATTCCCATCTCCTTCACACAGGCCGCTTTGGGAGCACGTATTGACGTCCCAACGCTAGACGGTATCATCACGATGAAGATTCCTGCAGGCACACAATCTGAAACGATCTTCCGTTTGAAGCGAAAAGGTTTTCCCCGCTTGCAAAGACATGGAAGGGGTGACCAGCTCGTCAAAGTGCAGGTCGAGGTCCCTACAAAGTTGAGCAAACGGCAACGTGAACTGCTAGAGGAGTTCGAAGAGGAAAGCTCTGGCTCCAGCGAAAGTTCGACGCCTGCAAGACATGGGTTTTTAGAGAAATTAAAACATTTGTTCCAGTCTGACGCGTGAGTGTCTTCCGGGCTGAAGGAGATCCAGAACAGTGAAGTCGCGAGTAGGTTTTATTTCTTTGGTGTTTGTGTTGGTGTGTTTGGCTGGCGCGAGCTGCCAGACGACTAGCAAGCAAATTAAGGTCAAACAACCCGACGGTCAAAGCAAGACCGTTGTGCTCAAACCCAAAGAAGCCGACGCGCTACAAAGGGCACGCGCTGCAAAGCGCGATGGGAAAGCGGAGGCCGAGGAGGCCGCCTGGAAAGAACTGCTTCAAAATACGCCTAACACAGCGGTCTCACATGAGGCTCACTTTCGTCTGGGATTCCTCGCCTACAAACGCGCCTCTTGGAAAGATAGCGCCACTCATCTCGGCGAAGCCTTGCGTAGTGGCGCGCTCTCTAGTGGAGATAGAGCGCAAGCATTTCATATGTACGGTGTCTCTCTCTATCGATTGCAGCGATGGAAGGATGCACTACAGGCTTTAGAAGAAGCCTATCCAAAACTGGATGCGACGGAGCAGAGAAATGTTCGAGGTTACCTCGTCAATGCCGCCAAGATGAGTCGCAACGATGTCGCTCTTCTCAAGTGGCAGGCTGCTCGCATTGTCGATCTCTCCGGAACACAACGGGATGAGATGAAGAAGAGCATCCAACGCACGATCGATGGTCGTGTCCCCATCGATAAACTGCAGCTGTTGTTTAACCAACGCGGCCAAAAAATCACGTTCCCATTTGATCTGATCGGCTACCGACTCGCGAGAGGTTACTACCACGCCCAACAATACAACCAATGTCAGGATATCCTTCGTCGGCTCCTTGGTGAGTTGGAGCAGAGTTCTTCGTTATATCCCAAGGTGAAAGGTCTACACGCGGCGTTGTACAAACTCGCAGACCAACCTCGTCCCACCGTGATTGGTGCTATTTATCCCCAATCAGGGCGATATCAACGCATTGGGCCTTGGGTCCGTAACGCGATAGAGATGGCTGTTGCAGGCCTCGGGAACAAAGTCCGTATCATCCATATGGATTCAGGCTCTGATCCCAAAAAGGCTGTACGGGCGGTCGAAAAACTCGTCTTCCAACACAAAGCCATCGCGATCTTTGGACCACTCGCAAAAGGGACGTCCAAAGCCGCTGCGCTCCGAGCTCAGCAACTCGGTATTCCTCTCTTCTCCATCTCAACCCGAGAAGGACTCGCCGATATCGGTTCATTTGTCTTCCGCAACAACCTGACGCTTTCTCGTATGGGACGCGCTATCGCTCGTTACTCTTACGAACAACTGAGTCTTCGACGATTTGCTGTCTTTTATCCTGACAGTTCGTACGGACGTATTCAGGTCAAATCTTTTTGGAAAGAGATCGAGCGGCTTGGTGGCCAGGTTGTTGGTGCCGAAAATTATGCCCCTGGAAGTCCTGACCTCACCGATGCCGCAGAGAGACTTGTCGGTAAAAAGCACCTGAGGCAACGCTCTTCGTACTACAAGCTCTACAAACCCCTACGTGGGCTGAAAGGTTTCCGGTACAGAAGGTTGTACAAAAAGCTCGTCAAACAGTTTTTACCTGTCATCGATTTCGATGCGATCTTTATCCCTGAAACATATCGCAGAGCCGCGACGATTGCCCCAACGCTTGCACAGCAAGACATCGAAGTGAAGTTGCACTGGCGTTTTTGGGAGAAGCAGG
Source organism: Deltaproteobacteria bacterium (assembly GCA_002731275.1). GTDB lineage: Bacteria > Myxococcota_C > UBA6777 > UBA6777 > UBA6777 > UBA6777. The sequence continues at coordinate 64,521 of PCBK01000078.1, read as the reverse complement.
TGATCGAGCTGTACAACAAGCGAAACAAACCACTTAAGTTTGTCCAATTACTCGGGACCAACGGGTGGAACAACGAAAAGATCTTTGCTCGTGAACCTCGTCATGTCGTTGGCGCGATCTTTTGCGTTCGCTATTTTCCGAACAGTCGGAGACAGGTTGTTCGACAGTTTGTCCGTCAGTATCAACGGCGTTATACAGAGCAAGTGCGCTCTGGGAACACGCTCAGAACCCCCATCCACTTAAGTGCTTATACCTACGATACGATGGGGATGTTGATGAAAGTTGCGACAGGTCCTAACCCACCAAAAACGCGCGATGCGTTTCGTCGCGCTCTCCACAAAATCAAAGGTTTTGTTGGGGTGACTGGTGTGACCAGTGTCCAAAAAAATGGTGAGGCGCTTGCGTATATCCGTTACCTTCTTGCACACCGCAAGCAGATGTTTAAATTAAAGTACACAGCGAAACAACTGATCCCCTGAGACGCACCACAAAGCGCGAAAGGAGCTTCTGTGATACATCCCACCACCTCTTCGCGTCCGCTCCTCTTCCAGTGTCCGCTCTGCAAAGAACTGACAACCCTCACACGAGCACACTCCACACAACAGGGCTTTACATTACATTGTGACGAGTGTGATAAAGAGGTGTTCTACCCAACGGATACAGAAGCTTCAAAGAACGCGACAGAGCATACCCTGACACAAACATTGATACATCCCTCGACTTCTGTCCAGAAGGAGTCAGAGAGCGTACCTGCGCTTCATCTGGGTAACCATGTCGATAAAGCGTCTTCTGTTGTCGTTGGAAAGTCAGCTCCTGACGTCGATGAGCCTGTGGTTCAAAATTCAACTCCCGAAGTCGATGAGCCCGCAGGACGTTCCTGTCCCAAGTGTGGGTTTCAAAATGACGAAGAGACAGAGAGTTGTCCCAAGTGTGGGCTACTTTACAGCAATGTAGGGGTGACGTTTCGGGATGCCTTTGGGCAGGAAGCGGAGAGCGCTGAAGAGAAAACGGCGATGGAGCTTTGGGAGAAGGTTCTCAAGGATTGGGATAATCGACAATGCCATGAGGCGTTCGTACAGTGGAGCTTGCAGCACGAGTTGTTCGATCTTGCTGCGACTTGTTACAGGCACGAGAAAATGTCGAGAGGAGGAGCGGATCCCATCGCAGATGAACAGCTTGAGCGGATTGTCGGTCTTGTACAGCAACAATTTTTGATGATGCAGCAGAGGGAAGAGAGTCGGGGAAAAGGAAATGGCCAGTTGTGGATTTTGTTGGCATTTGGTTTCGCGTTCGCAATGATCATGTACTACATGCTGCAGTCCATGTCGACGTTCACGCCGCGATAACCCGAATGGATACTGTGGGGGATTAGATCCAGCTCTCGGGGATATAGATGATGTCGCCGGGTCTCACATAAAGGTCGCGAAGTCTACGCTTCCCAAGCGAGCGCAAAGAGATCCGATAGATGCGTTTGCTTCCGCCTACTGTTCGAATCAGTCTCGTATCATTCCTTGCTGCGCGTCGCGTAAATCCACCTGCCATTGCGATCGCCTGAAGCAGCGTCAATCCTTTTACATAATCAAAACGACCGGGTTTTGCGACTTGACCAAAGACGTGGATCTTTTTGGAGTTGAACTCTTTGACCTTCACGACCACCGCAGGTAGCTGCTTGAAGTAGTCTTTGTGGAGTCTTGTCGCGATCTCCTGTTGGATTTGACCGGGCGTACGTCCACACACTTTGACTGTGTGGATCATCGGGAACTGGATGGTGCACTCGGGGTAGATCTGGTAGGTGCTGTCAAGTTCGTTCTCACCGTGGACTTTGACCGCGATCACGTCTCCAACGTCGAGTTGGAACGCCATGTTCATTTGTGTTTTGCTGACCACGAGCTCCTTTTTCGGTGAGAGCGTCAGTGAGTCGCTTTGCTTGTTTTGGGTGGTTGTGGTGAGACAACCTGTCAAAAGAAGAAGCGAACAACAGAGCACAATGAATAGACGGTTCATAATTTCTACCTGATCGTTTGGGCTTATTGGGTGTGTCTTCTCGGGCTTTGGGCCTTTTACACACGATGATGTCTCGATAAGCCATTTGATTGTATCAAAGCGAGACTTTTGGTTCTCTATAGGCTTATTCTGTGTGTCGTGTAAAGTATCACACCAAAAATAATCAGATTGTTAAAAATGGAAAGGGAAAAGTGGGGAGTGGGGGAGGAGTTAGGAGGGATTAGTAGGCAACTTCTAGTTTGAGAGCTGCTTTGAAGTTCAGGTAGCTCAGACCGATTTGGCCTTCGCTTGTGATCACAAAGAGATCTGAGTTGCGCCAATCAACACCGGCGCGTAAACCGATCACGAACCATTGCGTGATGTTGAAGTCGAAAGTTGCGTTACCGCGAACGATAATGTCGTTTCTGTTGATTGTACCGTCAGCGTTGATGTTATTGGAGTTAAAGCGTGTGGTGACGCCACCATTGTTTGGTTGGGATACTGTTTGATTGACTTTTCCGAATCCGATGTAGGCCGCGCTCCCTCGAAGTCCGATCAGGAAGCGGTTGATTTGCGCTGTAAACTCCAAGAATCCGGCGGATTGGTGCATGAAGTTTGAGAACGCAGAGGGGTGGAAGTCGTGGGAGAGACCCATACGAAAGTAAATGGTGGGTGAAAAGTAGTATGTGAGGATTGCAGATCCGATGGCCATACCATAGGTATCATCTGGGAGTGTTGATGCGACTGAGGTGTCGATGATGTTGTATCCACCACCTACTCTGACTGTCAGAGAGAGGTTCTCTGTGAAGTTACCGACAATACCGACAGTACCTTTGACGGGAACAGAGCTTCTTGTGACGGTGCTTGTTTGCGAGAAGTCAAAGCGTGGGTTGAAGTTGACAAACTCACCACTTGCTTCGAAGAGGAGCGCCGTTTTGGGGAAGAATGCCCACTTGGTCCCGAGACTGAGTTTGTGTCTGTTGTTGTCGGTGTCGGGGTCGGGGTTGATCGCAAACCGGAAGGTGTATCCGATGTCGAATTTGAAAGGACCTTCGCGACCACCTGGTTGGATGGTGAGGAGTGCCGCGGTCTTGTTATCGTGGCTGATGAAAGGCTGCCTGAATGTCGTACCGAGTTGGTGGTAGAAGGCAACGCGTTCGAAGACATCGTTGGCGGTGTTTTCGTCTCCAGAGCTACGACTGAAGTTGTTGGTCAGGCTGAAAGAGACGGGGGAGTTACGGAAGAGAGTGACCGTAAGGTCTGCTTTCGCAGTGATGGTGTTGAGGTTGGCAGCTGTACTGTTGAAGAAGAGGCTGTAGTTGGCGTATCCACTCAGCTCGAAACCAATCGGGTGTGATGGAATTTCGAGTTGGAGACCAGGTCTCACGTTGAGGTACGCGGTGTCAACGGGGAGGAGAGTCGCTGGGTTTTGCGAAGAGCGGTTGAACACGTTGTTATCGTAGCCAGTATCTAGATACAGACGGGGGTGAAAAGAACCCGACTGTCCGACTCTAACACCATCTCCACGGGCATGAACCCATCCCGGGATGAGCGTCATTATGAGGAGAAAGCATAGGGGGATTCGCTGGTTGATTGCCTTCTTTGTTTTCACAACAGACTCCAGTGCTTCCACTTTGCAACAATTTCTATCCCGGCGGGCACAGGCTCAGCGTTTGGAAAGTGGATTTGAATATGCAATTAACGAAGTAACTTCCATGTGTACTTTAACCCAATGACTTGGGTATTTGTCTCATATGAGACGTAAAAAATCTATGAAGCTTCCAACAGATCGGAAACTTCTTTGCGATCGTCCTTTCAATGTGATGTCAGATCGCGTGTTTACCGAAGATTCTATGAGAATGTGATCATATGATGTCACATGGATTTCAACAAGAAACAAAGAACCTTCTTTTACTATACGGCGCAAGAGAGCACAAGTCACATTTGGAAATAAAAAAAAATTGTTTCGTCCCAAAAAAGTGGGTGTGCTTGTTGTGCGAGTGAGGTTGTATATGTACCACAAAATGGAGGAAAAAGAAAGGAGAAAGGGGAGGGTCTTGGGGTTAGCTTGATGGGGAGAAGAGCAGTGGGATGACAATACTGACCGCTTCCCCTTTTGGTCTTGGGAAGCGAATTCTTCGAACTCTTGAGGAAATACAACGAGCGACGTTGGAGCCGAGGTTGTTTTCTTCGATTTCGATGTTTGAGACGCGCCCGTTGAGAGCGATTTGCACACGCAGTGCAATTTTTCCGCGGAGGTTGGGGCTGCGTTTCAACTCTTTTTCGTAGCAGTACTGGAAGAGTCCACGTTTACGGCGCAGGAGTCGTCCGAGTGAACCCTGGTTAATGGTACCGCCTTCAGGCTCGATGGATTCGATTTTGAGAGCGGATTTGATGCGCGCTCTTTTTCGGCGAACACGTGTTTTTCCGCCGCCACCGCCACCACCACGAGGACCGCCTTGTAGGGATTCTTTGATGCTGAGTGAGCCACGTCCACCGCCACCGCGTCGGGTTCCCCTGTTGGCTCCGGAGCCTGCGACTGCAAGTCCTTTTACGCCTTCGAGAGCGCGGTCAAGTCGTCCGTCGATGCTGTTTCCAGAGATCACGTCTTGGACAGAGGAGCCGCTGCCGGTCCCTTTTGCACCGATGAGTGCGATAATACCGACTCGAGAGAGTTGTTTGCGGATGCGATTTTTTCGAGCTTGTGCGCGTCGGGCTGACTCTTCGGCGCTGATGCGCCGTTTGGGAGGAGCCTTGCGAGCCTTGGTTGCTCTCTTCTTGGGGGCTTTGCGTTTGGCGCTTTTTTTGCCTTTGTCGCTTTTTTTGCCGTTGTCAGTCTCTCGACGAACTGGTGGAGGACGTTTGACTGGCTGGATAGGTTGGATGTACTTCGCAAAGCGTTCTGGAATTTGATCCAATGTGACTTTGGGAAGAGGACCTATCTTTTGGCACATAAAGATGACGCCAACGTGAAGCAAGAAGGAGACGAGTAGGATGGTGGAGAATATCCAATCTACACCTTTGAGCCATCCTCCGGTCACGAGGATAGGAAGCTGTGGTTTGGCTGGGAGGGGAGGTGGGGTGACAAATTGGAAGAGCAATGTGGTGTCACCGAAAGTCATTTTGCCGCGAGATTTTTCGCTCAACGGAACTTGAAACACAGGCACTTTCTTTTTGGCTGCGTTTCCGCCTTTGGGATCTTTATAATCCACCTGGCCGACTTTTTTGGCGACACCTTGCTTCTTGAGTCCGTTCAAGTCAGCAACACCGGTCCCCAAGGACAGACGTCCTTGCATCCAGTCAGCGATTGTCAAATAGTACTTGTCCCCCTTCAGTTCGAAAAGAGGGAAACGAGAAGGCAAACCTGTCGAAGGAATGACAAATGTGTTTTTTGCCGATTCACCAACAGTAACGGGTTCGCGCTTTCTCAGAAGGCGCTCTTCGACAATTTTTCCACCTTGAATGATCCCAATCCTGAGGATCTTTCTGGTTTCTTTTTGTGTCATGATGAGATCCTCTTCCACCTGTGAGTTGGATGTCTCATTCCAAATAATGGAGAAATTGCACGTAACGTGCGGACTCTTTTTCCTCGCCAACCAAACATCTGCTTTGCAGCTCCAGTTGGACTTTCGATTTGGGAAGAAAAAGCGACGTTCTTGTCGCTTTTCTTCTTATACGACCCTTTTCGAAATTTATTTGGCAGCTTTTCGAACGACTGCAAATTTAAATTTCCCGAACTCTGCCTGACCAGCTGTGTACATGATCTCGGACAGGAGTCGGAAGGGCATGCGCTCATCTGCAACGATCGTGACAATTCCTTTGAATTGGATCGCTTTGTTAAACTTGGCGATCTTCTTTCGCTTGGTGGCTGCTTCTTTCAATTTTTCGAGCAGCGGCACGATCAAATAGGATTGAGCTTGTTTGTCTTTCTTCAAAGCGGGATCAACGCGACCATCTTGGAGGGGACACACTTTTTTACGATTCACGAGGATCGCTTTTGTGGTCACACCCAGTGTGGTGGTGTGCTTGAGCTGAAGCTTCGAGTAAGACTCGGGAAGTCGGCGTTCTTCTGTCTGCGATACGTCAACTGGTGAAGTTGAATAGTTCATCAGAAGATAAATGAGAACGTTGACAAAGATGTCCATCAACGAGTTCATTTGCAATTCGGCCTTTTTTTCAAGCTCTGCCGAACGCACAGCTTTCTTATAGGCCTTTTTAAATTTTTTCTTGTCTACAAGCGCTTGATCTTGATCCATTTCTCTAGACGCTCCTTCATGAGTCGCATTGGATTTTGCTCCTGCGACGCCTTCCCACTTGATTAGTCAGAGGAGGACAAAAAAGGTTCCCTCTTTTTTTTGAACAAAAAATCAATCGAAATATCAGTGTGTTCTGTGTTGAGGGAACGGAGACAGGTCTGTCTTACGGGGTGGAGGCGGATGGGTTAGAGTACACCCGCACTCAAGATCACCTCGGGGAACAGGCCTTCTTTGCCTTCTTTGTCATCCTTGGGATACTTCTTACTTTCCCGGCTAGAGTCCATGATACCGACGATCACTTTAAATTTGATCTCGGGCTCTGCCATGATGATCAGACGTTTTTCATCCGAAAACAACTTTTTGATCTTGTCGAGGCAGCTGGTCAACTTGGGGAAGTCGTGGTTTTTCCCAACTTTTCGAATTGTGGGGAGACGTTTCTCGCCTGGCTGCTTGAGCTGGGCAAGAGCACAACCCTCAGGAATCTTGTCTCCACGTGTGATCAAAGTCATTCCTTTGTCTGTCACGGAGACGGTAAGGTTCAGGGGGGGTTTGTCTTTCTTCTCTTTGGGCTTGCTCTGAGAAGAAGATGCCGACCCAATTTTGGGGGCAGTGACGTTGATGACCGACAGCTTGATAAACTCAGTACTCATGATCAAGAAGGGGATCAAGAGCATGATGATGTTCATCAAAGGCATGATGTTAATTGGTTCGGGATCTTCTGGTATACGAATTTTTGGCATTTTGTATCCTCACGCTGTGTGGGTCGCAAAAAAAGATGCCACAAAAATACGCAGAATCCTCACGGACCCTGCGTATTGATGCTCCACACGAAGAACTCGAATATTATCGGTCGAGTGGGTTTGCGGAACCTTTTGCACGGCTGAACAAGAGGTTTTGCAACTTCACTGTGTACTCATCGATCTCGTCGATGATCTTTTTGGTGATGCTACTCAGGATGGCGTGAGCGACGAGGCAGGGAATCGCTGCGACGAGACCAAATGCTGTTGTGTTCAAAGCGATCGAGATGTACTTCGCGAGAAGTTTCGATTTTTGGTCAGCGGTCGCGGAGTCGAGAGCCTTAAACGCTTCGATCAGACCAAAGATTGTACCGAGCAGTCCAAGCATCGTCGCGACGTTGGCTACAGCTTGAAGCAAGTTTGTGCGTTTCTGAACTTTGGGAATGACTTCGAGGGTCGCTTCTTCGATTGCGTTTGCGATCTCCATCTCACCTTTGTTGGCGCGAGTCAAGCCAGCCTTCACGACCTTGGGAAGTGCTGCGCTGGGTGCTGCGTTACAAAGCTTGATAGCGCGGTCGATGTTGTTTGCCATCACCAATTTCTGGATCTGAGCCATAAACGCTGCGCCGTTGATGTTGTATCGGAAAAACAAGAAGATGAAGCGCTCGACCATCAAACCGATACCAAAGATCAAGCAGATGGCAATGGGGTGCATAAATGCTCCACCCTGGAAATAAAAGTCGTAAATTCCTGACATTGTGTTCTTTCCTCCTCAGTGGGGCTGAAGTGGCAGTGGGGTGATTTTCTTCCTTTGTGACTTTTCGACTTATTTTGACAAAAGGAAGATGCTTCATATTCCGAATGTTGTGTACAAGTTTTCCTACTCTCGTAGGGAACGACGAAAACAAGGCATCCTTGCCTTACGGCTGCTCTGCATTGACTCGTCTAGAACGGGGATTTCTTCACTTCGTTGATAACTTTCTTCACAAAGCTCTCCTTGAAATTCAAACTCTTGTAATTCAATGGAGCACGGTGAAGCACATAAAAAGCTTGGGGCTTTTGAATCCGACCTACGATCTTAAAGTCGCTCAGTCGAATCACTGTCCCGCGCTTTTGAGCACTTGCTTCGTGAGGAAACATCAAGCCAGCGATCATCAACCATCCAAAAAATAGGCTGAACAAGCAAAAGGTGCGGTTCATTATGCAGTCACTCCTTTCTGTGGACTTTCGTCCTTGTTGTGAATGCTTTGGGAAGGCTGCGCATTCATTGAGCTGTATGGTTTCTAGCACATTTTCGCCCTTCATTTTTGCAAAGAATGGCTCTTTGTCTGTGCATAGACGCCAAAGAGTTACAAGCACAAATCAAATGAATCCGGGATGGTCTTCTCCCCTATGTTCTGGGGAGGATTTGTACCATACGGATTCGTAGGAAGTCAAGGCGCTATCTCGTGCTTTTTTCCCGGAAGGCGCAACGCTTGGCACGAAAAGACATCTAAACCCGTTTATATCGGGCTGTTGTGCTGCACTGGTGGTCGTCTTTTTCGTACCTGTCTTATGAAGAAGATTTTTGGTGTATATCCCGGTGCCCTGCATCTTCATCATCAACTTTGTCATCGTGTCGCTGGTTTCGCTGCTGGAGCTGGGCGTGGTGCTGGTCTTGGGGCTGTACGCTTGTTTGCTTTTCGGAGATAGCGTTTGAGCTCCCTTTTGATCGTGCGCTGAAGGCGCTTTTTCTCTTTGTCCCGCTTTTTGACGGCATCTTCGAGGTAAGATCTCGCAGGTGCATCAGCAGGAAGACTCGCGCGGTTGACATACGCTCCGATATACGTGGCTGCTGCGTTGTATTGCGCGATCAAGTCCAACCTCTTCAAGATCCGCTTTGACCCCTGGATCGCTGCAGGGATCACATAGCCGGAGGTCCCGCGTGTCCCTTGAGGTTTCACCTTCTTGTCTAAGTACAAAATGCCCAAGTGGTAGTGTGCCAACGTTTTGTACGGAAAGCTCTGGATGAGCTTCTGGTAAATCGCCGAAGCTTCTTTGTAATTTTGAAGCGCTGCGAGCGCATTCCCTAGGTTGAGACGTGCTTCCCAATAGCGAGGCATAAACTTCACGGCCTTCTCAAAGTGGCCACGAGCTTCTTTCACCTTTCCTTGCTTCATCAGCAAAACACCGAGCAAGTTGTGGGCTTCTGGGTAAGCGTCCTGGATCGTGAGCGCTTTTTTGAGACTGTCTATCGCTGCGACCTGATCTTTCAGTTTTGTGTAGGTTTGTCCAAGGTAATAGTGTGGCGTGGCGAGCTTTGTGTTGGTCTCACTCGCGATGTTGAAAGCCGTCCTCGCAAGTTCGTACTTGGCTTGCTTGTACCAAACAAGCCCAAGGTTGATGATCGCTTCGGCGTTCTTCTCATCTTTCTTTTGGATGGCGCGCGCCATTTGCTCAGCCTGTGCAAGCTGACCCTTTCGGATATACGTATGGATGAGAGCGTTTCTGTACCGAAGCTCCTTTGGAAATTGACTCGCTTTGCGCTGTAACAACAACGTCGCCTGACCATCTCGCTTTTGGCGACGGTACAGTCGTGTGAGGTTGATCACCGCAGGAAAGTAGTTGGGCTTGATCTCAAGCGCTTTGTTGTAGCCATTTTCAGCTGATGGCATGTTCCCCATACGATCGTAAAGCACGCCAATGTTGTACCATGCTTGGTGTGAGCGAGGTTGTTTGCTCAAGACTTCCTGCAAGAGCTTGATCGCGTCAGCAGGTTGTGTGCTCGCGAGCTTCACTGCCTGTTCAAACTGCTCCTCTACAGAGCCTCCTGTGGCAACGGGACGTGGGCGAGGTGGAGGTGCCGAAGCTTCCACGACGACCTTCTTCTCTGGTGGTGTTGCAGCACTCGTCCCTGCTGACGCATCAGCCACCGAGGAAGACACCTTCTCCGTCGAGTCACTACCGGAGTTTTGCTTCAGCACACTATTGTTTGGACAGCCAGCGAAACAAAAGAGTGTTCCCAGCACGAGAAGCCCAAAGCTGATTGGTGAAGTGATGTGTTTCATTGCGTTTCCTTCTTCGCTTCAGAAGTCACCAGCGAGTCGAGAAGATCAACTCGCTGACGCCTCTTATTTTGCCGGCGCTGCTGGCGCTGCTGGCCTTTTGGCTGGGGCTTTTCGAGGTTTGGGAGCTGATTTGAGCTTGTCCCCTGTGCCTTTGACTTTCTTCTTCTTCTTGCGAATACTCTTGACCAATGGCATCGGAGACAAGGGCTCGAAGTTCTTTTGTTCGTATGTCTTTTTCGGCAATGGAATGTTGGGATCCATGCGGTGAAGTGCTTCATACGCTTTGTTCGTGCAGTTGTTCTCAAAGTGCAGCTTCTGTGAGCGAGCGACAGTCTTGAGGTACAGCTTCTTGGCTTGGTCTTCGAGTGGGATGACATAGCTCTGGTCGAGCTTTTCTTTGTAGATGTCTTTGGCTTCGTCTGTCCATCTGAAGCCTCTGATCTTCGGCAAAGGCATTTTTTGGATGACCTTGACAATGTTTTGTTTGGCTTCCGCGATGCGGTACATCGCACACAACAACCAAGGAGGGGACTTGTACTTGGCGATCTCGCCAAGGGCAGTCTCTACGTCTTTGTAGCCTTTGATCTTCTTCTCAAGCTGTTTCTTTTGACGCTTTGGCTTGGTCGTTTTGATCTCAAACTCGATAAACTTCTTGTGCGTTTTCATGCCGATACGGAAGGCGGCCTTCGCTGGATATTTTCGGGTCAACGCGATGTCGACAGGTTTCATGCTGGGTTGGAGGTTCTCAAACGCCTTGATCACGCGCTCGTACTGGCGTGTCATAAAGCGTTCGTTTTTCCCCTGCTTTTCGTACATGTCCATGATCTCACCATAGGACATCATGACACGTCGCACTTGTTTGCTGTCGTTTTTGTAGCGACGGATGTATTTTTCGAGTGCACGAATCGTCGCGTCATCTCGTTTCATTTTTTTGTACATCAGCGCAACGCGGTAGAGCATCTCTGGACTGTCTGGTCGTTTGGGGAATTCTTTTGCGTATCGGCTATAGGCACGCGCCGCTTGCCCATATCGCTGCATGTTTTCCAGAAGCAATGCCGCATTGTACAGGGCGTCTGGACGTTTTTTCGATTTGCGGAAGTTCCTATCCGTCGCGAGCTTTGTGTACTCCTGGATGGCTTTTTCAAAGTTGAAGTACTTTTCAGCGTTGTACGCGACAAAGAAGAGCGCTTGATCGGCCATGTTCCATCTTGGGTAATCACGGACAATCTTTTCGTATAGGCGGAGAGCAGAGGCGTACAAGTTCGCTTTTTCAAACATCAACGCTGCGTTCCACAGCGCGGCAGGGGCGTCTTTGTGTTTTGGGTTTTTCGCGACCGCTTTTTCGTAAGCTCTCGCGGCCTTGACCCACTTTCCTTGCTTCTGAAGCTGTTTGGCTTCGATGTATGCGACACCGACACGAAGTTTTTTCTCGTAGGCTGCTTTAAACGTGCCACCTGAGAGGCGACGCAATTTGGTGATCGACTTGAGCATCTGACGAAGGCGACCCTCTCGTCTGTAAGACGCGACGATCGTATCACCTGCTTCTTGCATCAAGGTGTGTTTGGGGTACTTCTTGATGAAGTCCCAAAGCCTGTTGCGTGCTTTTTCGATGTGGTCGTATGCATAGTAGATCCGCGCGATCAAGTAGAGCTGTCCAGGGATCCGCTTGTCGTTCTTTTTTGCGGCTTTATCGAGGAAGAATTCGCGCGCTCCCAACAGCTCTTTTTGCAGTTCTGGGATGGGCAAAGGTGTGATCTTTCGCTTCCGAAAACCGCCATCTTCAGATTTTTTCGCGTCTTTCTTTTTCTTCCCTTCGTCCTTCTTTTTCCCCTCGTCTTTTTTCTTGGGCTCATCGACACCTTCACAGGCTCTCTTGATTTGTCCCGACTTACATTCGAGACCGACCTGTTGGACGTAAGAGTCGACGAGAGAGAAGGCTGCTTCGTCGAAGTACTTCTTCTCACCTGGCCAGTCGCGTACCTTTTTGAAGTACGTGGTCGCGTCTTTGTATTGCTTTCCAAAGTAGAGGCTGTCTGCAAGGTACCATGTGAGGTTGTACGCCTCTTTGTGGTGGGGGAATCGCTTCAGAAATTCGCGGTAGTTTTTGGCTGCGAGCGCGCAGTTCTTTAACGCTCCATTGAGCAGGGTTTGGCGCTCCGCTTCGTCTTTGGCCTTGTCCGCATTTTTTCGGAAGATATTGCAACTCTCGTGGCGGAAGATCGCTGTGCGGTAGATGTTCTTGCTCAGGATCTTGTCGACCTCTTTGATCGCGCGCAGGTTCTTCTCGTTCTTTTTGTGCCAATCTGATTCAGGGCCGAACTTGGAGAGCAACGCGTCACGTTCGAGCAGCGCGTTTTTGAGGTCTCGCTTCTGCTCATTTGCGCGGATGATTTGTGCTTGGACGATGGGGTTTTGGGGATGGTAGGGGTAAAGCTGCAATAAACGCTTGTTCACCGCGATCACCATGTCCCAGTTTTGTTGGGTCTTGTAGTTCTTCGCGAGTTGCAGGAGGATGTCGCGGCTGTATGGTCGTTTAAGTCCCAGTTTTTGGACAAATTTGTAGGCTTTTTCGGGGCTCCCCCACTTTTCATCGGCGAAGCTGATCGCGATGTACTGGATCGCCTCTTTGCGCAACTCGCCACCACCTTTTTTGCCTTTTTTTCGGTAGAATTCGAGCAGCTCGACAAATCGGCTTACTGCGCTGTCAAACTCGTCGAGCAGATAGTGGGTCCACGCGAGCTTGTACAGTGCTTTGTCAAACATCGGGTGTTTTGGATACTTGAGGACCTGCATGTAGGAGCGCTTGGCTTCCGCGCGTTTATTGGAGCGGAAGTAGAATTCACCAAGTCGAATCCATGCTTCTGCGATGATGGGGCTTTTGGGGTATCGCTCGGTGATGATCTTGAAGTGCGCGATCGCTTCTTTTTCGCGATCTTCTTCTCCTTTACAGTAACCGAGCAAGTAATGTGCACCCGCGGCGAAGCGGTAGTTTGGAAATTGGTTGACGAGGATTCCCAGGCGCGAGATGGTGCGAGGGAATGTTTTCTTTGGTGTGATCGGTGCGTCTGGGATCTCTTTGTTGTCGTAGCGTTGGAGATCTTTCTCATATTGTCGAGAGCGCGCGAGGTACTGGTTGTATTCTTCTTCGTAGTACAGCTCGGCGAGTCGGTACATCGCATCGGGAGTAAAGCGCGGGTGAGAGGGGTACTTGTTGATAAACGCGATAAAGTATTGAATCGCTTTCTTTCGCGCAAGTTCTTCTTTTCGTTCGAGCTTTTGTATTTTTGTTTCGTAGCCACCTACGATCAACTTACGTCGTTCGCGATATTGCTTGCGAATCAACGAGCGGACTTCTCGGAGGTACTCAAGGGCCGCTTTTTTGAATATTTTATTGTCTTTATTGAGCTTTTTGAGCTCGGCAAGCCGTTGTTTTTCCGTGAGGGGTTCCAAGTCGCGATCGATGGGCTTTGTCGCTGAAGCCGTCGTCGTCGAGTTGAGTGAAGCGTCATTGGATGACTTTTTTTGATTTTCTGCCCACGAAGGGGAGGCCAGCAAGAGCGTCGCCAACGCCCAGTGTATCTTGCGTGAAATGAGCCAATTCATCTTTATTCTCCCTACGGTGTGGAAGGTTGCTTTTGTATCTCTGGTGGTGGGATTGCATGCATTTACCTGTTGATGAGTCGTGTCTTGCGGTAAATGGTTCCACATCGTGTTTCTGTTCGAGATCATGATTTATTTTACTTCTTGCAAAATATCCTTGAATTCGGAGTCAAGCACACGCAGCTCGCTGTTTCGCTCTTTGGAGAGCTTTCTGATCTTGGACTGCGTGGTCTGTTTCTCCTGCCATACAACATCGATTACACCGACATCTGCACGTAAAACAAGGCTCTTGATCTTGCTGCGTGCGGACAAAAAGGCGTTGTATGCGATGCGTGAGGCGAGGCGTTTGGCACGGTTTCGTAGGCCGCTGACTTGTTGTTCGTAGCGGTTGACTTTGAGTTTCTCTTCACGGACTTTTTTCTGCATACGCACGCTGTATTGGGAGATCAGTCGACGAAGCAGTGTAAAAAAGCCACGGAGCTGTTTCTGAAGGGAGCGGACACGATTGGTTTGACTGCGGATCGAGGTGACAGTCTGCTGTTCATCCGCGGACAGGTTGCTGCTCATCTGGCTGAGGACTTGGCGTTCCCGGTTGAGCAGGCGTCTGTATTTGGTCTGAATGCGCTCGTCTTGCGCACCAACTGGGACATTACCGAACTGGACTTGTGCGAGCTCTAGTGTGCGTTTGAGCTGTTGTTGTTTACGTTCCAGTTCGTTGTTTTTACGTGTGACCTCGGAGATCTGAGACGAGATACTGTTTCGCTGTGTGGGCGTCAGCTTTTGGGCCTCGGGGTTGGTCGCCAGCCAATTGCGGGCTGCTGTGACAAAGCGGGTGTTGTAGTCAAATTGCAATGTCAGCTTGTGGAGCCTTGCTTGCATATTGATGATACGTGTCTCGGTGCTTTTGGCCCGTCTGAGGATCTCTTGTCTGTTTTGTGGTGTTTGTTGGAACAGTGTTTGAAGCGTCTTCAAGCGCTCTTGGATGTTTTTGTACTGTTGTCGTTGACTCGCGGTCGCCTTTGGAAACAGGATGGAGCGTTCTTTGGAGTTGAGCTTCTCCTGAATGGAGATGAGCTGGCTTCTCATGCCGAGTGCGCGCACACGACCCTCTTTGAGCGTCGGGGTCAGCGCGATCCTGTCCTGCACTTGTAGCGCACTTTGGAGCTTCTGGATGATGACTTGGGAGTCGACGAGATACTTGCTCATCTCTCGAAGATCACGGAGCATCACGAGTGTGCGCTTCATCGTCTCTTCTGAACTCATCCATTTCACCGCATCTTTGGGCAAGACTGACGCGACACTGAACTTGTCGAGTTTTTCCTCGATCAGCTTCTCAAAGAATTTGATCGGACTCGCCCAACTCTTGTTGACGTTATCGAGTTCTTTACTCAGGCCAGAGTATCGCTTGACGATTTTTTGGTAATTGCCCATCGCGGAGTCGTACTTACTCAATTGCAACAACAGGTGACTGCGCAGGAGTTGGGCTTTGGGGTAGAAGGTGCTCTCTTTCAAAAATGCGAGCAACAGGTCGAGAGAACGAAGCGCACGTTTGTACTCCGTTTGGATCTCGGAGTGTTTTTTTCTTTTTTTGGCGCGTCGGATGTAAGTCCAACAAATCTCGTAAAGAGCTTGGTCAAAGACGTGTGATTTTCGACCGATTTTTTGGTAGAAGTTGAGCGCTTTCTTTGGCTTTTTGCTCTCCAGATAGAGCCGTCCTAGCGAGATGTGGACGATGTCTTGCAGCTTGGGTTGTTTAAAGCTGCTCGTGTTGAGAGCGTTTGCTGCGGCTTCAAGGTATTTAATCGCGATGGGGATGCTCTGTTTTTTGTTGAGTGTTTGGAGCTTGATAACCGCGAGGAAGTACTGCGCACGAGGCCATTCTCTGCCTTGGGGGATTTTTTGGAACTCTGCTTGGGACAGTGCAAACTTTTTTTGTCTATGGAGACCCTTCGCACGCAGGTAGATGATCTTGTTGCGCAGCGGTCCAGGAGGGAGGCTGGCGCCCTGGTTAAAGTAGTTGTTGAGCCATTGGTAGCGATTGGTTTTTTCGGCGATCTCCATCAAACGCACGAGGGCTTTGTCGTAGTGCCGTTTTTTGTGCTTGACGAGTGTTTGGTAGTGCGTTGAGGCCGAGATGTAGTTGCGGTTGTGGTAAAGAGATTCTGCGAGGTAGAAGAGGGCTTCATACCAGGCGATGCCTCTGTTGCCAGGGTTATTTTCTACCGCATCAAACAGGATAATGCTCGCCCGGACGTAGTCTTTGAGCAAAAAGTTGAGCTGCCCGTCTGCGAGTCGCTTGCGGAGGCTTACGTTGCTGCGCTTCAGATTGATGTTTCGGTAGCTCGACAAGAATACACGCATTTGTCGTTCCATGCGTGTGACTTGTTCCTGGAGCTTTTGAAGATCTTGGGCTTGTGCCTGGGGGGAGACATGACCGAGCGTGAGCAGTAGCACACCGGTCATCAAAAGGCCACGGGCCCAGGGGAAGCTTGGTTGTTTGCGAAATGTCGTCTGCTTGTTCAGATTCATCCTGTTCGCCTTTAGGTTCGGGCTTCGCGTTTTATGAATTGCGGGAAAAGATGATACGTTGTGATGTTACTTTTTGCCGCCAATTTTCAGCTTTTTGGGGCGACTTGAAAGTTTGCGAATCTTCACATCGTAGCGGACTGTTGGACGTTCTCTAAGAGGAGTCGTCAGCCAATTCTTTTCGTATCCGACAATTTTGATCTCGACCTGCTTACGTTCTTCCGCTTTGAACGTGTAAGACGATTGGATCTTGAATTTGTATTTGTTGAGGTAGGAGAAGGCTCCAAAGCCATTACCTTGGTAGTTGAGGACGATGGAGAGTGTGTGTTGTTTGGGTTGGACGCTGCCCTGGTAAATGACAAACTTGCGTTTGTTGTTGAGGCTGCCGTTGTAATCGATCTTTGTGTAAAGAGGGGTCCCGTTGAGCGAGAAGGTGACCTCTTTGAGGTAGAAGGCGCTCCCCATACGGTTATCAAAGCTCAAGATCAACTTAGCTGTGGAGATCGCGCCGTTGAGAAGGGATTCTTGCAACAGCATCAGCTGTGCTTTGCTGCGAAAGATTTTTTCTTTGAGGGAGTTGGTCTCTTCTTCAATGCGCACCAGTTTAAAGCGGTGTTTGTCCGTGATGGCAGTTTTGTGGGTCGCTCCAGATGGAGTTTGGGTGGCTGGTTTCACAGGCGCAGAAGGTTTTTTCTCTGTCTTTGTCGCACTTTTGCTTGTGGTCGTCGGGGTCTTTTTGTCTGCGGAGCTTTTTGAAGACGTGTCCTTTTTGCCTTGTGCAAAAGTAACAGAACCACAGAACAACAGACAACCACATCCGATCCAGCAGAGAAGATGTTTCAAACGCTTCGAGTGCATATCTACTCCTTGGCACGCAAGAGAAGCGAGCATGATAGAGACTTTCACAAGAGAAAGCCACGAACTTTCATGCTCTATTCGTTTATCATTATCATTATACTGATTAATTCGTAATTGTTCACATTTCATTGTGCTTTATCTTCGCAGAAACTTACTTTTTGTACGAGATTATCGTGTCTTACCAAACTGCGAAAGTCTTTGTCAATGATTCGGTCGTTATTGACATGATGAACAGACCCCTTTAGTTTTGCAAGAACACACTTCTTCCAGACCAGGATGGAATACGTACATGGAACTCTTCTTATTTTTGGTCGCGGCCGTTTTGCTCATCCTTTTCCTTTTCTCATCGACGCTTCCTACACCGCTCGAAGAAGAGGAGGAGGTTTGGGACAGCACCGAGGTTCGTTTGGAGTCCCTTCTGCAAGGGGTCATGGACCCTCGCGCGGAGATCCGCGAACGATATCGAAATCGCATCCTCGCGATGGGGCCACACATCATCCCTCGTTTGATGAACATATATTCCCAGGAATTGTTTCTCTCACAAAATCAAATTCGTATTCTCCGTCTGCAAGAGTTGTTGCTCGACTTTGGTTTGCGCGTTGTGCCACCGCTCCTCGATCTTCTCTGGGAAGAAGGCGACGATCCTTATGTCGTCGAAGGGGTTGTTGTGCTTTTGAGACAGGTCGGGACCCCCAGCCTTGGCTTGATCATGGACAAATTCCGACCTGCTTTTGCACCACACCTCGCGCCTCTCTTCCGCGAGTGGGGATCACCGGCTCTACGTGAGATGATCAATGCGTTTCGTGCCAAGCCCCATGAGAAGATTTGGCATCAACTGATCGTGCATTTTGGTGAACAGGCCACAGCGCCTCTCTGTGAAGCTGTCGACACCTGGGATGGAGAGGCGCAGCAGCAAGCCTACCTTTTACTCGCCCAAATTGCCGATGAAGATGCGCTCCCATACTATCAACAAGGCCTGAAGTCGGAGCATCCGCTTGTACGTGCTGAGTGTGCTTTTGCGTTGGGAAAGGTTGGATCACCAGCCCTCTTGCAGGAGCTGTTGCCACTTCTCCAAGACGACGATCTTCGTGTTCGCTGCAAAACCCTCCCCGCGATCGCGCTGTTACAACAGCCTGAAGCCATTGAGCCTTTGCTCAATCATCTCGCAGGGCTAACAGAACCAGCTGATTTACAGGAGCACATCCTGTGTGCTGTTGCGCTCTCTGATTTGGGGGTTCCTTCGGATGAGTCACTGATAGAGAAGGCGCTCGACGCCCACCAGCCCTCCATCAGGTTATTGGCCTTCGAGTTACTACGTGCTGTGCATGTGGACACGAGGTTAAAACAGCTCGAAGAGTTGTTGTGGGATCCTGATTGGAAAATGGTCCAACAAGCGATCGAGATGTTGCTCTCTATACGAAGTCCTAAAACGGCTGAGATTTTTCTCACGTGTCTTGAGGCGCTTCATCCTGACGAACCACGATTCGAGGTGATCGAGAAGGCACTGATCTCTCTGCAGGAGCATGCGACACTTCCTCTGATGAAGCGTTGCAAAGAGCCCACCTCACCACTCGCGATCATCGCTCTACACATCATCATCCAAGGCAATGATCTACGCGGACTTGAGCATGTCTTGTCGCTGCTTCATCACTCCGAAGAGCCTGAGCTTGAGTGGGAAGTCGATCCTTCGGAGTTTTTGGCATATCTCGAACGAATGGCAGGTCAAAGGGACGAGTTGCTCGCGGTCTTGAAGACATTTCACGAAACGTATCCTCAGTCCTCATTGAGGCCTGTGCTGACACAGTTCGCGGAGTCTCTACCGCCTGCATTTGCGGGGAGTGGATCGCTGTCGCTGGAAACACAAACTCCTGGAGGGTAAGTGAGCAGAGGGGAAGAAGAGGGGAGGGGTTATGTGGGGCGGTGTTCGTTGAGGATTTGTCTGTTCTCTTGCATACGGTGTTTCACCTTTTGCAAGTGCTCCAAACAAGCTCTGATTTGTCTGTATCTGTGACGGATACGGTCGACTTCTTGGCCAATCTCTCGTCTTTCGAGACGCTCTCCGTATGCTTCTCTGATTGGATAGACTGCTTCTTCGAGTAGCTCGACGAGTTGTTCGTGTACTTCTTGGAGTTGTTGCAAGAAGCACAAGGGCAAGAATGTCGAGAGTTTTCGGAAGTGGTAGTCCATTTTTTGTCGGAGCAGCCAGCGTGTCGCACGCCGGGGGTCTCCAGAGCTTACGTCCTGATCGAATTGTGATTCGAGCTCTTCTCGGATATCGACGAGTGTATCGAGGTGATCTCGGCTGTGGTATACGTCGCTGTATTCGTAGAAGAAAAGACGGTTGATGTTTCTCGCGACGAGACGAAGGTCATGGCCGAGTTGTTCGATGCGTTGTTGGAATTTTTGTGAGAGTCTGCGTCCTTCGGGATCATCACCAAATGAGCGCATCAGGATCTCTTGGAGTCCAAGGTCATCGAAGATAAAGGTGCGGTATTGATCGAGGATTTGTTCGACGATCAGTCCACAAAATTGCTCGACCTCTGTGTCGATGTGTCCGACCTCTTGTTGGAGCAAGTGGCGGAAGTTTTCCCATGGCACCGGATTTGTCATGGGGCCTTGTGTAAACAACTGCGCGGTAAACAACTGTTGTCTCAGGTGGTCGGGGCTTTGTTGCTCGATTCGTTGAGAAGATGCCTGGTAGAGGCCTTCCTGAAGTGAGGAGAGGTCACGAGGCAGGATCTCATTTTGTATGATGCCTTGCACAAAGGTTTGCAGTTGATCGCGCGCTTTGTTGCGCATCTCTTTGAGCTGCCGCTCAATATCAGAGCGACACTCTTCAATGAATCTCTCCTCGTCATCTTCGAGTTGATCGAGCGGTGGCAGGTGCAAAGAGGTGGCTTGTTGGATCTTGTTGACCTGACTTTCAAGCATACGCTGTGCATCTGAGAGGTGCAGATATTCTTTGTAAAACGCGAGATAGTAACGTAGGGAGTCTCGAAGTTTCGGGACGTTTCCGTCGATCATCGCGTTGACTGTGATCTCGAAGAGGTTTTTTCCGTTTGGAAAGTTCGAGGCTTCGAGTTCCTTGCGGATCTCTTCGAGCTCTTCTGCTTCCTCTTTGAATCGCTCTGCGCGTTCTTCTTCATCGAGTTGTTCGAACTGTGCACCAATGCGACCATCTGTGATGAAGACCTTTTGGCCGTCAACAGCGTATCGCTCTGCGACACGCTTGACCGTTTTGGTGACCGCGAGCATCTCTTCGGGGGATTGTTGTTCGAGTTTTCCCCAGCGGCTGACGACGAGGAAAACACGTTTGGAGAAGCTCTCTCCCCACACTTTTCTGTAGATCTGGAAGAGGCGGTCTTCCCCTGCGCGAAAGGGGGAGAGTGAGTCCATGACGTGTACAACAGCGTCACATTCTCTTTTGCCAGTCTCTTCGTTGCCTCTGAGGGCTTCTACAGTGATCTCTTCATCTCGTGGGTCGGGGGAGCCGAGTCCGGGGAGATCGATCAACTCCGAACCATCTGCGAGCATGGGGTGACTCATCGCGATCTGAACTTCTCGCACCAAAGGCGCAACGGAATTTTCGGCCTTGGTTGTGTAGTAGATCAGATTTTTTCGGCTGAGATTCTCTTTCATCGGACCTGTTGAGAGCAGGTTTTGATGATTGATGTAAGAGACGATCAGATCGTAAAAGCTGTCGAGGCTACGAATGCGATCGTTCCAATCTTCGGCTTCAAGCCTTTCTCGCAACATTTTGATGTCGTCGAGCAGACCTGTCAGCTCGTCACGTCCATGGAAGGTGTCACTGTTGAATGTGTGTTGGTACAGGTAGGAGAAATCTTCCATGTAGCGCGCGAAGAGATCTTCAAACTGGGCTTCTGTGAAGAAGTGCACGTACATACACTCTTCATCAGAAGTGGCGGTGATCCTTGTGACCGTGGAGGTCGTGGGGACAGCACCATCTTTGAGGACATGTTGGCCAAGCAAAGCGTTGATCAACATACTCTTTCCAGCGTTAAAACCACCTGCAAAACCGACGACAAAGTTGGGTTTGCCCAAAAATGTCTCGGCTTGTTGGATGCCTGATTCGATCTGGTCGATGTTGATCCCAGGCATGCTGTAGTCATCAGGAAGAAGATCGATTAACTCGTTTACTTCGCCTGTTAAAGCGCGCAGATTGTCTCGCAATTCTTCCATCGCTTGTTCACCGATGGTGCGTTCATCTTGCTCGTCCTTACCATCGATCACACGCAAACCGATCTCTTCCGGTTTTTTCTTTTTGCTGCTTTCTTTGGCCTTGTTGGTTGTGGACGACGTTTTTTTGACTTCTTCTTTCGATTCGGTCGATTTGTTGGAGCTTTTTTTGGAACTCCGACGAGAACTTTGGGTACGTGCTGCCATGTGCAGAACCTCCTTTTCAGGTGATTAGGTCGTCTTTCTGCCTACCATTCTTCACCTCTTACGTGTCATAACTTGTCACACGTCGTTGCACTCTTCCCTACGAAACATTACTATTTGATGTAGATTTTCGAATCGACGGGGATCTTCGAGACAAACTAGACCTTGAAGATTGCCTCCTTTTCACCCCAGACACAGGCTCCGGTGATGGATAAAAAAGACAAGGACAAGGCTTCCAACAAAGACACTCAAAGAGCAGGACTCGATCAGATCGAGTCCATCCCGACGTCGCGTATGAGCCGCATGTTTCGTACAGGGTGGGCCGCTCGAAAGGCTGTTCCACTTGCGTTGAAGCGGACCGTTGAGTTGGTCTCTGCAGAAAAAGGAGATCGCAAAGAAGCGGCCGAGAAGATTCTTGCGGAGCAGGAAGCATACGCGGAGGAGCTCTTTCGGACCCTTGGAACGATGAAAGGACTTGCGCAAAAGATCGGCCAGGTTGTCTCTTATATGGAAGGTGTCCTACCTCCCGAACTTGCCCCCATTTACCAACGTGTCCTCGCGAGACTCCAGGATTCTGCGCCCGCTCTCCCTCCAATGGTCAGCCAAAGTGTCATCGAAGAAGAACTCGATTGTCTGATCGAAGATCATTTTGATGAGTTCGATGAGGAGCCCTTCGCCGCGGCCTCGATTGGTCAAGTCCACCGCGGGCGTCTACACGACGGGACAGAGGTCGCGATCAAAGTTCAGTATCCCGACGTCGATCGAGCCTTTATCAGCGATCTCAAAAACCTCAAAGTCATCGAGACGTTGTTTAGTCCTTTGATCTCCTACTACAAAGGCAAAGACATCATCGAGCTGACACGCCAACAACTGCTCGATGAGCTTGACTACGTCAAAGAACGCAAAAATCATCAACAGTTTCGGTCATTCTTTCAGGACCACCCCAGCATTCACATCCCCAAAGTGTTCCCTGAGCTGAGCACTGGTAAATTGCTCGTGACCGAGTTTGTCGATGGGATGTCTTTTCACGAGGTGTGCGAAGAAGATGAGACGTTGCGTAACCGTGTCGCACAGAACCTCTTTCTGTTTTATTGGCGTTCGATTTTCATCCACCGTTTTGTCAACGGTGATCCCCATCCTGGCAACTATATCTTCCATAAGGATGGTCGCATCTCCTGCCTCGATTTTGGCGCAGCGATCCCTGTACAGCCCTCATTTGCACAGCAATTCCAAACAAACATAACAGCTTACATCCATCAAGATGATGAGACGTTTCGTGCGACACTCGCTGGCACGTATGGTGTTCCTGATGATGATGAAATCGTATTCTCTGCGTATGCCTCGGCGATTCATGCATTTTTGGAGCCATTCCACCCAGAAAAACAGCCTTTTCAGTTTTCAACGGAGTGGATGGAGCAGTACTTTGAGCAAGCAGCATCGCAGGCAAAGCAGATCTTGTTGCGGGGTGGAAAGATCCCAAAACTTCCTCCACCTGCTGTGATTCCGACAGACTTACCACTCATGCAACGTGTGGGGATGGGATTGTCTTCATTAATTACTCGCTTGAAAGGCTCTGGGCATTGGGATTCACTCGCGATGGAGGTCTTTGGTCAGACCACGTGATGGAGAGATGATGTTTGCGTGACTGTAGAAGACAAACGATGTTCGGGCGTTGTCGGTGTCATGTGTAGGACGTGTCTGGACCTTCGTAGGACGGTATGGTACTCATGAAGGTGTCCTATGTCCGCTGTGTCGCAAGGTCCATGTGAGACTAGGGGAAAGGTTCCATAGTAGGAGAGAGAGTATGATGCGTGTGTTGCCTCTTGGAGGCGCTCATGAGGTTGGTGCTTCCAGCACCATCGTTGAATTTGGTTCAAAGCGGTTGTTGATCGATGCAGGGATTCGTCTCGGTGAAGACGGACAGGATCAACTTCCCGATCTCGCACGCATCCAAGAAGAGGCGGGACATGTTGATTCGATCTTCTTAACACACGCACATATCGACCACTCTGGGGCTCTTCCGCTCGTGCACATGGCTTTCCCTGATGCACCCATTTACATGACCCCCGCGACGTATGCCGTCGTACAAATCTTGTTTGAAGACAGTTTGCGCTTGATGGAAGGCCGCTACTACAGAGAGGGCGAGATTCCTCTGTACCCACCTGCTGCTGTTGAATCCTGCCTCGGACGCATTCGTCCCATCCCCTTTGATTACCCTTTCCGTATCGCAGAAGGGGAGATCTCGGCGACATTCCATCCTGCCGGGCACATCCTGGGAGCAAGCTCTATCAACTTACAAGGGAGCGCTGGCTCGATCCTCGTAAGTGGCGACATCTCCGTCACGGACCAACGAACAGTGCCTGGAATGCACGCGCCGAAAGTGCGTCCTGATGTGGTGATTGTCGAGTCCACCTACGGAAACCGCCTCCATCCAAACCGCTCACGCCAAGAATCCAATCTCGTACATACTGTCGCAGATGTGATCGAGAGCGGTGGGAAGGTGATCATTCCGGCGTTTGCTGTCGGGCGTGCACAGGAAGTGATCTTGATCTTGCGTCACGCGATGGCGCTTGGGCAGCTCCCTCCATTTCCTATCTTTGTCGATGGGATGGTTCGTTCGGTGTGTGATACGTACAGTCGATTTCCGACCTACCTGCAACAACACCTGCGCGTCAGCGTCCAAAAGGGAGAGCATCCATTCTTTCCTGCCGGTGGAAAAGTCCACCGTGTGCGTTCTGAGAGTCAACGTCGCAAAGTCCTCTCTGGTCCCCCCTGCTGTATCATCGCATCATCCGGCATGATGACAGGAGGACCTTCTGCATATTACGCCGCAGCGCTCGCTGGAAACCCCAAAAATTTGATCGCGATCACAGGCTATCAAGACGAAGAAGCACCAGGACGCCATCTGCTCGCGCTCCATGATGCACCTGTTCAACAACGCCATCTTATCCTCAACGGCGAACGCACACATGTCGCTTGTCGTGTCGAAAAGTATTCACTCTCTGCGCACGCTGATAGTGGAGAGATTGCAGGTCTCATCGGGAACATGGCTCCTTCACAAGGCGTCGTCCTCGTACACGGTGATCGCGATGCTCGTGAGTCCCTGGCCACGACCATCGACGGGCTGGTCCCCGGTAACATTTTGCTCCCTAGTAACGGCGAAGTCCTGCAGTTTAAAGCTTCCACAAAGGTCGTGTACACTGCACCACGAGAACGCAATCGACGCGCTGTGCCACGCATTGGCTTGCCCAATCAGGCTCTCGATAAGGACACACTCTCTCACCTCCACCAGGCCTTGTGGGCGGAGACTGGAAAGCGCGGTTCCTATCGTGTCAGAGATCTGTTTGCTCGGTGGTACGGTCCTGATGAAGAGCCTATGGCCGATCAACTCGACGATCTCACTTTGCTCCTGCAAGATCAACCCTACTTTGTTCCTGACAGACGACGCTCTTACCTGTTCCGTCTGCGTCCTCCCAAGGATGTCTATGGCGAGAGTGAGCAGAAAAAAGGCGGATACAAAGGCTCGATGGAGATGAATCAAGCGCTCTTGCGGGCTGCTGAGTTGCTGCCAGAAGACGCCGGGTTGTACAAACGTGGCTCCAGGCAAGATGAACAAAAGATCATCTTGTTTTTCCACTTTCCTGCCGTCGCTGCCGTCAAATACGCAGATATACTGGAGCAGTTGAGAGAAGAAACAGGCTGGACGATCGAGCTGAACGATATGCCACACCACGCAGCCTTGGAAGAGCGTGCCAGGCGGCATATCCCCAACAATTGGGAGCTCGTGAAGAACCCCTCCATCCTCCACGAAATGCAAGCTGTCCGTCTACGGGTCAGTATCCCCGAAGAGGTCACCGAGGATAAACACTTTGAGCGAGATCTCCAGGCGTTGTGCCAGTTGTATCTCGATGAAACCGGGTACAAACTCGAAATTCATCAAAGTCGCAAGCCGCGAAAAACACCCCACACGGAGAACCGTATCTCGTCATCCGAAAAGATGGAGATCAACCTTACCTACCAAAAAATTGATGAGGCGTTTGTCGCTCATCCCGATAAACCCTACAAAAAAAGTAAGAAAGGGAATAAGATCGTCCTGAGCTTCCTTTCACCTATCGTGGGAAAGCGCTATACTCACGTCTTGCAAGACCTTATTGAGCAAACAGGATGGCCGATCGAGCTGAACCCTGAGCCCAATCAGTATGGGATCAAACAAGAAGTCCGAACGATCGTCCCTGACAGTTGGGGATTGCAAAAAGAGCCTGGCATTTACAAAAAAGAATTCATTGTGAAGATCACATTGCCCTCTATGCCAGCAAGCCATGAACTCGAGTCCATCGCCCAAAAGGTCTACGACCGTACGGGGTTTCGGCTTGAGATCTCATAACTTTCGATTTATATTCAAACAGAATATAGCGACACAAACCGGCTCAAGTGGGCTGGTGAGGATATGGTGACTCCTCGCTGTGGTGTTTGTGGCAAACAACTCAGCCCTTTGTACTTGAGGTGTCGTGATCTTGTGAATAGGGAGCCTACCTGATGAAATTATCAACACGTGCTGAGTATGGCATTCGAGCTCTTATCGAGTTGGCTGTGCACTACGATAAACAAAGACCGCTCATGCTGCAGGTGATCGCGGAGCGACAAAATATATCCAAAAAGTACCTCGAACAACTCTTTATCCCACTTCGGAAGGCCGGTGTCGTCGAAGGTGTACGTGGACCTAGCGGGGGCTACCGCTTGGCCCGTCCTCCCGCAGAGATCCGACTCGACGAGATCGTGAGCACCCTCGAAGGTTCTCTCTCTGTCGCTGACTGTCTCGATGATGGTGGCTCTTGTGAGAAGAGTGGTAGCTGCGCAACACAAGAGGTATGGGCACGTGTCACTGCTGCTATCGAGGAGGTACTTGGCTCCATCTCCCTCGAAGAGTTGATCTCCCGACACAGCTGCATGATGGAACAGATTCGCATACTCTCTGCGCTTGATAGTCTCTCAAGCTCTGTTGAGACGGGTCCTGTGAGCGACTCGTAATCCCTCCTCATTGAGTCTCGTGACTTCACCTTCCATGTGATCTTTTGAGCAACCTCTCTCTCCCTTCGACATCCAAATCCCATGATATCTTTTCCTCTTCTCGATATAGGAGCAAGTTGTGTCCGAAGCTTCAAGATTTCCGACCAGACCCAAAGAAGAATCTCTTTTCATCACCTCCGCAGGTGAGCAACCTGTCTCTTTGGAGGCTCGCTTCTCCGAAGGCACCAAACCCTGGGCATGTGTTCTTTGCCACCCACACCCACTCCACGGTGGCACGATGCAAAATAAAGTGATCGACACGGCGTTACGTGGGATCGCGGCAGAGGGCTTCTCTACATTGCGATTCAACTTTCGTGGTGCGGGGAAATCCGAAGGCACACATGGCGAAGGTATCGCCGAAGTGGATGATCTGAGGGGCGCGATTCAGTACATGAAAGAGCGGACACAGCCCGAGGCGATCATGTTGATTGGGTTTTCATTTGGGACAGGTGTGATCAGTCGCTATCTCTCCGATGGTGGCGAATGTGATGGCGTGGTGTTGCTCGCGCCGCCGCTGAGTATGTACGCCTTGCCAACATTTGAAGTCCCTGCAAAGTGGGGACTCCACATGTTCCTCGGAGCCAACGACGAGTTTTGTGATGTTGCGTCCTTTCGGGCACATCAACACAACTTTAAAGGAGAGGTTCGGGCCGAAGTCCTCGAAGACGCAGAGCACTTCTTCCATGGGAAGTTGATCGAGTTGGCTGAATTTGTCAGGGGATCTGTTGGGTAGAGTGCTGAAGGGGGGAGGGGATTATACTGTGATTTCATCCGTCGAGGGGCCGGCGTTTGCGCCAAATTGGATCAGATAGGCTTCGATGAAGTCATCGAGCTTTCCGTCGAGTACACCGTCAACATCACCCACTTCATGACCAGTACGGACATCTTTGACCATGCGATAGGGGTGCAGGACGTACGAGCGGATCTGTGAACCCCAAGCGATGTCTTTTTTCTGTGCGTTGACGGCGTCGATCTCTTCCTGCTTCTTTTGCAGCTCAAGGTTATAGAGCTGCGCACGTAACATCTTCATCGCGAAGGCGCGGTTTTTGTGCTGAGAGCGCTCATTCTGACACTGTACGACGATACCTGTGGGGTTGTGGGTGATGCGAACAGCGGAGTCTGTCTTGTTGACGTGCTGTCCACCTGCACCTGACGCGCGGTAGGTGTCGACGCGAAGATCTGCCTCGTTGACCTCGATCTCAATGTCATCGTCGATCTCGGGATACACAAACACTGAGGCAAACGATGTGTGTCGACGTGCTGACGAGTCAAAGGGAGAGATCCTGACGAGCCTGTGAACACCTGCTTCGGCTTTCAAGTAACCAAATGCATATTCGCCTTCGACGATAAAGGTCGTGCTTTTGATGCCTGCTTCTTCGCCGTCTTGATGGTCCGTGATGGTGACCTTCCAGCCACGCTTTTCACAGTACGCGAGGAGCATCCGTCGCAGCATGGAGGCCCAGTCGCAAGACTCGGTCCCACCTGCACCTGCGTTGATCGAGACGATCGCGTTGTTGGGATCAGCTTCGCCGCTCAACATGCGCTCAAATTCGATCTTTTCGAGTAAAGAATCTGCCTCGTCGAGTTGCTCTTGGATCTCTTCGAACATACTTTCATCAGAGTCATCATCGTCTTCGACGAGCTCAAGGAGCGCGTTTGCGTCTTCGAGCGCAGCGTAGATGGTGTCAAAGCGTTTGACGAAGGCTTCGAGTGTGGCGCGTTCTTGCAGGACTTTTTGAGCTCGCTCCGCGTCGTCCCACAAGGATGGGGCTGCGGCTTCTCGGTCGAGAAGTTCTAGTGAGGTGCGCTTGTTAGAGAGGTCAAAGACACCTCCCGAGGTGATCAGCGCGTTCTTGTAAGGATGGTAATTGGTTTTTGATGTCTTTACTACCCATCATCTTTCTCCGTATGTGTGTAAAGATTGGTCAAAGTATCTCTGTTACGACGCTTGTGCGACGTATAGGGTTTGATCTTTGTGCACCATACCCCATTTTTAAACTCTATGGCATAATTTGGTCTGCAAAAAAAATCAAGACCAGGTGAGGTGTGACTTTCCATCCAGGCACATCTTTTCTACAATGGATTGAGATTCCATTCCAAGACGGGGAGAGCCCCATTTTATCAAGAAAGGTCCAGCATATGAAAAGACTTCTGTCCATCCTTTCGTTGGGCGCGATCTTTGCTTTCGCGCCTCCCATTCATGCGGCCAAGAAGGCCAAAAAAGCAAAAAAGGTCAAGAAAAAGGTCAAGAAAAAGCGCGCGATTGGTTTCGCAATACTCAGCTTCGAAGAGAGCGGGAAAATCTCTGTAGGGACGGGAAAAACGCTTTCGATGATTTTGCACGGATCCCTCAACGCGCGTCAATTTCGGCTGATCGACCCCGTCCGTGTCAACGACTTATTGGACAAGTACCATTGGAAACAGAAACACCAACTCACTGACGAGTTGTTGCGTGCCCTCAAAAAACGGGGCGTCTCCCACATCTTGACGGGGACAGTGAGCCGTCACTATGGGACGTTTACCTCGACCTACCGCCTCGTGACCATCAAGGGACGTATCTTGCGCAGTGAGGTCCTTCCACCTGTGCAGAGCTGGGTGGGGCTCGTCTCCACACTCAAATACTCGGTCAAACTTTTGATCGAACGTTCTGCCAAGTCGAGCAAAGGCAAGCGCGCGTCTCGCCTCCGTCGCCTCGCCAAAAAACTCCTCAAAAAGAAAAAGAAGAAGGGCTACTACAAACCCTTCAAAAAGTTCATCAAAAACGCCCGCCGGATCAAGGGATTGTTTCCTATCTATGTCCAGAAGATGACAGATGGCTCAAAGCGGACCTATCTCGAAGTTCATCCCAAACAGCTCGGCAAGATGTTTTTGCTCTCCCCCACACTCGAAGGCGGGACGGGGGGCTCGATTATCACCTTTGCGATGCTCCCAGAGTTTCCGTTTATCCTCAAGCGGCAGGCAAGCAAACTCTTGATGATCCACAAGAATACGAATTTCCGCGTGAGCAAAAAAGCGGCCGTTTCAAGGATCTTCAATCGCTCCTTTACCCACTCTTTGAAAACGGTTGCGAAGATTATCAGCGCACCTCACCCCAAGAGAAAGTCGTTCTTGATCAATCTCAACGACTTCATGATGAAGGATCTCGCGGGGCTTCGCTATTGGGTCCGTCGGCAGCTGCAAAAAGATCGAAACTTCCGTGTACGTCGCCGCAGTGTGTATGGAATCGACAAACGATACAGCACGTATTACTCCCTCAAAGGTTTTCCCAAGAACATTGAGGTCGGTGTGAAAGCCTACTTCCGCGCGCTCTCACGTGGACGTGTCGATATCCCCTCTGGCCAGGGAGTACGTTTGTTCTTGCGTTACAGCATCTCGACTCCACCTGATACTGGATACAAACCACGCCTCGCAGATGATCGTGTGGGTTACTTCATGAAGGTCGCCAAAGACTTTACAAATGATCGTGTAGACAGTCGCTTTGTACGCTACATCACGCGTTGGCATTTGGAGAAAAAAGAACCTTCTTCCAAGATGTCTGAGCCCAAAAAACCCATCACCTTCTGGTTGGAGAATGGTATCCCCTACAAATACCGCAGCGCGATCGCCAAAGGTATCCTCGTGTGGAACAAAGCCTTTGAACGTATCGGGTTTAAACGTGCGGTTCGTGTTTTCCAACAACCTGCCAAGGCGAAGTGGGATCCTGCGGATGTTCGCTACAGCACCATTCGCTGGTTTTTGGCGAATAACTCGGCATTTGCGCAAGGTCCATCACGTATCCATCCACTCACAGGTCAGATCTACGATGCAGACATTCGGATGTCCGCAGACATGGTCAAGTTTGTCCACCAACAATTCGAGCAGTACGTCTCTCCTGTGCGTTGGATTCGTCCGGCAGGTCTCGATATCTTCTTCGATCCTTCTGCCCGCACACGTTCTTTGAACGCACTGCAAAAGCGCCTCCAACAGATCGATGTGTTGACGAAGAAGCCCCACAATCACGAGCACGGTTGGAGAAGCTGTCAATATACGAAGGGCGCGATGCAACAGGCGACACTCGGCTGGCACCTGCTCAATATGCGCGGAAAGATGGCACCTTCGAGTATGGAAGAGAAGAAGTTTATGGAGCAATTTTTGATCAGCGTTGTGGCCCACGAAGTCGGGCACACACTTGGTCTTCGCCATAACTTCAAGGCGAGCACCTTGCACGATTACAAAGGACTTCATGACGCGAAAAAGACCGTCAAAGAAGGTCTGACCAACTCGATGATGGAGTACGCGCCTGTGAACCTCGCGTTGCCCGGTGACAAACAAGGTGAATACTGGCAAACAACGCTCGGACCCTATGACTATTGGGCGATTGAGTATGGCTACAAGCCTCTGAAAGCGAAGACACCAAAAGATGAACTCCCTGTGCTCAAGAAGATCGCGTCTCGTGTCGCCGATCCAAAGCTCGCGTATGCAACGGATGAAGATGCTTTCATGCCATCCTCCCCGTATTCCATCGATCCCTACGCGATGCGTTGGGACATGGGACGTGATCCTATCCGTTACTTCGACAATCGTCTGAAGTTGAGCCGTGAGCTCTGGAAAAAAGCCGAAAAGACATTCGAGAAGAAGGGCGCAAGTTACCAAAAGCTCCGCAATGTCTTCATGATCGGTTTGGGCTCTTACTTGCGCTCTGGGATGCAGGCGAGCAAGTTTGTCGGTGGTCTCGTACACAAACGAGTGCACGTTGGTGATCCTGGCAAGCAACTCCCCTTTACGCCACTGGATGTGAAGAAGCAACGTAAAGCTTTGAAGTTTATGGTTGATAATTACTTTGCTCGTGAATTGAAGTGGTCGCCTTCACTTTTGAACAAGCTCGGACCCAACCGTCTACGTGGGTTCAGCTGGATGAAGATCTTCTTCTCCCGCGTTGAAGTGCCGATCAACCGAATGGTCGTGCTTGTGCAGGTGTTGCCTCTGTACCGCTTGTTCCACCCTGCGGTGCTTGAACGTATTCAGGACAACACAAAGCGGGTGAAGGGTGGGAGCAATCCATTGACGTTGGCGGAGTTGTTTGGGACTGTGCAAAAAGCGATTTGGGCGGAGTTGTCCGAGAAGGGGCCTGTGAAGGTCTCTCTACAAAGACGCAATCTGCAGCGATTCCACCTGGAGCTGCTCGTGGCGTATAGCCTGACAACATCGACGATCACCAACGACGCTTCGGCGCTCGCGAGACATCAACTCAAGAAGCTGAAGGCGCAGATCGACGGCGCTACCAAACGCGCAAAAGACACCATGACAAAAGCACATCTCGAGACCGCTGCAGCGCGTATCGCAGAGATTTTGAAGGTGTCATTTATTCGCTTCTAGGTGTTTCTTCACTCTGTTGTTCATTCGTCTCCGAGAGGATGGATTGAAGCTGTGAGTGGGCGATATTGCCGCCACTGAGCACACAGACGATATCCTGGTGAGGGAGGTCTTTGAGAAGACCTGGAGACGATTGAAGGGCGGCAACGCCGACACTCCCACCTGTTTCCACGACCAACTTATGTTGATGGTACAACGTCCTGACAGCTTCTGCGATCGCGTTCTCTTCGACGACTTGCATTTGATCGACGTATTGTTTTGCGATCTCGAAGGTCCGCTCTCCTGGATAGGATGCTGTGAGCGCGTCTGCGATGGTGTGGAAGGTGCCGACATTGATGCGTTCACCTGCGTCGAGAGAGCGCTTCATCGCGCCGTTGGCTTTGGGCTGGATACCGCAGATATGACACGCTGGGCGGAGCGCCTTGAGAGTGCGGGCAACACCACTGAGCATGCCTCCGCCACTTGTGGGGATGAGGACGCTAAAGGGGCGTTCGAGTTGTTCGAGAAGTTCCAAGGCGATCACACCACTTCCTGAGATCGTCTCGATGGAGTCGTAGGGGTGAACGAGGAGGCGACCTGTCTCTTCTTGAAGTCGATATGTTGTATTCCAGCGATCCTCGTATGTGGGACCACAGATCACGACGCGGGCACCGCGTTGTTTGGTGCGCTCGATTTTGACAGGGGCTGTGATAGACATCATCACGATCTGTGCGTCAATATCGAGTTGTTGTGATGCGTACGCGACGGCCTGCGCAAAGTTCCCCGACGAAGATGTGATGACCCCATGCTGTTGCGCTTTTGTTTTGTGAGTGAGCAAGTTGGCAAAGGCTGGTCTCACCTTGAAGGAGTGTGTCGGTTGTTGGGTCTCAAGTTTGAACCACACGCGACGACCGAGCTGCTCGCTCAAGTAGGGAGCGTATGCCAACGGCGTCATCGGTAAGTGCGGCGCGAGGAGGGAGCGTGTTGCCTGGATCTCTTCGATGGTGGGGATACGTATATCAGCCTTTTTAGGCATTGGGTGGCTCCTGCTGATCGAGGTGGGTCTGATCGTGAACATCTTTACCACAAACAAAAGCGGACAAGCGAATCTTTGGTATGTGTGGCTTGCAAGGTGGTGAGATGTAGTTGGATGTTTGGATGCGTCAGGTCAAAAAGAGTCGCTCGATAAACAGGTAACTTGCGTAGACAAAGATCACACCACTCGCGGAGAGGCAGAGTCGTTTGTAGTGCTTCCACTTCATGAGTTGCCACAAGATTGGAAACGCGACCGCGACGATGACGAGCTGACCAAGCTCTACGCCAATATTGAATGAGAGCAATGGGGAGACGATCTCGCTGCCATGTAGCTGAAGTTTTTCGCGCAACAGGTAGGAGATGCCGACGCCGTGCAGGAGTCCAAATAGAAAGGTCTCGACAGGCCGGTATGTGAGGTCTTCATCGCGCTTGATGATGTTCTCGGCGGCGACAAATGCGATGGAGAGGGCGATCGCAGCTTCTGTTGGTTGGGTTGGGATCGAGATCCACTGCATCGCGCTCAAGATCAATGTGATCGTGTGGCCGAGTGTGAAGGCTGTGACGATCCAAAAGAGTTGTCTGAGTGAGGCGACGGAGAACAGGAGTAAGAGCAAAAACAGGATGTGATCGAATCCTTCGAGAATATGTTTTCCTCCATCCCAGAGAAACTGCAGTGAGATGAGGGGACCTGATGAGACATTTTTTGGTGCCTTTGGGGTGGGGCGTGTTGTTGGGGGCGTCGTCGGTTTGATGCGGAAAGTGATCGTGGGGAAGGCGCGTGAGAAGACCGTCGTGCGTTTGGCTTTCCCGATGAGGATACTCGCGGTGTGTTTGTAGCCTCCTTTGTCTCCAAACAATACGGTATTTTCGATAACCAGTGTGCGGAAAGGGGCCTTACACGTATGCTCTTGTCGATAAAACAGCCTGACAGAGGTCGGTCGTTTGGTGAAGTGTCCACGTGCGGCTTCGCAAAAGATCCCATCATTGCTGACTTTCAAATGTTTTGCGATGTAGGCGATGACAGCATCTTTCGCGTCGATGATCTCATCGGGAGAGATGCGCTTGTTTTTGTCTTTGTCGAGCTTTAGGTACGTTCCGATATCCTGAATGCTGAGCGATATGAGGAACTCTACCGTTTGTTTTTTGGGTTCGGCGGTGATCCGGGCAAGTCCTTCTAGTGTCATGTGAGCGTGTGACGTCGTCGGTCTGACGAGAATACATAGCAAACACAAAAGATAGATTCGAGGGTTGTAGAAATAGCGCATAGGCTTCCTTCTGAAGGGATGTGACGTCATGGGGACTGTCTACGTGTGAGTCATTGTTTTGTTTGTAGTATAGAGAGTGTCCATTGACAAGGCGGCATTTTTTTCGTCTTTGGTAAGGCTGTGGGTTACATTCGCACCTGAATGTGTACCCGTGAAAAAGTCTGTCTGCAACTGAGAAAGGAGTCGATTATGTTTGTTCAATCATCTTTTGTGAGACGTTATCGTGTGTATGTATTGGCGTTGACGTTTTGTGGTTTGATGATGTTTTCCACATCGGCAGAGGCGGACATTGCAGTCCCTCACCAAGGAGGAAGACCCGTCACGCTCGATGCTCCCATCGCTGGATTTGGTTACTACGGTTTTGGTGGCGCGTTTGGTCTACGTGTGGGGATTCCCATTGTAGAAAATGGTTTTGTGCCAACCATTAACAACGCGGTGTACATCAACTTTGGTGCAGATCTGTATCCGTTCGGACAGTACATCGCGATTGGTATTCCCATAACAGTCCACTGGGAATTTTACTTCAATGACAAATGGTCGGCGTTTGCTGAACTTGGTATCAACATCTTTTTGGGAGATTGGGTGTTTGGAGGGCAGGCATTTCGCTTTGACGCGGTGAACTGGTTGATGTTCGCGGTCGGTGGCAAGTTCCACATTACGCCGTCGTTTGCGCTTGTGTTACGAGCTGGTAACCCGTATGCGTCGTTTGGTATCTCATTCTCCTTCTGAGGTGTCTTCGACGAGAAAGAGGGCCTGCGCGATACCACGATGCCAGTCAGGCATTCTGCGCAGGACAGGGGTTGAGGGGAGTCCATCAATATCCGCCCATGTGGCGCGTCCTTCATGGGCAGGCGCGGTCAACCATGCGTCAGTCCATTCAAGCCCTGGGATTTCTTTGGACCAGGGCAGCTCCTTCAACAGATACGCATAATCTTCGAATGGATCGAAGCCTTCTTTGCCTTTCTTCCCGTACATCACGAGGGCACCGAGGACGTTTTCGCCTCGGTGTGTACCACGAAGCAACATGGAGTGGGTCATAGGATACCGACGCAGTACGATCTCAAAGAGACCTTTTTGTTCGTCGTAGCGGTAGTCTCCAGGTTTTTTTGGCTGGAATCCTTGCATGTTGTAGTGGTCTTCAAGGAGGGCCGCGCGGATCGCATCCATGATCTGCTTGGGAGTGTATCCTCCCCATTGTTTAGCGGGTTGGCTCTTCATACGCCACAGCTCTCGGCGGACGAGATCGGAGATATTGCCCGCACTCGCCTGAAGAGTGATCGGTTTTTGTGCGATAGCGTCCGCACGGAGCGCGTGGGCTCCTGGTTGACTCATCTCCCATAGACCGAGCTGTACAGTGATCATCCCTGTCCCACCCAGTGGATCTGGAAGTTTGAGGGCTGGGAAGCGGAACATGTGTTCGAGTTGATCGCGGAAGAGGTTGAGTGACGCTTCAGCGCTCAGGTCGACAGGTTTGCTGTTTTGGAGCGCAGGGATCACTGTAAATGCGGCGTCGATAGGACCATCTTTTGCGTGATCACCAAGCAGTTCTTGCATACGTTGGGGGGTAATGCGCTCTTTTTCGCCTACACCGTCGAGTGTGAGCTCCGCGAAGGTCAGCGTACCGTCACGCAAGAGCAGCATGGGGTACGTACCTTCGAGGGTGAGCTCTGAGGCCTGGAACATTCTGTAAACATCGTAGTCAGGCTCGTACATGAAGGCGACCTGCAAAAAGTCACGTATCGCGCGGTTGGCAGCAAATGAGGCGACAGGAGCGTGTCCTTTTTCTTTCAAACCATCCCACCACTCGCGAAGGCTCCACCTTTGAAGCTCCTTCTCTCTCTCGCTCATGCCCAGACCACGGACTCCTTCTTCTGCCCAGATGCGTGGGCGTGGATCGGAGTCATTGACGCGATTGAGGAGTTTAAATTCCCCTTCAGGCCAGAGGAGGAGGTGTACGTCGAGCTTGTTCTTTTTGTTTTTGGTGATCTGACATTCAAAGATCCCAAGCTCAAGAGAGGGGGATTGAAGCTCGCGGAATCCGCCTAACTGCATCTTCTCTTCGGCTTGTTGGCCTGGGGCTTCGATCAATCGCCCATCGATCACGACATGTTGTTTCGCGACAGGTGTTGCGGCTGGCTTTGGTTTGGGTTTGCGGCTTGTGAGCCCTGAGAATGCGCTCTCCAATGCACTTCTTGCCTGATTTGGGCGACTGGAAGCCCCAGGCAGACCTTGCATAAAGCTAGCGCCGAGACCTGCGGGAGGTTTCTTTTCTGCAGTTGCA
Organism: Deltaproteobacteria bacterium; assembly: GCA_002731275.1. Lineage (GTDB taxonomy): Bacteria > Myxococcota_C > UBA6777 > UBA6777 > UBA6777 > UBA6777. Next base: position 28,134 of record PCBK01000078.1, on the reverse strand, counting down.
GATTGTTCGGTGATTGCTGCTGGTGCTGTCGCTGTAACCGAAACCTTCTCTGTGTCTGCTGTAGGGGAGGAGCTAGGTGTTGTCTCGCTTGGTTTGACGGAGATGCCCTGCTCACGCAACCTTTTGCCTGCAGCAAGGATGCCACCTGCTGGTGGTGCACCTGCGAGAACATTTCCTCTTGGTTGTCGAGGGGGACGTTCTTGCTTGGATGGGGCAGGCGTACCCGAAACGATGATCGCGCCAGGAGGGACGTTGTTTGCGTCGACTTCTTGAACGACGAAACCACCGCCTTGATCGACATCAGGGTGGAAGACCTTTATCTTGACTTTCCCTGTGGTCGGTGCTTTGGCACGTACTGGACGTGTTTCATTCGTGGCCGAATGGCTGTGTTTGGGCTGTGGAGTCACAGGTTCTTCAATGTCGTCTTGGTAGGTCTCATCTTCCACATCATCTTGGAATGTTTCTTCTTTGAATGATGGAGGTTGAGGCTCGACATCGAAGGGCGCTGTTTCGAGCTGTGTTGTCTCTGGTTCACCGAGTAAGGGGGCGATACCACCGGGGAGACGAGTCAAAAGTCTTGAGACGTGTTCGACAATATCACCTTCCGCACGCAATACACTGGCCTGAGGGGTTTGTTCCACTGGAGGCGACTCTTGTTTTGTCTTTTTGGTGCTGGCCTTGGTTGTCTTTTTGGTGCTGGCTTTGGTTGCTTTTTTCGTCGAATTAGTCGACTTCTTGGCCGCCGTTGTTTTCGTAGACTTGGTCGTGGTCTTTTTTGCCGTTGATGTTTTCGTAGCGGTCGTTTTTTTGGTCGTCGCTGTTTTCTTGGCTGCCGTTGTTTTAGTTGTCGGTGCTTTGGCTTTGGTTTTCTTGGCCGAAGCAGTCGACTTCTTGGTTGCTGTTGATTTGGTTACTTTTTTGGCCGGTGCTTTCGTTTCGGCCTTTTTGGTCGAAGTGGTCGACTTTTTAGTCGTAGCGGTCGCTTTTTTGGCTGTCGTTGTTTTTTTGGCCGGCGTTGCCTTCTTGGGTTCCGTTTGGGCAGTTGTTGCCTTGGTGGTTTTTTGGGTCGGTGCCTTTGCCTCAGCTTTTTTGGTCGAAGCGGTCGCCTTTTTTGTAGTGGTCGCCTTCTTGGCTGTTGTTGCCTTTTTGGCTGTTGTCGCCTTCTTGGCTGTTGTTGCCTTTTTGGCTGTGGTCGCCTTTTTGGTTGAAGTGGTCGACTTTTTGGCAGTTGTTGCTTTTGTGGTTTTCTTGGCTGGCGTTTTTGTGTCAGCTTTTTTGGCTGTAGACTCTTTGACAGCTTTCGTTCTTGTCGGCTTTTTGGTCGTGGTTGCTTTTTTGGCTGTGGTTTTCGTGTCAGCCTTTTTTGTCTCAGTGGATGTTTTGGTCGTCGCTGGCTTTTTGGCAGCGGTGGTTTTCTTGGTCGTCGTAGCCTTCGTTGTTTTTTGAGCAGGAGTCTTGGCTTCTGTTTTCTTGGCTGGTGTCGCCTTGGTCTTCGTTTTCGAAGTCGTAGCTTTGGTTTTTTTCGCAGGCTCCGCTTTTTTGGTCGCCGATTTTTTGGCGGTCGATTCTTTTGTCACTGTGGTTTTGGTCGACTTTTTTGGGGTCGTTTTGGTTTTTGCGGTGGCCTTTTTGGCAGTTGTTGCTTTGGTTGTTTTTTTGGCAGGTGCCTTTGTTTCGGCTTTTTTTGCCGTGGTGGTCGACTTTTTAGACGTAGTGCTTGCTGTCTTTTTGGTCGTCGCTGCTTTTTTCGTGGTCGATTTTTTGGTCGTTGTCTTTTTCGCAGTAGATGCTGTGGATTTTTTTGTTGTCATGCGTTTTGCTTTCGCTTTCCAATTTGAATGGGGTGTAATGTATGACGACCTTCACGAAGGTGGCTGTTTACTTGTTTGTCTTGTGGGGGTCCAACTGAGGAGTGGATCGGAAAGTGATTGATTGAGATGGAGTGGTAGAGGGCGCTTGATGAAGGTCCCAAACCCGCTCCATAGTTGTCCTGAGAGGCATTTGTCTTTCTTATTAATGCATCGTCTCAGGCGGGAGTTGATCACTTTGCCGTAACGGTTTCTCTTTTTATCGGGGTGGAACAAGTTGAGGTGTCCACGGATGATGTTCTTTTTGGTGTTGTGGATGTATGTGACTGTACCATCGGAGGCGATGGATTCGACGATGGCGATATGTGTCCAGGGATCATTGAGTTTTTTGTCTCTGTTGATGTCGTATGTTTTGTCCCAGAAGATAACATCGCCAACTCGCGGGATTTTGCGCTTGTGGAATGCCTTGACATGCTTCGCATATCGATAGATCCGTGCGACCCCGTTGAGTCTTCCTGCGCTGGGTGTGATCATCTGGTAGCCGAGATGGGCGTACACAAAGGAGACGAAACCAGAGCAATCATAGCGGAAGGTCCGGCCTTGAAAGAGGAGGGGAGCTTTTTGTTTGAGATAGCTCTGTGTGAGGGAGACAAGCCTCATGCGAAGCTTGAGCACACGTGGATCAGGTCCAATGCTCGATAAGGGAAGGGGGAGCTGTGTTTTGTGGGCTCTCTTGAACTGAAAGTAGCGAGGAGGAGGGACAGGGGCGATCGCGCCTGGGATAGGGAGCGGGCGTTGGGCCTGAGCTTGTTTACGTGCCGAAGGGGCAGGGGAGGTCGTCGAGGGCAATGCCGGTGGATGCAAAAATGCTCTTCTTATCTCTTGTTGTCCGAATGGATAAGTTGTAAGAGCCGTCTTTTGGCGCTTTTGCAGTGTAGTGGTGCAACCTGTGATGAGGAAGCACATGAGGAGCAAAAGCAAACGTTGTCCATACCGATATTGCATCAGATATTCCGATCGTTTGGGATGGTTCACTCTGGGAAATTGAAGTGTATGGATTGGTTTCCACCAGGTTGGAGACAAGTCATGTCTTTTGGGGACCATCATACTATAACCATCGTTAAAGGACAAGGCCGAAGCCGTGAAAGTTGTATCACTCCCAAAATTTTGATCTTTGCCTGCACAGCGTGCAGATTATGGGGCGTTTTCTTTTGAAGAAGCGATTGTTCTTGTTAAGATGTCGACACACAAGCAGGGTTTCACTTGCTCCTATCTCGTAAGACTAGAAAGGTACCCCATTATGAATATCATTGATGCGATCATCCTTGGGATTTTGCAAGGGATCACAGAGTTTTTGCCAGTCTCTTCGAGCGGTCATCTTGTGGTCGCGCAGCATTTTCTCAAGTACCAGCCCGACGAGCACCTGCTCTTCGATGTGATCTTGCATTTGGGGACATTGGTGGCGGTTGTGTTGGTTTATCGCCATTCTCTCGGCAACTATATCCGCAGCTCGATACAGATGTTGAAAAAGTCCGAACGTTCCATGTGGGAGCGCGCCTCAGAAGATGTCTTCATGCGCGAAATCTTTTGGATCTTGGTCGCGACTGTCCCGACAGGTTTGATCGGTATCTTCTTTCGCAAAGAGTTCAAGAAGATCTTTAGCTCGTTGCCTGCTGTGGGTGTATTATTCGCCTTTACTGGTTGCTTGTTACTCGTGACGTACTGGCGAAGCGGTGGCGAGCGGCCTATCTCCGAGCTTGGTTGGTGGCGTGCGTTGCTGATTGGTGTGGCGCAAGGAGTCGCAATAGCCCCTGGCATTAGCCGTTCAGGGATGACCATCGCGATGGCTTTGTTGATCGGTATGCGTCGTGACGATGCTGCGCGGTACTCCTTTTTGTTGTCCATTCCTGCGATCTCCGGTGCGGCGTTGTTGGAGCTACGCAAAGTGCAGTGGGCACATATGCCTTACGTCTCTCTGTTGATTGGAGGCGTTGCTGCTGCTGTCACAGGCTACTTGGCGCTGATCTTTTTGTTGCGTTTGGTGCGAAAAGGACAGCTCGCATGGTTTGCGCCGTATCTTTGGGTCTTGGCCGCTGCGATTCTTTACAAGTCATTTGCTGGCTAAGTGCTGAGACGTGTCGAATTGTAGGGGGAGTCGGGGGGAGATGAGGTAGAGTGGGGGGGAGACCTTAGTCGATCAGGCCGTCTTGGCGTTTGTGATCGTAGGTCATGAGGAGTGTGCCGAGGCTTTTTTTGTTGAGGTGTGCTCTGTAAGTTTCATCAACTTTTCCACCTTCGCCACGACGAGCATCCATCAAAGCATCGACGAGTTTGTCTTTGGAACCACCGAACTCATTTTCCATGCGATCGGAGATATTTTTGAGCTTCAACAATTTTTTGTTGGAGATACCATTTCCGTCGCGGCCGAGGAGTCGTGTGACCATTTCGTCAGCGGACTCATCTGCTTGTGGTTGGAGGTTGGATTTGATCTGGTTCAAGATCTCTTCTTTGTTGATGGAGTGAGCCATACGACGGAGTTTGCGGAGTGCCGCATACTTTTTGTCGAAGCCGTCTTCATCGAGCATTGTGAAGTCTGTATCATCCCAGAGGCGGTTGATCGCGTCATCGATGGACTCGCCTTTTTCGACGTTGAATTTGGAGAGTGCTTTGCCGAGTACTTTGGCTTTTTTGGCGTCGAGGGAGTCACCTACAATCTCAGCGATTTGCTGTTGTGGGCTTTTTTTGAGGGGCGCAATACTCTTCTTTTTGCGAAAGATTTTTTTTCCCATTGAATGTCTCCTTGGCAAATTGGTGCCAGCCGTTTGTCCGATAGGGATGTGGACAAAGAGCCCATGCCGTTTGGGTCACGATATGTGACAATTGTATACAAGTCGGTGGTATTCCACCAAGAGGATGAGGCTTATAACACAAGCCTCCACAAAAGTGCAAGATCTTTTTCGTTGTGAGGGGATAGAGTGTCTTGGAGGTGTCAAAAAGAAGAGCAGGGGGGAGGGCTTAGAACGTGTACTTCAGGCCGGCAGAGACGATCGTGGCGAGACCAAGAAGTGAGTTCTCCATAAATGGAGTCGCAAAGTAGTACGCCCGAATGTTCACAGAGGCCGAGAAGTGTTTGAGGACGAAGTAGTATTCGACACCAAATCCAGCACCAGCACCACCACCAAAGGCGAGGTTTTTGCGGGTGGTGTCTGTGACCTTGTCAGCGTCCGCTTCGGGGACGTTGTCCGGTGGGATCATCTGTCCGAGAAGCTCAACAGTCAGGTGGAAGAAGAAACGCTCATCAATCGTGAGGAAGGCCCAACGAAGACCTGCGCCAAGGATCATGGAGACACCTTGACGTGGGAGTGGACGACCTTTGATTTTGGGGGGGAAGCCAAATTTGTCTTTGACGTCTTGGCAGGCTGTGCCGCGAGGGTCACCAAAGCAAGCGGTGTTACCTGTTACGGTGCCGCCGATTTTTCCGTAAAATGTGAGGTCTTTACGGATGTCTTGACCAAAACGAAGCGCGACGAGCATCCCAGGTCGGTAGACGAGGGCACCTTCGCCGGCGAGGAAGGTCAAGAGACCGACTTCGCTGTCGATGAAGAAGCCACGTGAGATCTCGACATCCGCCTGATCACCCTTTTTGAGGGGGTCAGCTTGTGGGTTAAACTTGATAGATTTGGCTTTTTTATCCTTGCTTTGGGCCCAGACAGGTGTGGCTGAGAGCGCAAAGACAAGTGTGAATAATAAACATTTACGCAACATGATCATGCTCCACATCCGCTAGACTAAATAATCACACTCAGACCAAGCATGAGCGAGAGGTGCTGTGAAAGACCACCTTTACCAACTTGCTTCTGGAACAGATATTCGCGAACATCCAGTTTCAGTGTAAGCCAATTTGTCAACCAAAAGCGCATAGTCGCGCCAAAGTTGATGGTGGGGCGGATCTTGATGGGGTTGGTTTCTTCTGAGGCAAAGCGACCGGAGTATTCATCGTCGTAGACGCCTGTGATACCTGCACCGAGTTGGAAGGCGATCTCCCAGTAGGTGATCGTGTTCGCACCAAACAACTGGAGTTTCCCGAAGATGGGAGTCCAGTTGAAGTCGATGTTACCGTAGAAGATTTGTTGTTCAAAGACGTGGACACCCAGGTAGTGGGGGTGACTCTTGAGGTCATCAATGATGTGGCTTTTGATGGGACCCTGGTAGTCTTTGGTTGAGCCAAAGTTGGGGTAGTATCCACCACCCAGCTCGAGACCAAAACCTTCTGTGAAGTGGAAGGCGAGACGTCCTTCAAAGGGGATGTAGGTGATAAATGGGTTACTTGGTACAACTCCACCAAGAGCTGTAAACTCAACGCGCATGGACTTGCGGAAGACATTTTCTTGAATGACTACGATTCCTTCGCCACCAGTTTGCGCTTCAGCTGTGAGTGGGAAGAGACAAAATAATCCCACACTACACAATAACAGACGAATCAGCTTTCTCATCAGAACTCGATCGCCTCCCAAGGGAAACCTGGTAGTGGGCATTTTGTACACACTACCGAATATTGCAAATTCAAACATAGGGTCATTTCAGCAAACATACTGAAATGACCCTACAAACAGATAATGTATATTAAAGTTGGACTTCGAAGTGGAGTTGGGACTCAGCTTTGACCTGCTCTCCCAACAACTCACCGTCCATAGAGAAGACAATGATGTAGCGTTTGCCTGCTTCAACAGAACCACCGAGGGTGTAGCTGAGCTTGGTTTGGATGTATCCTTTCATTGCGTGGTAGGACATGTCCAATTTTGAGCGTACGCTGTCTTGGTATCGACGGCCGATACTTGGGAGGACCTGGAAGAGGTTACCCCAGTATTTGCTCTTGTTGATACCGGCTGCTTTGGCGAGGGTACAAAGGTTATCGAGGTGTGTATCCCACTGTTGTTTGCTTTCATCTTTGCTGAAGTCAGGTGTGGGGTACACGATCGATTGGAGGGGGACAAAGTCGTAGTAACCGTTGGATGTTTGTGAACCTTTGAGTGCTTTTTGGGCTGCATCTCGCTTGGTGTTACCTTTTGACTCGATGATGGTGACATCGCGTTCGAGGCTGATGGCTACAACAGATGGGTTAAACTGTGGCTCTTCGGTGTCCTTATCGCGTGAAACGATACGCAGGTCAAGAGCAGAAGCTTCGATTCCCTCGTACATTGGAGGATCCCCTTCAATGTTTGCGGGGGAGAGTCGAGTAAACTCTTCGCTCAGCTCTGTCTTGGTGTCTTCTTCGGTGAGGAGGAAGCCACGCTTGCGACCGTCAGCTGCGATATACTGTTTTTCTACGTCCCAAGTCTTAAACAGGTTGTCCTTTGCGTTGAGACGTCCTGCGCGGATCAGGAGTGTGTAGAAGATGTCAAGTCCACCGCGGCTTTGGTCTTCGTTGAAGTTGTCCAAAATCCATGTTGCGGTCGCTGACGTCCGGGTACGAGGTGCATCTTCGTTTCCTGCGGTCTCACTCATATCGATCAACAACGCGACCGATTTGGGGATTCTCAGGTTTTGGATGCTCTCTTCCAACTCCTCGTAACGGGGGTTGGCTTGTGCATCAATCTCTGTGCCCATCTTGACCGTTGCGGTCGCACCTTTGACCTCTTCACCTGTCTCAGCGTCCAGGATCTTGATGGTCCCGTCTTTGACGCTGAATGCGCTGGCTTGGAGGTTAAAAGGAGGCTCAGTGATGCCGATAATGTTCAGGGCTTCTTTGCGGTTATCTACGAGAAAAAGACGAAAGTCGAGGCTGCCAGACTTGCTGGTCTGTCGACGGTTATCTTTATCACAAACGGGCGTCCCCTCGATTTTTTCGAGGACACGTTTTTCATCTGTCAATTCGACGTTGAAGTCGCATGCAGTGGTCATCATTCCTACCGCGAGGAACGTCACGAATAACGTGAACAGGGGATGACGCGATGAAAAAGAAAAGAAGGATACTTTCATGGGTGTTCCCTCATGTGGTTTGTACCTTCAATACAAACAAATTGTTCCAGCTTGTAAGGAGATACAACGAAAATTCTGAAGTCAGACTCTCAGAATCGAGGTGAAATCGATCGCATCTGACAAAAAAACACAAAGGAGTCATTGCTCTATCACAATCTGGGTTACAGTATCGAAGGGGTGATGGATTGTCAAGGATTTTCGATAGGAATTCCATTCTCTTGTCTACAGGGGGATTTTTGATGTCTATCAAGTCTCCTGTAGACGGCACTTTTTGAGTTTTTTCAGGCGCTCTTCTCCCTCCTGCTCTGTGGTTGGTGTTGTGTCCCAGACCCCTACCTGTGTTCTCTTTTGGACCTGTCTCTTCCGTGCAGAACATCACACTCAAGCGTCCAAAGAGACTCTCTCTTCTATGCCATTTTGCTGATCTTCTTGTCCGATCTGTCAACACAACCACCAACCTTTCTGATAACACATGTTCTTTTTCTACATATGATCTTTTATTTTTATATCAGATGTGATGTGTTTTGTGGTAGTTCTTTTTTTGCTCAAGAGGCATCAATGCTGACGGGATGTACTTGTTGATTCTTTGAGCTATCGTATGGTGCGAATCTTCAGGACTTGAGAGGGCTTGCATTTTTTTTGAGGATTTTTTCAAGCGAGGAGTGATGAAAATCAGATGAGATACATGAACGTTAGAGCGTTACATTGTTCGATGAACACTATGGTGAAGGCTTGTGGAGGGGATGACATTGAGGTCATATATAATGATAGGGGAGCAAGGAGAGTGGAGTTGACAGAGGGAGAGCGTGTCAGGTTGTGATCTTGGACAATTAACTTCTTCCGAGCACCTGTGAGAGCCGCCCTTCATGGTTGCGTGTGCGGCGTGCGTGACTTTCGGAGAGATTGAACATCAGCTTCAGTCCAATCTCGGGGTTTTCTTGGATAAACGTGCGTAATTTATCGTGCTCAAAGATGATCACGCGGACTTCTTCTTCGCAGATCGCCGTTTCAGCGGCACCTCTTTGATCAAAGAACTCAATCTCGCCAACATGTCCGCCTTGTCCGACTGTCAGCAGCCACGTTTTGCGCCTGTACAGGCCAATACGACCTGCGAGTAGGATCAAGATGCCGGGACCTTCTTGTCCTTCGCTTTGGATCACCTCATCGCGGATGAAGATGCGCAACTGACCAAGCGGCAACAGTTGGAATATCTCGGGCATCTCGAGTCCTGACAGCATAGGGCATTGACTCAAAATATCTGTGCTCAGGTCGAGCTGTGTCGCGGCGAGAGAAGAAGCCTCTGGATCTTCGAGTACGACGGTGATCGCTGTGATGTTGTCTTTCCCGCCGCGCAAGTTGGCAGCGTCGATCAAGCGTGGGACGATTTGTTCTTTGCGTGTTTGGCTGAAGACAGAGACGATCTCGTCGTCGATGAGATAGTTGGAGAGACCATCTGAGCAAAGGAGGAATTGGTCTCCTGGTTCGATATCAATCCAAAAGATGTCAGGTTTGACTTTGGGACGGTAACCAACGGCTTGCATGAGGGTGTTGCCGAAGGGGACATTTTTCGCGTCTTCTGGTCTGATCGCTCCAGTTCGTAGCTGATGGTTCAGCAGTGTTTGGTCGATCGTGAGTTGCTTGACCTCTTTGTTACGGACGCGGTAAATACGACTGTCTCCGACGTGACCGATGATCGCTGTATCTGGACTCAGGATCAGCAAGAGAGAGAAGGTCGTGCCCATGTTCTCTTGCGCGCCTTTTTGTGTGGCGAGTTGGTAGACCTCTGCGTTCGCTGTTTGGACGGCGCCTGCGACGACCTGCGTTACCCATTTTTTGCGTTCTTCGCTTGGATCAATCGCGAAGGCTTTGATCCCACGCATTGCGTTGTAGAGATAGTGGTGGGCAGCTTCAACAGCGTGTTGGCTTGCGAGCTCACCATGTTCGTGTCCACCCATCCCGTCAGCGACGATAAACAGGCCGTTGACAGTATCTGAGAGGCAGTTGTCCTCGTTGTTTTTGCGGACACGTCCTGTATCGCTCTTGACCCAGGCTTGGAGGTTGAGGGTGGAAGGCCCAACAGCCTCTTCCTTGGCGACAATGTCAGATGAATGCTGGGGGTATTCGTCTGTTGTGGTCGCCGGATGCCTTTGAGCGATTTGTTTCTGGTCTCTTTTGTCCATGAGTCACAGCTCGGCTTTTCGTGGGTTCTGGAAGTGAGTGCTATATCGAACAAGGATATCTTTTTTGGAGATCCAAGTCAAGCGCGCAAATCGACTCTGCTCGACTCGAAAATCCGGGCGTTTACGTTTGGGGTTCACTGCTCACTGTCGAATGATGAATGTCTTTTGTTGCCGGAATGTTTGAGTGGATTGTGACGTGTGGAGGCTGATCTTCGGAGATGCCTCTTTGAAAGGAGAGTAAGTGGGTTTTGGTCGCGCCGAGTGCCTGTGCTGAGACATCACAAGCAACTTGTGGGTCAGCATCCTCTCCACAGACAAAGACATCAATCGCGGCGTATCGGTGTTCTGGCCATGTGTGGATCGTCAAGTGACTCTCTGCGATCACGATGACGCCACTGATACCATGGGGAAAGAACTCGTGGAACACGGACTTTAGGATGGTTGCCTTGGCGGCTTCTGCGGCCTGTAGCATAAATTTTTCGACTTTGTGGACATCGTTGAGTGTGTCCACATCACAACCATAACACTCTAGTAAGTAGTGATGTCCCAATGCTTTCAATGCTTTGCCTCTTTTTGTTGTCAGAGTACATCTGTGTACTCTCAGTATATGCCATGAACACGTCTCATTCGCAACCTGTGTGCGCTTTTTTTTTCGCTCGTGCTTGACGAGTCAACCATGACCTTTCTATACTCGTCTCGCTCTTTCATTTGATGTCATTTGAGTATCACAGGAACACATCATGTCCTTTCGATTGGGTTACTATCTCGTCAAGCAAGATCTACTTCAAGTTGAGCAAATCGACCGCGCGATGCGTCGTCAGATGATGTTGGGAGGTGCATTAGATACCCACCTCCTCGAGCTGGGGCTCCTGTCTATGGATGACCTTCAGGGTGCTTTTGCAAAGCTCTACGACTGGCCACAAGACGCTGTCAGTTGGATACAACAACCATCCTCAGAGGCACGTGCATCACTTCCGCAGGCCCTCGCCGAGAAGTTTGGTGTGGTTCCTGTGCACCAACAAGATAACATCTTGTACTTGCTCACCGATGATCAGGGCGCACCTCCCGAACAATTACCTCTCTCGTACTGGCTGCAACTCGATATCGTTGCGCTGTACGCTCCCGAGATATTCCTCAAGCAGGGACTCGAAGCGATGTACCACATCCCGATGGCACCTCGCTTTCAACAACTCTCTATGAGAGCAGATGTTCCCGAGCTGTTTACCTTGCCTGAGACTCTCAGTATACCTGCAGCGGCTGAAGTTGAGCATCACATCGAAACGCCGCCTGTCCAAGATACACCCATTCCACGACAGACTGTGACAGAGAATGCTGATTCTCTCGAAGAGGCTGAGGAAAAGTCAGTGGCGGTTGTCGATGATGAAGTGCTTGCGGCTGTTCCAACACCCGCAGATACTCCGCTCACCGAAGCTCCGCTCACCGAAGCTGTTGACGCTTCATCTGTTCCCACCGAGGAAACAACGCACAACGAACCCGATGTCGAAGACGTCTCTGTACAATCCACATCGTCGAGTGAACTTCCTGAACAGTCTGAAGCTCCAAGTGAACTTCCCGAAGAAGAGCCTGCACCGTCAGTGGAGCTTCCAGCGCAGCCCGAGCTGCCAAGCGAACTTCCCGAAGAAGAGCCTGTCGCTCCTGTTCAAGAGATCGCACTCTCCGATACACCAGGCAAGCTCTCTGAAGCTGTGCGAACTGCCGAGTACAGCGTCGATGAGATCCAGGCCGTGACTTCTTCTCTTTTGGCTTCAAAGGGACTGGCGAAAGAGCCCGAGACAACTGCTGAAGAAGAGCCAGCTACGCCTTCTTCTAAAGAGACATCTACCCCCAAAAAAGTATCGACTGCGCTTACGAAGGTGAGCAAGGAAGAGACCGCGCTGACGTTGCCTCCTGTCGATCGTTTGCGGAATGCTTTCCGTCCCTCCAAAGCGCGCAAAAAAGTCCAACCTACCCCCAACGCAGAAGAACCCAAGACATCCAACGAGCCAAAAGAGGTTGTGCAAAAAGTCCAAGAGCCCGAAGTCAAAGCCGATGAGACAGCGCTCCCAACGCCTAAGTCGCCCGAGGTCGAAACGCCTGAAGCGAAGGAGCCTGCGAAGCCAAAGAAGGGGCTCTCTCTCGAACAGAAGCGAGAGATTTTCAAGAAGACAAAAGAACTCCGAGAGCAAAAAGCCAGCAAGGACACGCCTCCACCAACGACTCCAAAGGAGACTCTTCCTCTTGGAGAGGAGAAGAACACAGATCTCTCAGCACAGGTCACACCTGCACCAACACCCACGCCTGCAGAGGCGATGGAGTCTATTCACCAACAAGGTCCAGCGCTTCAAACTCCCCCACCGCAGAGCTCCTCACAGGTGTTACCCGCGTTGCCACCGCTACAAGTCGCGACGCTCCCTCAATCTGTTGTCGGTGGTTCCTTTCCGCCTCTCGCTGGGGCCGAAGTGATGACAATCCCTGGATTGCCTGCTTTCCCACCTTTGATGACCAACGAGATCTTGCCTGCCTTGCCAACGATGGATGATCTCGCTCGCAGTGATGCGCCTGCTCACACTGAGGACGACGATATCGAGATCGAGATCAATCTCGATGACGACGCTGCAATCGATGGCTTGCCTCCTCTCAGGTCGACACTCGAAGAGTATCTCAAGACCAACGTGTTACAACAACGTCGTGAGCTTGGTGATATCCTCGTCCAATACGGAGGAAATCTCGCACAGGCTGCGCTCGCGTATGTCCCCTTAACTGAAGATGAGATCGAAAAATCTCCCGACGTCGCAGAAAAGATGCTGCGTCTACGTTACTTGTGTGAGCAAATTGGTGAACCCATGCTTTACAGGGTATTACAGGTTCTCCAACAAGAGCGAGGTGTCCCACAGAAGAAAGCCTTTACACTGATGGGGTACTGGTCTCCAACAAAGGCAATGGCTATCTTGTTGCAAACGCTTCTTTCCGAAAAAGAAGTGGAGCTCCGACAGCGACTGCGCAGGATCTTGATGGGATACAAGGATCGATCTGAGTTTTCGACCCTGCTCCAATTTTTGCGCAGCAACCTTCGCTCCAAAGATCCCGAACGTCTTCAGAAAGCCATCATGTTGATCGAAGAGCTTCGTATCGTTGACACTGTGGGAGAGCTCATTGATTTGCTCGTGCACGAGTCTGCAAACCTCCGCCGCGCTGCGTTGATGGCACTTCGTCGCTTGTGCTTCCAAAGCTTTGGCGAGAGCGAAGAGGTTTGGAGGATCTGGTGGGAAGAGAACCAACAGTTTGAGCGCAAGCACTGGATCGTCGAGTCGATGAACCATGTACAATCAGACATCCGCGCGATGGTGAAGGAAGATCTTGTTGAGGAATTCGGTGATGATTTTGGTTACGACCCTGAAGCCTCCGAGGCTGAAAGAGAAGCCATACAAAAGTTGGCGTCCTTGTGGCTCAGCAATATGTAGGGCGTTTCTTGTCGGGATGTGCTTGCTGTTTGCTAGCTGCCAACCCAATCACCCATCTACAGAGCCAACCTCAACAGATGCCGGAGAACCTGATATTCGTTGCTATCAGCCAGCTCCTGGCAAACCTCGTATCCGCGAAATTACCTACCAAGGGCAAGTCCTGTTGACCCCCCGACAGTTGCGTTTTCGGGTCTTGTGGTCGGATGATGACGGGGATTTATCTGGCGGACACTTCCAATTTTTTTGGAACGGTAAACCTCTCGCAAAGAAGCCTTTGCCAAAGGACGAGTTATCGGGGAAAACAAGAGGTGGAGTGACCCTCATTCTTTCACTTCCTCAAGAAGAAACCATTCAAGCCCAAACACAAAGTACCGTTGAGCTATTGTTGGAAGATGCAGAAGGACATCGTTCAAATCGACCCCTTGTTACGATGGAGTCCCACCGATGAAGTGGTTCTCATACCTGCTCATGTTTGTCGTGATCTTATTGTCTGGGACGAATGTCTGGTCTTTTGAACGCTCAAGGACAGACCTAAACGTCCCGACGTCTTGGGAGACGCTGCCAGTCGTCTACTACATCGCGAAACAAGGCAGCAAGGACATCGCGGATGGGAGCGAAATCGAGGCCGTCAAACGCTCTTTTGAGACGTGGCAGTCTGTGAATTGTAGTCGCCTGACGTTCCAATTTGGCGGTCTCCTCGCGGAGCCTAGAGCATTTTACGTACCGGGCGGTCCCAACAAGAATGTCGTGATGTGGATCGAGAACGAGTCGGACTGGCCTTATCCAAGTGATGTCTTGGCGGTGACACAGCTCGAGTACAACCAGCAAACGGGGACGATCCTGGACGCTGACATTCTCATGAATGGATATGCTTTTCAGTGGTCGACTGACGAGCAAGCCAAAAAAGATACACACGATGTCCAAAATGTCGTGACACACGAAGTTGGACACCTCTTGGGTCTGGATCATACTTCTGTGACTGAGGCGACGATGTTTGCCGAAGCACCTGCTGAGGAAGTCTCCAAGCGTGCCCTGGAAAAGGACGATAAAGATGGTTTGTGTACCATTTATCCCCAAGACGAACGTGATCAGTTTGGTTTTCTCACTGTCTCGACGGAGCTTGGGCTCGCTTCTTGTCCGTCTTCCTCGCAGCAACCGACGACAAATAACCCGCCTGAACGAGGGCTTGGTTGTGAGGTCGCTGAGACATCAGGGATGATGTTGTGGCTGTTTTTGGCGTTGTGTCTTATCGCCTTTCGTCGCTCTGTTCGTGTGTTGTCATGATTTCTCTTCAAGCGCATGGTTGATGCGTTTTTGATTGTGTGGGATGTACAGATATGGACAAATCCAATCGATATGCAGTGAGATTGGCTGATGGAACGCTCATTGGTCCTGTGGACTTGCACAAGGTTAAACAACTACTTCGCAGCGGCCAAGTCACCATACATGATCGCATCGCGTTGATTGGTGAGACATTCCTTCCTATCCATGAATACCCAGAGCTTACAGCTATCGCCGCAAGCAGCGAGGCTCATCCTCCTGAGCACAACCACGCACAAGCCTGGGGTTTGGACGATGAGGAAGATGTGTTTGCGGGTTTGCAACCCATCCGTGTCTTCTTTCCAGACCCCGAAGAACCCGAAACCGCACAAGTTGCACAGTACTCTGGGATGCTTGAGAAGGTTCCTTTTTCGAGTCTGTTTTACTTCTTCTTTTCACGCAAGCAGACAGGGAGGTTGTTGTTAAAAGGACCACAACACACACGTGAGATCTTTTTCGAGAAGGGACTCCCTCAGGGCGTCGAGCTTTTGACGGAGACCGATGATCTAGAACAACGCTTGCTGATGCGTAGAGCTTGTACACTCGAACAACTTAGTCAAGGGCTTCAGAAGCTCGCGTCCCTTGGTGGGAGTCTGGGAAATCATCTCATCGCCCTTGGCTTCATCGATCCTTACTTGCTCTACGAAGTCTTGCAGGAGCAGTTTCGGGAGCAACTGCTCAGTTGCTTCTCTTGGTTGGAAGGGCGCTACTTCTTTTTCGTGAACGAGCGTCCGAAGAAAACCGAGATCCCTTTTCGCATCGAATGCCTTGATACCCTAAAACAGGGCATTTACAAAAACTGTGATTTACAACGCTTGCAGTGGGCCCTCGAACCGTATTACAATCGCCCCGTCAATAAGACACCAAACCCACAAGTCAACATCGAGCAATTGTCTCTTTCCCCTCAAGAAGCAAGGATCTACAACTTTGTAGGGCGGACGGAGACGTTGTGGGAGTTGATTCAGAAGGTGATCCGGATGGGCGTTGCGGACCAGCTTTCCGCTCATCAGTTTTTGTTTTTTCTCGGTCGAGTTGAGCTCTTGCTCTTTGATGGCAAGTTCTTGGGACCACGTATCCAGGACGAAATTCGACTGCTAGAAGGACATTCCCTCTCTTCATCTTCCTAAAAGGATAGAGGAAAAAGATGCGATTGTTTCTGTTGCTGTTCGTCCTGATGTGTAGTCAGGTGGCTTGCTACTCCGTCCCCAAGTTGGTTCGTCCTCAAAAACTTCCTCCCAAAAAGATCGCGATCCACAAAAACAAAAGTGGGTATGCGCGTTGGGTTTTTCCCACCAATCAGCCGATTGTATCGACACCTGCGCTTGGAGCTGACGGAACCATCTACATTAGCTCGCTCGATCGCAAGCTGTTTGCGGTCACTCCCTTTGGAAAAAAGCGCTGGCAGTATGAAGGTCTCGATGATCTCGTGCTGTCCTCACCTGCGACAGCTATCGATGGGACAGTCTACATTGGATGCAAAGACAGTTACTTGTACGCGATCAAACCCAATGGTCGCTTTTTGTGGAAGTTTGGTACCCAAGGGGTGATCGACTCTTCACCTTTTGTGCGGTCTGATGGGACGATCTTGATCGCATCTCATGATGCGAACTTGTACGCGGTGAGTCCTTCGGGCAAACAGCTTTGGACTTACCAAGCGCAAGACAAGTTCCGCCGCGCGACACCTGCTGAAGCCGCAGACGGAACGTTGTACATCGGTAGCCAAGATGGGTTCTTGCACGCGATCAGCGCAGAAGGGAAGCGCAAGTGGTTTATGCAAGTCTGTAACTCCCAAACCTCTTCCCCTCCAAAGATCACCGCTTCACCAACCGTCGACACTGATGGAACGATCTACATCGGCTGTTGGGACGGTCGATTTCAGGCGATCAGCCCCGAACAGAAGATCAAGTGGACCTTTAAGACGAAGGCACCCATCCTCGGAAAACCGATTCTTGGACGTGATGGTACGATCTACATCGGCTCTGATGACAAGACTTTTTATGCACTCAATCCCAAAGATCCACAGAATCCCCGCTGGGTCTTTCGCAGTGGTCGTTACCTGAAGAAGGGCAAGGTTTTCAAAAAGAAACCCGTAAAAGGCTCCGCTGGATTTATTCAGTCAAGCGCAGCGCTCGACACAAAGGGACGCATTTACTTCGGCGCAGCGAATGAGTATTTGTATGCTCTTTCATCGAAGGGGTCGCTTCTTTGGCAGTTTGATGCTGGTGGTTGGATCGACAACGCGCCGATCATCAAACGCCACGACAAAAACGCACCTGCGACCAAAAAATACGGCAAACGTGAAGTGATTTATATCGCTGCTGGACGGAGATTGTACGCGATCAATCCATGAGCTTTGAAAAAAGGGGGGGGTTACGCCATCAAGGTGACGCGAGGGGAAGGAGGCGGAGCGTCGAGGCTCTCGCGGACTGTTTGACCGACCTCTTTGAGGGAACTTGTCTTCGTTAAGACACTATAAAATCCGACCTCTCGGAACAGCTCATGTTGTCCATCATGTAGCTCGCCGCTCAACAAGATCATCCGGATTCTTTGATTTTGCTCTCTCAACTTTTGCGCCACTTCCAACCCTGTCATTTGGGGGAGGTGGTGATCGAGGAGGACGAGATCAAACTCCTCTCGTTCAAATAACGAGAGCGCGTCTCTCGGGTTGCCTGCGATTCTTACTTCGTAGCCTAGATACCGGAAGTATCTCGTCAGCATATCTGCGTACTGCAGATCGTCTTCGATCAACAGGAGTTGTTCGCAACCATTCAAGGTCGCGATTGAGTTTTGTGATGGTGTTGGGGGAGGAGGTAACGTTTTGCTTGGGTAAGGAGCGTTCTCCTCCTGAAGCTTTAAGAGAACGTCGAGGGCATCTTTCAGCGGCCCGACGAGCTCATCGACCATTGCCTGTCCCGTTGTGTCGTGTTTGAGGTGGAATTTTAGAAGCGTTGCATTGCCCCATACTGCGCCCAAGTGGTTGCTCAATAGGTGGAGCTGCTTGGATAGTTGATGTTGCTCTGCTTCGTGATTTGGTGGTTTCTTTTTGTTTGTCATGCCATCACCTTATAGAGATTTCAATTTGCGCGCGAAGTTCTCATTGCAAAGATACACAATGGACCATGCTTCTTTCAAGCTCGTCCCAAATATGTCGAGCCTCCAGCGATGCTCCACACTCTCTATTCTCCGCTCACCAAAGATCTTTACGCTTTTTTTTACAATAGATCCTAAAGTGAGTTGTGACAAACAATCTGTTCCCTTGAAGTTGTGAAAAGGAGGAGGTAAAGCCGTTGGATGGAAAAAAGCGAACATAAGAGAGCTGTGGATGGAGCCTTTTTTCCACCTCGCGACCTTATTCTTGGGGCGTTGTCATGAGTGTGTTTACACGTGTTTGCAGGACATCGCAGACTGTTGTCTGGACAGCTTGTTTGTCTGTGAGGGAGTGCATGGGGAGCCGTTGAAAACCAAAGGTCGCAGCGAGACCATCTTCTTCGAGTCGTTCTTCGTACCAGCGGTGGGGTTCATTCCATGTCTCTTCTGGCCCAAAGTAGTCGTTGAAGATGTATTCGATGGATTCTGTAAATGGGAAGCTGTCTTCATCGCTTTCGAGGTCGGAGAAACTCCCGAGCCAAATCTCTGGAAGAGCATTAAAAGATTGATCGATGGAGATGTTGACAAGCAGGATGGGAGCTTCTGGCTCATCTGCACATTGGAAGGGGAGCGCAAAGTGTTTCCATTGCCAGGACGAGGCTTTGCGCAATACAGGCTCAATGGAGGAGGTCCAACAGCTCCCACCGTGGAGGAGAGGTGTGTAGCTGTACTCGCCGTCTTCGAGTCCATGTGCGATCAATCGCAGAAGGTCCGCGACATTTTGGTGGAATTGGGTGAGGATGTCGAACGCTTGATTGACTGTTTCCATTGTCTGCTTGAGCGATTGTGTCTCCGTCATACTTCGAAGCTCCTGTGTGCTATGTGTCGTCGCTATCTTCGTCAGATTCGACTTCGTAATTGCTCCACTCAGTGGGAGCAAGGGTTACGTTTGTTGTAAAAGGCATGTACTCGGACCATGCCGGTCTTTTGTAGGTTGTGTCGATGTCTGCTTGTATAAGTGGTTCCCACCGCTCCCATGAGGGAAAGACAGGCACCGAGAGCTGTATCGTGTGTGTCAGTGAGAGAGCGGTCCATTTGGCAGGTGTGCTCATCAGTTGGTCCTTGTTTCGTCTGAAGCGGCTTGTATCTCTTCGGCGCGCTTTTTTAATTTCTCGTATCGTTCAGGTGAGTCGTTGCGGACGTATTGTTGGATGCGGCGGCGAACAAACCCGATCACTTGCCAGTGGTGGGCGTGTGGATCGCGCACTGAGGGCTCCATTTTAAACCAGTCGAGGATCGCGCTTGCGTCGTGCTTTGGTAGCATCTTTTTGACTGTTTCAAGGTTGATCTCGTGCAAGAAGGAGAGCGGCACAATCCAGGCTTTTTGTATGGGAGTCATCCAACGCGTCAGTCGATCAAAGAAGAGTTTGAGTCCCAAGGCCGATGTCCCGCCTGTTAGTTCGTCTTCACACTCCAGATCCAGCAGGAAGGGGTAGCCCTGTGTATCCTCCCAGATACGTTGCCAGATATGACTGTCGTGAATCCCTCGGCGTCTCATGAGTTCGTAGGCCTCTTGCTCTTCGAAGGGTTTCAACTCGATCAGACGATCGGAGATCAAGGCGCGGTGGTGTTGTCCCCAAGAGGTGTGTGTCGCGAGGAGGCTGTCGCGTCCGAGGACGACCATCAACGTGCGAAAGGAGGCTTTCAGCAATTTGGGGACGAGGTGTTCAGCGAGAAATGGACTCATCATCGAGCTGATACTTTCGTAGTCATCGAGGATAATGAGTAGCTGCCTTGGACGCCTCATTTTTTCCCAGGGGGAGGATGGCTTGGCTTTTTTGAGCTGTTTAAAGAGGTCTTGAAAGTCCTCGACAAATGCGTCCGCGAGGGTCGCGGCTTGTTCTCTGCGCAGGGCATTGCGCAGCGTTTTGTTTCGTGTCTTACCCAAAAAGCGTTGAAACCATTGGTGTTCTATCTTGTAAGGGCGGAGCTTGAGGAGTGACTCAACAGCCTGTTCGAGTTCTTTCTGCGATGTGTCGGCGAGCGCGAGATCGTAAGGTCTCATCTCCAGCGCTCGTTGAGGGGCCATCCCGTAGTTGAGCAAGGTGAGCATCAACTCTTCGAGCTGTGGGACCTCTTTGTACTCTTTTCTGATCAGGTATTCGGCTCTTTGGCTGAGGGCACTCCATTGCTTCGAGAGCGCAGACAAACGGGGGAAGGAGAAGTTCGCTTGGTCGGGCAGCTCGACACGCTCTACACACTCTTTGGTTACGAGTTGTTCGAGACTTTGTACCGTTTTTTGTCCATCGATACGGAGCGTGAGATACCCCAACTCATCAAACTGGTCGATCTGTTGGATGGAGTAGTCGAGGAGGAATGTCTTTCCGATCCCACCGGGCCCATAAATCGAGCCGATGTTGAGCGATTGGCTTTTGGAGGTCGGTTCTTCTTTAAACCATTGACCTACTTGAGAAACGGGACCTCTTCGACCGATAAATAGCATACCAAATCCTTCAGGCTTCTGGTTGGGCTGGTGTCTTCGCTGTGTGTTCAGGGGGCAACGGTTTCGTGGACGAAGGTTCTGTCGCTCTTTCAGGAGTCTCGAAGGACCACAATGCGCGGTCCATCAATTGGCTTGGGCGTACATTGCTCAAGGAGCGCAACAAACTCTGTCGAATGTCTGGTATCTCAGCTTCGAGGTCTTCGATGAGTTGCTTGACGCGACCACGTTTGCTGTCTTGCAGATCACAGCTGAGGCAAGGAAAGATGGTGAATTGTTTGTACTGCGTCAGCGCGATGATGTCGTCTTCTGCAACATTACACAGCGGTCGGATCACGACATGTCGTCCATCATCACTCGTGAGCTTTGGCGGCATCGCGGAGATACGCCCTGTAAAGAATTGATTCATCAACAATGTTTGGATGAGATCGTCTCTGTGGTGTCCGAGGGCGATTTTCGTACAGCCAAACTCCGTCGCGATGTTGTAAAGCGCGCCACGACGGAGGCGTGAGCAAAGCGAGCAGCGTACCTGTCCAGGTTGAAGTTTTTCTTCGACAATGTCGTAAAGGTGTCGTTTGACGACCTCAAAGGGCACGGACTGCTCTGCGAGGGCTTTCGCGATCTCGCTGCTCTGTGCGTAAGGTTCGCCTTGATCGAGGTGGACGGCCAAAAGCTCAAAGCGAATCGGGGCGCGCTTTTGCAGCTGCTCAAGCAGGTGAAGCATACACCAGGAATCCTTACCGCCTGACATACACACCATCACGCGGTCACCTTCTTCGATCATTCCGTAGTTGACGATCGCTTTTCCTGTTTGACGCAAGAGCTTTTTTTCGAGCTTTTCAAATGCTTTGTCTGTTTTGATCGGTTCCGTCATCACTTCTATTCCTGACATGTCTGAAGTTGTTCATAGGTGTTGTTTTCGAAATCGCTGCATGGTAGCGCAAGGACCTTGTGTGTGCAACACTCTCAAGGCGAAGTCTCTTCCCCAGCCTGTCGAGGTGGCCACTCAGGCAAGGGGATTCCCACGATATTCATAAGT
This sequence comes from Deltaproteobacteria bacterium, assembly GCA_002731275.1. GTDB lineage: Bacteria > Myxococcota_C > UBA6777 > UBA6777 > UBA6777 > UBA6777. The sequence goes on along the minus strand of PCBK01000078.1, from coordinate 6,760 downwards.
CGCAGCGCGTTGGTCGACGGACAAATACCTTCTCGCAATGTGTAGTCAAAGGTCATCTCATCGTCCTCGATCTGATCAGTGAAGTGTCTGAACTGAACTTGTTCTCCAAAAGCCTCTGATTCTTCGGCGAGTTCAAGGTCGTGTGTTGTGACGATGCCGATCGTCCTGCCCTGGTTGAGGAGCGTCATAATGCCGAGCGCAGCCGTACGCCGTTCGACTGTGTTTGTTCCGTGGAGGATTTCATCGAGTAGATAAAGTAGCGGCTCCCCTTCGCGACCCAACTCGACCACTCTCCTGATACGGTGAAGCTCGGCCATAAAGTACGAGATGCCATGTTCAAGGGAGTCTTTGATCCGCATACTGGAACCAATTTGCATGCGGGAGAGGTGGATGTCTTCAGCACAGACGACACTTCCACTGTAGGCAAGGACGGCGTTGACGCCGATGGAACGCAAGAAGGTACTTTTCCCGGACATGTTGGAACCTGTGATCAGCATCATCGGCCCACTTTTGTCGAGGGAGAAGTCATTACAAACTCTTGAGGCTCTATGCAAAAGTGGATGTCCGAGTGCTTTGGCTGTGTAGCAAAGTGGTGCATCATCTTTGGCGAAGGTGGGAAAGGAGTAGCCGGGGTTTTCATAGGAGAAGGTTGCGAAGCTACACAGCGCTTCGATTTCGCCAAGTTGCGCAAACCACCCGCGAACGTGAGGGCCGATAGAGCTTTTGACTTGTTCGAGTCCCCGCAGGCATTGGAGGTCCCACAGCAAGAGCATATTGAGCGGCAAGTGCATGAGTGGGGTATGGCGGACGTCGACGAGGTCGATCAGGAATTGGAAGCGCTTCATCACCTTGTAAGGTTCCCACCCGTCGTCTGTGCGGAAGTGGCCTTGAAGTGTCTCAAAAGGAGTGTTTTTGGTCTCCTCTTCAAGCTCGATGCGGTGGAAGAGCGCGGAGTAAAGAGCGAAGGAGCGTTGTCTCGATGTCGCGTCCATCAGGAGTGGGATCACCGTGGAGGAGGTCTTCATGAAGATCAAAAATTGGATCATCAGAGGGATGGCCCACAGGAGGATGGAGAGTTTGGTATTGACGATGTAAGCGAGTAACCAGAAGGTCGTCCAAACAGGCATCAATCTCATCACCCACAACAAGAGCGGCTTTGTAGCGAGGAGAGGTTGGCTCTCAGCCCACTTCAGAAACTTTTCGGGATCTTGGTCGATGGCATCTTTCCCAATACGTGTACCTTCTCGTTCGAGATCCTGCCGGAGTGATGTGCGGGTGACGAGATCTTGCACATATTGTTGTCGCTGTGTGATCTCTTCATGTGTCGCTGGATGGAGGAGCCACTGCGCGAGTGTGTCTTCACCAAAGCGCGTCGTCGTGGTGTTGAGCAGTTGAAAGAGTGAGTTATGCCCAAGAATGTCGATGTCCTGCGCATATGGATGGAGGTCATCTTCGTAGCGCTTTCCTTGCTCTGGGAAGTCAAGCCACTTTCCGTCGAGACGTTGCAAAGAGCGTTCATTGACTTTGATCAGCAGCTCGATGTCTTCGATAGCGCGTTGAACGTTCCGATGAAGTCCTACTGCCACAGTGAATCCGGCAAATAGAGCGCCAACGAGCCAACCCCAACCTGCAAACAAATCCCCTGAGAAGCCCAGGATGGAGAGGACCACGGCAGAGATCAGGGTGGTAGCACGCACCCAAGGAATCCAGGCATTTTGTCCCTGTTTTTCGGCCAATTGTGTTTGTAATGAGGACAATGTTTGTCTGTATGTTTCTTCTGCACTCACAGATCTTCAACTCCTTTTGGGCAGTTGGTGTTTCGAAAAGACGACATCTTGTATATGATGATTCTTTTGGTTTTGTCGAGCAGGAAAAGTTCCTGTGGCGTCAGTTTTTGAGGTTTTTGCGCACAGGGCTGTTTGGCGACGATCGTGTCTTTACGCCACAGAGAGGCTCTGATAAGATGGTGGCTTTGAAAATGATTGATGTGAGATCTCTCGTTGTAATGGACTATATCGTAGGGGAGGGCTGAATGGATCCCAACCGTTTTATCGCTGAGAGGCGTGGTGATTGGGTCTTGCTTGAGCGCTTGTTGGATAAGATTGAGTTGGTCGGGATTCAGGAACTTTCCGCAAATGAAGCTCGCCAACTTGGCCACCTGTACAGACGCTTGGCCTCCGACTTGGCGATGGCGCAAGCGCGTGTCGCGTCGAGAGAGCTTGAGAGGTATCTCAACGCGTTGATGGCGCGAGCCTTTCCGTTGTTGTACCAACAACCAAAGACACCCCTTCGTGAATTGTGGCGCTTTCTCAGTCATGGGATGCCCCGTGTACTCTATGAGACGCGGCGAATGCACATATACGCCTTTTTGATCTTTATGTTGGGGGGTGCGTTTGGGTTTGTTGGGTATGTTTTTGATCCACAAGCCTCTCTCTTTTTTCAACCTGGTCAGGTGCAACATTTCGAGCGCGCTGCAAAGAGTGGAAAGATCGGTCGTGGCGTGACGATGCTCGCAGCTGCGGAGTTCTCCTCTCGGATCATGACCAACAACATTCGCGTCTCTTTTATGGCTTTCGCGTTGGGGTTGACCTTTGGCTTGGGGACCTTTGCGTTGCTGTTTTACAACGGTCTGTTGCTCGGGACATACGCGAGTGTGGCTTTTAAGTACGGGATGAACCTCGTGTTTTGGTCGCTGATTCTCCCTCATGGCATCCTTGAACTTTCTGCGATCTTTTTTTCGGGAGGGGCGGGGTTTTTGCTCGCAAGGGCGATCATTTTGCCTGGAGTCGAAGGGGTCTGGAGTGCCCTCCGTCAGGAGGCACAGCAGGGGATCTGGATCTTGTTTTGTGTCGTGCCGATGCTCGTTGTGGCAGGCTTGATTGAAGGTTTTGTCACACCGTTGCCAGGCGTCGCGCCGATCGCGAAGATTGCATTTGCACTTGCGACAATGTTTCCACTTGTCGGTCTCTTTTGGCTCGGTTGGAGAGCGACAAAACAAGAAGAGGTCCATGGATGAGATTTGAACGCAAACTCGTGATTCGTTCTCCAGAGCAAAGCACCTTTCACTTGCCTCTCGCAGGGGGGATGAGTCGCTTTTTAGCGATGATGATCGACTTTGCTGCGACGCTCGCGATCTTTCTGATTGTGGGCTTTGTCATGAATTTGTTACGTATCCCTATGGGCTTGCTTGGGCTCAGTTGGGCACAGAGCTTGTTCTCCGCCTTCTTTATCCTGTTTGGATTTGTTGTAATGTGGGGATATCACCTCTTCTTCGAGATGTTCTGGAATGGCCAAACACCAGGAAAGAGAGCCTTTCAGCTTCGTGTTTTGCAGCTCGATGGAAGTCCCATTACATTTTCCCAATCCGCGATCCGCAACCTCCTGCGTTTTATTGACGCCATGCCGATGTTTATCCCTCTTTTTTTTCCAATGGGTTACGCACTGGGGGCGTGTGTGATGTGGTTTGATGCGCGCAACAGAAGGCTAGGTGATTTGGCTGCTGGGACGGTCGTCGTAAAGCAAGAGCGCTACGTCGCGCCAACACAGATCAAGTCCGCGCATGCCTCTTTTTACAACACTTTCCGAGAGCAACTCGGGATGCGTCGGCGGTTTCAGCAAGTCCTTGAAAAGGCAGAGAAGGAGCTGTTACTCGATCTGGCTTTGCGCTCGGAGCAGCTTTCGCTGGACGTTCGTTTTCCGATTATGCAAGCGTTGAGTGCGCACCTGCAGACACGGCTCCGTTTTGAGAAGCCGGACTTTATGAGTGATGAGAAGTTTGTGCTCAATGTTGCAGATGCGTTGGTTGCTGAGGAAGAAGATGTGTTGCGTGTGTTGGGGAGGCCGAAGAGGGAGAGTGAAATATAAGGGGTTATCTTCCTAGCTTTCGCCATCGGCTTCGGCATTTTGATACGATTGAGTTGCTCATCGCACTTGAACGATACCTGCGCCGTAATTTTCTCCTCAATGCCTTCTCCGAAACGTAGCTTTTACAACGAGGGATCAGTCCGGCAGATGCGCGGTGTGGTCCTCGCGAACTTCGGAAGCTCTGGTTGAGGTAAGACACACAGTAGTACAGGTATTGTCGACCACAAGAGCGGGCGCATTTGTTTCCGATGCTGACAAAGTCGCCGAAGTTACAGAGTCCAGATGAGGGGTTCATACCAGGCATTGCGCTAATACGTAACCTACGAAAGGCGCGTTTCACACAAGCGTTGCACCTTTTATATCGGGAGCGGGACCATCTCGATGCGGAGGCTCTGCGGGCTGTTTGCCTCTTGATCGTCTTTGCCCGAACTCTCACAACTGGAGCAGGAGCGGGGCGACGTTCCACATTGGGTCGAGCTTTTGGTTGCACGCGAAGCGCGACCTTTTGGAGGACTTTTGCCGGCCTTCTTTCGACGGGGCGTGTTGGGGGTCTTCTTTCGGGGGGGGTACGTGTTTTGTTGGGCGTACCGTTGCGGACGACCGTGATTTTGTTTGGATCATCTCCCTGTGAGCGAATGTACAAAAGAGCGGCGATGCCAAGCACCAAAACGCCGATGATCACCGAGAGGATGAGGATCATCGGTTGCTTCTTCTCCTCTTCTTCGAGGATGGGGAAGTGCGTTTGCGCAGCTGTCGCGTCGGGGTGTGAGACTTGTGTTGCTGCTGGCGCTTCGGCACGTGTATGCTGTCCAATATTGGGGGATGAGCTTGCGTTGTGACGAATTGTTGGAGAGGTGCGAAGTTTTTTGAGCTCCTTCTCATCTCCAGAGAATTGCATCGTGTCGTCAGATGATATCGCGGTCTCCATGGAAGTTTCCATAGGGACGCCTGTGGCGAGATTGGGCGTGGATGCCTGAATCGCGTGGGACCAATTCGCGTCGATCTGGTCGGGCAGGACTCTGCTAAGCTCATCGGCAAACTCCTGGCAGCTGGAGAAGCGCCTGTTTGGGTCTTTTGCCAAAGCTTTCTGGATGAGCATGTCGAGCTGGGGATCGATGCCTGGGAGAACATTTCCGAGCGCGGGGATTGGCTCCATACAGTGTGCTGTGATAATCGCGATCGCTGAGTCGCCGTCAAAAGGCAGTTGCGCCGTCAACATCTGATATAACGTGACACCAAGACTGTATATATCCGCTCTGTGATCGATGTTCTTGGCTCCACGTGCCTGCTCTGGCGCCAGATAGTAAGGCGTCCCCATGACGAGACCTGTTTTGGTCTTGGAGTTGTCATCGTTGAGGGATTTTGCGATACCAAAGTCCATCACCTTGGGGACTTCTTTTCCAGGCGAGCCTTCCAACAAGATGTTCGCGGGTTTGAGATCTCGGTGGATAATATGGTGATCGTGTGCGTGTCCCACGGCACTCAGCACAGGGAGGAAGAGTCGTTTGATGTCATTGGGGGGGAGAGGGCGGCCGTAAGCTTTCAGGTAGTCGGACATATCCTGTCCTTGTACCCAGTCCATCACCATGCCGAGTAGACCATCTTGATCGATGAGGTCGATTACACGGACGACATTGGGGTGTTGGAGGCGGAACTGGAGTCGCGCCTCACGCTTGAATCGATCGCGTACTTCTTGTTGCCTTGCGAGCTCTGGAAAGAGCACTTTAAAGGCAATAGGAAGACCTAAATCCGCGTGGATTCCCTTGTACACGTAGGCCATACCCCCTTCACCGAAGAGTTCTCCAATCAGGTATTTGCCTACTGTTTCACCAGAGAGTTTATCTGAAGTCAACATCTACCAAGTTCCCAAAGTAATCGTCTGTTGGTGTGTCGGGGGGAGCATTTTTTCAACGAAGCGTTGCCCTTTTCGTGGCCAAAGAGAAGAGGTGGGCTTGAGCTTGTTGCGTTCGACGTCGAGATATTTGTTTTGCGCACCGAGGACAGCCTTGTCTTTGGCGATCTTGCCGGGGTTGATGACGACCCCTGTGAGCGTCGCGGCGGCCGCGAGGACAAACACCGCTGCGCTTCCGATGATCGTGTACAGTCCCGCGTCTGTTTGTCGTTGTCTATCTACGACTGTCATGGTGTCTTTGCGTGCGTCGGCGTCCGCGATCAGATAGACTCCCACGCCGATGCCTGCGCCACCAAGGACCATGCCGATGACCCCACCCCAGGTCAACGCGGTCGCTGTGCTCGCTTGTCTCTGCAAGTTGGCTTGCACTGCTGCGTAGTCTGTTTGGGCTTTTTTCACGACCACTGCGAGCTTTTTCTGCTCTTTGCGGATCGTCTCTTGGTCCATTTGTGTCTTTTGTTGTTTCTTTTTCAGGACCGTGAGGGTCTTCTCTTGGGTGCCCAGCTTCTTCTTCAGGGCTTTTTTGTCGTTCCAGTTTGTGCGGACAAACCGAAGGAAAGCGGCGTAAATTTTGCCTTGTCGGATGGTCCCTTGCAGGTCGCGCTCTAGAGAGAGCGAGGCTTGCAGGTAGATCTGGTTTTGAACGTTCGAGCGCTGGGCGACTTGCATGTACATGAGGTTGTAAGAGCGGAGATAACGCATACCTTTTTTGAGATGCTCGATGCTCTTTTCAACTTTGTCAGTGTGTGCTTTGAGCGCCTTGATACTCTCGAAGTCGCTGGCTTTTTTGACAGGAGGGAGGTTGCCTCGGAATTGGTGGTACTTGGACCAAAAGAGGGTGATCCAAAGTTTTTGGTTGTTGCGTTCGGAGAAGCTCATGCGAGCTTTTTCGGACTCAAAGGCTTTGTCAGCCATTTTGAGTGCTTTCTCCCACTTGACCATTTCACCAAGGGCGAGGGCTTCTCGGGCCATTTCGAGGTATTT
>PCBK01000077.1 GCA_002731275.1 Deltaproteobacteria bacterium | reverse complement strand
CGAAACAATCGAACGCGGAAAGAAGGGGTTGATCGACAGAAAGAATCGCACAGACAAAAGCATATTTCGTCTGGGAATGGATTGGCTGAGGTATTGTTTGAAGTTTGGTCTCCCCCTAACCATCGAACTTACACCGCCCTATGTAAGAAGTGTCCGGTAATGAATTTGTTGTACCCTTTGCAGGACGCATGAAGGAGCCTGATCTTCTCTTGTTCATCTTTGGTGTGTTTTGCAGCTTGCAAGCAGTTTTCACTTGAGCGTGCTCGACATGCCATTTTGGCGAAGTGTACGAATTTGTCATGACTATAAGCGGTGTGTTTGTACATACGAGCAGCGAGACTACAGGACTGGCGTTTAGCACTTCTACATATGTGTATGTCGTCGACAAAGCACGTTTTGTCGATGTCTTCCTGGCAAATTTTGAGGATGAGTGCCTTGTGGGAGTTGATGGCTTCGAGTTTGTCTAGTTTGTCGTGGAAGACGGCCTCTACGAGGCAATACGCAGGTCTTCCCAGGCGGCATAGTCTATTGATATAGGGCTCGTATTTTGGCTTTGCCAAAAGCATCCACTTGAAACAAGCTTCGATATGACCTGCGCTACAGGCTTTGTCTTGGTATTTTGTGACAGTTTTCTCTGGTATGTTGAGTGGCAAGAATGGTCGTATTGTCCGTTTTGCTCTGAACTCTCCGACGAATATTTTGTACCAGAAAGGCTTGATCATGTAGCAAGAGCGTTTATTGCCTTTTTTGCACATTTTTTTGTGGTGCAATGCTCTGTTATGGATGACTTGTTCGGTGATCGGGCGAGTTGTATCGGACCCCATCCATTTGGAGAGAAGTCTCGTTCTCCAATAGTATTGTGCAGCGTCTATGCAGGCTCTCTTGTCGCCTTTGTCGCACTTTTTGGTAACTTCGTGGATCTCTCTGGCCTGTGACGTCTGTGGAATGAAAACAAGCCCCACCAACACGACCAAAAGGCTGATGATGTCTTTGACACTCGGACAGAACGAATGTTTTGCTGTTTGAGGGTATGTTTTTGTCATCATTCAAAAGCTTCCGTTTTTGTTGAGGCGTGGAGACCCCCTTCTTTAGAGGGGTGAACGGTAAGATAGAAAAAAAAGAGCATATATACGGTGAAGATGGTGTTTACTTGCCTCATGGAAAACGATTTCCCCCTGTTTTGTGGCTACGTATTCTTTGTAGTATATTCCAAGCCAAAAAATATCGCAATAGATGTTTTTGTTTCTTTCAGCCACGCAAAGCGTTGGAGCTTTCTTTCTGGAGATAGGAGCATGGATTGAATCATTATATGGAGGGAATTGTTTGGTTGGTATCACCGGGTTAAAACCCGGTGCTATGGATAACGTACGCTCGCCGTAAAGGCTTCGCATCGATCTGAATTGCGGTGGGACTCAAAGTCCCACCTCAAAACACAAACACACCTTTTCACGAGGAACACTTAGCAAATAAGCCCGACGAAGAAAGAATAACCCCCTCAGCCTCCCTTGCGGTCGGCAGCTCCCCCTGCTATTCAACTTCGTTGGCAAGGGGAGCGATGCATATCAAACGAGATATCGCGATACAAACGAAAAACACGTGTATATCGGATGAATGTCTGTAGGGTCGGGCCTTGTGTCCGACCTCAATCTGCGTACATGTCGGGTAAATGGTCCCTCCTCTCGAAAGGCTTGAGAGGAGGGAAGAGCCGAAGGCTCAGGGGGGTGAGTTTGTTGAGGCATATGTTGCAAGTGAAGACGCAAAAAACCCACTGCAAGCTCGAAAGCAAAAAAGAATACAAGGATATGGCTTGCTATATCCGCCTGCAAGAAGAGGATGAAATGGTGGAATCAGGGGAGTTTGCGGAGACACAAGTGCAACGTCTGCCGGATCAGACAGCCATTCGTATCCTTTTGGCGTATCTTAAACGAACGTTTCAAGAGACAGGATCATGGCTGGAGCGCTTCACGAAGAGGCAAAAACCATTCAGCTATACTTTCATGCGCTCGTGGCATAGTGCCCAAGTCGTTCTCGTATGATTTTTGATTGGTGTGTAAGCGCAGTTTGTCATTCGGCTATGCCCAATTTGACCTCTTGATGCACACAAAGTCATTCTCGTATAACAAGAGGTGCTTCCGAGACAGACCAAAGTCGTTCGTGTATAACAAGAGGCGCTTCCTGGATGCGACTCAAATCATTCTTGTATGACTTGAGCGCTTCAAAAGAAGGTCTTTCGTGATTCTCGTATGATTTTGGGAGATCTTTTTGAGAGGCTTTGAGCACAGTTGTATGACTTTTGCCTCTTCCGAACACGCCAAAAGAATAGCCGAATGATATTTGGAATGCTCTTCAAACACTTCGAAGTATAGCTGAGCGATTTGATGACTATCTGACAAGCACTTCGAAGTATAGCTGGATGATGTTTGGCTTGTGCTTAAGGCCAAAAGATGAAAAAAGGAATACGTCAGGGCTTGGGTGAAGGCGATCAAGTTCGTTGTTCGTCTTTGGCAGAGCGTTGCTATGCGGCCTCCTCCCGCCTGCTAGCTGGCTCTTGAACCTGCGCCCCTACGTATACTTTTTTCTATCTTCTGACCTTAAGCGCTTTGTTTCTTTTTGGGTTTCAGGAATACATCAAGCACTGCGTCAAGTACCTTCTCATGTGTAAAGTAGAAGGACAAACTGGTACATTGCATGATCTTATGGAGTTCTACCAAAATGGGGTCACCAAGGGCCATATGATGGGGGAGAAGGACGGATACGCAATCCTCATCCCTGTCGAATCGTATTGGCAAGGTTTTGTGGGTTCGGATGAATTCTTTTGGCATACGTTTGAATACGGAGAAGTCAAACGCTACATTTTGTAGCATCTCGACGATGTTGTCGGGAGGGATGATATTTTGTGTGCTTGTGCGAGTCACTCTTTGTATATCAATGGATGGAATGAGAGCGAGGCGGCTCTTTAACTCGTCTATCAAAAACGCGTGTTTTTTTTCGTTCATCTGAAGATCCTGCCTTGTATGGGGTGTACTACAAAAGGTTGTCTTCAAATGCCTGTTTTGTCAAGTCACACTACATCTTGACGAACTTCCAACATTTATACACCGTTGTACCTGCGATGCCTGCGATAAGTCCACTCAATACAAATACACCCAATATGATCGTGACACATCCCAAAAGGACCGCCCACACACCATGTTTGTTGGGAGAGTCATCTTTGCCGATGTTCCCTGTAATCGGCTCAATACAACCTTTACAACAAAGCCATGCTCCCTGAAGAAAAAACATGATCGTCAGGAGTGTGATATGAACGGATATATGTTTTGTGGGGGCGTTGTGTCTCATACTCTCGTCACTCAAATGGTTGATTTGTGTTGTCAACATCATCACGAACGTTGTGTTGATGTGAGAGAGTATGCAGGGGCTGGAAGTCAGTTCGTGTCACACGTTCAAGCTAAATGCTTTGATGAGCGCCTCTTGTTGTTCTGATTGGATGGCACCTGGGCGAATCCAACGGACATGTTGTATCGCTTGGAGGGGCATCATGCCCTGGCTGACACACACACAAGCCGCGATGGTTCCTGCTCTCCCGAGACCTGCCCAACAGTGGACAATGACGCTCCTTCCTTGCTCCAATGCCTCCATGATGAGCTGGACAATCTGTTTGGCTTCATACAGGTCAGGTGCTTCGTAATCCTCGATGGGATAGTTGTAAAAGGACATCCCTTTGCGTTCAACGGAGAGCTGTCGCTGCAACATCGTCTCCGGTGGATCCATCCACTCTAGCTCCACCTCTTCGACAAGACAGACGATATCAGTGACACCTTGGGCTTCAAGCGCGTCGAGATCTTCTGTGAGTGATGCCTCTCCACCTGGAATGGATGTCAATCCTAGACGACCGGGTACATCAAATGTTGACTGTGGAAGCCACGAGATCTTCACGTTCACTCCTTTTTGTCGTTCACTGGATGATAGAATGTTTTTGAGCACGTGAGCGACATGTTGGGTATAGCTCGTAAAACGAAGGTGTTCTGGGGAGAGAGCTTCCATTGTGGACAAATCGAAGGAGTCGATAAAAATGCCTCATCCTACGACACGACCTTTTTGTCCGTTGGACACATGTAATGACTTCTTGGATTCCGTCTGAGAGGGCGACTGCGACATCTTTTTGATATCGAAGCGCGCGTTTTCTTCGTCTCCAAAAAGCCCAATAAGTGAGTCCAACGAGATTGCAATGAAGGTATCTTCTCATCTTAGGATTCGCTACATATCGGCGCAATGCGTTGATACGCGAAGCTGTATTTCGATCGACCGCACAAAAACGAAGCGCATATCTCTCGACGTGGTAGGCGTCAGGCTGTATGTGTCGTTTGCGAAGCGCTCCTTTGATAATGGCCACATTCTCCTCACATCGTCCATTGAGCATCTGGCATTGTGCATATCTTATAGGGTGTCGATCTCTTGGTCTCCCCAAACGTTCGAGGTAAACAAGCCACTTTTGACAACGTCTGGTGTCATATTGTGCCAGCGCTTGGTCCAATCTTCGGAGGTATTTTCGCTCTCGTTCGCTCGTTCCTCTTTTGAGTATGTTGGTGGAGGGAGCAGGTGTCCTTCTTAATGACTTCTTTAACGTCCTAAGACAACGCGGGAAGAGGTGATCAAATGCGTCCTGAAGATGTGCCGAGAAAGCTCGTTTGAGGACACGTTCTCGTTGTAGCTCATATGAACGCTTCCAGATCGAGACGATCGTCGAACAACGCGATGTTGATCTGTTGTAAAGACAGAGTGCCAGTGTCCTCAGTGTCGCCGAGAGCGCTTCTTTGTATTGAAAATTCGTCCGCATCTTTGGATGCAGAAATGTCCGCTCTTTGCTGCGGTACTCTCTGTGGAGCTTCATACACTGTGCGCTGGACTTTTGCTTGTGTGCCTGCTCAACGCGCGTTGTCAGTGAACGAAGTCCCGCAGGTAGCGATGACCGCCGTGTCGGTGGACGCTTCCGCAGCTGAAGGGGTTTCCTGTCAGGTGTTCTTTTTATCGGACGCACAACTCTATCGCTCCGACGTCGTAATGGTTCTTTACGTCGGGATCGATGTGGAGGTGTGGTCTGTGTCGTGTCAGCCCTTTTTCGAGGAGGTGGTGGTGAGAGGAGCATTTTGAGGGGCGTGTGTGTCCGTGTGGACGACGCATCAGGGTGTGTGTTTGCTTTCTCTGTGTCACCTGGTTTGAGGAAGACAATCGCGAGCAGCAAAGCAACAATAAGCCCGAACGCCGCGAGAATTGTGACAGGAGCACGTTTGGGAGGTGGGGGGGCTTTGGTCTCTTCGAGGGCTGTGAGCAGGTCTTTCATGGAGGAAAAACGTTGATCAGGAAGGGGGCGCAATCCTTTGACGAGCACTTCGAACAGGGCTTGGGGGACTGGGCTCTCCGTCGGGAGGATGATCTCTCCCTGGTGGATGGAGGTCATCTTCTCCTGTAGATCTGCGCCTCCGTAGGGAGACATACCACAGAGCGCTTCGTAGAGGGCAAAGCAAAATGAGAATTGATCGGAGCGTTCATCTGCGTCTTGTCCATAGAATTGTTCGGGGGACATGTACGCAGGTGTACCGAGCATAATGCCTGTTTTGGTGGCGTAAGGCATCTTGGGGTGGTCGATGGCGCTGATCACGGGTTTCGGTGTAAAGGGGAGGAGTGAGCGCTTGGAAGAAGGTGTCGCACGTGCGAGTCCAAAATCGACGAGGAAGACCCTGTCCATGTCGTCGATGAGAATGTTATCGGGTTTGATATCTCTGTGGATGATACCTGCTTGGTGTGCGGCCTCGATGGCCTTGCCAGCTTCCATATAATGTCGAAGGATCTCTCGCCAATCAGCATCGCGCTGCTTTGTCCATGCCCGCAAGGTCTGCCCACGCACGAGCTGAATGGCCATATAGATTTGATTGTCCCACTCACCGACTTCATAGACGACGGGGATGTTTGGATGTTGAAGCTGGGCGAGTAAACGTCCCTCTCGAAGCAGTCGTGCAAAGAGGGATTCTCGTAGATGCTCACTGAAGATATCAGGGCGCGTGACTTTGAGGGCGACACGGCGATGAAGTGGCTCATCGTAGGCTTCGTAGACGACACTCATGCCACCTTTTCCAAGAGTGTTGAGGATGCGGTAGCGACCGATGTTGTGAACGAAGACCTGCTCTTGTGCAGGTTCTTTCTTGGGCGTCTCTTGTGGGGCGGTGTTTGTGAGTGAAGGTTGAGGGAGGTCAAGCATGTGGGCGAGCTCGACCATAAGCTCCTGACAATCCGGGCATCGGTCGATCGCGAATTCGACCTGGGCGATTTGGTCCTCTGAGAGTGTACCTTCGAGGAGTGAGACGATGGTGTTTTCATCCGGGCATTCGGGAAAGCGACAGTGTAAGGAGCTCATGAGGACTCGTCTTGGATCACAGAGGGAGCATGTCCGAGGAGGCGGATCATGCTGACATCAAGGCGGCTTTGGATCAGATTCATGATGCTCTCAAATTCGTTCTTTGAGATCTCAAGTTTGGCCATCAGCTCTTGCCTTGTCGCGTCGAGCAGGGCTTGCCTTGCTTTGGCGATACGTCTCGCGGCGGTGGCTCTATGGATATGGTAGAGTGTGCCGATCTGGTCGATGTTGAGACCTGAGACGAGGTGTTGTCGCAGAAGGTTACGTTCTCGACTGCTGAGGTGGGTGAGGGCTTTGGCGAAGGATTCTTTGAAGTGACCTCTGTACTCTTGTTTGAGGAACTCCAACTCGACATCAAAGTCACTGTCTTGAAGTCGCAGTAAGGCGTCTTCTTCTGTGAGCTGTTCGCGTTTTTGTTGGCTGCTGCCTTTGACACAATCGAGGCAAGTGCGAAGGGTTGTGACGCGGATCCAATTTTCCAGAAACCCTTGCCCTGAGTACTTGAGCAGCTTGGGTGGTTTATCTTCTGTGCCGACGAAGATCTTCTCCATGACGATTTGTTTGAGATCGTCTGGGGGGATGTGGCTCTTTTGAAAACGCAGAAGGACTTGATCGATCGTCTTGTCGTATGTTTGCCAAAAGACTTTTTGTGCGGCTTCGGAGTGGTGAGAACACGCACATGCGAGACAGAGGTCGTCTGATTGGACGTGTTCAAGCCAGTCGATCCATCCTTTTGGTGGAGGGAGTTGATTGGCTTTTTGTGCGAGGTAGACGAGGAAATCGACCTCTTCTATGTGGTACTGTTGCCTTGCCTCTTCGATCTCATCGAGGATGCGCTGAAGGTGTGTCGAGAGCGTTGCTTCATCAGGGAGGGATGAGAGCAATGCCGGTTGCAGCGTCTCTTTGAAGAGGTTGGTGTGGGGGATGTGTGTGGACACGATGTCTCCTCATCCAACAATGTTCTCGGCAGGGAGAGGGTGTTGGGGTTTGGAAAAATGCAAAACGTCAGCCACCTTCATGGGTGTGTGGGACATGATACCTTTGTGGCGTGTCACAACGTGGACCATGAGGTGTGGTTTCTTTGTGTCTTTAATGGATGATGGTTGCAAGTTTTTTCTTTTTTTGTGTTTTTTTGCGACAGGGCCAGCGACGTGTCGTCCGTATACCGTGAAGACCCACACAGAGGCTTACAACGAAAAAGATTTGTTTGTTAGCGACGAGAGGCATGATCTCTGTGTGGGGCTCTCTTTTCTCAAGGGGCGACAGGGGATAAGTGGAACCTTCCTCGTTCATCTTTTTCAACTGAAACAACAGCCTGATCGGGTTCATGGTCGATAATGATCCGCCAATTGTCTTGTGATGCCTGTTCGAGAAGTGCGGCTTTTGTGAGCATATTTTGATGTGGGAGCATGTCGTATGCCATATTGAAGGGGGCACCTGCGTGGTGAATGGTTGGCATGACATCACCTGGAAAGCAGAGGAATCCTTGTTCATCGCGAAAGCGAACGGATTGCTGTCCCCAAGTGTGTCCTGGAACGGGTTTTACGGTGATACCTGGGATGATCTCGGCTTCGCCGTCGACGAGGACGATTTGGTCTTCGACGGGATAAAGGTGGTCGCTGAGATAGGTCTTTGTCATGGTCGATTTATTGGCTTTGGCATCTTCCCATTCGGTGCGTTGGGTGAATATCTTGGCGTTAGGGAAGCTTGGTTTGGGTGAGGCGTCAGCGTCATCTGTGTCGAAGTAGGTCAACCCACCCGCATGATCGAAGTGAAGGTGAGTGACCACAACAGCGGTGATCTCTTCTCTTGAAATACCAACATCTTCGAGAGCTTGACCGATCCATCGTTCTTGGAGTGCGAATATTTTTTTATCTTTTTCGCCAAATTTATTGCCAAACCCCGTTTCAATGAGAACCTTGTGATCATCGCGTTGCAAGAGGACACAATTTGTCTGTAGCGCGATACGGTTGGCATCATCTGGCGCCGTCATGTTGGACCAAAGTGCTTTGGGTATGACACCAAACATCGCACCACCATCAAGTCGAAACGCACCAGCACGCAGCAATTGCCATGACCATTCCTTCATCTTTGCTTCTCCTTCTTGGGGACAAAAGTTTCGAGGTTCACCATGATATCGTCTTTAACTCGTGGTGGCAAACTCTTCTCGGAACAACAAACGTGAGTGGTTGTCTTGATTGTGTAGGACGGCCTGATATGCCGCGCTTATTTGCGCATGTATAGTGTCTGTCTCCTTGATGTTTTTCGGGGAGTCATTGTACACTTTCTTTTTGCGGGACAGACCATAAACGCACATTGTTCCGCGCTCGACCTGCTCTTTGGAGAGGAGAAATAGATTGAAATCGACATTTCGCGTACTGATGATCTGGTTATTTTTGTTCGGCGCGTTGGGGCTGATCTACACAATGACTGTAGGTGTCCCCAAGAACGCAACGCGTGTGCCATTCAGCCAGCTCATCAAAGACATCGACGAAAAAGGGAACGTCAAAAAGCTCGTCATTCACGGCGAAGAGTACCAATGGACCTACCACGACGGCCAATCATTTTATGCTGTCGGTCCAATCGCTGATGACAAGCTCAACACCCTCTTTTTGAAAAACAAAATCGAAGTCCAATACAAACCACACACCAACAAAAGCTCCTTTTGGCAGGTCATCTTGATCTCCTGGTTGCCTATCTTGTTGTTGTTGGGATTTTTGTTCTTTATGCTCCGCCAATTACAGGGAGGTCGTGGACCTGATCCCAACGGCTTCGGAAAGATCAATCTGCGCGGAGATCCATCTCACCGCAGCAAAGTAACCTTTGATGACGTCGCTGGTATCGATGAAGTCAAAGAAGAACTCGTCGAGATTGTCGAGTTCTTACGTGACCCCAAAAAATACACTCGCCTCGGTGGTCGTATCCCCAAAGGTGTGTTGTTGATGGGCGCACCTGGTACAGGGAAGACCTTGCTCGCGCGCTCTGTCGCAGGTGAGGCAGATGTTCCCTTCTTCAGTATCTCCGGTTCTGACTTCGTCGAATTGTTCGTCGGTGTCGGGGCGTCTCGTGTCCGTGACCTCTTCGAACAAGCCAAAAAGAGCGCACCTTGTATCATCTTTATCGATGAGATCGACGCTGTCGGTCGTCATCGTGGTATCGGTCTTGGTGGCGGAAATGATGAACGTGAACAAACACTCAACCAGCTCCTCGTCGAGATGGACGGTATCCACTCCAACGAGGGTGTGATCATCGTCGCGGCGACAAACCGCTCTGACATTCTCGACCCTGCGCTTCAGCGTCCCGGTCGCTTTGACCGTCAGGTGATGGTGCCTCTTCCCGACGTGATTGGACGTGAAGCGATCCTCCATGTCCACTCCAAGCGCATTCCTCTCGCAGAAGGGACAAACCTTCGTGATATCGCGAAAGGAACCCCTGGATTCTCAGGTGCTGAGTTGGAAAACCTCGTCAACGAAGCCGCGTTGTTTGCTGCAAGAGAAGACCGGGATCGTGTCTACACAGAGCACTTTGAGAAGGCCAAAGACAAGGTGATCATGGGACAAGAGCGTCGCTCGATGATGCTCAGCGAAGAAGAGAAAGAGCACACAGCCGTCCACGAAGCCGGTCACGCGCTCGTCGGTAAGCTGCTCGAACACTGTGATCCCGTACACAAAGTCAGCATTATCCCTCGTGGTCGTGCGCTTGGTGTGACGATGACACTCCCTGATGATGACCGAAAAGATGTCTTCGAAGATTATCTGTACGATTTGATGGCGTTTGCGATGGGGGGACGTGCTGCTGATGAGTTGATTTACAATCACAAGACAGCAGGTGCTTCCGATGATATCCGCCGCGTGACAGGTATCGCTCGTAAGATGGTCTGTGAGTGGGGGATGAGTGAAAAGCTCGGTCCGCTCTCCTACAAAACGGGTTCAGATGAGCCTTTGGTGGGTCGTGATATCAGTCAGGGACGTCCTTACTCCGAGACAACAGCACAGATGATCGATGAAGAGGTCAGCCGCCTCGTCAACGACAGTTACAAAAAAGCTGTGCAATTGCTCTCCGATAACATCGATATGTTGAAGACCGTCTCTGCGGCGCTTGTCGAGAGAGAGAATATCTCCGGTGATGAGCTTGATCGATTGATGAGAGGTGAGTCTTTGCCTCCTCTTCCACTCCCCCCACGCTCCAAAGGGAACGAGACCTCCGAAAAGAGCAACTCAGACGCTGTCGCGCCGATCGCTGTTCCCGAAGCTGGCTGAGGCTTCTGACATCCCCCTCCTTGATCCCCTCCTAGAATAAAAAAATCCCCACGCCACCAAACTTTCACTTTCCAAAGGACAAAAGACAGACTGTGATATGGCGTGGGGATAAGAAACTCTTTGTTTCCCTTCGAACATTATGGAGCTCGGAGATTATGAGAGAAACACCGTCATTGTGTTATTGTTTGTTTGGGACAAAGAGTCACTGCGTTACCTGCCTCCCACTCCTGCAAAATACATGTGCGGTTTGACATCACGATGTTTTCTCTTTCTTCTCATGGGGTTTGTAGAGGTGGCGGGGGAATACAGGGGTGCGCAGTGTGTCGTTTTTGGTCGGTGGTGTCTGGACAGTGTGCAGATCGTGAACAATGCAGCGCGTGAGGTACACTGTTTGATTGTGTTGTGGTGACGAAAAGATATGCTCCATCATTGAATATATCTCCTCTCATGTCGTCTGAAAAGATACTCATGAGGAGGATGCTCCGGATCATTCCAGTCTGGAACAATCACCCCCCACAGTGAACCACTTTCGATAACGACGAACTTTCGCGGAGAAAATGCATGAAAAAGCTTACCTTAATCCTGATCGCCACATTCGCAGTGAGTTTCTGGTCTACACCACGCAAAGCGGAAGCGAGCGCGTGTCTGACCTTCATCAAACAAGCTGCTGTAAAGTGTGCAACGGACCCCAAGTGTGTGAACGCTGCTGCGCAGCTCGCCAAGAAATTCAAGGAGCAGGTCAAGCTCTGCAAAAAATACCGTGGGATGTTGAAGGTCTGTCGCAAGGCAAAGAAAGCCAGAAAGAAGGTCTGCAAGTCAAGCAAGAAGACTTGTAAAACGGTCTGTAAAGACGACAAAAAATCCTGTCTCAACAGCTGTGAGAAGGGCAAAAAGCGTTGCACAAAGGCCTGCCCTAGAGGTCGTCGTGGTAAAAACTGTCGCAAGAAGTGTCGTGATTGCAAGCGCAAATGTCGCGGTAAAAAACGCTCCTGCAAAAAAGTTTGTCGTGTCGACAAGCGCGCTTGTAACAAAGCCGCTCGCGTCGAAAAACGTGCTTGTAAAGACGAAGCCAAGACCACCAAAGAGTACGCAGTGTGTAAAGATGGCCGTCGTATGACCCGCAAAGCTGGTGGAAAGTTCGCAATGTGTGCAGCGAAACACTTCCTCCCTGCAGCCCTCAAATGTGCCGCTATCTTCGCTGTAGGTGGCTTCTAATTCGATCCCGCCTAACCACTCCATCCCCCTCGACAATGTCTCACCAAGTGACTTTTCACTCCCCAATCTCAAAAGATGTACTTTGCAGTGTCTCCACGTATTGTTTGGATGTCATGTACAACGCCATGAAGGTCTTGGTATAGGGCGATGTCCCCGACTGCTTGAACAGATCGAGCGCTGAACGGTAAGATATACTCTGGTAACGCAGCGCGATGTCGACCTTGTACTGTCCTTTCGGAAATCCCCTCAAATCATACGTCACGACATCTGAACCTCCCTGGAAATTCGCGTCTTGGAGAGCCTTTCCGTGAACCTTGATCCGTTTGCCTGCCTTTTGTTTGTCGAATCCTTCTGGGAGCAACCTGTTGTCCTTTAGATAAGAAGCCGCCCGCAGGAGGGTGTACGTGACCTCTCCTTGTGTGTTGGCCATGACGCTCTCGTATACCTGCACTTGGTCTGGACGTGTAATCCGATCGTAATGCTGTTCATATCGGGCTTTATCAACGTCCGCATCGACGCCGACGATGTGACCATTCTTTAGGACTTTGCCGGACTCAAACCAGATCTTCCCTTGTGTATCTTTGACCACAAAATGGATGAAAACGCGTCTCGAAGGGTATCCTGTTGGTAGTTTGTGCCCCGATTTGTTTTTGACTGTGAGCTGGACGAGGAGTCTACCTTCCCCGAAGGTTTTTTTGGTGACTTCGATGAGACTGGCGCGTTTGAGCATCTCTTTGGTCTTGGTGATGGTCAGATCGAATTGGTTGGACTGGATGCCTAGCAAGTCTTTGTTGTCCTTCATGATCTGGAGCATGAAGGTGTTGCCACCGACGAAGACGTGTCGTCCGAATGTCTCTCTTGTCTGGATCCAGGGTGGGCCATCTGAGATCTTGACCTGGCTGATACGTGCCATGTGACACCACTGACAGCTTTGTGGTGAAGTTGACGTTGCGTATCGACTCGCCGACCATTCGTCGAATGTGACCTGCTCTGGAAAATAGTCCTCTTTCTTTTTGGGGACGACTGCGCCCTTTTCATCGACGTATGCGGTCAGTACGTTGTGGCAACTGGAGCACAATTTGGCCTCTGTGACGTGTTTGCTACCTGTTGGGGTGAAGCCGATGGCGTTGAGCATGGGGACAGTGTCGACGTTCATATATGGGCCGTAGAGTTTGCGTCGGCTCTCCTCATCGAAGGTCTCGATCAAGTAGCCACCGGAGAAGCCTTTGAGTGTTCCGAGACTGGGATCATCTTTGATTTGATGACAGAGTGTACAGCTGACGCCGGACATCGCGAGTGGAAAGAGATCATGTTTGGCGTTGAGGAAGCCATCCCCAAAGAGTTTTGGTGATTTGTTGGCTTTGTGTGATTCAACGTTGGCGAGGGGCATATGGCAGACGGTGCATTTGTCGGCGATGAGGTCTTTATGTTGTGGGTGGAGCTGTGTCTCTTGTTCGACTTTGGCTTTCCAGAATGGGTCTCTTGCGGCGTTGGCCATCATGGTTGAGGACCAATCTGTTTCGATGGAGATGTCGTTACCATCGTTGTCTTTGATGCCGTTGTGACAGGGTGTGCATTCGTATGAGCCGATAAAGTGTTTGCTGTTGAAGTCCCGGTATGATTTGGGCGCCGGTGTCAGCGAGGATATCGCAGGTGCCTTGGGCATGGCGGCGTCTGATGGGATCTCGCTGTACGTCGCAAACCCACCATCTCCCACGGATATGTAAGGCTCAGAAGGAGGCTCTTGGGCCGTGGTTTGTTCTGTGGTGGGCTCGTCTGTCTTGGTCGTCGTAGGTTTGGGGCAACCATACAAAGATATGGCCACGATGGACGAAAGGAGGAGTGATATGGTGTGTTTACATGTGTGAGAAGAGAACATGATGTCTTCCTGTGTATGGAGCGCTCGGATAGGGCTACCGCAAGGGAGAGGGTGCGATGGTTTTCCTCAGGTGGCCTTGGGTGCAGAGTACCATGTTTGGTGGAGCGATGTCAGGGGGAGTCCATTCGCCTTGATTTTTTGTGTGAGTCTTTCCATATTGTTCGTACTTCCGAAGATTCCTGCCAACGAGAAAACGAAAGGTTGCCATTGATGAGATCTGGACGAACAAGTTCTGTTGTTGCTGTATGTCTGCTGATTGGCATGCTCTTGATGAGCGCGTGCAAGCCACCAAAGTCGACTTTTGAGCGCTATTTGCAATATGTGGATTCTCCCAAAAAAGGCCTGCGCAAGGCTGCGCTTGAAGGCTTGAAAGATATGAAGAAGAAGGCCATTCCTGCGTTAAAAAGAGCGATCGCTTCGAAGGATGCGCTGAGGAAGAAGCGCGCGTCGATCGCGCTCGCTTATTTGATGCCCAAAAAGAAAGTCACTGTGAAGGCGTTGTTGATGCAACTCAAGAAGGAGAGGAATAAGTTTGACCGGCCTCCGATTGTGAGGAAAATCGGCGCACTTGGACCCAAAGCAAAAGAAGCTGTCCCTGTCCTGGAGAAGGAGTTTTACCGTGCTCTCTCCAAGCAGGAATACAGCACGACAAAGCTTCGACAGGTCATCGCGTGGGCGCTCCTTCAGATTGGTGGTCCTGGTCTTGACGTCCTGATGAAGGCTCTTTATCACAAAAAGGGGACCGTACAGCTTTGGGTGGCGGACCATCTCTCTGTGTTGGGTTCAAAAGTTGATCCTCTTGTTCCCCTGTTGGTCGAACGATTGAAGAAGAAAGGGAGCCATCCTCACCATCTGATCGCGAAGTTGATGTCTCGTGCGAGTTCGAACGCGTTACGCCGCTTTTTAGCCCCTTTACAAGGTGATGATCCATTTCTTCGCGAAGGGATTTTGCGGACAGCCCGTTATATCAAGGGGCGAGATGGTGTGGTTGTTCCGGCGCTGTTGCCTTTGTTGCGGTTGGACAAGCCGATGGAGAAGGCGACAAAGAAGGTGTACGAGTTAATCCTGGTTGGGAGTGCATTTGAGGGGTTAGGAAAGAGAGCTGTGTACGATCTGCGTTTTGCACTTCGACACAAGAAGGTCGAGTTCCGAAGAGGCGCAGCCGTTGCGCTCGTATACTTTAGCAAGCGTCCAAAAGAGGTCGCGCTCGATCTGTTGCGCGCGTTGAAAGACCCTGATGCAAGCGTCCGTACGGCAGCAGCGTGGTCTCTTAGCTCGATGAAGTCGTACAAATCGAATATCTTGCCCGCGCTCAAAAAGCTACGACGTGATAAACATCCAGCGGTCCGTAAGGCCGCAAATAAAGCGATCAAAAGACTTATGCAAAAGGCAAAATAGCCTTATCGACGACGCCCTGTGTAGCGTCCTCTTGCGTCGTAACAGCGACCATTTTTGCAACGGCCCAGGTAACGGCCTCGTGCATCGTAACGTCGACCATTTCTGTCGATGCGTCCTGTGTATCGGCCCCTAGAATCGTATTGGCGACCATTTTTGGTAATGCGTCCTTTGTACCGACCGCGTGAGTCATAGCGACGACCATTTTTGGTAATGCGTCCCTTGTAACGACCGCGTGAGTCATAACGACGACCTCGTTTGGTCACACGACCTGCATAACGGCCTCGTGAATCGTAATATCGACCTGTTTTGTAGGTTCGTCTGATCGTACGACCACGACGACGAGTGATTACACGTCTTCTGCTGCTACGGCGATGACGACTGCGACGTGTTCGTCGTCTGCTTCGGCGTGTTCGTCGTCTGCTGCGACGTGTTCGGCGTCGACTGCGACGTGTTCGACGTCTGCTGCGGCGTGTGCGACGTCGACTGCGACGTGATCGACGACTACGTCTACTTCGTCTCGCGACGAGTGTGTCTTTGGAGCGCTTTGTCGATGTTGTGTGATTGGATTGATACCCTGCGTCACCCTGGTGGGTTGGGGCTGGCGCAAAGAGTAGGCTGATGGTGAGCAACAAGATCTGTGAAGTCATTTTCTGTTCCTTATGGGGTTGTCCCTGGGAAGAACGCCGACACAATGTGTGAGGATATTTCCCGGGATTGCCTCACTTGCGCCAGATACCTTGGCTGCGTGGAGGTGAACATTTGTACAAAGATGGCACGCGTATCACACCACGTCAAGTTTTGATGTTTGTTTCTTGGAGAGCTTTGAGAGCGGGGGTTGGAGGTCGTTTTGAAGGGCGGATCAAGTGTTGTTGTGTGTGCGGATCCACTCATCGATGAGCGCGTCACAACGTGGCCATTCTTTTTCGAGCAACCACGTGCCAGGTTCATCACCGATCTCTTCGGGGGTAAAGAGTTTGCTCTCGATCTGTACAACTGTGTTCCAGATGGAGGTCGCGAACATCGTCGTACCTGACTTATTATGCCAATGAATGGTGACACTGAGGACGGGCCAATCTGGTAGCGCCTCTCGGAGGATGGTGAAGCCCAAAGGCTTTGGATTGAGAAGGTGTTTGAAGTCTGACTTGGCGAGCTTTGCCTCTGTCGCGCGGCTGCCTTCGACGAAGATGATAGGGCTGACGTTGTCTTCTTCGACTTGTTTGGCAAACCGTGCGATCTCTTGTTGTGCTTGTGCCCGGTCTTTGCGGTCGACAAACGCACACTTGGTCTCCATACAACCTTGGCGAACGACTGGCGCTTTGAGCAACTCACGCTTGAGCACCCAACGCACAAAGCGTTTACATTCCCACATGATATCAAACGCCATCCCGATATCAAAGGTCGCCTGATGGTTCATAATGACCAACACAGGGCCATCGTAATCCTTTAGGGCTGGATCATGTTTGAGGTCTGTCTTTGTGCGGCTGAAGAAGAAGATTCCTATTTTTTGCCCAATGCCCCAAAACGTCGCCCAATAATCTGTGTAGTTTCGTGGGACCTGTTTGCCCACCAGCCAGTACAGGGCTTTGAGGATGTTGAGGGATGTGTACCATGTGAGGGGGTAGATTAGGTTGAATAGGAATAAATACAAGGCCGATACAAATGTGCCTATGATGTGCATGATAACCTCTTGCGCCAAAGGCTTTCTTTGTGTTGGGAGGCGTGCCTTTTGGCGGACTGTTGTTGTCGATAACCTCCACGAATTGGCCTCGCACCCTACCTCAATTGTAAAAAATGAGCAAGCGTTCATTTTTTGGAGGGTCGTGATTCGAAGGTCTCATCATGTGTGGTTGTTGTTGTCGTCTGGAGCGAGCTTGCGATTTTTTTGGGGAGAGGGTTGGGGTTGTGTAAACTATTTGGGTGCCTTATGTTTCTAAGGTAAGGTGGCCCGCACGCTGTCCTATGCATTTGTCTACTGACAAAGGAGGTACCTCTGTGAGACGAATCGTCTTTTTGCTCTTAAGTAGTGTCTTTTTGTGGTCTGGGTTGAGTGGTTGTGTCCACCAACAAACAAAAGAATTTCAGCCTGTCAATATAGGTAATCCTCGTATTGACCTGCAAGCCGTCGAGCAAGCGCTGTGGTCAACAAAAGGAAGCAATCCCCAAGATTTCGAAGGATGGATGAAGCGTTTCGAGGACGAAGTCAACGCGATTTACTTTGCGACACTTCGTCAGGCGAATCCAAAAGCCGATCCTGCGACGTTGATGCCCAACCCCGTACGTGTCGATGTCCAACGTGTCAATCAGCTTCTTCGCCTTTATGGTTACATCGACGAAAACAACCAAAAAGGCTACCAACAAGACAAGGATGAGCTGCTCTTTGTGTTTGAACAAAACAAGGCGTACAATCCAAGCTCCCGGCAGCTTTATTACTCCTTGCGTGATGGTGATGGGTACTACTATCGTGAACCAAACTCCCTCCACACATTTGGTCCTGACGCTCCCTATGTCACGGGATTTTTCCTCTTTCCAAACATCTGGTATCGACCTTACTGGCGATCGGATTTTGGTTGGTGGGGACGTTCATACTGGAGCCGCGGACTCTTTTACCGCCGTTACCGCACCTATTACAACCGATATCCTCTGTACTATCGAAGATATCGTCGAAACTACTACCGTCGTTATCGTCCTTGGGGATGGCGTCGTGGTGCGATTTATCGTCGACGTAGGGGGCGATACTACTACCGCAAGCGATACTACCGACGTTATCGTCGTCGATATAGAAGACGTTATCGCCGCCGGTCCAGAAGGCGCTATCGTAGACGATATAGAAGACGTACTCGTCGTAAGTACAGACGGAAACGCCGCAAGTATAAACGACGAAAGAAACGACGAAAGAAGCGAAAGAGGTCACGTCGTGGTCGACGAAGACGATAGGCCCGCCCATCTACATCGCTTGAACACTCCTCCCCAACTCCCCTGCTCAGATCTTCTTGTCG
The DNA here is from genome assembly GCA_002731275.1 of Deltaproteobacteria bacterium. GTDB lineage: Bacteria > Myxococcota_C > UBA6777 > UBA6777 > UBA6777 > UBA6777. The sequence continues at coordinate 16,624 of PCBK01000077.1, read as the reverse complement.
TCGGTCCTACTTGAGGTCGACGACAAGCTCGCAACAATCATCGCCTTTGGAGATGCACTTGGTCTCTTGTACTTTCCAGGGCACACCTTTTCGGAACAGTTCACCGTAGTATTCGACTGTGAGATCCGGTTTTTCTTTCCATTTGACGCGGTGCGCGAGCTGCATCTGTGCGAGTGTACCACCTTGGAGGAGGTAGCATCGTCCAGTCTCGGCCTGTGGGTAGCGTGTCGCGTGGTAATTGCTCTCGTAGGAGCTTGGGGTACGCAGGACGAAGTACTTTTCGGGCTCAAAGTCCTCGATACACCAATGTCCAAAGCCGAGAGCACGACCTATCGCGCAGCAACCGATCAGGACTTCGAGGGGATCGCCAGAGAGTGGGCCAAAGAGACCTTCCCACTCTGGTGACATGAGAATCCCACCAAAGGTGTTAAAACCACAGACGTGTCCAGCTTCGCGCAAAAGAGCTTCCATGGCGCCAAAGGAGCGTGGGTGTTGTTTCTGCAATTCGTAGAGTGCGTCGTAGGAGATGCGGTTGTAGTAAGCTGAGAGGTGCATGGTGACGAAGACACCAAAGCCTTGGATCAGTCCACGTTCATCTGATTTCACGGTCTCAAGGAAGGCGCGGAGTTTGTTGGCGCGATCGACGATGTCGTCTTCATGGATGCCTGTAAAGGCTCTCTTGACGACGTTCTTTGCGTCTTCTTTTCCGACGGATTTTCTGAGGGGTTCCGGTTTGGTGGAGCGCAGTTGGAATGAACACGCGCTATCACCAAGGGCGATACATTCGGTCTCTTTCCCCTCGACGGAGAGTGGGGTGAGATCGTAGGCGACTTCGAGTGCTGCGGCTGCAGCACCTGCAGCGACGGCGTCTGCGGGATGGCGTCGCTTGAGTTTTTGGCTGTATTTGTCTTTCCAGGCGAAGCCGTAGTGGAGGAAGTTACCAGTGGCCTGTCCACCCCAGCGGCTGCCTTCAATCTGAAGGGTGCCGTGTCCCATGCCAGCAAAGACCTGGCTCGCGAGGGCGAGTCGCTCTTCTGGAGTGCTGGCGCCTGTCTTTTTGATCAGCTCTGAGAAGAGCTGACGAAAGGCTTCTCTGGCAGCGCGCATACGTAAATCGACACCTTTTTCGGCACCCATGGCGTCGTCGATCGATTGATCGAGGAACAAGTTATAGTGATGACAGTGGAAGACGACCGGTGTCTCGGCAAAAAAAGTAAGGTCGTGTGCTGGAAGATAGCTAAGCAAATCGCTCATGTCTTTTTATCCTCTTGTCGAATGTCTCTGATTACAGGTCGTCAATATTGTCAATACCCAAGATGTCGCACACAGCTTGTTCGATCAGAGTGACATCTTCTCCACTTAGGTTGCTTGGGTTTTCGAGTTCTTCGACAGGGATCCCCGTTTTAACAGAGATCCTGAACATCGAGGCGTGAGGGTCAGGTGCGTAGATTCGGAGATATTCGAGCAGCTCAACCCCCCGTGGTTGCTCTTCTGGAGCTTCAGGCTCCTCAAAGAGGACAAGTTCTTCGGGGGCTTCGATGTTACCGCCCATGTGTTCAATTTGTTGCTGAAGATCGAGGTACATCCGCCTCGTAAAGTGGCGGATCATACCTGAAGGGACACCGGCGTCAAAGACGAAGCCGATCACAAAATCACTCCGCAATCCCCAGACTGAATAGAGGAGTTCGTCTGATTCGACAGTAAATTGGATATTGGAGGACCAGGAGCCGAAGAGTTTGAGTGTCTCTCTGTTGGCGCGGATCAGGTCGCCAAAGAACGCGGCTGCGTCTTCGATGTCGTCCTGATTGACTTCGCTATCTCCGGGTAGATAAGCATCAAAGAGCATACAATCGGGCATAGCAGTGATCAAGATTGCACGCAGTGACGGAATACCTTCAGCAGCTGCAGCGAGGTTCAAAGGATTCATGTGAGCTTCTCCTTCACGGGATGGCAAGGATCGAGAGTAAAAGTCGTTGATACAACTGGAGCTGGTGGCCACCTATCGCGAGCGGTAACACAAGCCCCAAGGCTAGGCGACCAAGCGGTGTCTCGATCCAGATGACCTGAAAGACATATTCAGCGTCGACCTCCAGCACGATTTGTTGCACTGCAAGTCGTCGGACGGCTTCTTCGAACAAGTATGTCCTGAGCGGGACCAATACATGTGCCGGTAACATGCCTGTCACCGACATAAAGAGTTCATCTGCGAACAGCTCTGCCATTGGATTACCTTCTTCATCGACGAGGAAAGCCATATAGCCTCCAGAGCAAGGAAGAAGCCACTCCAGGAAAATATGCAGGCGCTGTGTCAGGTGGGTGTGTTCCCAAATGTGCTGGGTTTTTTGTGAGATAGAGTCCCACTCGCATTGGGCATCCAAGAGAGGAAATGTCTCGATGCTTTCGGGTTGTATGGGACCCGAGGCTTGAGAAAATGTGCTGTACATGTTCTCAACATCTTGGATGAGCAGTTGGAGCGAGTCATCTTCCAGGAAGGATGGGAGTCCGGCTTGAAACCATCCTTCTTCTGGGGCCTGGAAAGGGATGCGCTGGGTCACATCTTCGTACACACGTTCCCAATGGGGGGTGGTCGTGTCGTCGGAGAACCACTTGGTGTACCCTATGGGGGCGATCTCTTTCGGGGGATAGTGACGGAAGGGGGCGTCTGTCATGATCCTCGCCGCCGATGAGTATGGGCTGATAGACGAAGCCCTACCTTTTGGAGCGATTCTTTTTGCGCGGTGTACAACGGGAGAGGGCGGCGGGGATTGTTCCGCGACGACACTTGGAGGAGGCGCGGTAGGTGTCTCCACAGAAACCGAAGGCTGCGGAGGAGGAGTGTCGTTGAGACGAATGCGTTTGGTCTCAGGCTGTGGGAAGTTGGCTGTGGGCGCAAAGATAGAGACCGCTTCGGGCTCTGGCTCCTGTGGCCATCCTTGCCATCCTGTGGCCTTTACCTTTGAGAGGAGTTGCTTGAGTGAGTGTGACTCATCCCACAATAAATCGCGGCTCATCGCTGTACTCCTGTTTGGTTGGGTTGATTTTGGACGCAAGCTCTGCGACGATCTGCTCAAAGACAAAGGAGGTTGGAGGAGCCGGTTGTTTGAGCAGGGCGAGGGGTGTACCGAGTGACATGGCTTCTGTAAACAGAGGGTCTTTGAGGACGGCGCTGTTGAGCAAGAAGGGAGGAGGGAGTTGTGCTCTTAGTTGAGTGACAAGCTCGTTGTGAGTGTGGTGCTGGATGTCCCAGAGAGAGAGGATAAAGCCGAGGAACTGTGGACCTTTGTCTTCTTGGAGCTTTGCGATGGTGTCGAGGAATGAAGAGATGGTCCGGACACACAAAGGTTGGGGTTGGAGAGGCGAAAGCACGTAGTCGGCGTTTTGCATCAGGTGGATGGTCAACGGTTGGAGTCCACTCGGTGTGTCGAAGAGGACGACGTCGTAGACTTGTGTTTCTTTGTAGAAGCGTCTGAGGACTTTTCCACCTGAGAGGAATTGATCGAGAAATGCGCCGTCAAAGGTGCTCATCCCACCACAAGTCAAGATGTCGAGTTTGTCGATCTTGGTGCTTGTTTCGATTTGGTTGAGAGAGAGAGAGAGTGTTTGACAAAGTCCATCCACCCAAGACGCATACGTGCGTCACCTTTGAGGGCGAGGCTCAATTGTCCACATGGATCAGTGTCGACGAGGAGGACTCGCTTGCCTTGGTTGGCCCACGTGTATGCAATGTTAAGAGCGAGGGTGGTTTTTCCCACGCCTCCTTTGTGGCTTGCGATTGCGATCGTGTTCAATACTTCACCACCCTCTTCTTGAGTCTTTCAATGTTATACGTAATTTGTGGGTTGTTGGGGGAGATCTGAGCACATTCCTCAAACAATCGCAAGGCTTGGGGGAAGTCTCTTCTCAGGTAGGCCCCGATGGCATGGTGCACAAGCTCTTCAAATTTTTCCTGCTCCTCTATGGAGAGGGAGGGGGTCTCTGGTTGCTGAAGAGCGGCACCTGGTTGGGAAGGTGTGAGTGAATCTTTCCCCTGGATTTTTTTGTTGATTTGATCGAAAGCATCAGCGAGTAAGTTTTCCAAGGCGATGGGGTCGTTTTCAACCTCTCCCATCACCGCATCGAGCAGTGGAGAAGAGACCTCCTTGCGCTCGGTCGTGATCTGGTTGCGAGTATCCTTTGCTGGGATGGGTGTCGTAAGTGTCGCAGAAGACCCTGTTGGTGCGACAAAAACCGGCTCATCGAATGCGATATCGTCGATCGCATCTACATCATCATGTGGATAGCTGCTGAGCTGCTGGTCACTGTCAAGGGTGAGAGGAAGAGGAGGGATCGAGGCTTCGAGGGATTGTTGGGAGTTCATTGCAGAGGCGTTTTCCGAGGTAGATTCGGTAGAACGTGTCTCTGGTTGGGCGGCTGTATGTGCGGGATGAGAACCAGTCTCTTTGATCTCTTCGGCGAGCTTTTTGTCGATGGATTCGGCGAGTCTCCGGAGCTTCTCGTGCTTTTTATTTTGTTTCCCGCCTGAGAGTGCGTCGTGTTGTCCTGTGGCTTGCCTTCTTTGGGGGGTGAGGCGGGTATGTGAGCCTGTGCGACTGCGTCTGGAGAGGGACGGGTAGGAGCTACTTACAGACGTCGGTCTGCTCGTGTTTGACTCACTTGAGCTGGTCTTGGTGTCTTTGTCCTTTGCGAGCGCGTTATCGAATGCTTGTGCGAGTCGACCGATGTTACCTTTTTTCGAGAGTGTGCTTTGTTTCCCTGTGCCTCTGTGGACGTTATGTGTGCCTGAGAGAGATGTTTGCGAGTCGTTTTTGTCCGATGATTGTCTGTTTTTTCGGGAGGCATACATCCGAAATGGGCCAGAGCGTTTCTTGTTGTCGTCTTTTGCTTGCTGTGACTCACGTGATGGCGACTCTGATGTCGGCGAATTGTATGCCTGAAAGGAGTGTGTCGGTGCTCTTTTGGTCGGCGGGGTTGGTGTTTGTTGGACATAGTTCGAAGGGAGGCTTTGTTTTGAGTCTTGTGAGCCTTTTTTGCGTTGGAGGGCGATCTCAAGAGCCTCCAACAGGAGTAGGTTCGACTCTCCTTCTGGGAGCTGCGCAAGCAAAGAACGTAATTGCTGCTCGGAGGCCTGTTTTTCTGCAAGTTTCGTGTTCGAGGCACGAGATGACTGGTGTTCATGCTCGTTATGTCCACCTTCTTCATACTCCAGCGGGAGCTCTGATTCATCAGCCTCCCATGAGTGTGTAAAAGGAGGTGGGGTCTCGGGCGCAAGTGAGTGGGGCGACAGATCGGACTCTGGATAGACTCGAAAGGAGCCACTTTCACTTTGCTCCTGAGAGCTTATCTGAGCGAGTAAACCACTCGCCTGTGGGTGGTCTGGGACAGCTGATAAAATCTCTATGCATAGTGCTTTGGCTCGTTGAAATTCTCTGATCGACCAGGCCGCGAGAGCTTCGTGGAGAAGCTGCTGTATTTTGTGTGGTTCCACTTGATCCTATCCCAACTTACAACGTCGAAGTCCAGTGTTCACAGCCCTTACGCAGAAAAGGCGGGAACACATGCGAATATCTTTTTCTGTCCGTGGAAGCTTAGGAGGTTTGACATGGTATCATGTCAAACCTGCTCTTAGGCTACCTCTCGTAAAATGTTGCTTTTGAAAGTGACATTTTGAAAGAGGCCAAATACACTCCTATGAAGCATTGCCAGCATATCAAATGACATCGATGAAGGAAAGCCCTATTCACGCAGAGTAGGTCAAAATGCTCCAGAGAGGATGTTGATTGGACTTCGCGGATGGAACCTCTATGTAAGAGATAATGATACGCTTTTGAAGGAAAATCATTGGGGTGACTTTTCTGTTCAGTGCTCTCTTTGACAAGAGGATATGCACCATTTATTTCGGTAAATGATGTCTTGTGTCGGTCGTGATCTTACATTTGTGATCATTGTTGAGAGCACGAATGTAACGACAAACAAGTCTGCTGAGATGCCATGTTTCTCTCATCATATAGCGTTTGCATCTTTTTTCGAATCATGCGAAAAAAAGATGCAAACGCTTAAGGCCGTCGGATGAAAAAAGACTCCATCTACTACCTCTTGTCTTCGCTTTTTTCATCCGACGGTCTTAACTCTACCTTTTGGTTATTGGGAGTGTTGTATGGTGCAGCGGTTTTTGGACAATTCTCTGCTTGAGATCGTGTCAATTCTTGAAAAACAACTTACTGCGATGGACGTTGGGGAGTGGTTGTCCTTTGAAGTCATCGATCCGGAGTGTTCTGTGACGCACTTTGCAGGAGAGAGGGTTGAGTGCGAAGGCGTACAAGGGGTGTATCGCTCTTATAAAGTGTGGGTGGAGCTTGCCGAACAGCTTGGGTGTCGCTTCTTACGGCCTCTTCAGGCTGAGGCTCCTTTTGTCGTGATTCGTTACCAGAAGCTCGCGCTATCCGACTCATGGCATACAGCAGCGAAGCGCTCTGGAGAAAAAGAGAAATACGGTGTGGAGTCCGGTTTCTTTCGGTTACACAAACCAGAAGAGCCCAGCTTCTTGTTTGAGTACAGGGAGAGTTTACGGCAACTTCCGATGGATGGCCCGATGAGGATTCTCAACCTTGGCGTCAACAAGGGTGATGAGTTTGTGTTGATGAAAGCGTTGTATCCCGACGCGCAGTGGTCGCAGTGGGAGTGTGTGGGGATCGATCATTCGGCGTCCGCGCTGGCCTATGCACGTGAACAATTACCTGATGAAAATGTGACCTTTTTGGAGGCAGATCTTTGTGATTTTGAGGCTCTGTCACTGGGGAGTTTTGATCTGATTGTCAGCATCGGCACACTTCATAGTCCGGCACTACGCGGGCGTGAATTGTTCCGGTGGATGCTTCAGCATTGGTTGAAGCCTGATGGACATATGATCTTGGGATTCCCCAACTGTCGCTACCTCGATCATGAGGTGCGGTATGGTGCACAGGTGAAGAACTTTCAGCGCTCGGAGCTGTCGTTGTTGCTGAAAGAGGTGATGTTTCACCAAAAGTACCTGCGACAGCATCGTTTTCGTACGATACTGTCCGGAAAACATACGTTGTTTTTGACGGGGATACGATTACCGAAGAGAGGTTGAGGCGTCGCGGTTTGTGGTGTTCTTTATGTGGGAAACAAGTGAGCGTGGTGTTTGATTATTTGTCTTCGAGGACGTTTTTGAGCCTGTTGAGGATATCAGGGAAGGAGCGTTTCACGAATGGCTTGGTCAACGCGAAGAACAACTTTTGCAGCCCTTTGGGGTTGCCTGTGACGATCATGGTGACCTTCGTTTTGTTGTTGGAGAGCGCTTCGAGCTCAAAGCGGTCTGTTGTCTCGACAGTGCTGCCTTCGTGTGAGCGCTTTGCGATGACTTTGTTGGGAACAAATTCGGTGATCTCGAAGGTCTCCGTCATGTTCATCCCCATAAATTGCGCCTCGTTTTGTACGACCGCGCCGACTCGCATTGGGCCGTCTGTGAGCTGTGTGCTTTTTTTGTTTTGGGGGATAAATGCCGGGTGATTTTCTTGAACACTGATAAACGCAAAAACGTCTTCAACAGGGCGTTCGATTTCGATACTGTTTTCAAAGCGCATGGGCTCATTCCTTTTTGGTTGTGTGATGTGCTTTTTCTCTTCCGTCGCTTCATAGAGGTATCCTCTATAGAGCGTGCGAAGTTTCAGCCACGTTTGGGTGGCCACAAATCTGACAGACTTCTCTATTGATTCATTCGTAGCTCGGGATGTATCGACTTGTCAAGATGATTTTGTTTCGCGTTGTTTGACCTCCGCAAAGAGCAAGGGTAAGAGGAGTATATTCTATGCAAGATGTAGCCTACTGGGATCGTGTTCTTGAGCAGACCCAAGAAGATCCATTTTGGTTGCCTGATGATGCATACATCGTTGAACGACCTGAGCTGATGGTGTTACATTCGAACCGTGATGTCCCATATCTCAACGCAGTTGTTCGTGTGCGGGCACAAGAGAGGGAGTTGTCAGCGATTGTCGGAGAGGTGTTGACTTTGCATCACGGTGTGCGTTCGAGGTGGTGTCTTTCGCCTAACAACAGAAGCGATGAACTCGAACGGATACTTGGTGAGTACGGCTACAAAGCTGGAGAGATGGCCGATGGGTATGTCATGCCTGTGGATGACTATCGTCCAAAAAACAATGACTTCTTTACTGCGAAAAGGGTGGAAGAACTTGAGGGGTTCCGGGATTTTGAGTCCGTGACCATTCGTGCGTTTGGGCAGGGAGAGCGGTTGTCTGATGAACAGGCGAGAGAAGATCTCGTCAGATGCACTGGGCCTGATGCGAGGGTGATACGTGTCGTTGTGTACGATAGACAAAGTGGTGAGGCGCTCTCAAGTGGTGGGATGAATGTGTATCCTTCGTTGAAGTTTGGATTTTTGTGGGCGGGTGCGACGCTTCCTCATGCTCGTGGACGTGGTGCATACTCAGCGTTGGTCTCAGCGCGTATCGATATCGCGAGGTCACTGGGACTGGAGGCTGTTGGTCTGTACGCGATCACACACACCTCTGCACCTATCGTCGCGGCACAGGGGTTCTTAAAGTGCGGTCGATTGACGATGTGGGAGCGTGGACTGAAGACATAGAGTCGATGAAATGGAACATGTTTTGACGCCATTTTTCTATATCGTAGAGGGACTGTTTTTTGGGGCTGTAGCCTGAATGCTCTTCTCGCGAATTAAGCGCATGGATATGATGTTGCATTTTATCGAGCCTTGTGTCCAACCTCAATGTTTTTTGGTCGTAGGGTTGGGCCTTGTGTCCAACCTCAATGTTGTATTGTAGACCTTGTTTGTGGCGATGGCTTTAAGTGTATCGATGTTGGTGGCTGTGGGGGGGAGGGGTTGACATGAGAGATGAACGTGCTTAGCTTGTTTGTTGTTAGAGGGAAAAAGAGTTTCCTTTCTCATTGAAATAATCGACATGAATGTATGTTTTCCTGTCGTATACATCGCTGATATTGATTTAGGCCGCCAGATAAAAAAAAGGATACGGAAAATGAGACGAAGACAGGAGGTTGTTGCTGAAACCGCAAGCTTTGTTATTCGTCGTCGGCGTAGCGATGCTATGCCTTCTCCTCATGCCTTGCTTGAGGCTCCATCTACTGCCCTCTTGTCTTCGCTTTTTTCCATCCGACGGCCTTACCCTCAGTGAATTGTGAATATGTATCGTTGTATATTGTATCAAAGGAGTATTTGTATGTTAAAGCGTATGAAAGAAAAAGAAATCGCCCGAAAGATGAACGCCGCTGAACGTCGATATGTGAATCGCATCTCCCCCCAATTACACCGCGTTGGATTGATGTTCTTCGCGATCATCCCATTTATGATGATCGCGCTCTTCAGTGTTGTGATGTTCTCGACGACCATGGCAGAAGCGAGCACTGTGAGGAGTGTTTTCTATACGAGTGACGTACAAAAGTTCTGGATGCTCGCGATGGTGATGACGGTCTCACTGCTTCCGATCGCCTTGTTCTTCTGGATGTATCGGATGTTTTACCGTAAGCCTGAGAACGATAGTCTCACATTTGCTCTCTCCGGTACTTTTGAGAGTGGTATGGGGCAAGATGGTAACTTCTACACAATTGATGGTGTGACTGTCCGTGTCCCTGTCGAATGGTTAAAACAATTGCCCGAAGATGGGACATACGTCGAGGCCGTCGCGTTCCCAATGAGACCTTACCCGGCTATTATCGAGATGGAATCCAAAGAGTCTTCGTTTGTACTGTCCACACCTGGTACAAAGACACAACCTTCCGTTGCCAGCTAGACCTCATTCTCCTGCCCATCATGTGACCGCTCGCTCTCTTGCTCATCGGACATGACAGGAGGTCGTTGTTGTCAGATCCTGCTCCCCTTCACACAATCCCCACTTGCCATAAAAGCGACCCGAAGGTAACGTACAGGTTTGCTTGCCTTTGACACACCCGGCATTTTGCATATTCTTGATGGACGCTCCTGAGCAATCTTGCTGTTGTCCATTTGCCTGACATGCACATCCAAAAGACGCAAAGCTGCCCTTCTTTGTTATCAAGTACATCGTGTCACCACTATCATTGAGGACGAGCATATGAGGCTCGAAGCGGACATTTTGTTCTTCTGAGCTGTCCAATGTCCCCGATGTTATCGTTAGAGAGAGGATTTGTGCGTTTGTGCTCAGTGCGATGATGTATTTCCCGTTGGGGTGGAACGCCGCGTCCTGAATGACACCTTTGAGCTTCGCTACACGTTGTGTGATGACTTCAGACCATTTTTTCTTACTATCAAGGACGTAAAGGTTATTGTCCTGAATGTACAGCAGCCGATCGGTTTTATATGGCGAAAAAGAGAAGCGTGTGATGGGTGCCGTGATGGAATTGATTTTTTTGTGTATCTCTTTCCATTGAAGTGTGTTGTAGAGGAAGAGCGTACCTTTTTCGAGACCGACCGCGAGTGTCATCCCATCATCTGAGAGCGCCAAGGCTGTGATCGCTTCACTCGTCGAGATGGTTTTTTTTGAGAGGCTGAGGCTACCTGTTGGCGTGGTTGTGGTGTATGAGATGTCTTTTCCTTCCGCGACGTACAAAGCGCCTTTGTCCGACACTGCGATAAAAGAAGGTTGATTTGATGTTCCTTTTGCTGAGTACCACTTGCTCTGTACACTGTCATAGAGATGAATGGTTGACTTTAGAGAGCTGACAGAGATTCCTATGTATCGTCCATTTGGTGATATGGCGATGTCATTCTGTGAGATATGTTGTGTCGACGGTATGGAGAGCGTCGTGAGGTGTGGGATGACTTGCGCCGAGGTCGCGAAGGTCGCGATGTGTACTTGTTTTTCTCCAAGTATCGCGAGCTTACTGGTGTCTCTGTTCGCTACGATAGAGGTAAGCGGTCCAAGTGAAGCATATGTTATAGGTTGGAAAGAGGTCAGATAACCCTGGTCTTTTGGTGTCTTTGTCGTATCCCATCGTCGCCAGTCAACGGAGGCTCCGATGACTGTCTTGTTGTCATGCGAAAACGACACAAAGGCTGTTGGGTGGGGTGTGACGATCGATGTTTTTTGAGTGGGGAGGATGCCTGCGTTATCCCATAGGGTCAGCGTCGTTTTTTGTGTGTCTTGCATCGCCGCTAGCAACGTTTTTCCATCGTTGCTGTAAACGAGAGAATAGATGTTTGTGATGGTTGAGGGAGGCTTGATCGTCGACTTTTTTGTGGACGTGGTGCCTGATGTTTCATAGATGTCGATGGCGACTTGGGTGTTGGGGACAAGCGCAAGGCGACGACCATCGTTATTTAGGGCGATATGGTCGGCGTTGACATTGAGGACGATTGGAGCAGAGGTTGGGGAAGATAGCTTGCTATCAATGGGGTAGAGCTTGACGGAGGTATTTGTTTGAATGGCCAGTACAAGTCCATTCTTGGCATATTGAATGGCACGTATCGTCTCGTTGGATTGAATTTGTACACCTCCCCAGCCCCCATTCGCGAGATCTGCCAACTTCCAGCTTCCATAATTGCGTATACCGATAGGGAAGAGTTTTTTGCTTGTTACACCTACGATGACGAGTTGGTTGGCACCTGTTTTGGCTGGTGAGTACGCGAGCATGGTGACGCGCCCGTAATAGTTATTGTTGATGTAGGTTTTGATTCGGAGCTTCAGGGCTGTTTGTGTGATTTCGAAGACGTGTAATTCGTGTTTTCTTGAACTCGTAGTGCTTTGTACATAAAGAGAAACAGTCAACTCAACGCCATCTGGTGATATTGCGAGGGCGTCGATGTCGTCAGAGAAGACCTTTCTGTACTGGTTCACGCCTCCTTGTGTGATGTACAGGATGTCGAGCCGATTGTCTCGGTAACGAGCGTAGATTTGCTTTGTCGGGGATGTATACACAGCGGCTTGTTTATCGGGAGGTTGTGTGGATGAACCGACAACGGCGTTACGTGTGAGAGGTGGACACTGTGCAGGTGTTGGGGGTTGGTATGGCTTCTCTGGAACTGTTTCTGGGAGGCGTTCTTGGGATGAGGGTTCTTCAGGATTGTATGATTCTTCAGGATTGTATGATTCTTCTGGAAGCTGCTCTACAATGCCCGGCTCCTGACCTGCATCGGCATACTCTGGAAGACCAGGTTCTTCCGCTGTCTCAGTCGTGTTAGGCTCTACTGTGTCAGGAGGAGTTTTTTCTTCTTTTGTGTTTTGTTCTTGTTGGGGTTCTTTGTCTTGGGGTTCTTTGCTTTGGGGTTCTTTCCCTTGGAGTTCGTCTTGTTCGGTTGTTGGTTCTGTGGGGGGTTCTTGAGATGGGCAGATGCAATCACCCCATAGGGTGGAAGAGAGATAGCTTGGTTGACAGGTCCTTTTTCCGTCGCATTGGTCGATGTGATGGACACATAGTCCTACTTCGCCGGGGGCATCACATTCACTTCGCTTGATGGAGGCACACTTGTTGTGAAGGCATCGGCCTGTGAAGTTGTAGTTATTGCATTCGCAATCGGATTGACAGGGGCTTTGATCGGGGTTGAGTGTTTGTTTCCCGATCGGGGTCCCGGGGATGCAGTAGGCGTCTGGAGGGGAGCAGGCTGTTGGCCCAAACAAACCAGAGAGCATAATGAACAAAGCACCAACACCGAGTAACAAGCGTTTCATGGGTAGCCTCTCAATTCGCAAAAGTGAACAGATCAATGGCAGAGAACGAGGTTGTTGGATGCTCAAGCGCTCTGAGTCATTGAATCTTCAGCCATCATGATGCCCTGTTTTTCACCGCAAGTCTATATTCCTTAGAATGTTTTTGGGTTTGTGTGGATTTGGGGACAGAAATGTGCATTTTTGTTGGGTCGTCGGATGGAAAAAAGCGAAGACAAGAGAGCCTACGGGTGGAGCCTCAGGCAAGGCACGAGCAGAAGGCATACCACTATGTCGACGACGAATCACAAAGCCCGTGACGTTCACAACCTCCCACGCCTGTCTCATTTTCCGTATACTTTTTTTATCAGTGACCTCATGTCATGATATAGCATGGATGTGGGTATACTCAGATGTTGCGATTGTTTGCGAAAGATCTGTCAGGAAATGTTTTGAAGAAGAAAGAGAGTTGTGGTCATGGGAATGCAGGGCTGTCGATACCAATTATCCAGTCAGGGATATGTTTTTCTTTTGTGTGGGAACAATGCTATCGCGTGTATTCGAGAAGATGGGAGCTTTGAGACGACTTCGTATCTCGGTCCGCTCGAAGAAGAGCAGCTCAAAAAGCTCTGCGCAGATATCCTCTTTGATCTCCACAAATGTATCTCACCAAGTACGCGCTTTCTTTCCTTTCAAACGAGGTACGAAAACTGGGCAACAGATGGTTTGGGATGTCAGCAGCACCGAGGACCTTTTGTTGTGCGTCGGCCTTCCAAGCAGAGACAAGAAGTCCCGCTCTTTACAGGCCAGAGTACTTTGTGGGATGGGTTGTATTGATGAAGAGAGGGTGTTTTTTGGGGGAGGGCGTTTTCGATGTGTACTCTATAACATCCCTTGATCTTTGAGTCTATCCTGTACAGATTGCCATTTCTTCAGGTTGTCTGTGGTACCGGATAGGCGTTTGCTCCAGTTATCACCACTCGACATCCACAGACCATTCTCGTTGAAGGTAAACACAGGACGTAGGTCTTTGCGTTGAGCAGGACTCTTGAGTGATTTATTGAAGTTGTCAAGAACAGTGCCTTTTGTACCGGGGGGTTGGTGCAAGAGGACGAGGTGAGCTTCGCGTTTGCGGCCTGGACGTTCAAGGTAGACGTATGCGAGCTTCAGGTCTTGTTTGGGAATACCCATTTTGCGGAGCGTGACGTACTTGGCGATCGCAAAATCATCACAATCACCGCCACCTTTCTCAAGTGATTCGTAGGGAGTGGCCCAGTAGTCCTTTTCGCCCCAAGCCTGTCTGTCTGATGCATAGATCAGCCGAGAGTTAAAGAACGCGTTGGCTTTTTGGAGCTTTTCCTCTGTGGGTTTGTTGAGGTTATTGTTGACGAGATCGCTCCAGGCTTCCATTTTGTTGCGGTCGTGTGAGTCGAGGCGCGAGAGCAGCTCGGGTTTGATGTGTAGACCGGGGCCTGTGCTACGTCTGGTCGATGTGCGTGAAGGTGTGGGGGAGGAGGGCGTTGTATTTGTCGTTCTGCTCGGTGTGTTTGTGGGATCGTTTGTATTGGAGGTGTTTGTCTGGATGCGTCCCTGACGATTTTTGGTGAGCGCACCGAGTTTGACACCGAATTGTTTGGCGTCGGAGACGGCCTGTCCCCAATTGTTATCGTTGCGTCGCATAAAGAAGTTGATCAGGTCCTGGTTTTTTTTCAACGAGGGGTTGTCTGCGAGCAGCTTTTGAAAGGGTGTTTGTGTCGAAGATGTACGCGATGTGTTGGTTGTTCGATTCGACGTGTTGGAGTGGTTTGTCGAGGTGTTGAAGAGATTTGTCGAAGAGGAATTGCCAAGCAATCTGTTGAGACGAGCTTGCTCTTCGACATCGACCTTTCCGTCCGTATCGAGTCGTGCAGAGAGACTTGCGCTGGCGGCTTCGTTGAGGGAGATGGAGCCGTCCTTGTTGGTGTCCATTTTGCTGAGGGTCTCTTGTGAGAGCGTGTGGAGACCACGTGAGTTGGCGAAGTTTTGGGCGCTTCTGTCGAACTTTACAGACATTGTGTTCCTCTACGAGTCGATGGTGGTCCGGTCTTTCCTGAATACCCGTCCATATCGCATGATGATATGTTCACAGCACATGCTCCTTCACTCCATTGAAGGGGGCATCTGTGACAGAACCCGTGAGTATATACAACATCTTCTTGAAAATCAAACAGAAGATCGAGAGGGGTTGTGTGCTTTTGGGAGCGCTTTGGGGGATATCTTTCTGATATCCCGGATGGCCTGCTGCTTGACCTTTTGCATCATTTTTTCGCGTTGGACTTCGTTGAGTGAGCGCGTCGAGTAGATGGTGGTCTCTTTGACAGGCTTGATCCCGACAAAGTGCAGAATCCCTTGGACGAATGTGCGGTGTAGGGAGCGACGCAACAGGAAGCGATACCACCAGTTGGGACTATCCATTGTCGTGATGATGCGGGCAGTTCTTCCCTTCAGGAGTTTTTTGGGCAGCCCGTTTTTCTGATACGCGAAAGCCCAGTTGGGTAACATCACGCGATCGATAAAACCCTTCAAGAGCGCGGGCATTGTCGCCCACCACATCGGGAATACGAAGACGATATGGTCTGCCCATTCGATGTCCTGCTGTGCTTGTATGAGGGCTGGTTCGAGAGGTTGTTCGGATTGAAAACCTCCCCACAAGATGGGATCGAAGGAGATATCTCCAAGCGCGAGCATCCGAACGTCTGCGCCTGCATCAAGCGCTGCCTGTTGATACGTTTGGGCCAGCTCTGCGTTCCAACTTTTGGAGGAGGGGTGTCCGAGAATAACGAGTATATGAGCCATGATCTTGCTCCTGTGTATATGGTTCATCTTTCGCGAGAGCGAGTCACCTTTCCTGTTGACAGGATCAAGTATAGGTGTCAATTTCTGCATAGGAAGAGTGATATACGCACATTAGCTATGCGGAGATGCATAACGATGAATTGGACAGGGATTCGGTATTTTTTGGCATCGATGAGAACGAAAAGCTTCAATCAGGCCGCGGATTCGCTCTTGGTGAAGCAGTCGACAGTGAGTCGTCAGATCGCATCTTTGGAGGAAGAGTTGGGTGGGAGTTTGTTTCACAGGACATCGAGGGGTTTGGTTCCAACGGAGCTTGCGTACACATTGCTACCTCATGCGGAGGCGGCAGAGCACCACGTGATCCAGATGGAGATGATCTCGAAGGGTGTTGTGCAAAATGTGTCCGGTGTCGTGAGGATTGCGGTTGTACCGAGTATGGCGAGGGAGTTGTTGTTGCCAGTGCTTCCTCTGTGGAGAGAGAAGTATCCCGAGCTGAGGTTTGACTTGATCGCGAGTGTGCATTCGAGCGATATGATCAGGGGAGAGGCAGATATTGCGATTCGTTTTTTTCGTCCAGCGCAGGGTGACTTGGTGGTGAAGAAGGTCGCGACGTTATCACAGGGGGTTATGGCGACGAGGCAGTACCTTGAGGCTTTTTCGCAACCCTATACACCAGAACTGTTCGACTGGATAGCTCTTGATATGAAGTTGCCAGATGTCCCAGAGTCGCGTTGGTATGAGACATATATCCACAAAGAACCTGTGTTGCGGACAAATGATTACAGTACGATGGTGGAGGCGGTCAGGCGAGGATTGGGGGTCGCGATGATGTCACGTATCACAAAGCACCTGGATCCCATGCTCGAAGACGTCGCGTTGTCATTGCCTGTATTGCCAGCACAAGAGGTGTGGTTGGTGACACAGAGAACTCTCCGCGATGTACCAAGAGTAAACGTCGTCTGGAGAGCTCTTCAGGACCTCTTTTCTGGGTTTTTTTGAGGCGTTTCTTTGGCCTCACTGGCACTTAGGCTGTCGGATGGAAAAAAGCGAACACAAGAGGGCTGTGGGTGGGGCCTCAGGCAAGGCATGAGGAGAAGGCGTAGCATCGCTACGCCGACGACGAATAACAAAGCCTGTGGCTTCAGCAGCAACCT
>PCBK01000076.1 GCA_002731275.1 Deltaproteobacteria bacterium | reverse complement strand
AGGATTTGAACCTATGACCTTCGGGTTATGAGCCCGATGAGCTACCAGACTGCTCCACCCCGCATCAACGAGAGTGCAGTATACACAGCATCCCACCGGACGCAAGCTCTTTTTGAGAGAAAGTTGTATCTGTGTGTTTATGATGTTTTTTTCGCACGCACGGGGGCATTGACTGGGAGATGGATAAATGAGCGGAGCTCTTTGAGGTCTTTTTCCGAGAGTTTTCGGTACTCTCCGGGGTAGAGGTCTTCGACATGGAGATTGGCATATCGAATCCGTTTAAGCCGCTGTACGGGGTGTCCAACAGCATCGCACATGCGTCGTACTTCTCTGTTTCGACCTTCAGTTAAAACGATCTCAATCCAGGTGTGTCCACCTGGTGTGGGTTGGAGTCGCTCTGTATGAACGGCGTGTGCGACACCATCGTCAAGTTCAACACCTTCTTGGAGTTTTCGTAGCGCAGCGGATTTGATATCTCCTTTGACTTTGACATGGTACGTGCGTGGTACCTGGAAGGAGGGGTGTGTCAGTTGGTATGCAAGCTCTCCATCATTTGTGAGGAGGAGCACGCCTTCGCTGTCGTAGTCGAGTCTCCCGACAGGGTAAATGCGTTGTGTGATCTCGGGCAAGAGATCGACGACAACAGGTCGGTCTCGATCGTCAGAGACAGCGGTGATATAGCCTCTGGGTTTGTGAAGTCTGTAGTAGATCAGGTTTTGTTCGAGTTGAATGGGTTGTCCGTCAATGGAGATCTTGTCGCGTTTGGGATCGGCTTTTTGTCCGATTGTTGCGGTTTTTCCGTTAACTTTGACACGGTTTTGCTTGATCATCTCTTCGGCTTTGCGTCGTGAGGCGATACCGGCTTGTGAGATGAGTTTTTGGAGTCGTTGCTCGTGAGAGCGTTGGTTGCTGCGGGACATCGTTGATTACCAATATGGATGAAGGGTGTGTTGGAAAAGGGCGGGATATGTGGTGTGATTACTTCTTTTTTTGTTGGGCGCCATTTCGGTTGCGCTTTTGGTTGTTGTTGCGTTTGTTTTTGCGTTGGTTGTTACGGCTTTTGCGATCATCATTTTGTCCCACGCGTCGATTGCGACGGAGATCGTCCATGAAATTGTTCCAGACAGCGGAGGCATCTTGAGGACGTTGTGTTGTTTGGTGTGAGCGAAGGCTCTCCGTTTTCTTGTTCCAGTGGAGGGACTCGGAGGATTGTCCTTCTTGTTGTCGGATGGTGAGGATACCGGAGTTGAGGCGGGCGGCCTCTTGCTCTGATTGTCCAATACGCTCTTGCCATCCTGGTTGATGTGTTGAGAGGACATCACCGTGTGGGTCTTCGTGTGCGTGTGTTTGGCGCTGATGTTGTTGTTCGTGAAGTTGTAGTTGGCGACGGTGGCGCTGGCTTTGTTTCTTTTTTCGGTGATAGTTCCAGGAGCCACCAGAGGAGGGCTCGCGATAATGTCCACCCAAGCCGTCTCCCCCTTTTGGGGTGTAGTCTTTGCGGTTTCCGAAGAAATCGTCATCTTGTTGATCGTTGGCCTGTTTGGATTTGTTATTTTTTTGTTCGCGCATAATCGTTCCTATGTCGCTAAATACACGTTGTCGTGGAGTATCTTTGTTTTTATGAGAGCGCTCACATCGCCCCAAAATAAGCTCATGTAAGTGACGTTATGGATGTCAGGAGCGTTGGGATAGTGGCTGAAGGCTGCTTCAAATAACGGTGAGCAGCCAGATGAAAACAGGTGACCCGCCCCGGCGGGGACCCTCGAAAGCATCGTACTCTCTATTGTAAGTCTCAGCATCCTCTGTGGAAAGGAAAAAATGCGATTTTTTTCTAAGTCAGGTGAGGATGGAAGATTTTAAGGCCTCTATCTATCGGGTATATGCATCAAAGTCGGCCTGGAAAAGATCCAGCTGTCTATGATTTGGGAGTGGGGGGTTGTGTCAGTTGTGTGAGCTTGGGGAGCTCTTTGATATTGCTGAGTCCAAAATATTCGAGAAACTCAGGGCTTGTACCATACAGGTATGGACGGCCAGGGGATTCATGTCGGCCGACGACCTGGATCAGACGTCTCTCGTTGAGAGAGCGCATCATGGAGCCACAGTCGACACCACGAATCGCAGAGACTTCAGCTCTGGTCACAGGTTGCCTGTATGCGACGATTGCGACACATTCGATGGCTGCCTGGCTCAAGCGAGGGGGACGCTGAGCAAACAGCTTCCGTAGGAGGTTTGAGTGGTTTGGGTTTGTCCTGAACTGCCATCCTCCTGCGACCTCGACGAGGTGCATGCCTCTGTGTGGATGATTGTACTGGCTGATCAACTCCTGGATCACAGCGTCTATTTTTTCGGGCAGCCGATCATCATGTGTTGTCGCGAGGATTTCGACGATCTCATCGACGGACAACGGGTGATCCGCTGCGAAAAACAGGGCTTCCATCCACCCGTAGAGTTGCTCTTCAAAAGGGAGCTCGGTCCACTGTCGTTGGGGCTCTGCCTGTTTTTGGATTGGCTGGAGCATACATGGCCTCCATCACGTTTTGGGGGTCGTTATTGGCGTCACTGTTGTGTTGCCTTGGCGCTTGGGGGTTGCAGTCCTTTTGCGCTTTTTCTTCTGTTTCTGCTTTTTGGACGCGTGAGCATCCAGTTGATCTTGTACCATCTTCATATTATCGAAGTCTTCCACTTCCTCAAGCGGAATATCTTCGAGATCGTCGATTGTTTCGAGCTGGATGTCCTGTTCGCTGATCTGGACCAGTCGGATACGTCGGAGTCTGCTTAATTCCAAAAGTGCCAAAAACGTGACGATCAAGATGTGTTTTTCGTAAGTCTCACCAAGCAATTGAAGCAAGCTCATGTTGCTTTGTTCGCGCAGTTGTTCACAGAGCCAGACGATTCGTTGTCGGACGGTCATGGTCTCTTTGCGGACTTGGTGTGAGGAGGGGATCATTGGGCGTGGGACCCGCCGGAGCAGAAAGTTGAAGACTCTCTGCAATTCGTTTGTGTCGACCTCTGCCTTGGGCGGTGGAGGCGCTGGGAGTCCTTCTGTAGGGTCGGCACCGCGGACAAAGACGTCACGTCCTAGATGGTAGCAGTCGTGGAGGTATTTACTCACCTCTTTCATTTGTTGGTGCTCAAGTAACCTGTCGACGAGCTCTTGTCGTGGGTCTTCTTCGTCTTCTTTTGTGATCGGCAACAGCATTCTGGACTTGATCAAGGCTAACTCGGCCGCGATGCTGAGGTAGTCACCTGCTCGATCGAGTTCGAGTGTTTGGGCCAGATCCACATATTTTTGAAACTCTTCTGCGATATGCGCGATAGGAATATCAAAGATATCGAGGTCTTTCTCCTTGATCATGTGGATCAAAACGTCGAGTGGACCCTCAAACACATCGAGCTGCAACTTG
The DNA here is from genome assembly GCA_002731275.1 of Deltaproteobacteria bacterium. Taxonomy (GTDB): domain Bacteria; phylum Myxococcota_C; class UBA6777; order UBA6777; family UBA6777; genus UBA6777. Next base: position 78,861 of record PCBK01000076.1, on the reverse strand, counting down.
AGAGGGGATTCTGTTTGTATGTCGAGCGCCAATTCCATGGTGGTGTTTCCTTGGTGGACTAAAACAGTGATACAGAGAGCAGCCACCTCGTGATGGCCATCGAAGGTTCGAAGACGACGTATTTGAGCGGAGAGAACGAACCATCACTGAGTGGTCCGATCAGGATGAGCGCCATCAAGGCCCACATCCCGTACTCTTCATTCCACTTCGTGTAGTTGTACGCCTTGTTGAGCGGGAGCATGTTCTTGACGATGTGTGAACCGTCGAGTGGGCCGAGGGGAATAATGTTGAAAAAGAACAGAATGATGTTTAACCAGATCATCATCAAGAGGACTGCACGAAGGAGTTTGGTCAGAGGGACGAGCTCGCCGTTGAACACACCATAGCTCATCAGCACACGCATGGTAATGGCTGCAATAAGTGCGATGATCAGGTTGGACACAGGGCCCGCAGCGGTCACGATGATGTCGTCTCTTCGTGGATGCTTGAAGCGTCTCGGGTTGACGGGAACAGGGCGTGCCCATCCAAACATTCCTGTCACAAGGATCGCGATGGTTCCCATTGGGTCGAGATGAGAGAGGGGATTGAGTGTGACTCGTCCTTCGTTATATGCCGTGTCATCGCCGAGCATCCACGCCGACCAAGCATGAGCGAACTCGTGAAAGGTGAACGCGACGATCAAGACGATGATCAGAGGGATGTATTGTTCGGCTAAGTGAGCCATGTCCATGTGTTGCTCCTCGTCTGTGTTGGATCTGGTCCCCAAGAATACTGCCGGTATGAGGGACTCATGTCACCGGCATGATCGTTCTCAATGTGGGGAGTCAGGGAGCACTTGGCAACTGGTGTTACAAAAGAATGACAACGTCGACCCTTTGTGGTCGAACCAACAGGTGTGATCCTTTCGGATGATTTCTTCGTTGGAAGAAGACAGATGGACCCTATTGGTCAATAGAAACCCCTTGAAATGGCCATCGTCACCAATCATACCAGAGAAAATGAACCTATTCAAGGTCATAACACGTTCTGTACCATCTGTTGTTGTTTGAGGCAATTTTTTGTCAAAAAAAATGATGGGAGGGTTGGAGGACGGAGTGGGGGAGGTGTTTTTTGGTGGGTTGTGATTAGCGACGTTTTTTGCGTCGTCGTTTTCTGCGTCGTCGTTTCCGCTTCTTGCCTTTTCCGGCAAAGAGGCGGTTGTATCGACGAATCAACTCGTTTGTGTAGTCCATCGATGGGGTCGCGTAGAGGACACTACTCTCCGTCTTTTCGAGCATGAGGTAGAGTTTGTTCTCTTTGGCGATACGACGAATGATCACTTCCATTTTTCGGAAGATCTTGCGCGTCTCAACAGACTCTTCGCGCGCAAGCGAGCGGGTGAGTTTGGTGTATGTGCGCTGGAGGGTCAAAAACTTTTTCTGCAATCTGGCTTGCATCTTGCGTTTTGCGTTTCCTCGCAAAATCGCCGCGCGTGAGTCGTAGCTTTTCTTTGCGCGTTTGAGTTGTTTTTGCAGGCGGCTGAGCTTCTTTTGGAAGCTCGATTTTTTCATCTTCAGACGTTTTTTGGCTGCGATCCCATCTTCAACTGAGTTGAGCGCCTTGCGGAGGTCGACATATCCGATGCGGATTGCTGCTTCTGCAGGGGCTGGAATGAGAAAGAGGCTCAAAAGACCAAGGGAAATCCATCGCATGGGTTCTCTCCACTTAAAAAGCATTACCGATACTAAATTCAAACAAGATAGGACGATCGCCAGCACGTGGTGTGATGGGGATCCCCCATTCGAAGCGAAGAGGACCGATGGGGGAAAACCACCGGACCCCAAAACCAACACTTAAGTAAAGCCCAAAAGGTAGGTTGGGATTGCGTTTGTCTTGGAAAAACAACTCGTCATCATCAAAGGCATTACCCGCGTCAAAGAAGATGACACCTTTGATTCCCACCTTCGGGATAATTGGGATTTCGATCTCTGTATTGAGAACGAACTCTTTGTTACCGCCCCAATTGAAGTCATCGAGGCTAAAGGCTCCATCAGCACGTGATGGGATTTTGCGTACAGGACCGATCGAGAAAGGTCCATATCCACGAATACTGTTGATCCCGCCAAGTCGATATCGCTCGAAGGCCGGGACGCCTCGTGGGTCTGTGCTTGTGATCAAGCCTGCGTTCAAGTTGAAACGCAAGACCATGCCCAAGGGCATACTGAAATACCACCGGCTGATCAAGGAAAAACGTGTAAATCTGTTCTGTGAACCGAGCAAACGATCCGCAAATTCGACCGAGAAGCTGTTGAGACTTCCTCTTGAGGGGAAGAGTCTGTTGTTTCGTAGATCGTATCGCACCGTGGCCCGCACACTGCTCGTGATCGTTGGACCATCTGTACCAGAGAAGAACCCTTTGAGGCGGATGTCAGAGTCCCTCGTGATGCCGACAGGCTCGATGAAGACACGCTCAAACTTGTATGTCACGAGGGCGTTGAGGTTGTCGATCAGTGGATATCCCCACGTGAGCGTTCCACCTGTCGTCGTTTGTCTGAAGCCGATGCTGAAAAAGGTACTCAGGTCGCGTTGTGAGTTATACGCAGAGAAGGCGAAGGTCCAGTCCGTATCGAGCAGGTGAGGATCGACAAATTGCAATTGGAAGAGTTGTCTGATCCCTGAAACCTGTGCCGCGAGGGACATGGTCTGACCACGACCCATGAGGTTATTTTGTGAGACTTGGGCGTTGAATACGAGCCCCTCGAAGGTGCTCAAGCCGGCCCCAACCTGGAAGGTTCCTGTCGATTTCTCTTTGACGATGAAGCGCAGGATAATGCGGTCTGGTTTGCTGCCTCGACGAGAGACGACCTTGATACCGTAAAGAGGGTGGGTTTTTTCAAAGAAGCCAAGCGCAAAGACTCGACGTTGGCTAAGTTGGACTTTGCTGCCGTTGTAGTAATCGCCCTCGTAGACGCGGATCTCGCGACGGATGACCTTGTCTTGGGTCTTGCTATTTCCTGTCACTTCGATGCGCTCGATGCGGACTCGTGGACCCGGCTGGATCTGCATCGTGAGGTGGAAGAGTTGTTTTTTGTGATCGAGTTTGTGTCTTGGGATCACGTTGACGTAGGCATAGCCACGGTCTTGGTAACGTGTGGTCAGGCGCAGGATATTTTCTTTGTAGAGCTTGGAGCGGCTAAAGAGTTCGCCCTTTTTAATGGTCATCCAGCTCTTGACCTTCTCCTTTTTCCACAAGAGTTTTCCTGCGACGTCGATGTCTCCGTATCTGTAGGTTTTGCCCTCTGTGATCCAATAGGTGATGTACATGGAGCGCTTGTTGCGGCCAAGGTAAACCTTTGGATCGCCGAGCTTTACGGTGACGTAGCCGTTGTCGAGATAGTACGATTGGAGGAAGAAGAGGTCGCGTTTGATCAAGGCTTGTTGGTAGGTGCTGCGACCTGTGACCCAACTGATGAGATCGTGCTCGGAGGTCTGCAGGTAACGTCGGAGCGTACCACTCGGGACTTGTTTATTTCCGACAAAGTTGATCTGTCTGATGTGGATTTTGGCGTTCTCGTTGATCCTGAAGGTCACGACAACAGAGGCTTTTTTAAGCTTGGAGATCTCCGCGCGGACGGTCGCTAGATAGTATCCTTTTTCAATGTATAGATCTTTGATCTTCTTGACATTTTTTTGGATCTGGGCGCGGTTAAGGATGCCGTAACGTTTTACATCCAGGACTCCCTTGATATCGTCTTCTTGGACTTCTTTGTTGCCTTTGATGCGAATCTTGCGGATCGCGGGCTTCTCTTTCACGATAAACAGCAACAATAACCCTTTGGAGGTCTGTTCGGCCTCGACCCGGACGTCATTGAAGCGACCCATCCTATAGATGCGACGTGTATCTTCGCGAATGACAGAGGCGTTGAGCGCAACACCCGTTTTATGTTGGATTTGGTTCTTGATGGCTTGCGCTTCTGTCCGCAAGTTTCCGACGACCTTGATGACTGCGACCGTGGGGGGCTCATCATCGTCGGAGAGTTGTGCGTGGGCAACCTGCGGCAGGCAGATAGACAGTACTAGCAACAAACGTGATAACAATACAAACAGACTATCAACCTTCACTCGAAACGTCTCCGGGTTGCGTGATCTCGATCAACTTGCCTTTCTCTAGACGAAAACTTCTTTGCATCTGTCGTGCCAAATCGTTGTTGTGTGTGACGACGACAGTGGTGATCTCCCATTTTTGGTTGAGATCTGTGAGGAGTTGGTGGATTCCGCCACCTGTTGTGGAGTCCAGGTTTCCGGTTGGTTCGTCAGCGAGGAGGAGTTTTGGGCGCATGACGAGGGCGCGACAAAGCGCGACGCGTTGACGTTCACCACCACTGAGCTCACCTGGACGGTGTTGAAGTCGATCTTTGAGTCCGACCCATTCGAGGAGTTCTTCGGCTCGTTCGCGTGCTTTTTTTCGCTCAATACGCTGGATCAGCGCGGGCATCATTGCGTTTTCGAGCGCGGAGAACTCTGGAAGCAGATAGTGTGCCTGAAAGACGAAGCCGATGGTGTGATTGCGAAACGCCGCGAGCTCTTCCTCCTCCATCTTGTGGACATCTTTGCCATCGATGAGGATTTGTCCTTGCGTGGGCTCGTCGAGTGTTCCAAGTACATGTAATAGGGTGCTCTTTCCCGCGCCCGAGGCTCCAACGATGGAGAGCATCTCGCCCTGGTATATTTGAAAATCGATGTCTGTGAGGACATCAATTTGTCTTTGCTCCATCCAAAAAGTTTTGCTCAAGTTGTGTGTTGAGACAAGCGCTTCGGCTGGCTTTGTGGAGGCAGTGTTGTTCTTTGTCGTCATGTTGCAAACCTTCTACAGCGTGAATTTACTCCACGCAATGAATGCGTTTGAAGCGCACAGTGTGTGTGCGTTGTTCGTCTATTCATGTTGGAGTCCCTCAACAGGGTTGAGGTCAGCTGCCTGGAGCGCAGGGTAAATTGTCGCCAAAAAGCTCAGCAGCATGGACGCGATCGCGACGGAGATAAAATCGGATAGGTGCATTTGTACGGGGAGCGTCGCGATGTAGTACACGTCCGTGTTCATTTTGATGGGGTGTTGTAACAGAAAGATGCAGGTTCTCCAACCCAAAAGTAAACCGAGAATGGTCCCAATGACACCGATGATCACGCCTTCAATCATGAAAATGCGCATGATGCTACGTCTCGTCGCGCCCATCGATTTAAGGATTGCGATCTCCTGTGACTTTTCGACAACGACCATAAACAGGGTGCTGATGATGTTGAATGACGCGACGAGGATGATGAAGGTCAAGATCACAAACATGACAATCTTCTCCATCTGAAGTGCGCCAAAGAGTTGTCGATTCATCTCTATCCAGTCTTTAACGACGAAGGGACCTCCACCGATCTCTTTGCGGACACCTTTTTTCAGGTAGGGGGTATGATGGATGTTGTTGACGTGCAGCTCCAGCCCCGAGACTGCGTCCCACATCTTGAAGAGTTTCTTGGCGCTCTTGAGCGTGACAAACGCAAACTTCGTATCGTACTCGTACATCCCCGTAAAGAATACACCTGCAACACGGAACTTTCGAATGCGAGGTGCAACGCCCATCGGCGTTAAGCTGCCACCAATGGGTGAGACTGCCCGTACGACTGCGCCAACATCGACGCCAAGTCCGTGTGCCAACTCTTTCCCCAGCAAGATCCCCGGCAGTTGACGGGTTTGCGTCTTCGGCTTGAGCGTCAGCAGCCCAAAATCCTCTTCTTTGGGGGGATTGTTTTGGGTGGTCGGTTGGCTTGTGCTTTTTTGTTTGTCTTCCAAAAGTTTGGGGGTGAGTTTCAGGTACTTCGACTCTTCGGGGGTGAGCTTGGCGTCCTTTACGACCTTACGTCTATCTGGAAGTGTCCATCCAAACCGTGGTTTGGGGGGAATACGGATCTTGCTTGGATCAAACAAGTGCGCGTATTTCCCCGACTTCATCTGCTTTTTGAGGTGGTCGAGACGTTTGGTGTTTTTCGAGATGCCGCGTAAGAGGACACCACTTGTCCCAGAGCGAGAGGTCAACATGATCTCATTGAGGATAAACGGAGCGCAGCCTTTGATGCCCTCTGCGCGGTTGATCTTTTTGCATAATCCAGATGCGTTGTGCACATCACCTGATCTGCGTTCGACGATCATATGAGGTGAACTCTCAATGATCTTCTTTTTCAAATCAAGGCCAAATCCGCTCAATACAGCCAACACCACGATCAATGCCCAGACGCCGAGCATCACGCCGAGGATACTGATCATCGTCAGCAGCGATATGGCGTGACTTCGCTTTCGACTCTTGAGGTGTCGAAGCGCCATCAATATTTCATACGATAGCATTATCATAGATGACTCGTGTTTCCTCTGTGTTGTTGCAAAGCGATGTAAATTCAATGAAGTGTCTTCACTGACCTTCCTTCATTTGTGGAAAGCCGGTCGAAGCATACTTGTCCCCTTGATGCTTGTCAACTTGCCCTGTGATGAAAATACTAGACTTCCGAAGGTATCCTGCGCTATATGCCCACGAGAACTCTGTCACAAGAAAGGAGTCAAACCATGCCCAAAGTGAAGATATGGCACAACCCTCGATGTAGTAAGTCTCGTCAGACTCTCGCGCTTCTCGAAGAGATGGATGTTGAATTGGAGGTTCGTCGTTATCTCGACGATGTCCCAAGTGTCGATGAGCTACAAGAGGTCGCGACGATGCTCGGCATGACCGCACGTGAGTGGATGCGCAGCAAGGAGAGTATCGCGAAGGAGCTCAACTTGAAGAGCGATGAGCACTCCGAAGAGGACATTTTTTCAGCGATGCACGCCCACCCCAAGTTGATCGAACGCCCCGTCGTGATTGTCGGTGATCAGGCGAAGCTTGGACGACCTCCTGAGGCGCTTGGGCCTTGGATGGAGACACTTTTGAAGTAAGGTGTTGTCTCTCCAAGTGTTTTGGAGGAAGTGTGTGATGTCTGGCTGCGTGAATACTCGTGTGGTTTTGCGGCCTCGCGTGCTTTTTTTCCGTTTTTTTTGCTCCCTGAATGTCGCATGTGATACATGTTGGTTCGGTCTTTCGGCCATTCTCAGCCTGTTTTCGTTGACAATGAAACACACGTCGGATGTGGTCATTGCGCATAAGAGAATGTGGATTGTCTCGGGCCGACCTCGTAAAAAGTATGTTGTACGCACATGAGATACCCCAGGTGTCTTGTATCTTTTTGATTTTTCTATGTATGGTATTTGAGAGTGTTGTGAATGGATGTTTGTATTGAGGTTCTTCAGATGACGACGAAAGCAGTTGATGTTGAAAGAGCACGTGTTCGCTGTGTACAGATGCGTTTGTTTCCCGCGCGTCCAAGACAGGTCTGTCAGGCGATTCGCCTCAATTGGATGGCAGCTTTGTATCTGCGAGATGCTGGCTGGCTGAGTTTTGATCCTGAGTCTGTCTCGGAGCTGGACGAAGCCCAAGAAGCTGAGTTGACATTTCTTGGCTCATTGGTTGTCGCTGGTACAGATGGTTCGATGCTTGAGTACTTGTTAAGGGGGCTTCGGAAACCTTATCAGTACCGTATCGACGAGATGTTTTACGACTGGCGTAACCAGCAATGGCGCTTGCTCCCAGAACTTGGCAATGTCGATGGGGAAGAGTTTTTGCGTGAGTGGTTGGATGAGCTTGTCGAACAGGAAGATGAACGACAAATTCGCCAAATCGAGAAGCTCGCAAGTGAAGCGCTGCAGTTTCTCCACCAGCAAGAACACGAAGAGAGCGTCGATGATTCTGTGTTGGATATTCGATCATCTCGACGTCCTCGCATTCATAAGCCTTAGCGTGTTGTGCTTGTCATGGACTTAAAGGGAAGTATTCTCAAAAAGCTCTCCATGTTGCCTGTGGAAAAGCAGCGTGCAGTTCTCGACTATGTCGAGTTTTTGTGGCTGCGCTATGCTGATGTTGTTGCGTCCGAGGAGAAGTCCTCGCAAGAGACTCCACCCACACCAACTGTCGCTCATGTGTCATCGCCCCTTGCCAGCGCAATGCCACATGAGCATGATCATAAAGTGGCGAACTCTCTGAAAGAGCAAGCTCTATCAGAGGCTGCGCAAGCACATGTCACCCAGGAAGACATCGCGGAAGCTTCTTCTGCGTTGAATGAATGGTGGTTTCCTTCTAATGATGACGACTAAACGGGCATACTCCGAGTGGAGTGTTGACTGTATTTGGAAGTGTTTTCTTGACATATTCCTAAGGATGTCGGTAATTGTAGTAGAAACGTCGTGACCGTTTTTCACATTTTACCAAATACGGGTACACCAAGTTTATCGTGAAGATTCTCCTTGTTGATACGGATACAACAGTCCTCGAAAGACTTGAAGAAAGTCTCCAAAAAGAAGGACACGAAGTGAGCGCATGCAGCATGGGCAGCATCGCACTGACCAAGGCCATCATGCATGACTTTGACATGCTCATCTGCGAGTTGACCTTGCCAGATTTGCCTGGGACGGAGATCATTCGCGCGATGAAAGCCCAGGCACCATATCTGCCTGTGATCGTGATCTCCGCTCTGCCTGTCGAAGAATGGGGACAACCAAGCGCTGATGCTGGCGCTGCAAGATTTCTGAAAAAGTCACAACCCTGGGAGTCTCTGTGGAATGAGCTCCAAGATGAGCTTCACTTCATCACGATGGGGCGCGCAGAGATGAAGGTTGCGATTATCGATCCCAACATGATCCATCGTACACGCCTGCAAAAGACATTTGAACATCTTGGCTGTGAGGTCTCTGTGTGGCCTGACGTTCTGTCTGCGCTGAGCGGTATGGCACATCAAGATAAACCTTCCCTGTTGTTGCTCGATACCTCTATTGAGCTTTCGATGGAGGCATTGCAGTGGGCGCGTGAAAAGCGTGTGTTGACCTTTGTCTTCTCCGACACGCTCACTGACGACGAGCACGACAATTTGATGAGAGCCGGGGCTGCCTTGATCTTGACCAAACCCATCAACGGTGAAGCGTTGATGACACAGGCCCGATTTATGGCGCACAGTTGAGGTTGTTTGTGGGTTTTTTCTGAAAAGATACCAGGGGAAGGGAGGGGAGCTAGAACCGTCTTAGTCGATATTGGGGATCTGCCAGTCGATGGGTTCTTTTCCAAATCCTTTGAGCGCTTCGTTGATTTCCGAGTAAGGTTTGCTCCCGAAAAATCCGTTTTTGGCTGACAAAGGCGATGGGTGTGTTCCTGTGATGACGACGTGCTTGTCTGCGTCGATCAATTTGGCTTTCTTTTTTGCAAACCCACCCCACAACAAAAAGACAATGGGCTCTTCTCGTTCGTTGACTTTTTTGATCACCGCGTCCGTGAATTTTTCCCAACCTTGTTTTTTGTGTGATGCTGGTTTGCTCGCGCGGACCGTCAACACAGCGTTGAGCATCAAGACACCTTGCTTGGCCCACGGTGTCAGGCAACCGTTGTTGGGGATCTCACATCCCAAATCTTCTTTGAGTTCTTTAAACATGTTGCGAAGGGAGGGAGGGGTTTTGACACCTGGTTTCACAGAGAAGCTCAGTCCGTGTGCCTGACCTTCGCCGTGGTAGGGGTCCTGACCGAGCAAGAAGACCTTCAGATTGTCATAGGAGGTATACTCAAACGCCGAAAAAATTTCGTTTTGTGGGGGATAGATCGTTTGTTCTTCGAATTCCTGTGAGAGGAACGCTTCCAGTTCGCCAATGTAGGGTTTTTGAAGTTCTTCTTCGAGGATGGGTTTCCATGAATCGGGCATGATATCGAGTAATTTCATAAAGCGATGTCCTTTCCTATGTAAGGTCGTTGAGCTGTTGACCTCGTGCAACGTCTGAAAAAAGACGAGCGGATATGTCGTCCGGGATGTTTTGTTTGCTGTCTTCACTATCATCTAGAGGTGTGTCAGATCAAGACACAGGTCGTCATTGGAGATGGTAGATGTTTGTTTTGAAGGGATTATTCGAGAGGGCGGGAGGAGACATCCTGGTAGGGGATGTGTTCATGTTCAAACCACTTGGGTAGCTCTGGAACATGCAGGCGTGAGAGGACACCTGCGCCGAGTTTCACCGTTTGATATGAGTAGTGGGAGAGTTTGCCAATGAGCTGAAATATCGAGCGCGCGAGGTGCCCGAGCGCGAGGATCTGCTCAATCCGACGAAGTCTTTCACGTGTGCGTGAAGAATCGCGTTCGTTGATCGCCAGCTCCAACTTGATCTCCTTCATACGTTCAATGAGGCGGCTGATCACGCGCTCTTCACGTCTGGAGAGGATGGAGGAGACGACCTTTGCCATGTTGTCTTCGAGTTGGTAGAGGAGCTCTCGGCGATCTTCGACCTCCAGAGGCTTGACCATCCCATAGCGACCAAGCTCCGCGAGGCTTTGTGAGATCAAACCAGAGGACAACCCGGATAAACGCATCAGCTCACGTTGAGATAGTGGCGTAGTGCAGGCGAATAAGACACCCCAGATGCGACCGTGATTGGCTTTAAATCCAAACGCCTCAAAGACCTCCGCAAAGGCTTGCTGTGTTTTTTCGAGCAGGAGGCTGTGCTCAAGCTCATCAAGCTCATCAACAAGCTCGGATTGTTGGACTGATGCTGTCATTGTCTTTTGCTGAAGTTGACTGGATTGCGAGATCATTTCTTTTATAAATTCTTTCATGATCGCGGATCCCTAGGAAGGTGAAGGGGTGTTGGAGATCTTCGAGCTCTATGCGCAGTGATTGGTTGCGCTCCATCGCGAGCGCTTCGTCATGTAGCTGTTCGTATGTTGCGACATCGACCTCTTTGCGCCAGTTGAGGATGTTGTGCAGATGCGGTTTCGGCAAGTTGTGACCAAAAGTGCCTGTAAAGTACTCACTACAAGAGCCGCTACCGTAGGAGAAGAGAGCGATTCGTTTGTCTCGCAGCTTTTCACCCTCTCGCTCGCACAAGCCGGCGAGCATCAAGTACAAGGAACCCGTATAAATATTCCCAATACGTCGATTGATCCAAAGGCCCGGCTCGACTTTGTTTTCAAAGACATTCTCGATCATCTCATCGCTGTAGTTGAGACCTTTGTGATCGCTCAAGCGACGGAAGGCTTTTCGGGCCATTCGTGGAAAGGGTACGTGGAACAAGAAGTAGTCAGGTTCGGTATGATCGTTTTCACGAGCTTTGTAATCTTCGAAGGCTTCAACCAACCCATCAAGATAACAAGAGATGGAGAATTTGCCCTTCACTTGTGCCGTTGATTGGTAGGTCGGGCGCCAAAAGTCGTAGACTTCGTTGGCGTGCACACCGCTCTCTTTGGAGAGGGTCAAGAGCGTTTGCTCTGCTGCGGCTGAGCCTATGAGCATCGCGACGGCACCTGCTCCCTGGGTGGACTCGCCGGGGGAGTATCGCTCGTATCTGGCGATGTCTGTTGTGATCACAAGCGCGTACCGTTTTGGATGCTGTTGGGTCCATGCTCTAGCCATTTGAAGGCCAGCAGTACCGCCATAACATGCATGTTTGACTTCAAAGGCACGGCAGGATTTGGGGAGGTTGAGGAGCTGGTGCAAGTAAATGGCTATGGGCTTGGCCTGATCGACTCCACTCTCGGTTCCAACAACACACAATCCGATCTGGTCTGCGACGTTTGGGTGGCGTTGCAAAAGATCGAATGCAGCCTGCGCTGCGAGCGTCACCGCATCTTCTCCTGGAGAACAAACAGCCATCTCCCAGCATCCCAAGCCATACCTGTACTTGTCTGGGTCAATACCACGAGCCTTTGCGAGCTCTTCGTGTTTGACATAGTATTTCGGCGTCGCTACTGAAACATCCAAAATCGCCGCATCCATAACGGTTCCTTTCTTGATGATGTAGGGAACATGAGACATACTTGCTGTCCATGCTTTTCACGAAAATGTGAAACAAATCAGGTTGTTTCACAAAAGGTGAAATAATTCTTGCTCTTGTAATAACACGCTTGCCTCATCACGTCAATGTAATTTATTTGCGTCGATAAGGTTCTCATCTGATCTGCTTGCGCTCCATTGTGAGCGCTCTTTGCATATTGTTTGTCTCTGCTTTTGTTGATTTCTTTCTTTCTTTTTAGCATTCTTTTTTTGTGGACTCAGGACAACATTGTGTGCATTATTTGTAGAATGTCGACCCCTTTTTGAAAAGTATATCGCAGGACCGTGTCATTCTTATGAATTTCTCTGTACAAAATCATGAAAAAATTGTGAAGATAGGGGCTTGTCGCATTTCATACGCACTTCACCTGGTGAAAAGAGACAGCAAAGTGGGTTTCGTTGCGCGCTCTCACGATTTTTTGAAAGCTCTATCAGGGGGAAGACTCCATCTTGACTTGTGGGGTCCCATCTTGTAGCTTTTCCCACACGAAGCGGTCCTTGATGGACCACAAGACTTTTGGCTACATTCTGTCTGAAAAGAGGTTGACCATGGCCATATTGCGTATCGCGGACGAAGATCGACAAATGGAAGATGCCCAAGAAATCTCGACCTTTCTTGGTCAATTTGGGATTTGGTATCGACGTTTTGAAGGATCGGATTCTCTCTCGACTCATGCCACACAAGAAGAGATTTTGGCTGCGTATGACGAGCCAATTCAAGCGCTCAAAGAAGAGGGTGGGTACGTGACCGCGGATGTGATCAACATTACACCTGACATCGAAGGCCTCGACGGGATGCTGGCGAAGTTTAGCAAAGAACACTGGCACGACGAAGATGAGGTTCGTTTTATCGTTCATGGTAGTGGTGTCTTCCATCTCCACCCGAAAGGTGGCCCTGTCTTCAGCATCGAAGTGCTCAAGGGCGATATGATCAACGTACCACGTGGTACACTTCATTGGTTTGACCTCTGTAAAGAAAAGACCATCCGTGCGATTCGTTTGTTCCAGGACCCTTCCGGATGGACGCCCCATTACACCGATTCAGGACTCGATCAAAACTATGAACCTCTCTGCTTTGGACCTGCATACATCTCTGCTCCCTGATCGTCCGTTCTGCCGTCATTGACTTATCCTTTGTGTGCTTTTTTTTCGAGATGGATTCAATCTTTTTCGCAACACACGTTCTTTTGGAGCCTTGAAGCAGGTTCTTTTTCGTGGTTTCGGATACATGGAGGTCTTATGCATGTCAAAGCATGAACTCGATCCTTTTGAAGCTGGGGCGATTGCAAGTGACATCGGAACGATGGAAGATGTGGAGGGCGCTCAGTCCGAGGACACGATCGCCACAGAGTTAAGCGCTGAGCAACAGCAGGCACTTGGCCGAATGATGGCACACCACGAGGAGCTGGAGGAGGGGCCAGAGACATTGAAGATGTCATCCTCCGAGATGAACGTGTTACTCGGTACACAAAATCGAGCGCGTGCATCACGTACGGCTCAGGATGAAACAGAACACACTCTACATGGAGGACGAACCCCGTGGGATGAGTCCAAGGTCGGCTCGTTTCAACTCAAAGGCTATGCTGATGTCTCAGATGATGAAATGCACACGATGGAGTTTCGGACCCCTGTGATCGATCCCGAAGGTGCCAACGCAACGCGTATCGATCAGGTCCCACTCCCTGGACCCCATGCGCAGCCCGTGGCGCGGCCCATTTTTCAGCACCAACCTTCTGTTTCGGGAACACCCCGCGAAGACTTCGTCGGTGATGCCTTTCTTTCTCCTGGAGGCACCGGAGATTTTGAGGTCGAGAGTATGGAGGTGATCGCCGAAGACCAACCACTCCCCACCATCGAGGCGAATGAGCCTCTTTCTGTTGAGATGGCGACGGATGTGAGACAAGAGGAGGGCCGAAACCCTGTCTTTATGGTACTCGTCGGGGTTGTCGTTGTCTTGTTGTTGGCTGCTCTATACGTCATTTTCGATTGAGGGAGACATAATTCTGGACAAATTCGAAGCAGCGAGACTATCTTTGTAGGTCAGTCCATACATGTGGGTGGTTGGGCCACCAAAGAGTGTCAAATAAACGATGGTAGGTGATTGTGTGACGAATGTACAGCGAGTCCATAAGACGCAGGGTTTACAGCGAGGGGGCAAAGATGTCGTCTGTTGATGACGCACTTTTGCGGATCGGTGTTGACACAGGGGGAACGTTTACTGATCTGATCTTGATGGGACCCCACCAACTCCTACACCATAAGCTGCCTTCTACGCCTGACGATCCTTCGAGAGCTGTTCTGCAAGGTATTCACGAACTTTTGAAGACATTTGGTGGGGCTGAGACCCAAGATGTCGCCGTTGTGCATGGTTCAACCGTCGCAACCAACGCTATTTTAGAGGGGAAGGGGGCACGCGCTGCGTTTGTCACGACTGCTGGCTTCGAAGATACCTTGCTTCTCGCGCGTCAACATCGTCCTGCGCTTTACGCGCTTGAGGTTTCGCCGGGGCAGTCTCCTCTCGGGAGGGATGCTTGTTATGGTGTGCCACAACGACATCGATTTGACGGGACGTGTTTGATTTCCCTGCGGGACGAAGACATCGAAGAATTGATCGAATGGTTGAAGGAGGGGGCGTTTGACTCTGTTGCGATCAGCTTTCTCCATAGCTATGCGGCGCCTGAACATGAACTTCGCGTTGCAGAGCGGATTCGTGCTGAGTTACCGTCCCTACACATCACACTATCCCACGAGTTGTTACCTGAGTTTCGCGAGTATGAGAGAGCGTCTACTTGTGTCTTGAATGCACTTGTAGCGCCGAAAATGAATCAATATATCCGCCAGCTTGAAGAGTCTTTAGGTGGTGGCGCGTTGTGGATCATGGGCTCGGGAGGCGGGTCTTTGCCCCCTCGCCAAGTGATGAAGGAGCCTGTTCGCACAGTCCTCTCCGGACCTGCTGGTGGGATTCATGGTGCCAAAAAAATGGCCCTTTTGGCTGGGTGTGAGCGATTCATCTCGTTTGATATGGGCGGGACGAGTACAGATGTCTCCCTTTGTGAGGGTGAGATCGCGCGGACGACGGAGAGTGAGATTGCGGGGATGCCTTTGCGGATTCCGATGTTGGACATCCACACTGTAGGGGCTGGAGGTGGCTCTCTGGCGTGGTTGGATGCAGGAGGCGCGCTACGTGTTGGGCCACAATCTGCAGGGGCAAGGCCGGGACCTGCGTGTTATGGTCATCAAAAGGCTCCCTTCCAGGCAACGGTGACAGATGCGCATGTGTTTTTGGGCCATATCCAAAGTGATTTGCGCTTGGGTGGGCATATGCAGCTTCACCCAGAGGCCGCGAAGCAGGCGATCACAGAGCTCGCTTCTCAGGCAGGTCTGTCTCCCGAAGCGCTTGCGGTTGGGATCTTGCGTATCGCTGGCGCAAAAATGACGAGGGCGATCCAGCGGATATCTGTGCAAAAAGGACATGATCCACGTACCTTTTCTTTGCTGCCGTTTGGTGGTGCTGGTGGGCTTCATGCGTGTCAACTCGCCGAGGAGCTGGGGATGAAGCACGTGATCGTTCCCCAATATCCTGGTCTGCTCAGTGCCTTTGGGATGTTACTCAGTGCGCCCATGTACGACGTCTCTCGCTCCCTGCTGCTTACTGTCGAATCTGAGAATGGTGTCTTTCCAGCGCTGCCATCGCTGCCAGAGGTGCAGGCGTTGTATGATGCGCTCTGTGAAGAGATACACGCGGTGTGGCGACGAGATGGTCTTGCGCTCGAAGACCTACAACTTCGTTCTTCTTTTGAGCTGCGATATGCAGGACAATCCTACGAGATCAACATCCCCTACGAAGAAGGTGTGGATGTCGCGGCAGCCTTTGAAGACAAGCACTTGCAGCTGTATGGTTACACCACGCAGAAGCCCCTTCAAATCGTCACCTTACGGGTGCAAGGGGTTGGGCGGGCATACTCATGTCAGCTTCCGTCGTTGGAGGCGCGAAAAGAAGGTGCATTATCGAACTCGTTTGGTGTCTGCTCCGTTTATAATGGGGAGCGATGGGAGGACTGGCCAACGATTGAGCGAGGACAACTTTGCGCAGAAGATCGTGTGGTTGGGCCGTTACTGATTCGAGAATATTCATCGACAACAGTTGTGAGAGAGGGCTGGGATATGAAGGTTGATCAAGTCGGAAATATCCACCTTTCACGAGCTGGAGGGTCGGAGGCATGAGCGAGAGTATGATGCCTTCTGATCCTGTAGAGCTCGAGATATTTAAACATTTATTTGCGTCTATTGCCGAAGAGATGGGGGGGCGGTTGATGCGCTCCGCATACTCCCCTAACATCAAGGAGCGACGGGATTTTTCCTGCGCAGTGTTTGATGCAGATGCGCGAATGATCGCACAGGCTGCACACATCCCCGTTCATCTTGGCTCAACGCCGATGTCAGTAGAGGCTGTTCTTCAGGTCTTTCCGGCTGCTGAGATGAAAGAGGGGGATTGTTTTGTGCTCAACGATCCGTTCGCTGGAGGCACACATCTTCCTGATATCACAGTTGTTGCACCTTGTTTGTTGCCTGGAGAGAGTACGCCGCGCTTCTTCGTCGCCAACCGAGCCCATCACGCGGATGTTGGTGGGCTGACACCTGGTTCGATGCCATTGAGTCGCGATATTTCAGAGGAGGGAGTGAGAATCTCACCTCGTCGTCTCGATGATGCTTGTATTGAGTGGATTTGTTCGCAGTCGAGGACACCTGATGAGCGTCGAGGTGATCTGCTCGCGCAGACAGCGGCGTTGCATATTGGCAAGCGTCGTATGTTGGAGCTTTGTGAGCGTTACTCCGCGGAGAATGTGAGCGCGCAAGCGCTGGCACTTCAGGCTTACACAGAGAGGCTCATCCGGCGTGTCATTGAGGATATCCCTGATGGAGAGTACACGTTCGAGGATAGGCTCGATGGTGATGGATTTGAGGCCGAAGATATTCGGATTCACGTACGCTTGGAGATCAGGGGTTCTCGTGCTGTTGTTGATTTTACAGCTGCAGATGATCAAGTCGCAGGGCCTGTAAATGCCGTACGTGCGATCGCGATTTCGGCGGTCAACTATGTTTTTCAGTGTCTTGCTCCTGACGATATCCCAAGTAACGCAGGTGTGATGGGGCCGATAGAGGTCGAGACGCGACCTGGAAGTATCGTCGACGCCTTGCCCCCGGCCGCTGTCGCAGGTGGGAATGTGGAGACGAGTCAGCGCATTGTGGATGTTTTATTCGGCGCGTTGTCAAAAGCCTTGCCCTCTGTGATCCCTGCTGCGTCATGTGGTTCGATGAACAACATCACGCTAGGTGGATTTGATTCACGTCGCGGCAGGCCGTTTGCGTATTATGAGACGCTGGCTGGTGGTGCAGGTGGGGGACCTTCTGGTCCAGGCGCTTCAGCCGTACATACCCATATGACAAACACTTTGAATACTCCTGTCGAAGCTCTTGAACATGCCTACCCTTTTCGTATAGAACATTACAAGGTACACTCTGGTTCTGGCGGACGTGGATATCACGCTGGAGGAGATGGAGTACGTCGTTGTTACGTGTTTGATTCAGAAGCTCTCGCGGAGCAACCCTTGGAGTTGACACTCTTGACAGAGCGTCGCAAACACGCACCCTACGGTGTGCAAGGAGGTGAGCCCGGTATGCGAGGGCAGAATATTCTTTATGTACCGGGAGGCTCGGGAGGTGAAAACCTTCCTTCGAAGTGTACTTTGCAATTACAGACGCCAAGTACCAAGTTGGAGATAGTCACGCCGGGCGGTGGTGGGTGGGGAGTGGATGCCTCCACTGATGGCTTGCAAGTGCGTGGACATGCTGACGCTGAGTCCAGTCCATGTTCCGATAGGATTGAACAAGAGACCAAGAGATCATGAAAAAGAAACGCAGGCGAAAAAAGGACACCTTTTACCACAATCCGTTCGAGGATTTTGGGGACAAGCTGATCCGCGAGAAGGAAAAGCGAAAGGTGATAGAGAAGCCTTCTGTGCCTGCTGCTCGGTTGGCGCCAAAGAAGACACCACGGGCACAGCTTACCGATGATGAACTCTTTTTACGAGAAATGGCAGATGTCGAGCCGCTCTTAAGTGGTGGGGACATTCCTTTGATCCAACCTCCAACAGCGTTGATCCGCGATGATGATCGTGAGGCGCTGCTTGAGCTTGATGCGTTGGTCAAAGGGAAGGGGAGCTTTGATATCGTCTCAAGTGACGAATATGTCGAAGGCGCAGTGCAAGGTCTTGATCCTCGTATTCTGCAACGCTTACGACGGGGAGAGTATGCATGGCAGGCATATCTTGATCTACATGGGATGAGGGTCGAAGAGGCGCGGGACAATCTGATCGAATTTATCCACACACAGCGACTACAAGGCCGACGGTGTTTGCTGATCATTCACGGTCGTGGACATCACTCTCCAGGGCAAGAGCCGATCTTGAAGAAGCGATTGATTCGCTGGTTAAGTCGAGGGTTTTTGCACAAGCAGATCCTGGCATTTACATCTGCTCGCTCGTACGATGGTGGGCTTGGGGCGATGTATTTATTGTTACGTCGTAAACCACAGACCTGAGGGGCTTTGAAGACAACAATCTTATTCTTGGGGGATGTCTTTTTCGATGCGGACAGCCGTTCCGTAGGCGAGAATCTCAGCAGCTCCATTCATCAACATACTTGTTGTGAGGCGTACACTCGTGATCGCGTTGGCACCAAGCTCTACGGCTTGTTCAGCCATTCTGTCTAGTGCTTGCTCGCGACTCTCTCCCATGAGCTTTGTGTATTCGCGGACTTCACCACCCACAACATTGCGGAAGGATGCGAGCAGATCGCGTCCTATGTGTCTCGCCCTGATCGTATTCCCTCTGACAATCCCGACCGTCTCGACAATCGTGTAGCCTGGGATATTCTCAGAAGTGACGATCATGATGGGTCGTTGAAATCCGGTCACTGCGCCAGAAGAGGATCTCATCAGTTCGTGTTTGCTCATATATCTATCTCCTTGTAAGGGTCGTGCTTGATAGAGCGGAGACGTGCTTGTAACACATAGCCAAAGAGCAGCGCACCGCCTGTAAAAAAGAGACTCTCGCTCACTTTGACCCAGAGGGGGACATTTGGAGCGCTCAAAAAGAAGTAGGCACCACACCCCATCATCATGATCGAGCCGGCAAGCATGACAAAGAAGCTAAACCCAAAGAGCACATTCTTTGTGGGGCTTGCTGTGTAGGGCTCGATCTTGGCATCAGCGAGGATACGGCCTCGCAGGGCATCTGTGCCGTGTTTGATTTGGAGGAAGTCCTCGTACTCGGCTTGGTAGTCCGGGTGTGTCTTGAGAAGCTGCTCAAACTCTTGTTGTTCTTGTGTGGATAGCATGTTGTCGACGGCTTTCATCAACAACATTTCGTGACGCTCTTGTTGGTTGCTCATGCGTATCGCTCCTTTTCCCCAATGGAAGCATTCAGGTTCTCCTTCATTTGTTCTCGCAACGCCTTTCGCGCTCTGTACAGTCTGCTCATCACTGTGCCTACCGGACACGCAAGGATGTCCGCGATCTCTTCGTAGCTCAAATCCTGAAAGTGTCTCAGCTCGATGATCTCACGAAGACTTTCCGGGAGTTGGCCGATCGCGTTGATCAGGGCTCTTTGTTGCTGGTGTTGCATCAATTGATCTTCAGCTGAAGCGTCTGGACTTTGGAGAGGAAGCTCCTCTGTGGGTGTGTGCACGATGCGTTTTTTTTGTTTGACGCGATCAAGGCACAAGTTCTTGAGTATGCGATAAAACCACGGGTAGAAGGGCTTTGAATTGTCATATCGATCTTTTGCTGCGAGCGCACGCAGCGCTGCCTCTTGACAGGCTTCCCGCGACTCCTCTTGATTTCCGAGGATACGGAACGCTGCGATATAGCCACGTGGGAACGCTTCTTGTAGGTATTGCTCCATTGGATCTTTCATCCTTTGTGCTCACATGGGTTCTGGTACATGGTTACGTTCACTTTCTTTTGTGTTTGACTAGGGCGCCTGTCATTGTCTCCGACTACATGATCATGTGGGTCGTGTCTATTGGTACTTGTGGGGTGGAGATTTATTCTCCATTTTTTTTCAATGGGGGGACTCTTTTGAGAAGTGTGGACAAAAAAGGTGATGTTGGACGACTCTTTGTTGAAGGTGCCACTTCACAGGTTCTTTACGATGAAACCACTACAGGGGACGTCGATTGACTTTGTTTGGTGTATACCATATCTTTGTGGTATCTTAGGATTTCTTTTTGTCTTGAAAAGACATGAACCTACATGATCTTTGTTGATATACGCACCCGTTGTGGTTTGTGCGTGATTCGTCAGAATCCCAACGGTTGGAGATGATGATATGTATTTTAGGCTCCCTGCCCGTGTGTACGTGATCTTGTTTGCCCTGTCGATTGGGCCTTTGTTACCGAGTTGTGTCTGTGTCGCGCCCAAATTCCCTGATACGCCTTGTTTTAGTGACTCCGAATGTAGCCTCAACGGTACAATTCGTTGTGTGAATGGGAAGTGCGAAACCTGCGCTCCCAATGACCCCAATTGTGGAGCGCAAACGTGTATCCCCGGTGAGACAAGAGGATGTACGATCCCTGGAGCGCTTGGACCTTGTCGCCTTGGATTGCAAAGCTGCCTCTCCACAGGGACTGGATTCAGTAGCTGTGTGTCAAACTCCTCATCACAGGATGAGATCTGCAATGGGCGTGACGATGACTGTGATGGGCAAGTCGACGAGACCTTCACTGAAAAGTTTAGTGTGTGTGTTGTCGAAAACCAACTTGGTCCTTGTCGACGTGGTGAGTTCACCGCCTGCCAAAATGGTGTGAAGGTCTGTACACCTAACACATTCCCCTCAACCGAAGGTCCCGGGGCTTCCAATTGTCAGGATGGCATTGATAACGACTGTGACGGTGCAATCGATGATCCCGTAGAAGATGGTTGTCTGAATAACAAGTGCACAACAGGCGCAACACAACAGTGTTTCCCTTCCACAGAGTCTGGCTGTACACAGACTTCTGCTGATCCTCCACAGTTTTCATGTCGAGGGACTTGTCGGACGGGCACGAGAGTGTGTGGAAGCAGCGGCACATGGGGGCCGTGTACGGGTGCTGTCGCTGCGACGGCTGAGGTCTGCAAAAACCAACTTGATGATAACTGTAACGGTCAAGTGGACGACAATTGCGACAACAAGTGCACTGTTGGCTCCACCAGGCCGTGTTACACTGGCGGCGCTGGTTGTACCAAAGAGGCCGACGGAACATATACCTGCGTAGGGATCTGCCAATCAGGTCAACAAGTCTGTCAGGCCAATCAGCAATGGGGGAGCTGTGAAAACGAAGTCCTCCCCCAAAAAGAATTCTGTCCCGACAAAAAAGATAATGATTGCAACGGTCAAGTCGATGATTGTCAGACCACCGGTGATTGTAAGGCTGGTGAGACAAGGGCTTGCTACAATGGTAACGCTGGTTGCAAGCAGGCTGCGAACGGAAGCTACACTTGTGTTGGAGCGTGCAAAGCCGGCACACAAACGTGTACAGCAGCGCTTACATGGTCTGCTTGTCAGGGAGCAGCTTTGCCTTCTAAAGAGATTTGTCCCGACTCGATCGATAACGATTGCAATGGCGCGGTCGATGACTGCCAAGTCTCCGAGCTGGTCTCCGGTAGCTGGGATATCAATAACCCCTTGATCGTGTGGAATCTTCAAACATCTGCTGTATCCAAGCAGCTCACCAACTCCAAACAACAACCACCCATTTATGCCGCGCGCTTTGACCCCACAGGAAAACTCCTCGCGACGGCCAGTGATAACAATTACGTCACCGTTTGGAATCCTGATGCTGGGACTGTTGTGTGGGAAAAAGCCGATCACACAGCTTCTGTCTTTGCGCTCGCGATTGATGCAACTGGGAAAACACTCGCGTCTTGTTCTGCCGATAAAACTGTACGTTTTTGGGCGCTCGCGAATGGTCAATCACAGGGACAGATCAGCGGATTGGCTGGTATCCCATATGCCGTCGCGTTGGACGCAGGGGCGACACAAGCTGCTGTCGCGACCGGAACCATCACCCTCTACGATGTCGCGACGAAGAAGTCCGTCGCGACGTTGAGCGGTCACACCGGCGATATCTTTGCGTTGGCCTACCATCCAACCGCCAAATTCCTCGTCTCTGGAGGGAAAGATGGCAAGGTCATCTTGTGGGATCTGACCACCAACAAATCTGCTGGCGTGTTCACAAAGCACACAAAGAGCATCACCGCACTTGATTTTAACCCCAAAGGGACGGGACTTGTCGTTGGGAGCGCTGATGGAACGTTGAGCTTCTGGTCCTTTGCCTCTGGCAAGCTGACGTTTGTCTCTCAAGTCACGCCGACTGGGGCTGGACCCATCTATTCCGTCTCGTACCACCCGACCAAAGCTGAGGCGGCTTGCGGTACATACAACAAGAACGTGTACATCGTGGATGTCGCGACTGGTAAAGTGACCAAGACGTTGACCGGACACAACGATGTCGTCTCAGCTGTCACCTACCGTCCGTGATGTGGGCTGGTGTGAAATGGTTTTTGTGGGGGGGATGAACGGGAAGGTCTGATAGAAGGGGGGTTAGAGGTTTCCTCGTCGAGCTTGTTCACGCTCAATCGCTTCAAACAACGCCTTAAAGTTACCTTTTCCGAATGAACGCGCACCCTTGCGTTGGATGATCTCGAAGAACACTGTCGGACGATCAAGGACAGGTTTTGTGAAGAGTTGAAGGAGATAACCATCTTCATCTCTGTCAACGAGGATTCCGAGTTTTTGAAGGGCTTCGACTTCTTCATCAATCTCGCCAACGCGCTCCTTCAAGTCATCGTAGTAGGTGTTGGGGACAAACAAGAAGTCCACACCGCGTGAACGCATGGCTGTCACGGTCTCGATGATATTTCCTGTCAGAAGTGCGATGTGTTGCACGCCTGCGCCGTGATAAAAGTCGAGGTATTCTTCGATCTGCGACTTCTTTTTTCCCTCGGCAGGTTCGTTGATCGGGAACTTGACCTTCTCATTGCCGTTGGTCATCACCTTACTCATCAGCGCGGTGTAATCGGTTGAGATGTCTTTGTCGTCGAACGACACGAGCTGGTCAAAGCCCATCACTTCGCGGTAGAATTTGCACCACTCATCCATCTTGCCCCAGCCTACGTTTCCAACGCAGTGATCGACAACGAGGAGGCCGACGGGTTCAGGTTTGTACTCTGGATCCCATGTCTCAAAGCCCGGCATGAATGGTCCTTTGTAGTTTTTTCGTTCGACAAAGAGGTGGACCGTCTCGCCGTAAGTGTAGATTCCTGAGACGCGGACTTCGCCCTCGTCGTCTTTGAGCGTCTTGGGTTCCATGTAGGAGCGCGCACCTCGCGATGTGGTGTCTTGCCAGGATTGTGCGGCGTCCTCGACCTCAAGCGCGAGCATCTTGACGCCATCACCGTGACGTTTGACGTGCTCGGCGATCTCACTCTCCGGGGAGATCGGGGAGGTCAGGACGAGTTGGATTTTGTGTTGGCGAAGGACGTAAGAGGAGCGATCACGAAGGCCTGTCTCGGGTCCAGCATAGGCAACTGGCTGAAAACCAAATGCGGTCTGGTAAAAGTGCGCAGCTTGTTTGGCGTTACCTACATACATCTCGATGTGATCGAAGCCGATGAGTGGTAAAATATCTTTTTTGGATGTTGTCATCAGGTTACTCCGTGGTAAAGGGGATGAGTGGTATGTCTCTGCTCATTGTATGTACTGGAGTATGGAAGCTCCAGAATCCCTGTGATTCATGAAAATAAGATGTCATTTCGTGAGAAGAATGTGGCGCTTGAGACTGCTGTATGATGTGAGGAACTTGGAAGAAGTTGAAGATGTGTTCAAGGCCGCTTGTTTCGCGAGAATGTCGCGTTTCACAAAGCCTCACATGACCAGCACAACCTATCGATATTGACCCTGAAAGTCAAGTGCGATTTGTTCTCCTCGGCCTTGTGGTGTACAAGAGTGCGTATGTCATCTGATCGATTGGAGGTCACTCCATCTTGCCAAAATGTCATCTTTCGA
Organism: Deltaproteobacteria bacterium; assembly: GCA_002731275.1. Classification (GTDB taxonomy): domain Bacteria; phylum Myxococcota_C; class UBA6777; order UBA6777; family UBA6777; genus UBA6777. The sequence goes on along the minus strand of PCBK01000076.1, from coordinate 54,850 downwards.
TGCGAGGAAGGTGTGACAAGATTTCCTATCTTCTTTTCTCTTTTCGGTTTTGTTTGTTCGTTGGTGGTTGGTCCATAAGTTGCTACACCAACATCACGTCTTGATAGAAAGTGAGTGTATTCTATGGATAAAGTGAAGTATCTGGTCGTAGGTGCCGGTATGAGTGGTTTGGCGTTCGCCAACTACGTCAAGAGCGATGACTATCTGATCCTCGAACGCGATACGGAGATCGGTGGTTACTGCAAGACCATCAAGCAGGATGGCTTTGTGTGGGATTACTCAGGGCACTTCTTCCACTTTAAGCGCCCTGAGATAGAGTCCTATCTCGTGGAGCGTATGCCCAAAGAAGAGGTCCAAACGATCACAAAGAGCTCCAAGATCCTCTACAAAGATAAACTCGTCGATTTTCCTTTCCAAAAGAACATCCACCAGCTCCCCCAAGAAGAGTTTATCGACTGTCTACACTCACTCTATTTTCGCGACGAGACGCCTCCAACAAACTTCAAAGAGATGGTTTACAGTCGTTTTGGTGCCGGGATCGCCGAGAAGTTTCTCGTCCCCTACAATGAAAAGCTGTACGCCTGTGATCTGACCTCACTCGACGTCAACGCGATGGGGCGCTTTTTCCCATTCGCTGACATCGAAGACATCATCCGAAACTTCCGTGAGCCAGACAACCACTCATACAATGCGACCTTTACCTATCCAAAGGGTGGGGCGATTCAGTACGTCTATGCTCTCGAGAGCGAGATCAAAGAGGGTGGCATCTCCTTGGGAGAGAGCCTCAACAGTATCGACTTGAAACGAAAAGTGGCCATCACCAACAAACGTGAAGTCGCGTTCGAATATCTGATCTCCAGCGCTCCTTTTGATCGTCTCTTGCAGATGACTGGTTTGCCACACAACGCCGACGATTATCGCGCCAACAAAGTCCTCGTGTTTAACTTGGGCTTTGACAAAAAAGGTTGGGAAGGTGTCCACTGGGTCTACTTCCCCGAGCGAAAATACTGTTTCTACCGCGCCGGATTCTACGACAACATCTTCGACACGGAGCGAATGAGTCTCTACATCGAGATCGGCTACCCCTCCGATAAAGAGGTCGATGTCGATGGGATGCTTGCACAGACATTGGCCGATCTTAAGACCGCTGGCGTTGTCGAAGATCACAACCTCGTCAGCCACCACACCGTCACGCTCGATCCTGCCTATGTCCACATCACACAAACGTCCCTCGAAGGCGTCAACCGCTACAGGGATGTTCTGGCCGCACGTGGGGTCTATACCATCGGTCGCTATGGTGGTTGGACGTACTGTTCCATTGAGGACAATATCGTGGAGGCCCGTGAACTCGCCGATCTCATGAACACACTAGAAGGAGGTGCACATTGAGTCGGAGAGAGCATCTGTTGGCGTTGTTGAAAGATTACAAGCCTTTTGATGAGGAAGAGGCTGGGTACCATGCAGAGATGGTCACGCTGCTGTCGGCTGAGGGAGATCCTTTCTCTCGTAAACACTTTGTGCCAGGGCACTTTACCTCAAGTGCGTTTATTTTATCCCCTGAGAAAGATTCGATGCTGTTGATCTTCCATGGAAAGCTGCACCGATGGCTACAACCTGGTGGTCATGTCGATCCTGAGGACCAAGACATCCTCGTGTCGGCACGTCGGGAGATCTTGGAGGAGGTGGGGATAGAGGATATCCCGCTGCAACAAGAAGGGATCTTTGATGTCGATGTGCACGAGATCCCAGCGCTCAAGGGAGAGCCTACACACAAGCACTTTGATGTGCGATTTTTATTCGTGGCAAATGATCTGAACATGACCGCAGGGACAGACGCCAAAGATGCTCGTTGGGTGCCTTTTCAGGAGATCACAGAAGAGATCTCCGATCGTTCTGTCGTCCGCGCGATCGAAAAATGGGTAGGAGATATGTAGACGATGGAGTGGTTGAAGGCGTTGATAGGGCTTGCCAGAAGGCGCGGCGCGAGTGATGTGCATCTTGAACCCGGATTGTCCCCAGCGATGCGCGTGAGAGGGACACTGGAGCTGACTGAGGAGGCTGTGACTGCCTCGATGTGTCAACAGGCTGCGCGGTCGATTGTTGGAGCTGATGGATGGAATGACTTCCAATTACGTGGTTCGTATGATCTCTCCAAGCAGCTCTACGGCATACGCTGTCGTATCAACGTTCTCCAATCGTCACGTGGGGTGGGGCTCGCGATTCGCCTCTTGACGTCTTTTGAAGCATCAGTCGAGACACTCAATTTACATCCTGTGTTTCACACGTTGAGCGAAAAGCAACATGGCTTGATCTTGATCTGTGGCGCGACAGGGTCGGGAAAGTCGACGACGATGGCCGCGTTGCTCGAAGAGATCAACCGTCGCGAAGCGCGACACATTATCACCATCGAGCACCCCATCGAGTATGCGTTTCGGCCTGTAAAGTCCATCGTGCGGCAGCGAGAAGTTGGGCGTGATACACCCTCATTTGATCAAGCTTTGCTCGACGCGATGAGAGAAGATCCCGACGTCATTATGGTCGGTGAGATGCGTCGCCCTGAGACGATGATGATGACGTTGAACGCTGCGGAGACAGGGCACCTTGTCTTGAGTACACTCCACGCCTCGACACCTGCGGAAGCCATTCAGCGGATGGTCTCCGCTTTTCCTGCTGAATCACAACCGTCTGTCCGGGCACAGCTCGCAGATTGTCTCGTTGCGGTCGTGTGCCAAAAGCTTCACTTTTTGCCATCTGAGCAGCTACGTGTCCCCGAATGTGAGATCTTGATGGCGTCACACGCCGTGAAGAACGTCATCCGGATGGGACAGTTCTTCAAATTTCAATCATTGCTTGAGACTGGTGGGAAGGAAGGCTCTTGGAGCCTCGAAAGATACAGAGATTGGCTCTCCCGTAAGACGGATTGGCATCACCTGACACCCGAAGACATGAGTGTCGTTGAGGAGGTTGAAGAGCCTGTTCATCGTCCCATCAAACGTGCTGCCACACCTCCACCTTCGCGTCCCCAAACAACAGCCGCACAAACTCCCCCAAATGATGATGTCCTCGTGTTGGACTTTGAAGACGATAATCTCGAAGACATCATCTCCCAACTCAAAAAGTTTTAAAAAGACCTTGTGATCTGAGAAGATGAAGAGACACTCTATCTTTTTCTCTCTGTATCCTTGAGAAGCGCTTGCGAAATTCATGGCGATTTCCTATACTTTGCTGCCAACTTTTCCATTTGCTTGGGAAGGTTTGATGTCTCTCTGTCACTGTATGCCGCATAAGTCCGCTTCATCGTGATGTGTTTTCGAGGATTGGATGCAAAAACAAGGAACCACCGGATGAGCTCCCTCAATCACTGTCCCAGCTGCAACATGGAGCTCTCCAGGATCATGGATGTCGCGGAAGAGGGGTCGATTACCTTCTGTCCTCGATGCCAATTTCCGCTGATGTTGGTGACACATAAGTACCAACTTCGACAAATCCTCCGTCACGGCGGATGTAGCATTGTCTATCTCGCTCATCATATCCATCTCGATCAGGACGCCGAGCGTGTCATCAAAGTGATCAGACCTGAGATCTTCAAGATCAAAGGCATGGAGCGGCGTTTTAAACGCGAAGTCCAAATCACCTCTGCCCTCTCACAACGCAACGAACATATCGTCCGCATCTACGATGACTTTGGTGAGATCCCAAACCTCGGTCACTTCTACGTGATGGAGTACCTCAAAGGGGAGCCGTGGAGCTGGCTACTCGAAGCCCACAACGAATTACCTTCGCTCCCTTTGTGTATGCACCTGTTTTTGCAACTCTGTGATACCATGCAATTTGCCCACGAGAGGGGAATTGTCCACAGAGACCTCAAGCCCGATAACTTGATGCTCGTGCAACGCAAACACGATCCGTACTTCTTGAAGATCCTCGACTTTGGTATCGCCAAACCCTTCTCCAACGACGAACTCGCGGTCACAAAAGCCACCCAAGGCTCACTCGGTACACCTTCCTATATGTCGCCTGAGCAATGCCTCAACCAAGACACAGACGCCCGCACTGACATCTACTCGATGGGGATCATTCTGTTTGAGCTGCTCTCCGGCCGGTTGCCCTTTTTGCCCCCTCAAGGCGCACACTCCAACCGCACCTCTTTTGTCAGCCTGATCGAAGCACAGATCATCAAAGAGCCTCCTTCATTGCGCGCCTTACAACCGGAAAGAGTTCCTGAGAGACTCGAACAAATCGTGATGAAGGCGTTGGAGAAGAAGCCGGAGAATCGTTTCCAGGCTGTCGATGAGTTGCGCCTCGCGCTCGAAGAGTTCATCTCCTTATTGCCCGCCGAAGTCCAAGACGAGATCGTCAATCTGTCAGCGAAAGCCGATGACCCTCTATCTCGTCGCGTTCGCTTGAAAAGCCACTCTCCTGAGCGTCCCCAAGTCGAGCCCGAGAATCGCACGCTGTTTCTCGGCCGAGATGGACAGGTGGCTGTCGAAGTCCTGGACGCCGATAAGGAAAGCGACACGGACTCCTGGCATACGTATGTCGACGCAGGGCAACCCCACGATGCGATGGTGACTGAGCGTCCTACGCCCACGTCGAGAGAGCAACTTCACCAGACCTCAAACAATCTGGCAAACGTCGCTGGAGAGACGCCTGTGATGGTGCTCGCTGATGCTTCGGAGGCAGGGACGATCGAGATGTCCGATGGCGGGACGATCGAGTTGTCCGGTGAAGACTCCGTGCAAGAAGCGACTGGTGGCACTGTGGAGCTTCGTGAAGAGGATCTGTTGCCAAACTCCAATCGGACCGCGTTGCTCGGTTCCGGCACGGATATGATCCTGTCCGATTTGTTGCAAAAAGCGCAACTCGACGAGATCGACGAAGACCGTAAAACGCAGATCTTTCCCGAAAACGCATCCTCTGTCCTGACACAAACACCTGAACAGACCGAAGACGAAGGTGATCTTCTTGTGCTCTCCGATCAGATGAAGCGCAAAGATGAACCTCTGATCGTCCTCGAATCACCTCGTCGAGACACACTCTCCGACGGTGATGTCGAGAGCTTGACGATGCAAGATCCACCTTCCGACGATGGGCATGTCGATTTGGACGCTGCCGAGTTCCCACTCGCGGCCCAAACGATCAAAGATGCAGAGCCTATGGCCGAGAGCGTGAGGTTAAAGGGTGATGGTCCCAAACTCACTCATAACGACTTGAGCGTCGTGCCCTTGACGGCTGGGGGAGAAGCTGACGTCTTTTACTCCGTAGACATCGTTGACACATCGACAAAGAAGCGAAAACAAACGCCCAAACAGAGGCGTGGTCCCTTTGGCGGTATTGTTGACCGGATCCAGGGACCTAGAGGTGGGAAGGTCAATCTCTTTTTGCTACAACGCGAAGAGTGGTCCCTCAAGGAGCCTGCCAAAAAAGCACTCAGACAACGGATCAATCAAGTCAAGAACCTCATGAAGTCGAAGCCTTTTCTCGAAAAGTATGGTGACCTTGAGGGAAAGATCATCATCGAGTCGCCACACTTTCCTCCTTCTGAGATGATCGGAATGCTTGAGGCTGCTGGTGTCGAGCTGCGTTTGATTCCCAAATCGCAAGCGCCTGAGATGCAATCGTCCAAGGCAACCCCCGCACCGCAGAAAAAAAAGACCACAAAGGCCAAAGCCAAACCATCGAACACAAAGAAAAAAACACCGACAAAGAGAGCTGCCAAGAAGCCGTCACAGTCTTCGACAAAGCCTCCTGCATCAACGCGGACTGCCCCACAGCGCAAGGCGACACCAACACCTTCCAGGCCCGCTCCCAGCGCTCCTGTACGGGAGACAAAACCTTCACCTCAACCAGCGCGTCCACAAAGGCAACGTTGGGAAGATGAAGATGATCTGCCTTCACCTGTCCGCGCGACACCTGGGCAATCACAGCTGGTGATTGGTTGGATATGTCTGGTGCTTGCGATTCTTGGGGCTGTGTATTCTCTCTCTAAGATGGCAAATCCTCCGAAGGTGCAAACAATCCCCAGGAACATCTCTCCGGCGACTGTGTCTTCTCATGCCTTCCCAAAGCAATCTTATGTCTCTGTAAGTCTCAAGCCCGATCGAAAGACCTTTGTGTTGATCCCTGTGCGGGGGATTCGCAGTGGTTACACGGAAAACTACGTCCTGTTTGCGTCCAAGGAGAATCGCAAGTTGTTGATCTTTGCTCCACAAAGAGAGAGCCAGATCTTGAGTGACGTGATACAGGTGCCGGACAAGGAGATCGCAGGGGTCATGCGCACACGTCCGATCTGGAAGAAGGACGTGAAGGATCTGGATACCAAACCCAAATCACGCACATATACTGGTGTGTTAGAGCGTCTTCAGAGGAGGCCCAATGGACCTCTAGAGCTTGTGTTGCCTGATGAAAATCGCAACATCAACAGAATCCCCGGATTGATCCGTTCTGGCGTGCAATTCCCTCTCGACAGTATGCTCTTATTGGTTGGGGAGCGGATGAAACCTGTGGTCTCATATGCGTGGGTCTGGTTGTTGTTCTCGTTGCTGTTTGGTTTGTTTGGTGGGGGGATGTTGTTTTGGTCCCATCAACAATCACATCGTCCGTTCTGATCTCGCAGATGACTTCGGGGACTAGCGGGGAAGTTCCCAATTGATAGGCGTCTCGCCTCTTCTTTCGAGGTGCTCGTTGATGATACTGAAGTGGTTGCAGCCAAAAAAGCCACGATCCGCAGAGTAAGGGGATGGGTGGGCGGAGCGCAGCACGAGGTGTTTCATTTGGTCGATGCGTGTGGCTTTTTTGCCTGCATGACTTCCCCACAACACGAACACCAACCCCTCTCGTTTCTCGTTGAGCTCGTCGATAATGCGATCGGTAAATTCTTCCCAACCTTTTCCTGCGTGGGATTTGGGGGAGCGGGCGCGGACACTCAAGGTCGTGTTGAGGAGCAACACACCTTGTTCTGCCCACGAGGTCAAATCCCCGTGTTTGGGGATGGGGACGCCGAGACTGTTATTGAGCTCTTGAAATATATTTTGTAGGGATGGTGGTGGTTTGACACCTCTTTGGACCGAGAAAGAGAGTCCATGGGCTTGGTTGGGTCCATGGTAAGGGTCTTGTCCGAGGATGATGACACGTGCCTTTTCGAATGGCGTTACGTTGAGCGCGTTAAACATCAAAGAGCCAGGGGGGTACACCTTATGTTTTTTCATCTCTTCTCGTAAAAAGGCGCGCAGCTCGTCCATATAGGGCTTGTCGAACTCATCTCCCAAAATCTCCAACCACGATTCGCTGAGTTGTGGTTTTTTTCGTTGCGATTCAGTCATCTTTTTCCTTCACTTTCTGCTCTACGACGTTGTACACGTCGCTCCCACTGAGGAGATGCTTTTTGCGAATAGTTTCCCAAAACTACCATATCGCCTCATCGCTTGTATACCCCATAAAGGCCGTTGGAGGGAAAAAGAGTGCGTATGTGGTATGTGCCGAATCGTGAGGGAACACGGGGAGATATTTTTTTCTTTTCGTTCTGTTCGGTGTATTCTCGATTCTGAAACATGTACCAGGAATGTAAACAAACCTTTTGTTTTGTTGTACTTGAGGTGCTATTGGGGGTATGCTATGGTAACGAACATACATCTGAATGATAAAGCCGTCTCCGGCTTGCTCGACAAGCGGAGCAGAAGGCCTAGAGAGCCTGATCAAATGGAGGTCCAAAGTCCATGTCCTTTCTCAAAAGAAACAAAGCCCCGAAGGGATTTACGCTCATCGAACTTATGATTGTTGTTGCGATCATTGGTATTTTGGCGGCAGTCGCGATACCGATGTTTTTGCAATTTACAAGAAAGTCCAAGTCGTCAGAAGCGCCCATTAACGTGAAAGCGATTTTGGATGGTGCGGTTGCCTATTTCGAAGATGAACACGTCGATGGAAACGGAAACCCCAAACCAAAGAGTTATCCTACACCCAATCGTACAACACCTACCGATCAGCCTTGTAAGGGGGGATTTGACCTTTACACAAAAAACTCCGCGCAGTGGAACAGTTCACCTTGGGTGGAGTTAAAGTTTGGTATCACAAAAGCTCACTTCTACCAGTATAAGTACGAGCAGGCAGGGACAGGGAAAAATTCGAAATTCACAGTGACTGCGATTGGTGATCTTGACTGTGATGGCTCTTTTTCAAACTACACCCAGTCCGCAGCTGTTGATGCAACGAGCGGAGATGTTGTCCTCGGAAACCTTGTTGTTACAGACGCTCTTGAGTAATCTTTCCCCTCTCTGTTCCCTCCCTCGACCTCACGCAAAGAAATATACACAACCAGTCCAACAGACCGCAGCTAACCCCGCAGCAACTGTCGCTTGTGGGAGCTGTGTTCGTACGTGATCCATCAAGTCGCAGCCACTACACATTGCGCTGAGCACGGTCGTGTCTGAGATGGGAGAGCATTGGTCTCCGTACACACTACCATCCATCACCGCTGCAAAGCAGATCGTCATGTAAAACTCAGGGTGTGCGAGACCATTTGCACCCGCAACAGCCCACGCGAGTGGCATCGCGAGTGGGAAGGCGACCGCGTAGGTTCCCCAACTTGTCCCCGTTGAGAACGCGATCACCATCGTGAGCAATTGAAGCAACACTGGGAGCATCCAGTAAGGGATACTCGTCCCGAGCAGCTCGACGAGGTACACACCACCACCGGTCATCTTGCTGATATTGCCGAGTGTGATCGCAAAGACCAATATCACCGCGCCCAAGAGGACACCTTTCATCCCATTTCCAAACCCATCCATCAAATGCTGAAGGCTCATACCACGGGCGAGCGCGAGCAACATGGCCAGCGCAAGCGCTGCGCCAAATGCCCACCGGACATTTGGTGAGCCCGTCGCAATAAATGTCCCTATCGCGATGCCTATCAGCGTGAAAAGTGGAGCGAAAAAGTCGATGATGTGAGGCGTGTAGCCTTCTGGGATGTCGCTGACCTCCAACTCCTTTGCGCTGAGAGGCGTCGCGTCAGGCGCATCCAAAGCACCTGTATTTCGGGCCCGGTCGATCGCTGTTTGTAATTCTTTGTTGGTGTAAGGCGATTTCTCGATCGCGAGCAAGAAGGTCCCAAGAACCGCAAAGATCGCGTAAAAACAAAATGGGACGCTCTTGAAAAAGAACGCGATTCGATCGGCCTCTGTCGCCAGAAAACTGACGCCTGCGACGAAGATGAATGACTGAATGTATCCCGGCCAGGCGTTGAATGCGAGCTGTGACGCGATTGGAGAGGCTGTTGAGTCGACGATGTAGGAGAGCTCTTCGTGGCTGATCTTGTGTTCGTCCGCCAGAGGTTTGACCGTTGTACCGACGAGAACGGTGCTGACTGTGCCTCCCTGGAAAAAGATCACGCCCAACACCCACGCGACCACCTTAGCCGAGCGTGGTCCTTTGACGAAGTATTTGGTCATCAACTCTGCAAAAGCCCGCGCTGCACCTGTTTTGGACCAGACCCCAAGCAAACCACCGAGCAGCCACAGATACAACAACAACACACCAGCTGTCTGTTTGCTCATCAAGCTCGGCAGCAGGACTTGATCGGTGATATCATATGAACCCAATAAGAAAGCACCCGCCAACACACCACCAAACAACGACGGCAGCGGTTCTCTCGTCACCCAACATAACAAGAGCGCGACGAGCGCTGGGATCAAAGACCAAAACCCCCAATGTCGATACACCTTGAATTGACCGTATACTCTCTTCTTCACCGACGTTGGCTGCTTTTTTGCCCCTTTTTGAGGGAGCGTGATGTCCTTGTAGTAAAATTGGGTCTTCAGGGTGGGTGCTTGGCCTTTTGCGTTGAGCGCTGTGATGCGAGCTGGATGGAGTGGTGAGGAGGCGTACGCGACGAGCTTTGTGAGCGGCTTGGGTTTTCCTTTGTATGTGTAGGTGAGGACACCGTTGACCTTCTTCGCGTCGAGTGTGATCTCTTTGACTGTCCACGTTGGTGAGACATACCGACCGATGTAAAGCGAGGCTGTGATCGCGATCAAAAAGACCCACAACGCAGGCGAAGAGAGGAGTGCGTCCAATCTCTGCATCAAGGTGGTCTGTGTGTTTGTCTCTGGTGTACCGTTGGTCATTGGATACTCCGTTTGTTCGGGGAAGATGGTCCTTGCAGTAGCCTAAAGAGATGGGTCTCAGTGTATCGCTCTTCGTATACGTTGGAGGCCTTGCGTCGCTTCTTCTGCGATTGGGCCTGTCTGAAAGCGCGCAAGAATCGCTTTGTAGGTTCGTTTGGCGCGATGGAGATCACCGAGCGCCTCTTCGATTTGTCCTAGTGTGAGCTGTAACTCCGGTGTGTCAGGTTGATGGCTGGATAAAAAGCGGATGGCTCTGTAAAAGTGGAGTGTGTCTTGGTGGCGTAGATAGCTGTTCATCAGATTGCGAAGGACTCGCTCCAAGAACGCGTTGGTCGAGATGGGCAAGAGAAAGTCCTCATCCCAAGGGAGTTTTCCTTGTGAGAGCGTGTGGACGATCTCTTGACAATCGTCGATGGAGAGGAGCTTTCCTTCGTGGAATGGGTCGACAAATAAGCCCTCTGTGCCTCCGACTTGGATGATGAAGTGTCCGGGCATACCGACACCGCGTACATCGAACTCTGCGTATTCACCGACCAAGATCCACACACCTGAGAGCATGATCGGGAGCCCTTGTCGACGTTTGAGCACCTTCGTGATGTGGCTGTTATCTGGGTGGTAGTAGTCTTCTTGGACGCCTGTAAAGCCGAGCGTCTCGAAGAGGACTGTTTTGAGCGCTGAGGCTTGCTGTGTAGGCGTTCCGACTTCGGCAAGATCGCAGACTTGTTCACCCCACGTTGAGATGTCTTGGCGGCATTGTTCTGCTTGCTCTTGCCCGACGCCTTCGATGGCCATGAGCGCGCCGAGCATGTCTCCTTGTTGTCTTGAGAGTGTAAATGTTTCGAGGCAGAGCTCATCGTGCTCAGACCACAATTGTGCGTTATCCATGAAACCTCTTCTTGAGCCTTATGTGTGTATGTGGATTGTGATTGTAGTTTGTTGACGGAGAGAGGGCAAGTGCTTCTGTTTCGTAAAGTGACGTTGATCGTCGATGTTCAAATGCCAGCGTTCACGAAGTGACGTTGATCGTCGATGTTTGAATGCCAGCGTTCATGAAGCGAAGGCAAGCCGCGTGTTTGTTGAACGTAGACGATGGATTTTGCGCAGTTGATCGTCGATGTTTGAATGCCAGCATTCACGAAGCGCAGTTGATCGTCGATGTTTGAATGCCAGCGTTCATGAAGTGAAGGCGAACGGTGTGTTTGTTGAACGTCGATAATGGTCTTTGCGCAGTTGCTCGTCGATGTTTGAATGCCAGCGTTCATAAAGTGAAGTTGCTCGTCAATGTTTGAATGCCAGCGTTCACAAAGCGCAGTTGATCGTCGATCTTTACATGTTGGTGGGTTTTGTTGTGTGGTGCTGGTGGAGGGGTGTTATCCGTTCTGTGGATTCTCTGTTGTGCTCGGTGTTTCAAGGTTCTCGATGTTGTTTATTGTCTCTGCCGAGGCAGGTTTTTTGTTGGAGGTGCCTACCGAGATAGCGGGAAACAATTTATGTGCATCAGGCTCATGGCTGGAGATAAAGAGCCCAACAGCGCGAAGTTTTTCGTAGGAAGTGACCCATTTGGTGTAGGCGCGGTACCAGAGGTCTTTGGGGTTGTGGTTCTTGGAGTCCTTCTTTTTCCCGAGCAATTGGAAGAGACGTGTCGCATCAGCTTCTGCTTGTTCGAGTTCGGCTTCTGTGATGGGCGTACTTTTAGTGATTATGGCTTTGTGTGTTTGGCCGATTTGGCAGAGCTTGAGCACATCTTCGGAGCTGTCGAGGTGGCTATGTCCAGGAGAGATATCGCCGTCGATGATCTTGAGTACATCTTCATCATTTTGGAAAACTGCACGAAACCACGTGATGAGGTATTTGTCGTGTTTGGCGACAACTGGGACGAGTTTCGCGAGCTCATTTGCGTCGCTATCCTCAAGGGCGATGGTGGAGGCGTAGAAGACAAGAGAGTCGTTGGATAGGTTCTCTTGGAGGTGTTTGTACATTTTGATGACTTCTGTTTTGAAGTTGGCTTCGATGTATTGGAATCGAGGAGCGAGGGAGCGAAGGAGGATGTTGGTGAGTTCTTCAGCGCGTTCGTGAGAGATACGTGGTCGCAATAATGTGCTAGGATCGATTTTGAGGAGGTCGTCTTGTGTTTTGTTGAAGAGTTGGTTTGCGAGTACGATATCTGCCATTGTTTACTTCCTCTTGTCTTTGATTTGGGGGTTTTGTGCTGGGGGATTCCCAAACATGAGGCTGTAACAATGCCCTGTGGTGGTGTCCCCCAGAAATATAAACAAAATGAACGGTATGTCATTCACATTAATAGGATGTGTGCAGTTTGTCAACGACGTCTTTTTCCCGCGCTCTTTTTTCTTGGAATCGCTTGGAGGGGGGGGCTATTTGGTCTTTTGCTTTTGTGTACGTATGACATACAACCTCGTAAACCATAGCGCTTCTGGCCAGACCCGCTGCTTTTTAAACAGCTGTCCAAGTAGATAATACAATCCTGGTCGTGCTCGCAGGAGCTTTGGGTGACGCAACAACCGTCCCAACCGTTCGAGACTATCATCGTATTTGTCGAGCCTATAATACAACAAGCCTTCTACTAAGAGTCTACTTGGATCGACCTTCGAGCGTTTGAATTGCGCCTTGATCGCCTTCTTGGAGAAGTGTAATGTTCCCAACTGCGCTCGGCAAAAGGGTGTTTGTGCATCTCTCTTCAGGCACTCTTCGAGCCTCGGCGCTCCCTCTGTGAGGGTATGTACGATTTGCTGTGTCATCCGGACGACAGGGTGTTGTGGTTGAAGTTTGGAGGCCTTTTGTAGAAGGCGCGCTCCTCTACGCTTATCTCCATAGCGATAATATGCGCTCGCAAGGTCGGCGAGGAACGCCGCTCTCTCTGTTGCCTGTGTCGGAGGAGGGGCACCTTCAAACAGTGTCTCCACCGGATTGTAATGTGTACCGAGTGTGCGAAAGAGTTGTTTGCGAAGGGGATGTTTGAGCGCCGTTAAGAGCTCGATGGGGGCGCGGAATTCCACGAGCGCGTTGTCATCTGTGTTGATCGCCGCGTCTTTGATCAAATGGCGGACCCCCTTGGGACCTGCGATCAGCCGAGGGTACATATCCAGCGGACCAAGAACACCGGCACGTACCCACTCTCGTTTTCTCGTGGGGTGTTGGATCAGCGGGAAGAGGCTTCGCACGTTGAGCTTCAAAGGGGTCTTGGAGGCGATCATCAACATATCGTGACTTTTGTAGGAGATCCCAAAGAGGTAGACATACGGAAAGGATGTGTGGACCGCCTTGAGAATAGAGGTCGCCGAATACATCGAGATCTCGTAGAGCTGCATCCATTGGCAGAGGACCCCTTTGGGGCGGAGTTTTTGGGCCGCGATCGCAAAGAATTCCTTTGTGAACAGCGCACTCACCCCGCTCATCCATGGGTTTGAAGGTTCAGAGATGATGATGTCGTATTGTCGGGGGGTTTTTTTGAGGAAGTTGCGACCATCATCGAGATGAAGTCGCAGCCGAGGATCACGTTGGGGGTTGTGGTTCCACTTCTGAAAGTGCTTCGACGCTTCGATGACTGCGGGCTCGATCTCAACGGCGTCCATGTGTTTGAGCGGATAGTGCAGCGCTGCACCGACTGTCACGCCTGAACCCCACCCGATCACAGCGACGTCTTTCGCCTTTGGGCGGAACAGAAAGGGAAGCAGTCCGCTTTGGATTTGGGTGGGCATATCACTCGCGCTCGAAGCGTCTGTCTTTCCGTTGAATTTTAACGCGCGATGGCGTCCGTACTTTTCGATGGTGACGGTCGCGTAAAGTCCTTCTTTGTAGTAGGCGATTGGGGCTGTCGAAGGGAGCGATGTGTGGCGCTTGAGATGGGCAATGCGAAAGAGCCCCATGCTGACCTTTTGTTGGTCCCAAGAGGGCGTCCACAGAAACAAAAACAAGAGACATATTCCAGCGGCAGCCAGGAACTTGTGGGAGCCACCCTTGAGATCAACAGGGGTAAAGGCGAGCAGGGCGACGGAACACAACACGTACATGACGACACAAAAAAGTAGCGTCCCTTGAAGACCTAACAGAGGTGTCCACACAAAGCCCGAAGTGAAGGAACCTATGATCGCACCAAAGGTGTTGATCGCGTAAAAACGTCCCACGGCTTTTCCGGGCTGGTCGATATTCTGAAAGGCAGCCCGGATGATGAATGGAAACAGACATCCCATACACAACGTCGGCAGCGCGATCCAGCTCGCGATGAGCCACGTCTTGATCCGGAACAGTGTCGTCGGTGTCAGATCGGTCCCTTTGGCCCACTGAAAGAAGTAGATGGGGAGTTGATCCATACACACCACCCCCATCCATATCCCCAGCGCGATCAAGAGCAGGATCAAGGAGATTCCCAACGTTGGGCGCTTCAGTCTGTCGGCGAACCAGGAGCCAAACCACGAACCTGCTGCGAGTCCGGCCAAAAAGACACTTAAGATCAACGTAAAGGTATATGTCGAAGAGCCGATCATCATGGAGAACGTTCTGTTCCAGACAACTTGAACGAGCATCGCAAGCCCACCAGTCCAGCCGAACACGATCCAGAGAGCGGTGTGCTGATGTGGCAAGAGCCGCTTCATCCATGTTGGACTCCACGCATCCGAAGGGGCTCCCTGATGGTTGGCTTGGGGAGCGTCTTTTGTGTCGTGATCTTTGTGGTGATCACGTTGTCTGGAGGAGAGGAGAAGCATCGTCGTGCCAAGCAGAATGTTTACACCTGCGAGGCTGTACATCGTCGTGCGGATCCCTAAAATCGGGAGCAGGTAGAAGCCCGTGACAAAACATCCCACGACAGCACCTGTTGTGTTGGATGTGTAGAGCAAGCCGATGTCCCATCCGGGATGATCAGCTCTTGTGATGGCTTGACTGAGAAGGGGGAGTGTCGCGCCCATCATGATCGTGGGTGGCAGCAGCAACAGAAATGCCCAGAAGAATCGAAAGAGCGCAAGTGTCCAAGGAGAAGAAGCGCTCCCCAGCAGAAATTGACCGTCTGGAAGCCATGAGAGCAATGTCGGAAATGCGAGGCTCCATGCACCAATCAGCCATTCAAAGGCTCCGTACATCCGTATAGGATTGCGGATACGTTCACATATCCTTCCTGCCCACTCGCTCCCGATGGCGAGGCCTGTCATATAGGCCGTCAATACGGTGATGATGGCCAGATGTGTCCCTCCAAACGCGAGTGAACACATGCGACTCCATAGAATCTCAAACCCAAGCGCGGTGGTTCCGGAGAGAAAAAAAACCACAAACAGGCCTGAACGTCGAAGTGGAATGATCAAAGTGTCTAGCTCCTCGGGGTCGTGGATTGTTTTACATATCTTTGTCTTCCCATTTTGTGGTATCACATTAACCTTGTAGGGCGCTTCTCTCAAGACATTGTACGAATAGAACGTCTATACTGTGAGAAGAGTCTTTGTTTTCGCTGTAGTGGCGATAAAGTGATATCCTGACGATGGTGGAACTCTGAATGCCTGAGAATAAAAAACCATTTTCGATGTACCTGCCGGCGATGAGGTACATGTTTGCGTATTTTTTCCCCGATGGAATCCAGCTTGAGAATGAGAAAGATCGCACGCTGTTTGCGTTGATCCACTTTTCGTGGATTTCGCTCTTTTTGGGGTTCCCTTCTTCTTTGTTTTTGTACTTTTTTATCTCTGAAAAGTCGGGACTTTTGTATTTCGTTTCGAGCTCGATGACGGTCTTTTTTACGTTTATTGCGAGGAATCGGGATACAAAGAGCATCCGACTTTTCAGCCACCTCGCGTTGCTCGCTGTTTTTTTGATCGTGACGTACGATGCTTTGCTGAGCGGGCGGTATACGACGAGTGGGGCGGTGTGGTTTTTGGTGTTGCCCATTGGGGCCTCCTACTTACTGGGTCATCTGTGGGGGATTGTGTGGTCGCTTCCTGTCTTTTTGGTGATTGGTTTGTGTGCTGTATTGGACGCAAATGGGATGTTGTCGCCCCGTGAGATGGATAGCACAATGCGGATCACTTTTTGGCTGATGGACTTGTTTGGGGGCATGTTTTTGGTCTTGTTTTTCCTCTCCATGAGCGAATCGATTCGAAAGCGATCGCTGATGACATTGCGCGAGGCCAACCAGCTACTGGACGAGCGAGAGGGTCGGCTGAAGTCTCTCGTGCGTCACTTGCCGTTGGCTGTGTGGATGGTGGAGAAAGATGGGCACGTTGAGCTTGCAGGTGGAGAGTGGGCGCAGTTTTTCGATGTCACTGAAGGGCAACCTTCCGAGGCTGATTTTCATGATATTTTTTCATTCAATCAAGATATCTCTCGTGGCATTGAGGCGGCGTTTGAGGGTGAGGAAGGTTATCTCGAGTTGGCGGTCAAAGAGGAGGTCTTTGACTTTCACTTTATCCCAGCCTCTCTAAAAGACGGCCGGGCGGAGCGATGTATGGTGCTCGCCTCGGAGATCTCTGCGAGCAAACGAATCAAGATCGTGGAGAACGTCAACAAAGAGTTGCGCAAGACACGTGATCAAGCGCTTCAGGCAAGCCGCGCAAAGAGCGAGTTCTTAGCGAGTATGTCTCACGAGCTGCGCACACCCCTCAACGCGATCATCGGTTACGCAGAGCTTATCGACGAGGAACTCTCCGATGACGGACATGATGAATATTCACCTGATTTGTTAAAGATCAGAGCGTCGGGACAACACCTGCTTGGGTTGATCAACAGCGTGCTCGACCTGTCGAAGATCGAAGCGGGGCGAATGGAGGTCCACGCGGAGTCGTTTTTGATTCGTGATTTTGTCGAGGAGGTCGCCGCGACGACGAAACCCTTGGCGAGCAAAAATGGCAACACGTTGTCGGTCTCTGCTTTGGATGGTGAGGAGTCGATCACAACGGACCCGACCAAGTTACGTCAGATTATGTTTAATCTGCTCTCGAATGCCTGTAAATTTACGACAAACGGAGACATCGCGTTTCGCGTCGAGGTGCAAAGCAGGGAAGGCAAGGAGGGATATTCTTTCTCGGTCGAGGATACGGGGATTGGTATTGAGCAAGATAAACTTGAGGAGATTTTTCAGCCCTTTTCCCAGGCAGACGAGACGATCTCGATGCGTTATGGAGGGACAGGGCTTGGTCTCTCGATATGCCGTCAGTTTGCGGAGCTGATGGGAGGGGTGATCGAGGTGGAGAGTGTGCGAGGAGAGGGCACGCAGTTTCGTGTGTGGATACCCAAAGAGCACAACGCCAAAGTTGAGAAGAAGCCTCGTCGTAAGCGCGATTCTTTGGGGGTCAATACGACACAGACCTTTGATCTTCCCAAATTTAACGAGTTGGAAGGGAGGACCATCTTACTCATCGAGCAAGACGAAGATGTACGCGATGTCGCCGTTCGGATCTTGAGTCGTACTGGTTACAAAGTGATCACGACGAGTGGAGGGGAAGAGGGATTGCGTTTGATGAAGGAGTTTTCGCCGAGCGCGGTGTTGATCGCGACACAATTGTCTGGTTTTAATGGGTGGGAATTTCTTGCGATGTGTCGAGGTGACGAAGACTTACGTTCCACACCGACGATTATGATGTTAGGGAGGGGAGAGACACCACCTGTTGTGCACCAAGCGGATGGTTGGGTGATGAAGCCTCTCAGTCGTGGACCTCTGATCATGGCGTTGGAGTCCTCTGTCCATCGTTGAGCGTGGTGTGGCTTGGGGAGATCTCGTGAGTGGCGAGTTTTGGGGGTTTTTTTGACTTCTTTTGTCACGTTTGCTAATTCGGCATGGTGTAGTTTGCATTGGAAGAAGTGTATGAATTGTTGATGGATAGGGATGGATATGCAGTTTGAATTTTCAACCGCTGAGAAGATTCTTTTTGGTGAAGGGGTAAGCACTGAGGTGCCAGAGCTTGCGTTTTCATGGGGGCAACAAATCCTTGTTGTCACAGGACGCTCGACCCTTCGGGCGACACCGTTGATGAAGGAGTTGTCTGCCTTGGGGGCGTCTTGTCTCAATGTGCGCATCTCTGGTGAACCAACGGTGCAGATGCTTCAGGAGAGTGTCGAGGAGGCGCGAGAAGCTGGTTGTGAGGTCGTCATTGGGATAGGAGGTGGTGGGGCACTCGACGCGGCGAAGGTGATCGCGGCGATGCTCACCAACGACGGTGAAGTCTTGGAGTACTTGGAGCGGGTCGGAGATGGTCGACGTTTGACGACACCGAGCGCCCCTATGATCGCGATCCCTACGACAGCAGGGACCGGCTCTGAGGTGACCAAGAACGCGGTCTTGCTCTCCGAAGAGCACGGCCTGAAGGTGAGCATGAGGGATGACTTTTTGTTCCCACGGCTGGCGGTTGTGGACCCATGTTTGACCTATTCAATGCCACCTGTTTTGACTGCGATGACAGGCTTTGACGCCCTCACACAGCTGATCGAACCCTACGTCTCTGGGTTCGCAAATCCGATGACTGACGCGCTTTGTCACGACGGTTTGTTGCGGTGTATTATGTCTCTCGGCAACGCAGTCGCACACTCTCATGATATCACCGCGAGGCGTGACATGTCGCTCGCGAGTTTGTATGGCGGGATTGTGTTGGCGAACGCGAAGCTCGGTGCTGTGCACGCGTTTGCTAGCGTTATAGGAGGGATTCTGCCTGCGCCCCATGGTGCGATCTGTGCCCGTCTGTTACCTCACGTGATGCGCGCAAATATTCGAGCGCTTGAAGCGCGTGACAGTGGACACCCTGCACTGCATCGTTATGATGAAATTGCACAGATTATGACGGGAGACGTCGATGCAAAAGCGATGGATGGGGTGGAGTGGGTTGAGGCGCTGCTCGCTTCTGTTGAGATGCCATCGCTCGCGACGTATGAGTTGTGTGATGAAGACTTTGCGGATTTGATTGCGCTCGCAAAAGAGTCCGGCAGTATGAAAGGAAACCCCATCGTGCTTACAGATGACGAACTGTACGATGTGCTCGAAAAAGGATGTGCTGCTTGAGAGGGGAAAGGTCGTGGGAAGAAAAAAGAAATCTAAATAATTGAAGTGAAAAGGGATATTTGTCTTTGCAGGTGCCTTGGGGGAGTGGGGATGTTGACGTGCGTCAAAAATACCATACACTACATAAAACCGTTTCAACTCTGAATTTGTTATCTCTCCACGATGGTATATGCATATTGCATGGAGGACCAAGGATGTCGAGGGGCTCACACGTGGTAGAAGAGGACAAACCTTGGGAGGCGATCCGAGCAGGACAGCCTTCAGATTTTAAAAGGACAATCCATGAGGCCTTTTATACGATCTTTTTTACCATCGTCTATCTTAGAGGATGAGAGCGTTGACTCACAACGGATCCTGAGTTTTGTCGGGATGACGTTGGGCTACATAGTGTTTTTGTTGCCTTTGTTGGCGTTTTTTCTCGGGGTGGGACAGCGTCGTCTGTCTTGGGCGCTTGGTGTTGCGATTTTGTTGTTGTCTTTGACCTTGTTGCTTTACCGCACAACAGGTCTCTTTGTCGCTTCAGTGAATGGCGTTCTGTTTCTCTTTTGGGGACTCTCACTTTACTCATCATTTTATTTGGGTGGTTTACACGCGCCGCTGCTTTATGGGGTGTTGTTGTTGCCTGTCTTGGGGGTCTTTTTACTCGGCCGATGGGGAAGTGTGGCTTGGGGAGTGATTGCCGCCATGTCCTTTGTTGTGCTCGCCATCTATGACGCACCTGCCTCTGCGAGTCTTGCGCTCCCTGCAGCGCAAATGAAAGGCCTACAAGTGGGCTCGATGCTCGGTCTCGTTGGATTTCTCTCGTTTCTCGCGTGGGGCTTTGATTCGGCGCGTGAAAACTTCAAGTCCGAAGTACATACCAGTCATCAAGCGTTGCGCCATAGTCAAGAACAGATGCGATCTGTGATGAGCTACTCCCCCATCATGTTGTGGTCTCTTGCCGCAGACGGGACGATCTTGCTCGCGGAGGGAAGCAAGCGCGTTCACTTCTCGCCTGACGACGCGACACTTGTTGGTGCACATTATGGTGAGCTTTATAAGGATTCGATGCTTTGTGAGCTGATGGAGACGGCGCTCTCTGGTGATGATTGCAGCGCGAGTATCGAACGCGGTGATCAGACCTTTGAGGCTCACTTTTCACCTGTCTATGAAGGTGAAAAGCTCGTTGGGGCTGTAGGGATCGCTACAGATATTACTTCAAATCAGCGTTTTGAACGCATTCAGAAGCTCAACGATGAGCTGCGTGTCGCGAGAGATGAAGCGCTCGAAGCCAACAAGATCAAGAGTCTCTTTTTGGCCAATATGTCACACGAGTTGCGTACACCTCTCAACGCGATCATCGGTTACTCCGAGATGCTTGAAGAAGAAGCTGAAGATCTCGAAATTGAAGATTTCGCGATCGATCTCAAGAAAATTCACGAGGCTGGGCGTCATCTGCTCGCCCTGATCAACGATATCCTCGATCTTTCGAAGGTGGAGTCCGGCAAGGTCGACACGCTGTTTGAAGACCTGCCACTCAACGACTTTGTCCGAGAGGTTGTCGATGAGACGAGAGGCCTCGCCCAGAAAAATGGGAACACTGTGGAGATCATTGTACCGGACTCCACTGTTATCGTTCAAACGGATCGAAGACGCCTGCGACAAATCCTCTTTAATCTCCTGTCCAATGCAAGCAAGTTTACCGAAAATGGTCGCGTCACTGTGGAGTTAACTCGTGGCGAAAAGGATGGATTGCCGGGCGCGTTGTTCCACATCCGAGACACAGGTATTGGGATGTCTGCCGATCAAATCGACTCGGCGTTTGCTCCCTTTTCACAGGTGGACGGTAGTCTCACGCGTAAGTACGGTGGGACTGGTTTGGGCTTGACGATATGTCGACGTTTTTGTGAGCTTCTTGGTGGTGACCTTGGTGTGAAAAGCGAGATCGATGTAGGTTCTACCTTTACAGTCTGGCTGCCTAAATCGAGAGACAATAAGAGCGCCCGACACCGTGCTGTCTTCGAAGGTGTCGATAAACCCGGTGTCCTTCACCACTATCGTGAAGATGCGCCGACGATTCTGGTGATCGACGACGATGAATCCGTTCGTGGTTTGCTCGTCAGGATGCTCAGTAAAGAAGGCTACAACGTCGTGACCGCGAGTGGTGGAGAGGAAGGGATTCGTCTGGCGAAGCAGTACGAGCCTGCCGCGATCACACTCGATGTGATGATGCCGGGGGTCAGCGGATGGGATGTGTTGTCGATGCTCAAAGCCGACGAAGCGCTCGCAAAAATCCCCGTCGTGATGCTCACCATTGTGGATGAGGTTTCAAAGGGGTATGCGCTCGGTGCGTCTGAATATTTGACCAAGCCTTTTGAGCGACATCATCTGCTTGCTGTCCTGCAAGAGTACAAATCCTGTAAAGAGAAAGGGCCTGTACTCGTTGTCGAGGACGATGACAACACGAGAGAGCTGTTGCAGCGGACCTTTACACAACATGGTTGGTCAGTCATGACTGCCGAAAATGGCCTTGTTGCGCTCGATAAGATGGATGAAGAAGAGCCCGCCCTCATCCTGCTCGATTTGATGATGCCTGAGATGGATGGGTTCACCTTTATGGAGGTCGTCCGGCAAAATGAACGTTGGGAATCAACACCTATCATCGTTTTGACCGCGATGGAGCTGACCTCCGAAGATCACGAAAGACTTCGGGGGGGGATCTTGGAGATTTTCCAAAAAGGCTCCTACTCCTTTGAAGAGTTGGAGCGCCAAATTCATCGACAGCTTCAACGTAGCCTTCTCGGCAAGCAAGTCAGAGAGGCTATTGAGAGCTAGAGAAGACCTTCTTTTTCTCCTCCCTTTGTCCGTCTCCTTTTCCCCTACCATTTGTATGAGATGTGGTGTTTGGCGTCGATTTGATGTAAAACACTCAAGTTCTCGTGGTCCTTTTGGGCCTCTTCGAAACGATTTGCATTCTTGCTGAGGAGTACAACGAAACAGCATGGCCAAAAAACGTAAGAAAAAGAAATCCTCCCCCAAAAAACACGAAGCTCCCCACGTTCAAGTCGATACATCATCCAAGGCTTCTTCATCTAAATCGTCCACTGAGTCCTCAGTGGAGGAGACTGCTGCCGAGGAAGTAAGTGACACACCTGCTTCTGACGAGGACACATCGACAGAAGCCGAGGAGCGAACAGAGAGTTCTTCGGAGTCATCGAATTCTGTAGGACCTCCATCGACGCCTGCAAAAGCGATTGGCCTTGCAGAGTGGTGGAAGAAGAGCACGACTCCCGGAGACGGTGGTGATGATAGGGTGCTGCAATTTTGGTTGATCGTGTTGACAGGAGGGCTCTATCTCACACAGCTCAATTTTGGGTTGTGGGACTGTTGGGAACCCCATTACGCTGAAACAGCCAGAATGATGGTGGTTCGCGGTGATTGGGTTCATCCATATTGGTCTTACGCGTACTTTTTGTCCAAGCCTGTTTTGATGTTTTGGTACATGGCGGCGTCCATGTCTGTTTTTGGCGTGAATGAGTGGGCGATTCGGTTGCCTTTTGCGTTGCACGCTGTGTGGATGGTGTGGGTGGTGTACTTTGTCGTGTCTCGTCTTTTCACGAGACGGGCTGGCTTGTTTGCTGCGATCGCTGTCGCGACGACTCCGCTGACGGTGTTTTTGGGTCGTCAGGCGATTGTAGATATTATCGTCACATCTTACATCACGGCGGGGCTTGGGTTTTTTGCGTTAGCGGTCTTTGGCTCTGTGCAAGAGCGGGAAGCGGCAGACAAAGAAGGCAGGTTGCCGAGGGTGCATCTTCCTTACCTGTATTTCTTTTATTTTCTGATGGGATTGACCTTGCTCGCGAAGGGGATGCTGGGAGCTGGCCTCGCTGGCTTTGTGATCCTTGGCTACCTGTTGTTGAGCAATGATTGGGCCTTGTTGTTGCGGGTGAGGCTTGTCTCAGGCGTCTTCTTGACGCTCTTGATCGCGCTCCCTTGGTATCTGCACATGAGCTTCTTTCCAGGTCGCAACATCGACGATCATATGACCTTTTACAAGCGCTTCATTTTGCACGACAACATCTACAGGTTGTTTCGCGGTGTACACGGTGAGAAGGGCTCATTTGTGTATTTTATCCAGCAGCTTGGGTATGCTCTAGGGACATGGGTTGGTTTGTTACCTGTGGCCTTGTTGTCCTTCGCGCGCTTTCGCCAACCATCGCGCAGTGCAGCTGGACATACACAAAAACTGCATCGTTTTATGTTCGCGTGGTGGTTTTGTGCGCTGTTGTTATTCTCGTTGTCCCAAACCAAATTTCACCACTACGTTTTCCCTGTGGTGCCGATTAGCGCGATCTTGATCGGGATCTGGTTGGACCGCTTTTTGTCCCATGAGGAGAACGCAAATTACCGGTTTGCCTTGCTGATTGCGCTCGGTATTTTTGGTGTGATCTTCCGTGATGTGATCACCAATCCCCATCATCTCGTCAACATGTTTGTCTACAAGTATTCGCGTCCGTATCCTTGGAGCGAGCCACTGTTGTTGTTTGGCATCGACGTGAAGTTTGCGTTCTTGAAGCAGATCTTCCTTTTTCGTCCAACGCCTCAAGTGGTACTCCGCGATATCGCGTTGGTGGTTGTCTTTTTCTACCTCTCGGGATTCTTTTACAACGCCCGCAAGATCATGGTGTGGGGGTTGTGTGGTGTGGGAGCCTTTTTCGCGTTCTACAACGCACACTCCTTTATGATCAATTTGACCCCACACTGGAGCCAAAAACATCTCGCTGAGACCTTGAAAAAGGACAGCCCATATTGGAAGAAGCGACTCTCGAATAAATGGGCTGATGGTCGCAAGATGTCTTTTCCCAAGGAGCCCCTGTTGGCGTTCAGGATGAATTGGAGGGGAGAGAAGTTTTACTTCCAAAACCAAGACCTTCAAATTCTCGGTACATACTCCTATGCGCGGTTATATCAGGCGCTCAAGCGTCATCGCGCGAGTGGTCACCCTGCGTATTTTCTGATCGAAGCCAAGAAAACTCGGATGAAGCAACTCAAACGTGCGGTTGGGAAGACATACGCCAAACTCTTGAAGGTCATCGACAAGACAAACAACAAGTACCAACTCATCAAACTCCAAACCAACGCGCGTAACGAACATGAGCCGGCATCGCAAGTCCGAAAGGACAACAGCAATCGTCGCTACTACGACGATTGGGTGCGAAAGTGGAGAAAGAAAGAGCGCGCGAAGAAACGCAAAGCGAAGAAAGTGAAGTGGAAAAAAAAGTAGGTGCGTGGTCGTGAGATCTCGTTTACATCGTGGGGGGAGGCCAGAGCAGGGGATGGTCAAAGAGTCGTGTTTGAGCCTGTCATGTGTCCTTATCTTGTGCCCTACCTCTACATCATTTGATGTCAATTTCCAATGTGACTTGGGGAAGCTCGTCGAGTGACTGGCTGCTGCCCAAGGGCATTGGAGGGGTCAACTCCAGTTCGAGCAGACGTACGTGTTGTTGGACAAACTCTTCGATGTCTTGCGACGCGGCGTTGCGTGGGCAACAACGGTTGGCGACTTTGGAAGCAAACTCTCGCACGTTGGGTTTGAGCCTTCCGCCTTCAAAGAAGCAGAGTCGGCGCAGGTGTTGTGGAGCCTGGTTTTGTATATCGTCGACAAATTCGAGACATTTTTCGGCATCCCCCTGAAGATCACAAAGAATCAAGTTTAAATCCGAATTACCTTCGATTTGGTCGAGCGCAGAGCGTGTCGTAGAGGCGAGGTTCACGTCGTGTCTTGCGCCAAGGATGCGTTTGACTGATCGGAGATAGCGCTGATCATCGCCAAAGAGAAGCAGCTGTAGTTTTCTCGGACGTTTGGGGGGGCCGCCTTTGGATGTGGGTTCATCCTGTGTTGGGAGCGGGACAGCATCAAGCTCCATACCGGCAGGCTCGTAAGAGGCGTCGGCGTTGATCGCGGGCAGCTCAAGGATGGTATCTTGTGCGCCCTCTGAGTGTGCAAACATGGAGGGGAAGATCAGCTCAAACGTCGATACTCCAGCTGCCTGTACGATCAGGAAGCGTCCCTGATGTTCTTCGATGACGCGTTTGGAGAAGAGGTAGCCATTTTCATTGACGTCCCATCCTGGTTCGGCATCTTCGGGCAAGGGGAACGAAATACGTAGATGGATATTTCCGTCTTCTTCGGTGGTTTGGATCGTGAGTTTTGGAGAGGCTGTGTGCATGGATATGTGTTTTTGGAGTGCACACAACAACACGAGGATTGCTTTTTGAAAGCGCGTTTTTTGGCCGTAGAGTGTTGGTAAAGGTCCCCAATCCATTTCGACGCGGGGGAGTGGCCCTTTGAAGACTAGAGGGAGCAGAGGGGGAAAGAGCTCGTCGAGTTGGAAAGGTGAGGGGAGCGCCTCTTCAGTGTCGAGCTCTTTGAGCGTTTTGAGGAGGGTGTTGATGTGGAAGACACCATCAGCGCTGTCTTGCAAAATGGTGTTGATGTCCGCCATGATATCGGGGAGTTTGTTTTGTTCGGCGTGTTGGGTGACACGTTGAACACCTTCATTTCCGATGCGCAGACGGATCTCATCGAGTTGGTAGTCCATAACGTTTTGGAGAGTTTGGATGTACCTTCTGAATGTTTGGATGTTGTGTTGGAGATAGGTGTTGATCGGTTCGAGTTCGTTTTGGACGGCTTTTGCGATGTGAAGCATCCCCTCAAGAGAGGCGGGTTTGAGGGTCGCTTGTTTTTTCTGTTTTTCGAGTTTGTTGTCGAGTGTTTCGATCCGTCTGGTGCTCTCAAGCAAGAGGCCGAGGTGACGAGAGAAGAGTTGCAATGCGTCGATATCCCATTCGTGGAATGCTTGCTCGTGAGAACTTTGTACGGAAATGATCGCGAGCAGCTCGGAGGCGTAAGGGATTGGTATGACGCATCTCGCGATAAATGGGGCTTCTGGGGAGGGGAGTGATGGGATGGGAGATGACTCTGTTGTGACTTGCGTGAGAAAAGGCTGCGTGATCTTGGACCACATTGTGTCATGAAGATCACTCCAATCACCAAATTCGAGACTTCCGTCGAGCGCTTGCCAGACGGTGCGGATGGAGGCTGTCTTGGGGTCGGAGAGGATCAGTTGGGCACTTTCGACGCCTGGTAATGCGTTGATTTCGTTGATAAGCGTCTCGGCCAAGTCGCGCCTGTTTTTGGGTTCGGGGTGTTGTAGGCGTGTGATAAAGTCGAGGATCTCCGAGGAGGACAGTGGTTGGGGGGCGGTCGCTGGTGCGATGCTTATTTCCATTTTGTTATCCGTCTGTGGGCTCGTGTCATCAGATGCGTCGGGTGGTAAGCGCCTGTTATGATGTTTGGTGTCGGGTCTCACTGGTCCCTGTTGCCTTAGGCGAAACACACTTTTTGTTGCTCTTGGTATATCGTGTTGAATGGTATACCAGCGGAGTCCATGAGTTGTGTGGTGCTTTATCTTTGTGCGTGAAATTGCTCGGAATGTCAACCCGTGGTGATGGGTCCTGGCAGAAGTTGTGAGCCTAAATGAGCGGTGCAGTGGGACTTTTTTCTGTTGTTACGACTTTGGCTTGAGCGGGAGACTGTAGAATTTAATACGTTTAAGTTGTTCTTTTGCGCGGATAGACCACTTGCCTGGTTGTGCGCTGTCTTTTTTGACCGCGCGTTTGTACAGCGACAACGCAGCTTCAGCAAAGAAGTTGCCTCTTTTGATCATGCGGATACGAAAAGAGCGTTGGACACGGGGTAAGACACGCGCAAGGAGCTTGGGAAGCACACGCTGTTGGACCTCTTTGGGGATGCCTTTGCGTATCAAGACCCGGCGAATTTGGTTGGTCGCGAGCGTTTCGAGGTCGATAGGAGGGGCATTGTAGAGCTGTTTGGCGAAGTCCATGTGAAGATCGCCGGCACGTGTGAGGCTCGCGATACTCCACTCGTGTTGTTTGCTCGTAAAGGTGTCTTTGTAGTGTTTTTTGGCGATGGAGAAGAGATTGGCTTTGTGCTTCAGATCCTCGCGAAATGACGTTGCATCGGGATAGGAGGATTTGAGTTGATATTGTTGATATCGCGCAAAGGCTTTCTCCGCCTGAACAAAGGAAGAGGGGGCATCTGGAGCGTCCACGGAGGTTTGTTTCGCTTGTTGTCCTTTACAACCCTGTACCAAAAGGAACAGGCAGATGCTTATCAAGAGGGAGAGGTGGCGATAGGACATATCAGGTCTTCGTGCTTTGTGGGACGAGATTGATGTTCTCCTCGATCTCTTCGACTTCCATCTCTTCGCCCTCTACGCGGACGTGGATCCTGTCGACCATACTCGGTTCGAGTTTGCCTTGATCGACGAGCTCGCGCACAATTTGTTTGTGTCTACGCTCGTGTTCTGCGGGCATCCAGTCTTCACTGGATTCGTAATCCACCCACAGTTCTTTTCGGTTGGTTTCGGGGTCATGGATAAACGATATGGTAATTGAGCCCATCGGATGCTCCTACATACGCTGTGGGTTATGTGCCTTTTTGGGTTGTGCTCGGCGTTGGGTGTTCGAGTCCAAGGAGCTTTGCGATCTCAGGACTTTCAAGCTCCCTTTTTTCAATCAACGTTTGGGTCAACGTTTCGAGCGTTTCGAGATGTTGTTGGATGAAGTCTTTTGTGTGTGTGTATTGTTGTTTGAGCAGTTCGTTGACTTCTTTGTCGATCCATTCTCTTGTCATGCCGCCGACTGCGGCCTCTTGGCCATTCCCCATACGATAGACCCGTGGGCCAAATCGTTCGCTCATGCCGAGGTCTTCAACCATCATTCGTGCTGTATTGGTCGCCATGTCCAGATCGTTTTTGGCGCCGATGTCCATCTCATCGAAGATCAGCTCCTCTGTGGCACGACCTGCGAGGGCGACCTGGATCAGATAGAGCAGGACTTGTTTGGTCGCGCCTTCAGAGACATAGCTGTGGATCGAGACCATACCTTCGACATCTGGATGATCGGCTTCGATGGTCACCTTTTGAATGGACTGTGGTCCGAGTCGATGTGCTGCGACGAGCGCGTGTCCGGCCTCGTGGTAGGCGGCTTTTTTTCGTTCGTACGCGCGCTTCTCTTCGGAGCGGTAAGGGGCTGCCCCCATCACCTCGTTGATGTATTCTGCTTCAATCTCAAAGGGTTGGCTGCGGTCTTTTTTACGCGCTTGTAGTCGCTTGAGTTGGCGGAAGATGCCGTAGATATGGTCACCTGAGAACCTTGTACCTTGGGCAGGATCGACATATGCACCGGTGCGATTGATGAGCGTCTCCATGACGTCTTCTTCGAGCGAGAAGTTGAACTTCCGCGCGTAGATTTCGGCGATCTCTCGTCGGGCTTGTCTGTCTGGGTAGGGGACATGGATATGATACTCAAAGCGTCCTGGACGAAGGAGTGCGGGGTCGACACTTTGCACGAAGTTGGTTGTGCCGACGACAAAGACCATCTCTTCTTTGCGGAATCCGTCCATCTCCGTGAGCAATTGGTTGACGAGACTGTGTTCGACACCTGAGCCCATGTACATACCCCGCTGGGGGGCAATTGCGTCGATTTCGTCGAAGATGATCAGCGCAGGGGCGGCTGTTCTTGCTTGCGCGAAGATGCGGCGGAGATTGGCCTCGGTTTCGCCTACCCACTTCGATTTGATCTCCGGACCAGAGACGACGATCGTCGTGGCGTTGAGCGCTGTTGCGATGGCTTTCGCGAAGTAGGTCTTCCCGGTTCCGGGGGGGCCGTGAAACAAAATCCCTCTGGGTAATGTCTCTTCAAGCTCCTCTCCAAGGTCGGCCCACTGAGGATCTTCGCGAATCTTCAGGATCTCAAGTAGTTCCTCTTTGATCTGTTTTTTGACCTTCTCGTACCCACCAATATCTTCGTCAATATCGACAGAAGGAAGCTCCATGCCACCGAGCAGGGTCATATCCCGAAGAGTCCGCTCTATCTTGCGTTTTTCCTCGACGCGTTCGTCTGGTGGCAGGGAGATCAGGGGTGGATATTCGAGGATACGCGCCATCAATTTGCGAAGTTTGACCGCGTGAATACCCGAGACATATTTGTAGAGTCTGTACGAATTGAGTTGATCGACACCAAAACGCTGGGCCTCTTCGTAGGTGACGAGTTGAGGTAACACGTCACGGCGAATGCCGATCAGCTCACGGTGTACATCGAACAGGTCCTCGATGGCCTGTGGCAATTTCAGAGAGGGGTCTGAGAAGGCGAGGAAGGTCAGCTCTGGATCTTGCGCCATCGCCGCGATCGCTTCTCTTGCGGGGGTGCCGAGTGTTGTCTCTGTGGTGGTCGCGAGGAGGTCGAGGTGTGGCATGACCACGATGCTGTTCTCTTCTCCGATCAAGTCGTTGACGCGGTTCCACAGGTCTTCCACCATGCCGTGCATAAATGATCGTCCCTGACCGGAGGGCGGAGATTGTACAAGGACACAGCGCATACCGGGAGAGCCGTTGTGCAGTCGACTGCGAAGCTCTGTGTACAACATCAACGTGAGTGACTTCTCCGCGACGACTCGGACGGAGAGTCCTGAACGCAACATTGACTCAATCCAATCCAGGTCCTGTTCGTATGCGGCCTTGACGGATGCTTGAAAAGAGATCTTACCGTGTTGGAAGTGTTCTTTATCAATTGGTATGAACATCGTACCTCGCGACATCAAATGGGGGAAGAGTGTTTGAACCCTTCAAAGATAACGGTTTCGTCCTGTAGAAGCAAGCCTACACTCTGACGAATGTCACGAGAGGAATGTTTGGTTGTGGGGGATTTTTTTGTCTTGTGGGGAGATGGAGGAGGAAGTGGTGGGGAGGATTACTTTTTGCGGCGTGTGATGGAGACCATCAGGACAGCAAAGAAGCAGAAGAGGGCAAAGAAGCTACCAAGTGGGTTCTTTCCGTCATTGGTGCTACATGTACATCCACCAGATGCGAGGAGTGGCTTGGTCTCGACATTTCCGCTTTCTTCTGGTTTTTCACCTCCTTTGTCCGTTGTGGTGTCAGGTTGGGTGTCACCATCTTTGTCACCACCATCAGGGTCATTGCCTTCAGCGTTGTTCTCTGGATCGGACTTCTTGGGTTCGTAGCAGACGCCAGCTTTACAGCTAGAACCGTCTGCACATTTGACACCGTAGCATGGATCGTCCTGGCATTTTCCGCTGATACAAGCACGTTTGTACTTACAGTTGACGGCAGTGGAGTCTGCGCAGACATCGTCTTTGCAGGTTCCGTCGACACAGGATTTTCCAGCATCACAGGTCACACCAGCGCAGGGGTCTGCTTCACAGGTTGCGTTGACACAGCGGTCACCAGCGTCACATGTAGGGCAGTTCTTCTCGCACTGACCGGAGACAGGGTTACAAGTCTCACCTTCAGCGCAGTTTTTACCACTACATGGGTCGTCTGTACACTTCCCTTTGATGCAGAGTTTGCCGTCAGTACAAGCTTCTTTGTAACAACCGGGCTCGGCACATTTTCCATCGATACAGACAGACTCTCCTGGACATTCGGAGTCGATGTTACAGGTGCGGTCACCTGTACATTGTCCTTCTTGGCAGGTGTGTCCAGTCTCACAAGTGATGCCACCACATGGATCGTTGATACATTTGTCACCTTGACAGATGCGGGTGCCACGGCAGTTTTCTTTTTTACAGGTGTTTTTGACACATTGGCCTTCGACGCAGATCTCGTCGTTTCCACATGTTTTGTCTTTACATGGATCGGAGGTACATTTGCCTTCGATACAGATCTCGCCTGTTGCACAGAAGACACCTGCACATGAGCCAACACAAGTCCCAGCCTTACAGAAGGAGCCTGCTTTACACTGGACACCACTACATGGATCGTTCAAGCATTTTCCGTCCTGACAGATTTTGCCATTGGGGCAGCCTGAACCACACTCATCAATGACACATTTGCCTTGGACACAGAGCTGTGTACCGGGGCAGTCATTGTCGAATGTACATGATGGAGGTGCTTCACATTGTCCCCATTTACAGACTTGTTTGGCGTCGGGGCAGGTGACGCTTGTGCAAGGATCGGTGACACATGTGTTGAGGCTGGGTTGACAAACACGGCCGTGTTTACAAGCGGTACCACCTGCACAGTTGTCTTTCTCACAATCACCGTCGACACAGACTTTGCCTGCGTCGCAAGTCACTGAAGCGCAAGGATCTGCACCACATTTTCCGTCTGTGCAGGTTTGGCCTGCTGGACATCGGACATTTGCACAAGGTTTGACACATTGTCCGTCTGTTCCACGGCAGAATTCGTCAGCGGCACATGTTTTGGGGTTTGCGCCTTTGCACGTGTCGTCTTTGCATTCGCCTTGGATACAGTTTTGGTCCTGACCACAGGATGCGCCTTGTGCGTGGCATCCAGGCTCGTAGCATTTGCCATTCACACAAATTTCCTCACCGGGACATTCTGTGTCGACAGTACAGTTTTGGCGATCGATACATTGGCCTGCGACACAACGTTGTGTGCGGTTGGGGCATTTCATGTTCAAGCATGGGTCATCGATACAGACGGTGCCGTGGAGACAGACACGGTCGTGTTTACAAGAACCGCCTTGACATGGTGCTTTCACACAGGTGGGCTTGGTTGGGTCTGTGGTGACGTCACACACTTCGTCGGATTTACATGCTGTTCCTGCTGCTGCGCAGGGTTCTTTTTGGCAAGCGCCGTCCATACAGACTTCGCCTGTTGCACATGTCACACCAGCACAAGGCTTGATGCATTTTCCGTCATATGGACGACAGACTTCGCCGGGAGCACAGAGGACACCGTCACAAGCGTTCTTGCCACAAGTACCATCCTTACAATACTGTGCAGCGTCCGAACATTTGGGGGATTGGTCCGCACATCCGGGGTCCGTACAGACCATGAATGTTTCGCCTTTGATAGGTGCGCAGATCTCTTTGCCTGAACATTCGACGTCAACTTTACATTTTTGTTTGACAGGGACCTTGAAGGTTTGTGTTGCGCATTGTTTGGGCGTGCCGTCATCACAGACTTCAATTTCAAAGTCTGCGTCTTTTCCGATCTCGCTTTGGCCGGGCTTCCAAGTAACCTTGCCTGTTGCAGGATCGATGCTCGCGGTCGCTGGTCCTTTTTTGATGCTCCAGGTGTGTTTGTCGCCGGGGTCGACGTCGTTAACCTTGGGCTCGTAGGTGGTCTCTTCGCCGCTGTACGCAACGGTTGGAGGTGTTCCGGAGATGGTGGGTTTGTCGTTGACGTTTTTGATGTTGTTGACAGTCCATTTTTGGGTGGAGCACTTTTTGGGTGTGCCTGTATCGCAGACTTCAATCTCAAAGTCTGCTGAGCCGTTCGTGACGTCTTTATCGCCAGGGGTCCATGTGACTACGCCTGTTTTTGGATCGACTTTCGCACCTGTGGGGCCTTTTTTGAGCTTCCAGGTGTGTTTGCCCTGATCTCCTGGGTCTTCATCCGTGACAGTGGGTTTGTAGGTATATTGCTTGTCTTCTTCAGCTTCCTTGGAGGGGGTACCAGAGATCACTGGCTCATCGTTGGTGTTTTTGACGGTGAGCTTAACAGTGATAGTTGTCTTACCACCACGGGCGTCTGTGACAGTGATCTTCGCAGTGTGATCGCCGACATCTTTCTGTTCTGGCGTCCACTTGATCTCACCTGTATTTGGATCGATGGAGGCTGTCGCTGGCAAACCTGTCATGGAGTACGTGAGCTTGTCTCCATCGGGATCACTTGCTTTGACTTGGTATTTGTTTTGTTTGTCTTCTTCTACAGTGATGGTTCCTGGGTTTGTGACAGTTGGTGGACGGTTGACATCGTTTACTTTAACCGTAATGGCTGTCGTTGTTGTCTTGGGTTTTCCGTCTTTGTCTTTAGCCGTTGCCTGGAATGTGTATGACTTAGTTCCGTCGTTGTATCCAGGTGTACAGGTGATTTGGTACTCATCTGCACCCTTCTTCACTGCTTTACAAAAAGAGGGGAGGTTGGCAAGGGTAAAGGTATCAATACCGTTTCCATCAGGATCTGATGCCTTGAGAGTGAATGTAATGCTCTTGCCTTCATCCACATTTTTTGTCGTGCCAGCCGGTGAGACCGCAATGGCAGGAGGGCTTCCTGCCGCAACGGTAACTTTGAATGTGGCTTGCGCGCGTAAACGTCCACTCGCTACAACATCTCGAACTGTGAAGAGGATGTTATGTGTGGTGCCTTCATCGGCTTTGACAGGAGTCCAGCAGTACTTGAATGTGGCTGGGACATTAAAGTTACCAGAGGGTTTTGCTGTTGCAGCAGGCAACACGGGGTTGATGTCCAACCATTCGATTTGGTTTCCATCTGGATCATTGGCTGTTGCTGTTGTACAAGCAGCTTGCCCGACAGCAACAGTGATGGCTGATGGATTCAATTTGATCGTTGGTGGATTTGGGTTTGGGCAGGTGGGCGTAACCTTCAAGTAGAAATCTCGGTAGGTTGTTGCGCCCTTGTTGTCATCAACACGGACAGTGATCGCAAAGGTTCCAGCCCTCACACTTGCAGCTGGCCACGATATATCTCCTTGCTGGTTGATGGTCATGCCTGTTGGAGGTTGGAAACCAATACAAGGAGATACAGCGATGCCATTATTGTATGAGCAGGTGGCGTTGGTGTTTGTTGGGTTAAATCCCCCAAGGTGATATGTGATGGGATCGCGGTCTGGGTCGACTGCGTTGACGTTTCGTGAGTACGGAAGACCAATACAGTGAGAGTCGAAGGATGGAGATCTGATCTCAGGGTCAGCGTTACCATTCAACCAGATCTTGATCTGGAGGTTCCAACTGGCGTCCTTGGCGTTGCTCATGGTGCTCAACCAACAACAACCTGTGTAGGAGGCGTAGAATGGGCCTGTGCTTGTGCCGTTGTAAGTGAACCTTGCGGTTCCCCTCCATTTATAGGCATTTTCAGCCGTGTCGCGGCTTACCTCTGTCATTGTGAAGCGAAGGCTCGTTTGGTTTGCACGAGGACCACCTGGGTATGTTTCATCTGTACCTTGACCACCCATGTTAACAAATGCCGTGCTTGGTGCGGTGTTGAGCCGGTAGTCGTACTCAAGGGTGACTTCAACAGTTCTTCCCGAGATGTACTTGTAACTCAGTGTCCCCCCTCGAAAGTGGGACGCGAAGGCGTCTGTTGGGGCGAACATCAAGCCCAACATGGCAAGGGTTCCTAATAATTGGAGATATTTCTTCATCGTATCAATAAGCCTCCTGTTCGATGTCAAAAATCACCGCTTTTGCGCTACTGGGAAAAGCGTTTGTGTTTTTATGACTTGGATGATTGTTCCATTGTCTCAAGTTTGAACACCCAAATCTACTTAAAGTTGTATTTCGTTTAATTCTCACAATTGGTACAAAAGACACAGTACTAAGCCTCTTTTTTGTGACAAGCAAATTACTCGCGGTTGTTCGTTGTGAGTCTATTGCTACATAACGGACAAGGTTGGCGATTGCTTTACATCTTTTTTTGTGAGCGCGCCACCTGATTTTGTTCTCACATCCGGTTTATTTCGTTGCCAAGGTGTGTTACATAGGTTCTTGAAACTTTTTCATGGGCAAATCGCTCATGGGTAAAATTTGACTTGGGAGACATCTATGTATCAGCGCGAAATGACCTTTATCATTGAACAGATGAAGCGGGGAGGGGAGATGCTACAGGAGGAGGTCGCACGTCCTGATGGTCCGCGTGGAGAGGGAAAGAAAGCCCCGATTGACGAAGAAATAGAACTTGTTCTTAAACAGCAAATATTACAATATTTTCCAGATGATGCCATTGTTTGTGAGGAAGGCGACGGATACACGGGCAACAACATGCGCACGTGGTTTATCGATCCGCACGATGGGACCGAAGACTTCCTGAACGGTCACAGAGAGTCCTCTATCTCCGTTGGATTGGTGGATCATGGAGAGCTGGTCCTTGGCGCTGTCTACGCGCCTATTCCTACAGAGTTAACTGGAGAAGATGGGCTCTTTGTCACATGGCACAAGGAAGGCACACTCCAACTCAATGGAGAAGATGTTCGGCTCCCACCTGCCGAAGAGGTCTTGACGGCAGAGAGTCGCGTCCTCGTCAGTCAAAAGCTTCGTGGTGAGCGACTT
Source organism: Deltaproteobacteria bacterium (assembly GCA_002731275.1). Lineage (GTDB taxonomy): Bacteria > Myxococcota_C > UBA6777 > UBA6777 > UBA6777 > UBA6777. Next base: position 19,614 of record PCBK01000076.1, on the reverse strand, counting down.
GCAGAGAATGAGAGATTGTTGGCACCTGCGCAGCTTGTCCCTTGTGCGAGCATCGCCACACGTTTGGCGCTCGTCGCATGTGGGAAGGCAACCGCCGGACTCTCTGCTCGCCATCCTTTGTGTGATTGGGACCTCGCCGGTGGTCACGCGCTCCTCAAAGGGAGCGGAGCCGATGTTGTGGGGCTCGGTGGAGTCTCCATCTCCTGGACCGAACAAAAAGCCATGCCCGACGATATTTGTGGCTACTTTGCTGCCAGACACGTCCCACTCGCAGACAAACTCTCCAACGATTTCTTGCCCTATGTCGAAAAAGAGAAGGTTCGCTGAAACCGTTCTTTGTACGAACTTGAAGGCCTCTGAAGGTCGTCCTTCATCGGTGATAGCCGTTGAGTTGGTAGGAGAACGTACAATTTCCGTGTGTGATCTCAAGTGTCCCAGAGAATGTACATGCGTTGCGAAAATAGCCGCTCGCTTTTCCATCACATCCGCTGCTACATCCCTTTGGATTGCTCACATCAAATTTCCCACTTGTCTGATACGTTCCCTCCAAAGGCCATGTGACTGGAAGCATCGAGCCAGGTTTGGCACCAAAGACGATGCGTAAATTGGTTCCAGTCTTTGAGATTGGTGCTGTGAGCGTTGTACCTGATGGCACAGGTGGTGCTCCTGTGCAACCGTTTAATCGGTTGAATGGACCGAGGGTGATGTTGTACGTCCCCCCAGGCGAGGAGAGTCCACAAGAAGGGGGAAAGCATGCCTTCTTTGGAAAACTTTCCATACAAGCGTATCCTTCAGAGCTACGACACTCCTGAGTTGAGCTGCATGATTTTAAACACATCCCAGAAGCTGCGCCAGGAACGTAGCATGTGCTATCTGGTGGGCATTCTTTTCCACCTGCATAGCATGGTTGGGTGCAATAGCCACCTGGAGGTCCCTTGCCCGTTGGATTTGGGAATGGAAATGGGACAGTACCGGACATCTCAGCGATACATATGTAAGGTTGTCCACCACAATCTGCATCGTTTTGGCAGGGATTTCCGATCGGCGAGGAGGGGGAGGCGTCCGGGTGGAGCTCCACGACGTGCTCAGAGGGGGCATCTGTTGTCCTCTCTGTTTGTCGTTCAGGGATGGTTTCCTTTGTCAGTTCTTCCGGTCTTTGTTCTTGGATGACCTCCTCTCTTTTTGGCTCTGTTGGGGGGGGTTCTGGAGGGAGGTCTTTGTTGGCGTCTCTCTCTGGTGTCTCTGGTTTCGCTTCTTTTTGGGTTTTTTCTGAATAGTTTCCACCGTCCGTGGCGACTTCATCATTGTGCTCTAGTCTGATCGATATGGGTGTGCAGGCTTGTGTTTGGTAGAACAAAAACAAGCACAAGATGTATGCCGAAATAACCAGTATATGGTTTGTTTGTTCTGTTTTGTTCATCGCATCGTCCTTGTGTGGACAGGTTTTCTGGTCAGCGTTGTCGTTTTGTGTTCTAGAGCATAGCTGAATTGTGTTGCTTTGTATGTGTTTTTTTTGAGTTCTTTGTGGGACCGTGACAACCTTTTGTGCTTGGCTGTGTTTGAGTGAAGCAGTGCATGATGTGGATGGGTTTATGGGCTGAAGCCTTGACCACAAGGTGGCGGATAGGTTTTGATACGTGAAAGAGTCCGCAACGACAAAGTGCTTTTTGTATCGATAATAAGGCACCTTCGGGTGATCATGAATGTGATGGGAGTAGTTGAGTATGTTTGAGACTCATCAACCAGGGTATGTGTCTGGACGATTTTCTCGTGTGTTTATGCGGAATATTCTCGTATGTCTACTCGGATTGGGGCTGTATGTCGTCGCGGAACAACCCGTGTATGCACAAAATGAACAGACCTCCTTTCAACTGCAGCGATTTCGTCCTTGGTCGGATCCTGCAGGGATGTTTACCACTCAATCTGGTAAGACGATGGGCCAGTGGAACTATCTGGCAGCAGTCTTCTTTAACTATGCAAAAGACCCGCTGACATTGCGTTTTGATGATGGTACACGTAATGAAGTCCTCTCTCACCAAGTCGCAGCAGATATCGTCTTGGGGGTGGGCGTCATGCCTTGGCTGGATGTCTTGTTGGCTGTGCCGATGACCTTGTACCAGGTTGGCAAGCTTCCTGATGATAGTTCGTTGTTTACGAGAGCTGGAGCCGATCTGAGTGGGTATGCGTTCTCCGACCTCAAATTTGCTGTTCGCGGGCAAATTCTCAAAGAGAAGACCCACTTCGTCAATCTGGGGGCGCAGGCTTACATTGGTTTACCCACAGGAGATCAGAGCAATTTCAACGGTGAAGATAGTGTGAGTTTTGGGATCAGGTTGATGGCGAGCAAACAGATCTTGCCTGTGTTAAACCTCGCGCTCAACCTTGGATATCGCTATCTTCCCCTCACAAAAGTGATGAATCTCGTGATCAATCATGAGCTGATGTATTCTTTGGGGGGGCGTTTTGAGCTGCTGCGCAATCTCCCAAATGGGTTGGACATCATCGCTGACATCTCTGGCGCGACTGCGCTAGGAGATGGAGCCGCTCTCGAAGGTGCACCCTTTGATTTTTACATCGGTGCCCGCTACTACCCACTCCAGTATAAAGATCTTGCTGTGACATTGGGCTTTGGTGTTCCGCTCTTTTGGCCTGGCTATGGCTCCCCACAGTTTCGTGTGATGCTCGGTGTCTCTTGGTCACCCAAAGAGCACGATATGGACAAGGATAACACACTCGACCATCTCGATCGCTGTAAAACCATCCCCGGTCCGAAGGCCAACAGAGGCTGCCCTTGGCCTGACACAGACAAAGACGGTTTGACCGACAATATCGACGCCTGTCCCAAAGTTGTTGGACCGAAGGCCAACAAAGGCTGTCCCTGGCCTGATACAGACAAAGATGGTGTCCTCGATAAGGACGACAAGTGTCCACGCAAGCCCGGCCCGAAGGCTAACAAGGGCTGTCCTTGGCCTGACACTGACAAAGACGGTCTGAAAGATAACGTCGATCGATGCCCAAAGAAAAAAGGCCCAAAAGAAAACAAGGGTTGCCCCTGGCCTGATACAGACAAGGACGGTGTTCTCGACAAGGATGATAAGTGTCCCGCAACAGCAGGACCCAAAGAGAACAAGGGTTGTCCAGACACAGATAGAGACAAAGACACTGTGATCGATCGACTTGATAAATGTCCTGATGTCCCAGGTGATCCAAAGTTGAAAGGGTGTCCAAAGAAGGTGATGGTCATCGTCACCAAGAAGAAAATCCGTATCTTGAAAAAAGTCTACTTCCGGAGCGGAAGCAGTCGTATTCTTCGCCGCTCCTACGCGTTGTTGCGTCAGGTCGCGTTGGTCTTCAAGAGCCGCCCTGCGATGAAAGTTCGGGTGGAAGGTCACACGGACAATCGAGGAAGCAGAAGATTCAACACACGACTCTCAGGACGAAGAGCGCGCTCTGTGATGAAGTTTCTTGTCCGACAAGGTGTCGACAAATCGAGGCTGGAGTTTAAAGGGTACGGATTTGAGCGACCCATCGCGTCCAACCGTTCTCGTCGTGGGCGTCGATTGAATCGTCGTGTCGAATTCACGATCCTCAAACAATAAACGATCTCCACCAAAGTTTTCCAAGTCACACATAGCCCCTCCCCGCAAAGAGCAACATCCCCAAAGAGAAACCCTATCGTTCTTGCCTACGCAAATCCTCTGGCTTTCAAAATCAACTCCGTTTTACGCTCGTACAATCGTTGCTCCAACCCAACGGGGTAGCTGTGTGGGTTGACAAAGCGCTTGATTCCTTTGTGGAATGTCGCGAGCTGTGTGTGTGCGCGAGCCCGAATGTCATGGATGGATGGAGCTTCGTATACGAGTGAACCTGCTCGGAAGATAGGGACAAGCAGGTCTTCAAAGGGATCTGTCTCGGTCATGTGTTTTCGTCTGGTGTTGTCCGATGGGTCGATGATGACGTTGGTATCTGGACCAAGTTCTTCATCGTATAGCATGTCTGCGATAAAGTAGTTTGAACCACTGAATCTTCGGACTTGCTGAAGACCAGGGTTGGATATCTTGATGGATTGTTCGGAGAGTTTGATCTTGTACTCCCACTGTCCGTCTTTGTCTCTGAGCGCCGAGAGTTTGTAAACTCCGCCGAGCGCTGGTTGTTCGTGTGCTGTTGCGAGCCTCGTACCCACACCCCAGATGGCGATAGTGGCGCCTTGTTGTTTGAGGCTGTTGATCACGTATTCGTCGAGGTCGTTGCTCGCGATAATCTTGGCGTCAGGAAATCCTGCTTCATCGAGCAGGTCGCGAGCTTCGTTACTCAAATACGCGAGGTCTCCTGAGTCCAGCCGGATGCCGAGCATCTCATGACCGCTCTGGCGGAGCTGTTTCCCGATCTCAATGGCGTGTTTGACGCCCTGAATGGTATCGTAAGTGTCGACGAGAAAGACGCAGTTGTTGGGCATGGCTTTGGCGTATGTCTCGAAAGAGGCAAGTTCGGAGTCAAAGCACATGACCCAAGAGTGGGCGTGTGTCCCTTTGACTGGAATGTCGAAGATTTTACCTGCGAGGACATTTGAGGTGGCTGCGACGCCACCGATGTACGCGGCACGGCTCGCGGAGAGGCCACCATCGATACCTTGTGCTCGGCGAAGACCAAATTCGAGGACCGGATCACCTTTGGCGGATTGACAGATCCGTGCGGACTTGGTCGCGACAAGTGTTTGGAAGTTGATGATGGAGAGCAGCGCAGTTTCGACCAATTGGCACTGGATGATAGGACCTTTGACTCTGATCAGTGGCTCGTGAGGAAAGACGACTGTGCCTTCTGGGATCGCGTCAATGTCGCACTGGAAGGTCATCTCTTTGAGGTAATCGAGGTAACCCTGATCAAAGAGCGGTTTGTCATCATTCCCTGTGAGCGTGGACAGATAGGCAAGATCTTCTTCGGTAAAGTGAAAATCTTTCAGGTATTCGATGGCCTGACTTAATCCACAAGCGACGGAGAAGCCTCCTCCAAAAGGGTGCTTCCTGAAGAATAGATGGAATGCGGCCTCTTTCTCCGCGAGTCCAGCCTGCCAATAGCCGTATCCCATTGTGAGCTGGTATAAATCAGTGAGTAGTGCGAGGTTGTGTTTGTAAATCTGAGCCAGTGCGTTCATGATGTTGGCACCTTTCGTTGTTGGGATAGAGCGTATGGAGTGGAAGGGGGTTGGAGGGGTGGTCCGGCAAGTTTGGTGTGTGCTTTTTACGGCGGCATCAACGTGTGATCTTGAATCGCCAAACCTGCCCTTTATCCCACCCCGTGACGAGGACATATGAGTCGTCAGGGGCGATGTCAAGACCTGAGAGGCGGTCTTTAAATCGAATGCGTTTGATCTCTTTGCGCTTTGTCAAATCGACGATGGACATCGAGCGTCCTTGGTAATTCGCGCTAAATAGATATTTCCCATCGCTTGTGACGTCGATGGTTTTGGGCCACGAACCAACCCGTATGATCTTCTTTTTGCGCCCTGTATGTGCGTCTATGACGGCAATTGTGGCTGAACCTGTGTTGGACACATACGCTTCCTTACCATCAGGAGAGAGCGCGACATGCCTGGTGTTTCGACCTGTCCATACCATATGCTTGCGCTTCATTTTGTCGCCACACATGATCGCGAGACCTTCGTTCTCCCTCTTGGCACCTTGGCCACCAAAGTGACACAGGTAGATACATTTGCTGTCTGGAGAGATGGTCAGTCCACGAGGGCGATTCCAGACTCTGATCTGTTGGACAATTTTGTTGGTCTTGACGCTCACTTTTGCGAAGTATCCGTAAGGCCACCACCAACTTGAAAAGTAGACGTACTTGCCATTTGGCGCGACCGCGACACCCTTAGGATACAAATGACCCTTGATCCGGACGACAATTTTGTCCGTTTTGGTCGAGACTTTCCACAGCTCAGCTGGCGTGAAATTAGTCATATACACGTACTTTTTGTCTGGCGTGAAAGACATCTCCACAGGTGCGCCACCTGTATGAATGCGCTTGAGTTCTTTAAATGTTTTCATCGAGATCACGCTGTAACTCTTGCCACCGTAGTTGGTGACGTAGGCCTTTTTGCCATCTGGAGTGATCCCTACTTGTTTGGGTTGCTTGCCCACTTTGACGACACCTGCGGGGGTGACTTTGATAGAAGCCAACACCGTCCCCGGGACAAGCAAACATATCATCGCTATCAACCATTTCATCACGGAATCTTCTTTCTCCTTGTCCGGTTTGTGGGAATCATCATGTATATGTCACACGTAGATGTGGACGTTCTTGTCGAGGAATGTAACGTCTGAGAGCCAAAACTGCAATTTTTCCCCGGTCCTTGAAGCTCAATGGTACCAAACTTCTAGTAGCTTCATGAGGATGTTGGCTGTCGCGTGAAAAAGAACAGGCGCGAGGAGTGATCCCGTTTTTTGACGCATCATACCAAAGAGCAAAGAGGGAAAAAAAACGCCGAGCCTGTAAACTTGGTGACCGATCAAAAAGTGGGTAAAGGCGAACAGAATACTCACGACGAGGTTGGCGTAGCTGATCGGGAGTCCACGTACGTAGGAGGAAGGCCAGAGCGCTTCGAGGCGCGTTTGCAGATACCCACGATAAAAGAACTCCTCCGGGAGCGCGACCATCAACACCTGGATCAAGAGCAAATGCCAGAGCCATCCGAGGTCTTTAAAGAGCGTCCTCTGTGTGAGTATCGTCCGTTGTGGACCGCCTCGGACATTCTTGAGAGGAATGGCTTTGCCTGCCCTCGTGAGCTGCATCGTGAGTCGACTTCCATCGACTTGGATACGCAAAGGTTCGCCTTTGAGAGCGCCTGAAAATTTGATGTGAGAGCCGATCGCGTAGCCTTGCACCCACTGCCCACCACCAACCACGCGGATCTCGCCGTTACTTATAAGTTCACCATCGATTGGACGGTCCCATCGGATGGTCAATGTTGGACGGCGGTGGGGGACAAAGATCTGCACTTCATTCTTCACAGGTGGGCGATGTGGTTTTCCTTTGAGCCACCGAGGGAATTGTAGATGAGCATGTGACGATGTCCGCAGCTGTCTGTGATTGTACGTTTGCCATAAGTGATGGCCGAGGATGGAGGGAGTGAGGATGAGCAAAGAAGCGGTGAGCCACCATTTGATACTCGTCTGCCATTGTTTTGTATGGAATCCTACGATGGCAAGGGGGAGGTGGCGTTTGTGTAGGATGTACGCGGGGACGTAGACTTGCAGCAACATCGCGGCAGTCCAGAGGTATTGTTGGACGAAGGAGATCGTTCGGAGCTCGTAGAACAGCTTGATCAGGCCGATGGTGAAAATGTAAACGAGGAGTACGTCAACGAGGATGCGGGAGCGGCGTGTCATACTTTCAGGCTACTTTGGAGGCGTTTGGTTGCGCCTCAGCCTCTTGTTTGGGGGTGTCTTTGAGGACCTCATTGAGGCTCCCACTGCGATACCCTTGCAGATCCAAAGCGATGTACAAAAAGCCTTGCTCTTTGCATCGCTCTACCAACGTATCCCGTGTCTCCATTACCTGTGGAAACTCAGATGGATCGACCTCAATCCTCAAGATGGTGTCGTGGTATCGTGCCCTGAATTGTCGAAATCCAAGCTCACGTAAGATGCGTTCGCACTCTGTGACTTTCGCGATACGTTCGCGGGTGATCTTGGTGCCATAAGGGAAGCGCGAGGCGAGGCAGGCAATGGCGGGTTTGTCCCATGTGGGGAGTCCAAGTTCTTTGGACAGCTCTCGTACCTCTTTTTTTGTCAATTCGGCTTCGTCGAGTGGGCTGCGGACCTCGTACTTTTTGGCGGCGAGGCGACCTGGACGGTGATCTCCTCTGTCGTCGAAGTTTGCGCCGTCCATTACGGTCCCAAGATCGAGCGTGGCCGCTTTTTCTATCGCAATCCCGAAGAGTTCGTCTTTGCAAAAGAAGCATCGATTGGAAGGGTTGGCGCGATATTCTTCTCGCTCCATCTCATGTGAATCGACCCACATTTGTTTGACACCGATCAGGCTTGCGAGGCGCTCTGCGTCTTCTCGTTCCCATGGGGCCATCGAAGGGCTTCTCGCCGTAAGCGCGAGGATGTTGTCACCGAGGACATCGTGAGCGACACGCAGCAACAGGGTGCTGTCACAACCTCCTGAAAAGGCGACGACACCTTGTCCGATATCTGCGAGTATCTCCTGTAAACGTCTATATTTTTCGAGCATAAATGTCATTCCTTGTGATAGTAAACCGACACCTTCTACATATACTCATGGTAGGTCCAGGTGCCAAGGTCTGTCCACGACATTTCGCGCTTGTTGTGTTGATAAGCTTATGTACACTGCCGATATCTTTTTGGTTTGTCCTGTTGACAGAGCATCGCTTGTGTACAACCTTTCTCTTTTTGACAGCGACCCATTTGTCTTTGTGGTATATGTTTGCGCATGAATTATTTCTCTCTGTCTGGACGGTTTTGAATGGATCCATCAACTTCAATTCGTGTACTCTGTCTTGTCCCTGATCGAGCCGAATGTAAGCTCTTGAGTAGGGCGCTTGAGCGACTCCATTGTTCGCTACATTTTGCGCAATCTGTGCCTGAGTTTTTGGGAGCGCTTCACACCTTTGTGCCTTCGTTGCTGTTGATCGATGCGGCGATCAGTCCCGGTGGAGTACAGGCGCTCCTCGAAGAGCCCACATTCCCGAGATATCCTTCTGTGTTGATCGGCTTAAAGCCTGCAAATGATGCGTCCTTTGCGTGGGTCGATCAGGCGCTTACGAGACCTTATACATCGCGACAATTGCAGCAGATTGTGCGAAATGTGCTCGAACTGAAGACACCAGACGAGCAGCTCAGCGGAAGTTTTTCCTCGTTACTTCCGCCACCTTCGACACATCAAGATCCCCGCTTTGTCCAGCTTCGCGAGGAGATCATCGAGCTGTTGTGGCCCAAGATCACAAACTTGTTGGTCGAACGAATTGATCGGACAAAGTCCACGATGATCGGCGATATCACAGGGTGGTCGCTGCGTGAGTCACTCGATGATATGACTTTACAATCCTTCTCACGGCTGCTCGACAAGGCGCGACCTGGCGTGGAAGTTTTGCGCGGTGATCTCACCGCGATCTCCGCACCTGAGTTGTTACAGATGATCTCCATGCAAAAGCAATCGGGAATCCTCTCGATCCACTCCGGTCAAAAGTGGCTCAAGACATACTTGTGTGATGGGATTGTTTCTCAGGTGATCGGATACAATTTGGGGGATGCGTTCAAGCTTGGTCACTACCTCGTCTCGATGGGACATTTACGCTCACATGATCTCGATTGGTTTCTCAGTCAACACCGCTCCGGGCAGATGAAGTTTGGTGAGGAGTTGGTCCAGTTGGGCTATTTGAGCAAAGAGGATCTGGAGAAGGCATTCCTCCAACAAAGCACAGAGATGCTTTACGAGATGCTTCGTTGGAATGTCGGACACTTTTCGTTCTTCCGGCTCTCCGCAGATGCGCCTGAGATGCAACGGGCAGCGCGACTCTCACTGCGACTGGAGCCGCTTTTGTTCGAAGGGATCCGTCGGATCGATGAGTGGGCGAGAATCGAGCAAAAGATCAGGCCTGACATGATCCCAAGACAGCTCAATAAAGAACGCTCTATCCCCTCTCTCAACCAACTGGAGCTTGCGACGTACTCGCTTGTCAATGGCCAAAACTCTGTCCAGACAATTCTTCAATTTAGTAAACACAACGCTTTTGAAGTCAGCTCTGCGTTGTACAAGCTGCTCAAGGATGGTTTGATAGAGGTGTGAGCAAGCTCCCTCTCTTCTTTTTGACATGAGGTCACTGATGGCGAAATTGTTTTGGGTGTGTTTGTGTGTATGTGTGCTCTGGATGCCGCATCAGGTGTATGCGTTGAAGGTCACAAAGGTCGCAGAGTGGAAGGTCAAGGGGAGTCATGAGGGCGCTCGTTGGTCCGCCGACGGAAAACGGATTCTCTACTCACATCGAAGTGGTAAGACACGAGCGCTCTCGTTGTTCTTTTTGAAAACCAAAGCTTCCAAGCAGATCGCCAAAGGCACACTCGTGTTTTATCCGAGCTTTGGACCTGTCGGGACTGTGTTCGCGGGGCCCCCCAAGCAGCCCAACTGGAAGGGAGTGTTGTTTGCTTCCAAGAAGCCAAAAGGGAAAAAAGCCCCAAAGAAACCGACACCTGTCACGTCAGGGATCGTGATGTGGGGATATGGCAAAAAGAGCATCTTGTTCCCTGGGTGGAAACCACAATACTCGGCGATCGCTCGTAAGCTACTCTTTGAATTTAAGGGGATCATGTATCTGTGGGACCCGATGAAGTCGAGACGTAAAGGTCTGATGATACTTGGTCGTGGTGTTGCGCCTGTCTGGTCTGGTGATGGTCGCGCGATTGCTTTCCAGAAAACGCCATTTTTGATCAAAAAAGGCGTGCCTTCTGGGGGAGGCGTGGTGATTGTGGACATGCTCTTTCGTGCTGCACGTGTCGCAAAGGTCGGTGGACAGATCACATGGGCAGGCGATACGCAATCACTTGCGTACGTCTCTGTCGTGAAGAAGCCCCCATTCGTCAATGGCACAACAGGTGTGTATTGGAAGCCCTTGAAGGGAAAGAAAAAGCCTATCCTGTTGGCGATGCAAGCACATCAACCACACATGCCACCCACAAACATCTTCTCCTCCGACTGGGTCGCATATACCGATCATGTTGGAGTATGGGTGATGAATATCCAAAAGAAACAAAAAACACTTGTCGCAAAAGGGGCAAGTCATCCCCGTTGGTCCAGCGATGGCCTATTGCTTGTCAAACAGCGTGATACCTATGTTGTGTACAAGCCACATATTTTGCGTTGATACAAGCGAGTGTATGAGAGTTCTGGCGAGACTGTTTGATGGAATGTGCACAAGAGAGAGCGTGTGGAGTAAAAGGACTCCAGCGTTGGAGGTTCTTTTTCGCACAGAGTGTGGACTTGGGGGTTCTTTTTGTGCCTTCAATTTGCGTCTTACATTGAAATCGTTTACGTTTTTTAAGAATGGAAGGTTGGCATGTCTTTTGTAAAAGGCAGAGGCGAGTTTGATGGTTTGTGTTGAGTGGACCCAATTTTGAACACGCTTTACCACCGACGTCTTTTCCCCTTGTAGAATAATCAAAGGAAGATCCCATGAAAAAAAGAATGATGGCACTGGTTATGATGTCCCTTTTCTCCGCAGTTTTGTTCTCCGGCTGCGTGATCGTTTCGGGTCCTGTCGATGAAGGTTCTTTGTTGGTACGTTGGACATTTGACGGTGCAGCGTTTTGTCCTGCTGATGTACAAGATGTTGTGGTGCGCATTGATGGACTGGCTGATCAAGTTGTGGCATGTGAGAATGGTCAAATCGCGATCACTGGACTCGCTTCTGGGACTTACTCGATGCAGGTCCTTGGCATCGAAGATGTCGCAGGACAAGATGAGATCTCTTGGGAATCGAGTGTTGGCATTGCAGTCGATGTCATTGGTGAACGAGAGACTGTGATCGATGTTGATTTGTTACCGGCCCCCTGATGTATCGCAGCTACATTCCCCTCACCCCTTCCTATTGAAATTGCTTCGTCAACTTCCTCTTCAACGTCTTTAATCCCTGAATAATTCGTTTTCTGAGCTTTGTTTTCTTTGGCAGATTTGCGCTGTTCTTGGATGTTTGGCGAATATGCTGTCCTGGATCATGTTGGAAGCTCAAAAGTGCTTTGTTAAACGCGCTCAAATAATTACTTTGTTGGACTTGTTTGAGTGGCAGCGCTTGGTTTCGGGCGTGGTAGAGGACTACAGCTTTTGAGAGGTCTTTGGTTTGATCGAGGAGTTTTCGCAAGTAGATCGCAGCTGCGCGGATATTGGGTTGTGGGTAGAACAGGTTACCTTTGACTTCTTTGGGGTGTGTGTATGTGGGGAGGATTTGTGTGAGGCCGATGCTTCCACTTCTTCCCATCAAGGTAGGGCGAAAGTTGGACTCTACCCGTATCAGTGCTTTGAGCGCGCTTGAGGGGATTCTGTGGCGAATTGCTGCTGCATGAATTTCGCGTTCAAACCCAAGGGATAGTTTTTTTATATTGGGGGGTCCCAAGCGTTTTTTGGTCCACAAAACAAAGGCGTGAAAGCGTGCTTGGAGATGTGAGGTCTCAAAGTGATGGAATGGCTGTTGACTTTGTCCCTGACTCCAGCGATTCAGACCAATTACGCCGGCGATAAAGCCAAACAAACAGAGGATAAACAGAGCTGTGAGCCACTTGTCGATTTTTCCCCAGGCCCCGCGCTTTTGACGCGAGGGGAGGGGTTCTTTTTTGTTTGACGAGGTCGATGGTTTTTGCTTCCTTGGAGGATCGAGAAACGTTTTGTGATCATCGACGTAAGTGGGCGCGTCGTGTTTCCTTTGCTTTTTTGGTGTTTGCGTCCTTTGCTTTTTTGGCGTCTCTTTGGGTTTGCGGCTCTTTTGTTTGTTTGCCTTGGCTACTTTTGTATCTTGTTGCGTCCGCTCTTTTTGTTTGGACGTTGGCTTACGACTTGTCTTTTTGGGCGTTGCTGTTTTTTTTGGTCGTGGCATTTTGCCTCCACACTCCGACATATTTCACCATTTTATGGTATGGTTATGTGATCGATAGTTAGGTTCAACTGTACGGCAACCCCCCTCTCGAAGGCAATTTTTTGTCCACACCTTGATGCAAGACCCCAATCTGCACCATCTTGTTCGAGAGCTCCTGTTCAATGATTTTGAACAGCGGCCGTTACTTTGTATTGAAGATGATGTACTGGAAAGGAAAACAAAATGGAAAATGTTGTGACTTCTATTGAAGATGAAGTGTCTCTGAAGGAAAGAATCGAATGGCTCGAAGCACGATACGACAAATCAAACATGGACTTTATGGGCATTCGTGTTGAAGCCTATGATCCTGATCGTTCGATCGTCGCGATTGATGTTGATGAGCGTTTGTTCCAACCGACAGGCATCGTCAACGGTGGTATTTATGTTCTCCTGGCTGAGACCGCAGCATCAATCGCAGCAAATCTGTATCTTGATCCCCGCACACATGTTGGTTTTGGTATGGAGATCAACGCAAACCACCTTCGTCCTGCATCATCTGGGACGCTGTTTGCCATCGCGACACCGATACACCGCGGACGTACGACCCACGTCTATAACATCGATGTGGTCGACGATGAAGATCGAAAGATCTGTATCTCTCGTTGTACGATCGCCATTCGCGAAATTGACAACAAACAAGCCAAATCAAAATAGTTCGGATGGTCGCTTTGTTACTGAGGGAGGTCTCTAGTGGAACGCTGGAATGGATTTTTTCTCTTATTTATCATGATCACCGGGATGTATCTCGGTTGCGCTGGAACAACGCCGTGTGAGAAAGACGCTGATTGTCCCCAAGGTGAGCTTTGTCACCAGACCATTTGCATGCCGAAGCCAGACGCTTCTATCCAAGAAGACCACCAACATGCAGAGCACCCCTCTGAAAAGAACACCGATGGCGAAAAAGGCGAACCTGACGAAGAACCTGAAGATGTGGATGCGTCCTTTGAGCTTGTGATCCCTGATCCTGTACAAGAACGCCCTCCCAAAAAACCTGACACAGGCGAAAAAATGAGCGTCTCGGAACCCAAGCCCGAGCCTCTTCGTGAACCTGTTGTTGAAAAAGGCGAGCCGACCCGCTTACCCGACGAAACAAAATCCAAAGAGCCTGCTTCCGAGATGTCTTCTTGGCCAGGTGAGTCCATCAAAGAAAAACCCAAGCAGGAACCTGTCTTTGAGGAGCCTGTCCAACCTGATGCAGGTGTCGAGACAGCTTCTGAGCCTGTCACTGACATCATCCCTGATCAGCCATCCTCGCCCGATGTCGCCACTGAAAAAAAAGCAGAACCCGTCTTGCCAGAGCCAGAGCCAGTACTTCCAGAGCCAGAACCGGTGTATCCAGAACCCGAGCCTGTGTATCCAGAACCAGAGCCTGTGTATCCAGAACCAGAACCTGTGTATCCAGAACCAGAACCTGTGTTGCCGGAGCCCGAACCGATACCAGAGCCAAAGCCAGAGCCGAAACCTACAGTTGCATTTGGTCAGCCTTGTACGTCGGACAGTGATTGTCGGTACATTTGTAAAGATCCTGGAGGCTTGGGGACCAAGATTTGTACGAAGAAGTGCCAACTCAACATGGATTGTGCGAGCGATCAGATGTGTGAGGTTCATTCTGGAAGTTATGGTGCTTGTGTACCACGTTGCCAAAAACATAGCGATTGCAAGCCCTACAAGACGATGCTGTGGTGTAGCTACGAGGGCCATTGTTGGTTGAGTTGGAAGAACTTCGGCGCGCAGTGTTACGATGACGCGGAGTGTAAATCAGGGTTGTGTGCAGATCCTGGTGGACTTGGCTTCAAGATCTGTACAAAGCAATGTTCAAGCACAAACAATTGCGGTAGTGGACAGTATTGCAAGTCGGGTGGATTTTTGAGTTACTGTGTAGGGGCTTGTTCGGCTGTAAGTGATTGTGCCAAATTCGACTTTATTTACAACCAATGTATTAACAAAACATACTGTTGGTGGAAGCTTAATTAGTCCGTTTTGGCCTGATCATCTTGTGGGGGGAGCAAGGTGAAGGTGACTTTTTCCATCTCTTCATCGATGAGCACGCGATCATCAGGTGGCTCAGTAAACCAGTGAGCTGATTGTCCGGCTTTCCAGATAAAGACCTCCCCATTCATTAAGAGTCTCTTTTCATTTATGGCGTGGCTGATTTCCGAGAGTTGAACGTCTTCGAGATCACGGCCAATCGCTTCAAAGTGGGCTTGCTCAATGGGGTCGACAAATCTGTATCGTTGTCGGGCTGCGTAAGCGACATGATACCAGGAGGGGCGGTACATAACGCCGTTGAGATTGAGCCGTTTGGCCATGATGATGAGCAACTCGAAGGCTTCTTTTGCGAGACCGAGACCGGGCATTTCTTGTCCGGGCAATTTGGGACGTTTGTCGCTAAAATGAGCCCTTGGGTGTCTGAGGGTCAGCCAGTGAACGTACAAGAAGTCCTCCGTTGAGAGCCGTGTTTTTTGTAGGATGACTTCCAAAAGGACCTCTTGCTCCCCACGTAACTCTGAGTACAGCCTTAACCTTTCGCCATTGGCGGTGTTTTTGAATTCGACCTCAAAGTGATCATATCCAAGGCGCCGAATATGGTGGAGAAGGCCGTATTTGTAGAGGCTATATTCAACACCTTCTTTTGTGTAAAAGCCCATGTAGTGTTTCGGCTGGATTGTAGAAGCACCCATTAGCTCAGCGATGTCGTCTTCCGTTAAAAAGTTTTCGTCTTCGATGTCTGATAGGTAAAGTGTACTGGCGACGCTCTTGAAGTAAGACTTCATCGGGTCTTCATAGGAGGGGATATAGTGCATTTGTTCGAGAGAGAGGAGGGCACCTGTATTTGCGAGGACTTTCCATGAGGCCGGATGATAACCTCCGCCTGGCAACCAGACGCTCGGGACGCCATCCAGCGCTTTCATGATCTTCATGTCTCTCTTCTGTGCTCCTTCGATGGTCATGCCGAGCGTCCCCATGTGATCGTCAAGTAGGACGTCACCCCCAGCGATGACATACACGAGATCTGATTTGGGCATGAGGGCGAGCAAGTGCTCAAGTGCTTCGAGGACAACACTGTCACCACTGTTTTCGGGCAGTTGGATTTCGTCAACCCGCTCCAGCTCACCCCAACTCGTCCCACTGATCGAGCCTTGCCATACGAGAAGATCATCCCGCAAGCAGGCGGAGGTCCCATCTGGAGGGTGTGCGTCCAGATCGAGGACGCTGATCATGCCTTGGAATCCCTCTGACCGAAGCTGGGCGATACTCACAGCGATATCATTCACTGGACAAAGGCCACCTCCCGATTCTGGACCGGCGTGATGGAACCCACCCATCAAGTTGATGTTGGGTTTTTTGGTGCGAAGGCTTCTTTTCGCAGCTGCACAGGTTCCCCCACAGGCGAGTCGAACAGTGGAGATGAGCTCATCGACGACGACATCCCAGCGCTCAACACCAAAAATCCTTGCGAGATTATCGGGGTTTGTGAGCGATTCGAGGTAGGCATGTGAATGAACTCTACCCAGATCGCGATAGCTGATGCGTTCTGGTCGTTGAAATTGTTCGGCTGCGATCAATCTCTGTTTGAAGAGGTACCACGCGACAAAGTCAGCTCTTCGGGGCTCAAGTTGTGCGCTGTGTTCGATGGTTGTAAGAGGGAGTCGGTATTTTGGGTGGTACCAGACACCGACATTTGCGTTGACCCACCGTCTTTGTAGCGAATTGATCCACCGCTGAAACACACCCATGTTGATCCACCTTTCACCTGAGCGTTGTGTGTTTGTAGGACTTCTTTGTCTTTGGGCCAAGATACAATGTTCTATCGTACTTGACGACCCTTCATTAAGATGTGGATTGTACCATTTTGATCCGAAAGTTTTTTTCTAGTAGGATAGCAGCTCCTTTTTGAGAACGATGTAGGAGTCATGATGAAAAAGTCATACAGTCTGACAGTATTGTGTAGTCGTGTGTTATTTGCGTTTCTTTTTGTGTCTTTGTTTTGGGCGTGCTCGGATCAAGTGTCGAACAATGGAGAAAAGACCGTCGCGGACGGTGGAACGAACACAGAGGTAAAGAAACAGGAGATCAGAGGGGCTGGTCCTGATAAAGAGGTCGATCCTGGTAAAACGGGTCCGTACACCGTAGGAGTGACGACGTGGCGCTTGACTGATCCTTCGCGAAAAGATCCGGCGACAGGCAAAGACATGCCTATGGTTGTGGAGGTCTGGTATCCAGCGGTCGACTCTGCGAAGGGCTCAAAGACGGATGGGTACGATGTCAAGACAGATGCGCCTGCGAATGTGCAAGCTGAGTTGAAACGGCTTGGTGGTGAGATCCCCGTTCTTAATCAAGATGCCCACCGCGACGCTGAGCCTCTTCGTGAAGAAGGTCCTTATCCACTGATCTTGTTCTCACATGGTAGCGGAGGGATTCGGTATCAGTCTGTTTTCCAAACAGTTCACCTCGCAAGTCATGGATATGTCGTGGTCTCTCTCGATCACCATGGTAACACGATGTATGATCTGATCATGGAGCGAGAGGTGTCAGCTGGGGGGATCGCTCGATTTGCTGCGTCTCGGCCTGTTGACATGAAGTGGTTGTACGATCTGGTGAAGGAGCGTGTGAACAAATCGGGTGATCTTCTTCATAACTTTGTTCGCGTTGAAGATGTTGGTATCACGGGTCACTCCTATGGTGGTCTGACCTCTATCCTTTCGACAAAAACGGTTCCTGAGATCAAAGTCTCCATTCCACAAGCTCCTTATACATTTTCTGGATATGGTGGCGTGAAGTCCGAGTTTATCGCAAACACACCTGTGATGGTGCTCGCTGCACAACAGGACAACACGCTCGATTACCAGGAGGAGCAAAAGGGATTCTACGACAACATGATCAAAGGAGAATTCTTTGGTGCGGAGAGACATTTGATCACATTGAAGCGGGGAGGACACTTCAGCTTTAGCAACATTTGTGATTTTGATCTTGCGAGCTTTGCGGACAAGATCGGTATGGGAAGTTCGGTTCAAAATATCCTCTCTGACGGTTGTTCCGTTACTGACAACACGCCGATCAAAGAAGCGCACAAGTGGATCAATTACTATTCAACGGCGTTGTTTAACGTGATCTTGCGCAAGAGTGAGAGCAGTCGAAAGTACCTCAAAGCAGTCGAAAGTGATGAGATCACATACACAAGCGCAAAACCTTGAGGATTTATTTGTCAATGAAATCAGTGTTTTGTTGCTTTTGTTGATTTTTTGTTGAAAAAGTTTGAACTTCTCTTTGGGGGCAGGCGTAGTACATAGCGAACGGGATGAAGAACACAACACATCATCCCACTTCAACAAACAATCCCGCCTTTCTAAAAAGGCCGTCAATACAAGGAATCATGACAATGTATATCAACATCCAACCAGCCACACCGAATACACTCGGACAGCAAAATACAAATGGAAATGGCTGTGGGAATGGCTTCACGTTCCCGGTGTGTGGATGTCTATGTACACCCGTCGTCTTACCGGAAGGCCCCGAATTTGGGGGCTTGTGTGAAAGACTTCGAGAACATGGTTCAGGTGGCTGATTCAATCTTTCCAATCTGATTGAGTTTCGCTAAAACCGCCTGAGCCACTTGGTTCAGGCGGTTTTTTTGTGTGCTCAACTTTTTCTCCAACATTTTTTCTGGAATCGTCTAATGGTAGGACAGTGGGCTCTGAACCCATAAGTCAAGGTTCGAATCCTTGTTCCAGAGCATGTGCTTGAATATATCTAAGTGTTGATATGTTTGGGTGTATGGCCCCTTCGTCTAGTGGTGAGGACATTGGCCTTTCACGTCAAGAGCACGGGTTCGAGTCCCGTAGGGGTCATCTTTTCGGAATGTAGCGCAGTCTGGTAGCGCACCTGCTTTGGGAGCAGGGGGTCGCAGGTTCGAGCCCTGCCATTCCGACTGAGTGTTTGTTTCTCGTTTCTTGTGTCTTGCCAATCGAAGCTATCTGGGATAGCAGCGCTCTTGTAAAGCGCGAAGGCGGTTCGATTCCGACGGTTGGCTGGTTTGAATATTATTTTTATATGATAGATTCTCTCATTTTTCCAGAGTGATGAAAGGGTATCATGGCTGGCTGTTAACCAGTTCTTCTGGGTTCGAATCCCAGCTCTGGAGCGAATAAAGACGATAATTAGAGTGTGTTTTTATCAATCGTCAATTGCGTGTGTCGTCCAATGGTGAAGATGTCTGGTTGCCATCCAGGGGATGCAGGTTCGATTCCTGTCACACGCACTTTCGTTTTTTCTATACAAACGGGATGAAGGCTTGATGGTAAGCCGCCGGCCTTGGACACCGGAGAGTGCAGGTTCGACTCCTGTCATCCCGACGATTGAATATGCCCTTGAAGTAGTTGTGGAAACTATTCCTTGTTCGTACCCAGGAGATCGGAGTTCGACTCTCCGCAGGGGCTCGATTGGCACTGTGACTCTGGGAGTCATTGAGTCTGCAAAACTCATGAGTCGGGTTCGATTCCCGGCAGTGCCTTTGTTTTGATAATAAGCGTGTGTCGTCCAATGGTGAAGATGTCTGGTTTCCACCCAGAAGATGCGGGTTCAATTCCTGTCACACGCATCATCATTTTGCCGTAGTGGCCCAATTGGCAGAGGCGTTCGATTCAAAATCGAAAGGTTGTGGGTTCGACTCCCACCTACGGTATAGATGCCGCAATGGCCCAATGGCAGAGGCAGCAGGCTTAAACCCTGTACGGTGTGGGTTCGAATCCCACTTGCGGTAAGGTCTCTATTTTCGAAGGAGAATAGTCAATCGCTCCAATGGTGAAGTGGATGTCACGTTGGTCTCCTAAACCGAAGAGCCAGGTTCGATTCCTGGTTGGAGCATAGATATAAGGCCATCGGATGCAAAAAAGGATACAGAAAAAGAAACGTCCGTAGAGGTTGTTGCTGAAGCCCCAAGCATCGTTATTCGTCGTTGCAATAGCGTTGCT
>PCBK01000075.1 GCA_002731275.1 Deltaproteobacteria bacterium | reverse complement strand
TGTACACGGTATAAGCACTCCCCCTTCCATTCTCCAGAGGATGGAGAGGAAGGGGGAAGAGCCGAAGGCCTAGGGGGATGGAGAGGTTTGTTGAAGGGGTCGTTGCAAAGTGGCCTCGCAAATGACAACCGCTGCAAGTTCGTGAGTAGTCGAGCACTTGAAGGATGTCGCTTGCGACATACGTATTGCAAGAGAGGGATTGCACCGTGTGTTCGGGTGCACTTTGTGAGGACACAAGTGCAACTGCCCCTGGATCAAATGGAGGTTTGTAGAAAGAGGGTTTGCGAAGACACAAATGCAGCTGACCTTGGTTCAAATATCGAGTTTATCGACCGCGACCAAAGAGCATAACGATGGGGGTTTGGAGGATGATGGTGATTTCGGTGGTGAGGTACGTTGACAGTTTAGACATGGATGCAGAGTATGCGGAGTCGAAGAGCATTTTTGTTCGCATACCTTTCATGACAGAGTCTTCTTCTTTGGCTTTTTTGTAAGGGTTCGTCAGGAGTTTTTTCATTGGATACAGCGTGTGATGTGGTGTCAGTTCACCGTCATAATTGAGGTGAATTTGTGCGAGGCCGGTGATACCAGGCTTCATGTTTCGCACGCGCTCCTCAAAGAATGGAACCTCTTTTGCAATTTTTTCGAGCAGCTCAGGGCGCTCTGGTCGAGGTCCGACAAGACTCATATCCCCAATCAACACGCTCCAGAATTGTGGCAACTCATCGAGTCTGCTCTTGCGCAAAAAACGCCCCACTTTTGTGATACGCATGTCATTCTTTTTGGCGAGAACTGCACCTGTTTTGGCCTCTGCGTTTTGACACATGCTGCGGAACTTCACCATCTTGAAAAGAAGATACTCATTTTTGCCTTCAGCATTGGTTTCAATGCCTTTGACACGTTTTTGTGAGTAAAAAACAGGTCCTTCGGACTCGAGTTTGATCGCAAGCGCGATCAATGGGTAGAAAGGTAAGGTCAAGAGCAAACCAACGATTGAAGCGACGATATCGATGCCTCGTTTGACGTACGGGATGAGTGGATTCATCTGCCTGTCTCCAATACATGAAAAAGAAATGTCCCAGCTCCTTCCCTGGACAAGAACATCCTACCCTGGATAATTCGTACTCAATGCAATTTCAATACCAGCATCTCAACATCAAAAATCCACGAAACACACTGTCTTCATGAGATAAAAAGAGTTGAAAAGGACCCACACCAGTCAAAGATAACTCACATTTGGATGAAAATAAGATGTCAGTGGAAGAGAGTATCGGGGAGTATGGCAGAGAAGAGAGGGATGTCTTGGATTGCCTTACCAGGCAAAGTCACGACGGAGATAACGGTAGAATCCAACGGCAGCAGCAATATTCAAGGTGACAAAAGTGCGTGTAAAGCGACTCAGCCGACCAATCACTCCAGGAACACTTCCTTCGAGAAGTGCCCCCATGTAAAAACAAACATGTCCAATCCATAGCCCAAGTACAAATGGACCCACCACTCCCTGTAAAACGAGTGCTGTGTGACTCACAAAAAACAAGAGCAAAAAGTAAGGACCAAGCAAACGCATCAACTTGTGACAGATGAACTGGAGAAACAGTCTATTTTTGAACGGATGTAAAAGTGAAGGCATCGCCTCCAGCAGTTGAAAATTGCCGGCGAGTGTGCGCGTCTTTCTGCGGAACTCGTGTTGCAGGGTGGCTTCCGTATCGTAGGCTTTAGCGTCAGGTGCAAACAACACACGATAACCGGCTAAGACAGCTTGTAGTGGGATGAACATATCATCCAACAACAAATCAGTGGGCACTTCCTTATATAAAGAGCGTCGAAGCATATAAATCGCCCCAGTTGCGCCAATCGTCGAATCAAAGTGGCCCTCTGCTTTGCGAATGGCCCGCTCATAACGCCAGTACATCCCTGGACCTTGTGTTGTGTCCATCACCAGCTCACCAGAGACCGCACCAACTGTCTCATCAACAAAATACGAAGCCAGCTCCTCAAGCACATTCTCGGCCAGTCGCTGCCGCACATCGCAAAAGAAGATCAGGTCATGACATGCTCTCGCCACACCCAGGTTGAGCGCGTGAGGTTTCCCCTTGGGCGTCTCTGCGTACAAGACCTGCACCTCCGGAAAATGCTCAAGGATCGCAAACTGCGCAAGAGTAGGACCATCCAACACAACAATCCACTCAACCTTTTCTTTGGGATACTGGAGCTTGCGGAAGTTTTCCAGCTTCTTCTGAAGTAAATCAGCCTGCCCCCGTACTGCCATGACGACAGAAATGGTAGGCAAGACATCGCTCTTTTCAGGCGCACGACCAAACAACTTGGAGAGCACAAAGATCGCCACAGGATAGCCTATATATGTCCACAGCAGCGCTAAAAACGCTCCCCAAAAACACAACCAAGTCAAAACACTCATCACTTTCTCCTTTCCCTAAAGCCACCAGCTCGCATGTTCCATTTATCATTTGAAATCCTTCTTCAAAAAACATTCCTATACGAAGTCAAAAATGTCGAAGCACGGACAATTCGAGCTCAATGGGCGTAAAGAGGGAGCCTCATGCTGGCACAAGTTTTGAAAAGAACACAAAGGAAACAAACCCAAACACTAGATGAGGAGAGTCGGATGGACAGGTCATTGCAAAGAGAGTTTATGCGCGTAGCAGAGGGGTATCTACCAGGCATACAGCGCTGGAAACGAGCAGCACAACTGCTCAAGGAACAACCAACACAATTTGTCGGGGCGCTCGCAGAGCAATGGCACTTTTGGAAATCCCGCCCGCTCATCGACCTGCAACTTCAATATGACCCACGGATTCGGATCGGCGCACACAGGAAAATACAAGGCACAGACATTCTTCATGTGACAGGACCGGAGGCATCGATTGACATCGGAGATCATGTCCTCCTCTATCGCAGCTGTAAGTTACGTGCTTTGGGACAAGGCCAGATCAACGTCGGAAACTTTTGTACCTTTGGTAGCGTCCAAGTCTACGCGCGTTCCAATATCACCATTGGCAACTACGTGCTGTTCTCATTTGGTGTTTACATCCAAGACTATGATCCACACCCCGTCGACCCCGTCGAACGCAGAAAAGACATCCTCAACGTTCACGGTGTTCTCCCCAAAGAAGAATCCTCCCCAGCGCCTTTACCAGAAGCCAAACCCATCCATATCGAGGATGATGTCTGGATCGGCGCAAATGTCACCATCCTCAAAGGCGTCACGATCGGTCGTGGAAGCGTCATCGGTGCAGGCAGTGTCGTCACAAAAGATATCCCCCCCATGTCCATCGCTGCTGGAAACCCCGCCAGAGTCGTTCGCTCCCTCTAAATCACGAAATCAACGATAAAGCATCAAGGGAAGCATGCGCACCTACCAGAGGGCGAAGCGGAAGTCACATGGAAGGCTACCTGTGCTGAATACAAAATCCCCCATGTCCACTCCATCCCTATATCCGAATACAAAAGACAGCTTATTCGCTCTGTATCCCTCCCCTTGTAGGCCACAAACAGTGTCAGGGGAAGTGTCAGCGAAGTCATCGACGGAGGGGAGTATGTTCCCTTCGGGAGCCTTCTATTACGAACGCAAGTACTCGGTAGCGTTGGACAAAAAAAGAATGTGGTGAAAAAAGAGCATGGATGGGTATTGAAAACAAAGATGGGAGTTGAATCAGGACTTGTTGGTGGGAAGCGAGCGGTGGTTGTTGTGGATCTCGAACAGCATCTCGATTGAATCTTTGTTGATGGTGAGAATGTCATAGACATTGGGATCACCTTCGATAATGGCGTCTGTTACGATCAAAAACGCGCGTTTATCATTGATCACGTCACTCACACGACCATCAGGCCAGACAACGTGACAGTTCCCAAAGAGCATCATCCCGTTGGTTGTCCGGATCTTGATGCGAATCTTTTCCTTTTTGACATAGTCAGGGTGATAGCTTCTCTCTTCACCCATCGGGATACGCTCGTCTTCTTTTTCACCCTTTTTCCTCACTGCACGAAGTTTTGGAACAGAACCTCTTCCTGGCGCGGAAGCATGGTTGGCGACTCTTTTGTTTTCAATATTATCGAAGCTCATGACTCTTCTCCTTCTTCGATGATGACTCCGTCTCCAGATTCACAGTTGAACACGCAACCTACTCTGCAACGACCGTGCCACTCTTGAGAGCAAGAAAAAGCACCCTCAAGGGGCAAAAAAACACTCTCACAGTCTGCAAAGACCTCACTTATGAGGACAAAAAACACCACCACACACAGGCAAACACCAACAAAAACAACCACATAAACAACACTCAATCAAAAAACACCTCAACAGTCGTTTATGACCCTCCCATAGGAGAGTTCATCCCAAAGTGGTTCGCCCCCCTATATATAATGTAACGCTAACGAAACACTACCCATTCGCAACCATTCATAAATAAAAGGAAAAAGACGAACACCTATCCTTTTCAAAGAACATGTACAAATTGGCACCATAATTGCTCTTTCTAAGAATGCTCAAGGAAGCAAAATCCTGTCTAAGGAATCCCCTTTTTATCGGAGAGAGCGTCATGTCAACACCAACAAAGATTATCACTTCACTTGTGTCCCTCTTGTGCATGACTGGCTATGCATGGGGCTACTCACATGACAAGACCTCCACCGGTCAACTCGTCCGATGGCACCAAAAGGAGATCCGCTACCATATCAGCAGCAAGATCTCGGAGAGTATTCCTGGCGACAACGCTGAGCATCCTATCATTGAGAGCTTCAAAACATGGCAACGTCCACTTGGGAATCGACTCAATTTGCAATTTGGTGGTTTTGTGAGCGGACAGGAAGATGCTGAGGGTTTCTCTCCAAATGGACCCAATAAAAATGTCCTGAGATGGGAAAAAGAGAATTGGGTACATGGAAACGAAACAGTCGCCATCACTCTTCTCACTTACGTCTCAACGACAGGTGAAATCAAAGACGCCGATATCATCTTCAATGAAGTAAACCATCGATTTACAGTCCAAAGTTCACCACTCAATGATACGCCAAGAACAAATCCACTGAACGTCGATCCAAATCTCCCTGTATTTGATGTTGGAAATGTCGCGACCCATGAAACAGGACATTTCCTTGGCCTCAACCATTCCGAACACATGGGTGCGACAATGTTTGCAACAACTCTCCCTGGCGAAGTCCATAAACGAGACCTTCACGAAGATGATAAAAATGGAATCCTCGCCCTTTACGCAAATGCAGAGGATACAATCCCAGCTCCAACGACAGAGACAGCGCCAGCCTTACCCTCTATCCCATCACTTCCAGAAGTACCAGCTGGGTTTGGCTTCACATGTAGCACCCAAGGAACAAGCGCTCCTGTGTCTGTACCGCTCTCTCTGCTGATGCTGTTCGTCGGGTTTGGTCTCTTTGCACGACGCCGCCAAGTCTCCAAAGCAACAACCAAGAACCTTTTTCTTGCGCTTCTGTTTGCAGGTGGGTTGATCAGCCTGTTCCCCCAAAGCGCACAAGCCACCACCGCCAAATGGCTGAACCTGAAAACACTGACCACACACTCCCAGCGCGTCGTTATCGGAAAAGTCGTTCACCAACAAAGCCAGTGGCACAAACGTTACATCGTCACCCTCTCCACACTTAAACTCGAAAAGTGCCTGAAAAAAACATGTACCTCCTCGTATATAAGTGTCCTTCAATACGGCGGTAAAGTCGGAGCCTACCGCCAAAGAATCCTCGGAGCAAAGCTCCTCACCCCCAACCAACGTGTCTTGCTCTTTTTGCGCCCGGCCATCCGGACACAGGTCGCTCTCGCCTCCCCAACAAAGGGACTCCCCACCCCTATCCGCTTACTTCCCCTCCCCACAGCCGCCCCATCCCCCTCCAAAACAAGCGCACCTGTGTTCCGCGTGGTCGGCCTCTCACAAGGGCACTTTCGATTTGTCCAATCGACCACTAACCCAAAACAAACACTTTTACAGAGCGATCGAAGAGAGCTCACATTCATCAAACACACCAAACAAAACATCCCCACCACCCAACATGGCCAGCTTCTTCGCATCCCCTCCCAAGTCATGTTGAAACGCATCCAGTCTCTCACCCAAGCCGCAAAAACCCAGTAGACACAATAAGAGGAGGCTCCACCAATATACGGGGGATACTCGACATCTTCTCCGGCGGACGTTGCACCAGCGTCCAAAGCAAGCGCCCTGTTTGGGCTTATTTGCTTCGTGTTCATCGTAAAAAAGGTGTGTTTGTGCGTTGAGGTGGGACTTTGAGTCCCGCCACAACTCAGATCAATGCGAAGCCTTGGAGGCGAGCGTACGCTCTCTATAGCACCGGGTTTGAACCCGGTGGTACCAACCAAACGAATCCCTCTATCCAATCATTCAATCGATGCTCCCGCCTCCAGAAACGTTCGTTGAAAAAATACGCCCAAAGGATACGAACGTAACCATGTATGTACGGACATTGGGATACGAATGGCCATCTTCTGACACCATGCATTCGGGTGCATTTGGCGAAGGCACGACTACAACGCACCCTGGATCAGGTGAGTCAAACAAGACACACGTAGTCAAAAGAGACCTTTTGCGGTGTATGGATGATTTGTTTGGGGAGAGAGTGGATCAATTAGGCATCGGAATAGACGACCTGATCTCGACCACCTTGTTTGGCTTTATACAGGTTATCGTCGGCGATCTTAAGGAGGGAATGGAGTTGTTCTTGGCAATCAAGATCACCAGATGGGTACATTGTGACTGTACCAATAGAGACTGTGATTTGCAGTTTGAGGTCACCAACATCGAACAGCTCACCAGAGACACTCTTGCGGATACGTTCGGAGATCTGCCCCACATGTTCAAGCTCTGTTTGGCGGAAAAGAACGGAAAACTCCTCTCCACCAAAGCGGGCGAGTAGATCTTCCTTTCGAATCGCCTTCAGCACCCGTTGTGTGAAAATCTTGAGGACGTCGTCACCTACGAGATGACCGTAGGTATCGTTGACTCGCTTAAAAAAGTCTATGTCGAGCATCGCGACGCTCAAAGGCAAATGGTGCCTCTTTGCAAATGAACACTCACGTTCGAAAGTGTCGATAAAATAGCGTCGGTTCATCACCCCCGTCAAAGCATCGCAGCTCACTCGATTGAACATTTGTCCGAGGTAATCGCTCTCTTGCTCATCAAGAAAGCTGAACTTCAACAAGACGTGGGGACCCAATCGAATCTTATCACCAGGTCTGAGATAGGCCTCACGAACCTGATGACCGTTGACGAAGGAACCATTTCGACTTTCCAGATCGACGAGGCGCACTTCTTTCCCAGGCAAAAACTCTAATCGCACGTGGAATCGGGAAATTTCGGAGGCATCAATTTGCAGATCGGAGGTGCGATTTCGACCAATCACAAAGTGCCCACGTGACTGATCAATGATCACAGGGCGCCCCATATCAATCCCTGTCATAAAGACCAAACAAGCCTTATCATCGGAGGGTTCAGGTGCGACAAACCTTGTAATCTCTTGTGTAAGCATCTTGGAAGACGTTGTGCTGAGTTTGCGGCGCTTTTTTTTGCGTCCTTCATGTTGGTCGAGTTGCATGCTCTTCTCCTTTTCCACCATTGCTTTTCCTTCGTGTTGTGAGCCATCCATTTGTGAACGAATCCACTTAAAAATGACCTGCACGCCCTCTTTTCAAGAATCAGACCAAGACATCGAAAAAGAAGATAAAACGATCTGGAATGCTCTTTGCTAAGGAGTACAACATAGCAGAGACATCTGGCATAGAAGAGAATACCAGAGAGAGCAGAGAACGAGCAGAGACGTTCAAGGAAAGCACAGGAGTCAGGTATGAATGGATCATTCAAAAGAATCAAAAACCTTCCTTTTACAAAACCAACAGAACCATCACAGACAACACGCATCCTGGTTGTTGACGAAGAAGAGTCAACGAGAAGGATTTTACACCGTTATCTGACCAGACATGGGTATTATATAAATGTCTGTGAGGACAGCGAGTGTGCCCGCCAAAAGCTGGAACAAGAGACGTATCACGTCGTGCTGAGCGACATCGTCTTCCCTTCAGGCGATGGGATGGAGTTTATCCACTGGCTTCGCGAAACACACCCTCACATCGACGTCGTCCTCATCACCTACCAATCCTCTGTGGAGCTCCTGCGCCAGGCGTTCAAGGCAGGCGTCGTTGATTACCTCACGAAGCCCATCCAAAAGCTCAATCAGGTGCGCAACACCATCCAACGCCACATTGACAAAAGAGCCCTCGAAGAAAACCTCGAAGAGATGGTGAAGGAGTTGCGTGTCAGTCAGGACAACTTCAGCAACATCGTCGACAGGAGCCCTGATGGGACGCTGATCATCAATACAGAAAAAGAGATCCAATACTCCAACAAGATGGCCCAATACTATCTCGGGCAGGAGCTCGAAATCCTCAAGGAGACGGATTTTTTGCAAGAGTTGCTTGAGACACAGCGCACAGAGCTCCAACTCCCCGACTTTGAAGACGGCAGAATGCTCACGCTCGATGTCCAACTCAAGCCAACTGTGTGGCAAAAACAAGATGCTTATTTACTCCTTCTACGCGACATCTCAGAACGCAAGAAGGTAGAACTTCAGCTTCGTCATGATAGCAGCCACGACAGCCTGACCCATCTCGCCAACCGGACCTTCTTCATGAGCCATCTCGAACGATTGCTTGCACGTAAAAAACGCGACCCCTCCTATATGTTCGCCGTCCTGTTCCTCGATCTGGATCGCTTCAAGGTCATCAACGACAGCCTCGGACACTTGGCAGGAGACGACCTTCTGAAGACAGTCGCAGAGAGACTGACACTGGCATTGCGAGAGGTCGATCTCGTCGCGCGGCTTGGTGGCGACGAGTTTGCAGTCCTTCTCGATAACATCGAAATCCCTGGCGACGCGATCCGTATCGCCAACCGCATCCTCGCCTCACTCGCGAAACCCTGCATACTCCAAAACCAAGAAGTTGTCGTCACAACCAGCATCGGCATCACGCTCTGTACCTCCGCAGAGAAACAATCTGAAGAGTTGATGAGAGAAGCAGATACAGCGATGTATCGGGCTAAATCCGAAGGTAAAAACCGACACGCGATCTTCGATGAAGAGATGCACGAAGAAGCGCTCGTCCGGCTCCGTATGGAGAACGACCTCAGACGCGCGATCAGAGACAAAGAGTTCGTCCTCTACTACCAACCCATCATCGATCTGCGCACAAAAGACATCAAAG
Source organism: Deltaproteobacteria bacterium (assembly GCA_002731275.1). Classification (GTDB taxonomy): domain Bacteria; phylum Myxococcota_C; class UBA6777; order UBA6777; family UBA6777; genus UBA6777. The sequence goes on along the minus strand of PCBK01000075.1, from coordinate 14,431 downwards.
GCTTTGAAGCCCTGATCCGATGGATCCATCCAACAAAAGGCTTTATCTCCCCCGGTGACTTCATCCCCCTCGCAGAGGAAACAGGTCTCATCGTACAAATCGGAGAGATCGTACTCGAAGAAGCTTGTCACCAACTCAAACGTTGGCAAAAAGTCTTCCCACAATACGCCGACATGGACATGAGCGTAAACGTGTCAGCCAAACAATTCTTTGACAGTGACTGGGTCGACTTTGTCGCCAAGACCTTGAACACAACAGGCATCGCACCGAAACAACTTCGCCTCGAAATCACCGAGAGTGTGCTCATGGAAAATCCCAAGCGCATGAACGCTCAAATGCACAAGATCAAACAGCTCGGCGTTGGACTCCACATGGATGACTTCGGTACGGGTTATTCTTCACTCAGTTACCTGCATCAATTTCCCATCGACACACTCAAGATCGATCGCTCCTTCATTAAAGAGATCGGCACCAACAAACGCATTGAGATCGTCAGGACCATCGTCTCCCTAGCATCACAGCTCAAAATGGATGTTATCGCAGAAGGTATCGAAACCCAACAGCAACTCGAATGGCTCGAACAACTCCAATGTCCCTTTGGACAAGGTTACTTCTTTGAACGACCTCTGTCACCGAAAGATGCACGTAAATACATCCAAAAGAAAGCCGCACAAATCCACAATCGCAAACCCACCCCCATCAACATCCCCACAGTCCAGCAAATCAACACCTGAACCTTTCGCCAATATCATGAGTCACACCTGACCCCATACTTCCTCAAAAGACCCCCCTCTTTTACCCCAAATCACGCAAAAGTCCCCCAGCCCAAATATCACCGAATCACATGTATTCATTAAGATAGACAACACATCGGAGCATTTTTTAGATCTGGTATAGCGATTGCATTTTACATCTCACATACACGATGGGTCCAAAACCCAGAACCAGAAAAAGCACTTCAACAATATGCGGGATAAAGTCATGAATGCATCACTCAACAAACAAGCCAACACACACATGAATATCTTGATGGGCGCCCTCTCCCTGCTCCTCACGATGGGCTGGTCGCTCTCAGTGAATGCAGCGCTCCCCAAAAAACACTACGGTGTTGTTCATCTGTCTTTGCAGGTCAGTACAGCGCCAGCCAAATCCCAGACTCGCGTCGCAGCCCTTCATCAAAACAAAACATTCCCGCTCCCCAAACCCATGCCCCTCAACAAGAGAGACAAGGCCACAGCGATTCGCTTTTACAACGAGGGAAAGCTCACAAAATCGACCCAGCTGCTCCAAGAACTGGGCATGAAAAAACAAGTGGACGCCATTGTTCACTTCGCCAAGATCTACACCAAGGGTCAATTTTACTTTCGAGATCGCTACATCAAGACAGCCAAAAAGTACCTCCACCAATCCCTCCGCATGGACAAAGCGATCGGTGGCGGAAAGAGCGTCTTTGCCAAACACATCCGACGTATGATCGCAGACATCTACATCATGAAAAGTCGCATCTCCCTCAACAGCCAATCTTATCGAGCCGCTTACCTCTACCTCGAAGAGGCACGTATCGTCTTCCCAGAGCGCAGCATCCAACCCCACATGAAGACACTGCACAAGCTCGCGAACAAGTGGTTCTACCAGGGGATGAGATTGCGCATCGCAGGACTTCACGGAGAATCAAAGAAGCTCCTCATCCGTGCGAGAAAACTCTTGCCACCACAGAGCAAATTGTACCAAGACATCGAACACTGGCTGAGCAAGACCCCTAACAGCTAAGGCTTTTCCAAACAAAAAAGCCCACAACCAAGACCCAACAACCACCCACGCAAAACATGCACTAAAGGACGGAGAAGACCATGTTTCAGACAATCCAAAGAGCAAGCTACAACGAGATTCATATCGCCAAACGCCAGATGGATGAACTGAGTCGGCGACGAACACGCATGGATAAACAAATGAAGCAGCTCTCCTCTCTCTCCGAAAAACGCGAGGCGCTTCGAGACTCCTACCTGCTGCTCATCTCTTACAAGCACGTCGACCCCATCGCATACGAAGGCATCGAACAGATCTGGAGTCGCATCTGGACCGCACCACAAGACCTCCATATGCTGTACAAAAAGTATGCACAGGTCGAAAAGAAACAATACAAACAGCTCGAAGCTCTTGAACGTTCAGGCTGCAAACATCTCGACACACCGACATTCTCTTCACTGATCAAAGAACAACGCCAGGCCTTTCAGGCGTGCAAACGTGTCCTCGAAGAGACACAATACCGGGCATACCTCACACAATTGCTCAAAGAGAGAATGGAGGAGTACGTCACAAAAATCGAACAGTACGCCCCCTCACAGCAAGCATCATCCGATTCCGCTGCCCCAGCCGCCGGCACATCTCTGCTCGACAATACAGAGCTGAGACTTCCTGAAGAGAAACCCACACGCGCCCCCAAGTCCGGCATCTTTGCCAAGCTCTTTGCAGAAGCTGAAGAATCACTCAAGTCCGGCCCCGAACGCCGAGAAAAAATACGCATCGACCTCGGGACTGTCGTACAATTTGGAGAACAATCACACGGCTTTTATACAGGCTTCTCCGAAAACATCAGCTCTGGTGGGCTCTTTGTTGCCTCCTACGACCTCGCTCCCCAACTTGGCGATGTCCTCTCTGTCACCTTCTCACTTCCCAACGGTACCGTGATCGAGACACAAGGCGAAGTCGCCTGGCTCCGAGAGTACTCCGATGACAACACCTCTATCTCTCCAGGCTTTGGCTGTCGATTCATCGACATGCCCGACGAAGAAGTCGAAGAGATCAACCAGTACATCAAAAAGGAAGGCTCCCTCTTCATGGAATGATACGCCCGAAATGCTCCCTCTTCATGGAATGATACGCCCGAAATGCTCCCGCTCCCATCTAGCAACAGCTCCCCGTTGATACGAGACATGAGGAAAGTTCAGTGCGACACAAAAACAAAGAGATACGAGCCCGTCCCCCACCCAAGCGGCGTTCAGCCAAACCATCCCCAATAACATCCCATTCCACCAAGCCACACTCTTCCAAACGAAGAAGATGGCTTTTTTGCGCTCTCTCTGGTACACTTTCTCCACAAATACACAACCATTCAGAAACACATGCGTGTACCACGCAAGGGCGCCAGAATACCTCACTCACGGCAACATACAGAGTGCAGATCAACCCGTCTCTTGCCTTGAGAACCTAACAGATGAGGGCCTTACAATGACTGAACATGCAGACACACGAAACTCCGCACAAAAATTACTCGAGCTCGAAGAGATCAAAAAAACGCTCGAAGAAAAAGTCAACGAGCGCACACAACAACTCGAACAAGCCAAAAAAGAATGGGAGCGAACCTTCGACGCAATCGATGACCCCGTTGTCATATTAAGTGACGACTACAAAGTCCTACGCGCAAATCTCGCGCTCTCTCGGATCGTCAAACAAGACATTCGCAATATCATCAACCACAACTGCTACGAGCTCCTGATGGAGCGCGATACACCGTGTGAAAATTGCCCCATCCACACGACCGTCGCCGAACAAAAAGGCCTCGAAGCAGAGATCCACCAAATCGAACAAGGAAAGACATACCACCTGCGCTCCTTCCCGATGTCCCAAGAGCCACCACGGATCGTCCACGAATACCGCGACATCACCGAAAAAAAGGCGATCCAAAAGCAGATGATGATCACCGACAAACTCAGCAGCCTTGGCCTGCTCGCTGGAGGTGTTGCGCACGAAATCAACAACCCGATCGCCGGGATTCTCGCACAAACACAGCTCCTCTTGATGGACTCTCATGAGGACAACCCCTTCCTCGAACAAGCCCTCAAAGAGATCGAGAAAGCCGCACACAGGTGTCGCAAGATCGTCCAGGATCTGCTCAACTTTTCGCGCCAAAAACCCACCGTGCAAAAAGAAAAACAACAGCTCAACCAGATCATCCACCACACCCTTGAGCTTTACACTTTGCTCCCCCACAAAGAACGCACGGATGTCGAAAGTAACCTCGATGAAGACCTCCCCACCTCGCGACTCGATGCAGACAAACTACAGAGCGTGATCCTCAACCTGCTCGTCAACGCACGAGACGCCTCTCCGAGTGGTGGGACCATCAAACTCTCCACCAGGCAACAAGGTGACAACATCATCCTTGAAGTCTCCGATCATGGCAGTGGTATCCCACCAGAGCTGCAAGAGAAGATCTTCACACCATTCTTCACCACCAAAGAGAAAGGTCTCGGCACAGGACTCGGTCTCTATATCAGCCAGGAGATCATCCAGGAGCACGAAGGCTCTATCACACTCACATCCGCCCCCAACGAAGGCACCACCTTCACTATCGAGTTACCCATCCGCTAAAGCGTAACCAGAAGAAGCCAGAAATGAGATAGGCCCCACTCCACCAATCAGGGTACAGGGACAGGAAATTTCCAGATATACAGGTCATGGCCAAGCGACACAGGAACGGTCAAAGGATCGAAGTTTCCATCACCAGAATACTTCGGTCCGTGTTCGTAAAAGATCCCCGTCATCAACATATTTCCCTGACTGTCGTATGAGAAGGCCGTAGGCCGTTCAACAGCCCTCGCAAAGATCGCAACTCCATCCGTATTCACCCGCCCCAGAAGATACCCAAAGCGCACCTTCGCATCCTGGTAACCACCAAAAGAGAACGGGTCATCCTCGGAATATCCGGAAATGTCGATATCTCCACTGGGGGTTTCGCGGATTCCCATCAGAGACACACCATATGTTTTGCTCCAGAGGAGCGCTCCATTCGCGTCTCTTTTTTGAAGGCTGGAGTCTCCCAGACAATAGATCGATTGATCGGTGTGAACAACCAACCCATTTCTCTCAGCGCCGTTATGCGCCCATTTCCACACTCCGTTGCTATCGACCTTTGCGATAAAATCCCCAGACGAAGCAAGGGTCGTTGTACCGAATACCTCACTGCCTCTGTGTGTTCCGGCAATCACAGCATCTCCATTCGATGTCACAGCGAGCTGAATCTCATCACGAAAAAGGCTGGTAGAAGGATCTCCCACCACATGCGCCCAACTGCCCATTCCGTTGGTATCCCACTTCGTGATGAAATAATGGCTCCAGGTAACATATCTGGTGAATGAAAGGGCCCCTGCTGTAAAAGAAATATTGTGGTTGAAGCGGCCTCCGACGTACAGGGTTCCGTTGTGTACAGCCAGTTTTGTAACCAATGTAAAGTGTGTGCTATCCAGGGCGCGGGCCCAGATGACATTTCCATTGGTATCCAGCTTGGCAACAAAGCCCGAAAGCGAGTTAACAGCTGAAAACGTGCTGGAGCCCAGAGTGAGCGAACCACCAAAGTGTCCTCCCACGTAGATATCATCCCCATCGATGATCATTTGGGAGACATAGACACTCTCGTTCGAACTTTTGAAGACCTTGACCCACTTCCAGTTCCCACTGCTATCGAGCTTAACGACAAATCCATCCCGTCCATTGGTGTTGTACAAGGTCCCATTGAACTCTGCCCTGTAGAAGTGCCCAGCCACATACACATTGTTACTGCTGTCGACTTCGATGCTTCGGCTGGTTCCGTTGAGCGTGTTTCGGACAAACGCCGACTTCACCCACGGTGCTGTACCAGCCACGATCTGAACGGACACTACAGGCGTGACTGCTTCATACACGACCGTTGTGCCCTGGGCGCGCATCCAAAATTGTAGGTAGTAGGTCCCCAACGCCGTCGTACCATCCGTCTTCAGACGAAACGTCGGGTTGGGGCTCCAATCCTGGACCAGACTCCACGCTCCGGAGGGGTCGCGGAGATACACCTTGAATTCGGGGTTGGTTCTTTTCGTACATTCTGTGGACAACGTCCAACTCAACCACGTCCATTGCGGTTGCGCACCAGAGGGTTTTGCGACAAAGGACACATCACGACAAGTCCCGATGGTATAGGAGAGAGGTGCCCAGGATTCATAAGGGACAGTCGTCCCTTGCCTGCGAGCCCATACCTGGAGCTCATGAGAACCTCCGTTCGCTCCTGTGGTGTCCCAAACGAACTCCCTACTGCTCGACCAATCGTGCAACAACGACCAGCTTCCTCCAGAAGGCCGATGGTATAGCTTGTATTCTCCAAGCGTGCCGCAATCGGCCGTATATTGGAACGTCACAGAAGTCCCTGCCTGTCGGGGAGAAGAAGGATTCGCGACAATCTCGACGTTTGTGCAGGGACCGACGTTGAACAAAGTGATGGTGAGCAGGTAGGAAGAATCTTGATACTCCGCGGTACTGCCCTGTACCCGGCTCCAGGCCTGGATGATGTACTCCCCTTTGCTCTTTCCTGTGGTGTCCCAAACATAAGAGGCTGAGGCATCCCAATCACGACCCAGCACCCATCCCCCAGAAGGCTCCCGAATATAGAATTTATGCTCCAAAGAGCCTGCCAGATTGCTGGTGTTCGTCAAGGTGATAGAAGTCCCGACCGCCAGAAGCCCGGAGGGGTTGGCTGTGAGTGTGGACAGACCTTGTGTCATAAGGCCGATTGTTGGTGTTTCAGAATCGACAACACACGCACCGAGCCACAGAAACAACACCCCCAAAATCGCACATCTTCGCCAGGACTTTCTGCTCATAACAGCTCCTCTTATAAACAACTTCTTGGATGCCCACCTATTCTGCAACCTCACAGGATTCATCATCCAACCCAAGAGAAACAATGTCAATAGAACGTCTTCAGGTTCTGATAAGCGCTTCGTGTTCTTTTTCGTGTCTTATTATGAATCGAAACTTTCGGAGTCACCTCGATGAGCGATACAAAATTCCACGCTCTTTGCCCAACACAAATCTCGTTTGACGGGCATTTCCATCGATGTTTCAAAACCGACTTGAGCCAAGCGAGAGCGTTTTGCTGTACCAATCGAAAATGGTATGAACTCACATGAGGGGTACCGAAGATGGGTTATAACATCGAGCTTCTCGTTTTTTTGGTTGCCATGCTTTTGTTGACAAGGGATAGGGAGTCCTATATCTTTTACCAACATTCGGTGAAATGTATGCGTGCGGTGAATGTGTACTCTCTTTTAAAAATGATGAGGTCGTGTCATGGTCTACCACGTCAAAGCGCTTGTTCCCTTCTCTGTGAGCTCTGTGAATACTGATTTTCCAACATGGGTACTACGTGGAAGCCACTTTATGGCTGGCTATGATCCTCAAAAAAACACGCTCAACTGGTCTTATGATCTCCTGACGATGCACCCCTACGAAGGCTATCAGTCATTTGCACATGGGGAGTTTCTGATCACCTCATATCTTGATATGAGGCGTGAGCGTCAAGCCTGGATCTTTGCGTATACTCCAGAAGATGGCCAGGTGGTTTGGCAACAGAAAGTGCATCTTGGACCCACGGACAACAAAGCAAGGGGCAACTACTTCTATCAAACAGAGCGATACATCATGTATCCAGGCAATGATGAAACGGTTGTGTTGGACGCTCAAACAGGCAAGCCTGTCGGTCGCCTTCCTTATATCAACAGAGGCAACGCTTTTCGGGCAGGCAACTACACCTATGTTTACGATTCGGATAGGTTCGTACGTATCCCGTGGGATGTGACAGTATTGCCTGATACATGGGAGCTTGTGTCTTGGGAAGATGCACCAGAGTGGCAATTGTTTTCTCATGCTCAAGTCGCCCATGACTTTGTGTATGTATCGAGCTTTGTCGCGAATGGAGATGAGCCTACAATGTTTCGTGTGCAAAAGCTTGATGCTGACTCTTTCGAGGAACTTTCTCGTCTTGAGTTGCCGTGGAAAAGCGAAAGAGAAAGTCGAATTGTAGTGAGTCCAACAGAAGACGCGTTGATCGCAACCCATCCGAGTGGGTATGCTTATTTCGACTTTCAAAGCGAAACAATACGTTGGCAAAGAGAATGGGATGAGTCCCATACAGTGCGGTGGAGCAAGCACGGAATTGTTGCACATACCTGGAGCACAGAGGATTTTCAGATGGACCCTCAGAGCGGTGAGCTATCCTCAACCAAACTTCATACGCGCTACGATGCCACACTCCAGGGTGATTTTCTGATCACGACAAACAACTTTTACAACCACAGGACATGGTTTGATAACGAGGATGACTATACAACTGAAAGAAAAAATGTGAGTGAGGCCATTGCGAATAACAATGTGAAGTACATCCAGGATGGTTTCGCCACCATATACGAATGGAAGGAAGGAGAACCTGAACCTCCTCGCGCGACAATGTTGCTTCAGCATCCTGTCCCTCTGGATATCACAGAACAGCTTGAACGAAAGACCTTTCCCGAAGAAGCCGCAGCACAAGAAATCAACATCGCCTTTCGGGTATTTCAGAAAAGCGAAGATGTTGAAGAATTTTGCCGGTCGCTCAGAAAGATCATGGGTTTGAGGAGAATTCACTCGGATGTCAAAAAGTTCTTTTTGCAGAGCCTTGAGACCGGGGAACAAAGCCAATACCGACATCCGCTCAAATCGTTTACTGGAGCCGAGCACTTCCTCACATACGAGCAGATTTGGGACTTTGGTCCAAAAGACAAACTCTTTCCAGGCCTTTACAGCATTGGCTATACAAGCGCAGGCCATGAGTTTATTTTGATGCTGGAGAGTGGGCAGGTGCTTGGTCTGCATCACGATGAACGCTTTGAATTGGCATGGGACCTCAACAAGGACGAAGGAGATCTCATGGGGTCGGAGCCCTTGAAGTTAAGCCGCTTACTCTCGAAGCGTTTCGGACAAGGGACCCTTGGGAAATGGAAATAAGAGTTCTGAGGTAACCGGTCAAGCTACAACATTTTGAAAAGGAAGTGAAAAGAAGCAAGCTCCTTCAACAAACAATAACATTTCGGAACGGTTGCTGCGAACGATAGCTTTGGGACGGAAGAATTTTCTGTTTGTGGGGAATAAAAAAGCAGAAAGAAATCTTGCGATGTTGCAATCAATCGTCGCGACGTGCGAAGCGAACGGGATACATCCCCAATCCTTACCTGACAGATGTTTTGATTCGAATCAAAACACATCCCTCCGAAGACATCGAAGATTGACTCCCTCAAAACTGAGCATCTGCACAAAAATAAACCTACTATCATATCAACACACAGGATTTTGCAAAGACGTAACGGCTCGTCCGGTTACGTTGATCTGTCATTTGGGTATCTCCGTGTTATTTTTTTTCAAATTGGAGTATACCCAATGACAGAGTTCTTTTCACGCTTACATCGAACCTATATCAAAAGTGTCCGGTAATGAGTTACCAACACTGTTTTTTATTTCAACAATAATCCCCAATGAATCCAGAAAATCATCAATTCTTTTTACAGTCGTATACTTAGCAGCTGTCCCCTGGTAAATTTTTCTAAAACACTGTTTTGAACCTGCAATCTTCTCACTTGCTAAATATGCATCTCTTTCATTTGCAAATATCAATCCGATAACACAATCGGACAATTGACACTGTCGCGAAAGATAAATAGGACGTGGTTCTGTAGGTGTACTATGTACACGTGGAAAAAGCAAGCACCAACCCGCAACCAAACCTCTTCCAATACTTTTTACTTTTGGTAGCTCATTGACTTCAAAATTATCTTTACGAATTGATCGGGTATGAATAAAAGGAAAACCATTTTTTTTGCTTTTAACCGAATGTACTTGAGCACCACCTCGTACAAGAATGCATTGAATCGCACTACTAGAACTCACCCTAACATATTTATTTTCAACTGAAACACCATCCTTACCAGACAAGGTAATCAGCATAGTATTCACTCTTGCATTTGAAAAAGCTGTATTCTTTATCTCCTTAATCACTTTCAATTCAAACCTACTTCTAAGCCAAGTCCTTGCTTGTTCATCAGATTCTCCATACATTGCAGTAGCTGGTAAGATTGCGGAAACAAAACAAATCTCATCAAACGCACAAACACTACTAATCAAGTGGGCCATAGCTATACTGCATCTATTCACGTTATTTATAGAGTATACATTTCTACTATTTGCTACGCGAGAAAAAGGTGGATTAAGGATTGCTGCATTAATCCCCTCCCTATGCCTATATACCTTAGTAGCTGTTTTTGAACGTTTAAGCAGTAAATCAGCAACAGAAAGAGTCCAACCAGGAAACTTTTCCTTTAGCCTTTTTATACACTTTTCGTTTATGTCGATTCCATAGATCTGACTTGTAGGATAATTCTCGGAAGCGATTCTTAAGAGGTTACCTGAACCACAGGAGCTATCTAAAATACCCTTTGGTTCGATACTTGTTGGCAAAGCATTTACCATTTCGCGAGCAAGCCACTCTGGTGTATAATAAGAGTCAATCATACCACAAGCATCCAGATTGCTTAATACGATATATATGAATGGGTCCAATCCCCTTTGTTCGGCCTGGACTTCTTATAGGATGGTCATATAGAACTTCAGTTGTATCTCGATGACGCATTGCAAACAATATCGCAGCAAGAGAATGTGGCCTTGTACCTATCAAGGCAATAAACATGCGCTCCTTTCTATATTCGTGTTGTATTCTTTCAAGCAATTCAAAAGCACCAAACGGGTGGTGAGATGGAGCATATCTAACATTCCCGAAGGCTCTCTGCTCATCTATAAAATCACGATTACAAGCAATTGTGTAAGTTGGATACTCGATACGAAAACCGGGAAGACCTACAATGGGAAGAATTTTAGGGATGGGATCAAATGGAGAAGTTATTTGGCGAGAGCGTCTGCCTTCAAATCCAATGAAGGTCACAAGAACTCCAGATTCAGTCTCATTCATGATATTCGCAAATCCTGGAAGAGGCTTTACCCCTAAAAATTTCTTTGAAAGGTCAAACCATTCCCAAGTTGCAGGACTGCTGTGCACTCTATACTCAGATGGCTCAGCATACAATACGTATACATCTTCGCATTCTTGAAGGGCGACTTGCAGTAACGACACCCACACCGCATACTCCAACCCTGTCAAGTCAATTAGAACATGATTATGCTGAGAAAACAAAATAGTTAATGAAGTAAGATCATAAAATTGAATCTTATACGATTTCTTGTTCAAGAGAACATCTGCAACACCATTATTTAGTACTCCTATCGATGCACATCCTTTTGGATTATCTTGCAACCTCTCCTTCCATATCCTCATAGACGTCCGATCATCCAGAGAATCTGAACCAAATATACAAAGCCAGTCTGAAGGAATTTCAACATCGCTTTGTTCTCCATACGTCATAAAATCAGACATAAGTTATCCTGTATATAGTTTACTTTTGACCGTTGAAAAATGTTTCATAAAGAGACAACTGCTCAGGCATCTCATTCTCCACCGTCGACTTTCGCTTTAACATATTTGAAATGGCATTTTTAGGATCTTCTCCCAAAAGAAGAAAATCACTTGCATTAAATGTGACTCTTCGTTTTTTACGATAAGAATATTCAAAAAATGGACAAAATATGGGATGAAGTCTATACTCACCATCTCTGGGTTCTTCAATAGTTGTTGCCTTTGTTCGAGGTGAGACTTCAAAAGCGAGATGACTCACTCCAAGAGTCAAGAGTTCAACAACTTGTCCAATTTCTTCTGCTTGACCTTGAAGAACAAATGAATTTGTCTCAGGTGCACCTTCAAGGGGGCTTCGAGCTAGCTCAAAAAAGACTTTGCCGATAGCCAGCACAACCCTTTTGATTTCGACACCATGTTCGGTGAGAGCTTCTAGCTGCTCTAAACGCTCTCTCCCGACTCTTCTTGCTGCTTCGGTTTGTATTCTTGGCTCCACTGCAAATGTCTTATTCTTCGCTGGACTTTGAGATGCCTTTGTAATACTTCGATCAATCAACTCCAAAAGATATCGAATATTACCGGATGAAAGATTAAAAAAGGTACTCCACCCTGAATAATACTTCCTTATTCTAGCTCCCTTACGACCTCTCGACAGCCAGAAAAGAGATTCATAGCTATAATTAGTCACCCGATCTCTCCATTTAGATGGAGCTGACAAAAAATCGCGAACTGTCGAATCAGGTCTTTCTTGTTTTTTCTCATTCCAATATGCAATAATATGCTTCTCTGTAATACTAAGTTGTCTATATTCTTCCAGTTCGGACATAGCTTCAAGTTCATCAAGTTCTTTCTCAAATTCTTGAATAACTCTTCCCACACCAAGAAGTGTTGCTTCATCTTCGAATGAAAGGGAAGGTAAGAGTTCTTCAATCCTTTTTGGAACATTAACTCCCTCATCAACAGCATATTCCAGTCGAGCTTGGATTACTCTTTGTGCAAAAGTGGAATACTCTTCGAAGGAAGAAACATCAATGTTATGGTAGTCAGCCGGTGATTCAAGCAGTTCATCTCCTAAAGTCCCTCTAGTTAGACGTCCATATTTTTTTATACCGATCTTGTATGAGAGTGGAGATTCTGCATGTTTAATGTATGTATTGACAATCCTCTGCTGTTCGATAGACAAATTCTCATACTCATCCAAGCAAATAAAAACAGGCGTCTTATCTTTTATTGAATTGGAAATAACTTTTGAAAAGGTCATTACAGGTTGTTCTGGAGGACTTAAGATAGGCCTTTGTTTTGCCCCTGGATTGTTGATATACATTTGCAAGTTGAGCATGCGGTCCTTTATCTTATCGCGTAATTCTTTTACACTCTTTACATCTTCAAAATCAAAGAACATACAAACATGTCGTAATGAATCCGTGGTGATTTCTTTTGAGCCTTTAGCTATGAGCCACTCCGCTAAGTCACAAAGCTCATGAACAATTAACATATTCAAATAGTCCGCAAATAGAGACTTTGAAGCTTCCTCATCGAAAGCAGGACTGTCAAATGCTCGCACTCTAAGTTGACTAATTCTTATGTATACAGCAAAGTAAGGAAGTTGAAGAGGAGCAAGTTCAGACTTTCGAGCAAAAAGCTCCGAATACTTCATACTTTGCAATGCAACAGTCTTTCCTGTTCCGCGACCGCCTTCTAAAAAGGTCGGACGTAGTGCTGCCAAGCTTGAGAGGTATGGGGGTTCAACAAAAAAACGACCGAACTGCTCTTGCTGCCATTCAGCGCGGTAATCTCGGAATGCATTTGCTAGTATTTCCATATTAGAATTCATAGCTATATCTCCACTAAACGTTGCCAGTTATTCCCCCCCATTGCCCAGATAATCGGCAATGTAGCATCAGGAACACTATGTTCGAAAGCAATTGTAAGACCTAAACTCCTGTATCCATAACGAGCATCTACATATACAGGCACATCTAATTGTGGTCCGTATTTACAAAGCAGTTTCTTTATACTGGATAAGCTCGCAGATGGTGGAGCAAAAGGTTTTGAACGAAAGTTCTGAATAGAGTCAGAATCATCAACTATGTGCGCAGGGAAAATATCTAATTGTATTTCCTCGTGTCTTATTCTATCAAGTCCCGAACGCGTTGCAACCAAACAAAGCATAGATGCAAGCCCTGATTTTTGACCAACCACATCTTCGAAAGTGAGATAGCTATACTCTCTTTTCCATGTCTCTATTACTTGGTCTCCTGTTCCGATAAAGTCATCGATAAACATAACCTTCTTATCAGAAATCACATTTGAGATTGCAGCAATCTGGTTCACAATAACTTCTTCTTTTATTGAAAGTGTATCTCTAGCTTTTCTCAGAAAAAAGTTCCCCGAGTCTGTTTTATGTGGTGATTCTCCCTGTATATCCGTCCACTTAAGGTCAGACATAAGTGAATCATATGACTGACGAGATTCGCCAAAACCGAGAGACATTGTATGTCTTTTTGAAATATACCCTAAGAAGGAAGCTCGAAGAAGGTTATCTATGGCTGTCGCTGAAAAAAAACAAAGCCTATCGAGAATAGCTGCAGCAGCTGGCTTTTCATCCTCTTGGAAATTTTGAAGCCAACCTCTTGGGTTGACCCTAGGAGGTCGTGACCACAGTCCTGCAGCTTGATAAGCTTCACAATTATTTACAATAAAATCAACATATTGGTTGTCGTTCAACGCTCAGACCTCGAATCATATAGATGTAAGAACAAGTATCCACAATGGTTGTCCAAGTATCAACAGAGTATGTCCAAATATTGCATACCTGTCAAGCGATATCTTTAACTCGGGTGCGTTCAAAAGGTGTTGATTTGATCTGAAGCAAGCGAAGAAAAACGAGACATGAGAATATTCAAAAAAAATATAAACAATAACAAGGATATCCTCATGTCTGTTGAACAATATGCTGAAGCCATCGAACAAATCGGTCAACTCCTTTCTTCCAAATGCCTCATCAATGAAGAACACAACACCCTGCTTTTGAAGATAGATTCCGTTTTGAGGATGCTCTTTGCCGAAGTTGCCAAACAAATCGTGGTGACGATCTCCGAAGAACTTGTTTCCGAAAAAGTCAACGAACTC
>PCBK01000074.1 GCA_002731275.1 Deltaproteobacteria bacterium | reverse complement strand
TCGTCAAAGTAAGTCTTGTGGCTGAAACAGGAAGCCGAGGCTCTGATTCTCAGATGCCCTCGGAAGCTCGCTCCTTTAGGGGCGAGTAAGTTCACTCTTTTGAATCTGACTGTCTGAGGTTGCCTTTGTGGGGGGATTGGCGCGTGTTTGTGTGTTCGCCTGTATTTTTTTGAGAGTTTTTTGGGGAAGAGTGGGTTTTATTTGTGATAAACGTTGTACTTCAGAGAAATAGGATTGTGTCGTTGTATCTTCATGAAGGGTTTGCAGAAAGCCCTCTTTTCCTGTTTGCAAAGTATATTTCTGTTGTGATAGATTGATACCAAAGACAACGTTCTTTCCGTAACTTATACTATTCTTACCATGATTCGGCGCTGCTCTTGGAGAGTGGGGTGTGTTCCATTGTGATTGGAGACTGATCGTATGAGAAAACAAAGAAACACAAAAAAATCAGGCAAAGGTGCCTGGTCTTTTCGTTTTGTGGGTGTCGCTTTCTTGCTGGCTGCCACATTTGGCTTTGTCGCTTGCTCACAGACCTCACCTACGAGTGAGCCTGTAGTATCGACAAGCCCTGAGGTGGTGCGTACTGGAGAGGTTGTCCCTGTCCAAAAGCTGAACCTTCAAAACACAAGCGCGAAAAAAGTGATCCCTCGCGGTCTTCGTATGGCGATGATTTCGACCTTACAAAAAGACGCCCCCAAAACCTTCCAACTCAAGAAGGGAGTGTTGACAAAGGGAGTGCAAACTTTCCTCGCGTCCAACCTTCCACAACGCTTGACGACGATGTTCCATCCATCACAAACACAGCTGTTGTCTCAGCCTGGAGAAGAGAACTGGCAATTCTCTATCAAGTTGGACTCCGTCGGTTATGAGGGGAAAGTCAAGCCTGTTTCGCTGGCACAACGCAAGGCTGCTGGCAACCGCATGACATACACATACAAAGGAACAAAAGGCGCTCTCTCTGAGTGGTATATCAACGGTCCACTCGGGGTTGAGCAGGGTTTTACGCTCTCAAGCGAGCCCCAGTCCCGTCCCTCCAAGCAGGCTTTACTCGTGTTGAAGCTCGCCTTTTCAACCAACTTGCGTGCTGAAATGCTTCCCTCCAAACAGGGCATTGTGTTTCGGACTGCGGACGGAAAAAAATCCCTCTACTACAGAGAGCTCTTCGTAAAAGACGCGAAGGGTAAAACACTCCCCGCGCGGATGAAGTTGGATGGAAAGCAGATCATCCTGCTCGTCGATGACAGCAAAGCAACCTACCCCATCGAGATCGATCCCGTCTTCAACACACAAACCAAGGTCCTCTCCAATGACGCAACGGAAGATGATAACTTTGGTTATTACAGCCTCGCGATCGATGATTCAGGTGATCGTGCGGTTGTCGGTGCGGTCTACGAAGGTGGTACCGGGACGGCGTACATTTTTACGCGCAGTGACACGACCTGGACACAAGAACAAAAGATCTTTGCGTCGGATCGTGCGCTGACGGATCGATTTGGTCGTGCCGTCGCGATCAGTGGTGAGTACATTGTTGTTGGGGCACCAGACAAAGACAGCACTGGTTCCAACTCCGGCTCTGCATACATTTACAATTACAACAGCACGAGCAGTGTCTGGGTTCAGCAACAGATCCTGACCGCAAGCGATGCCGCGGCGGGCGATCAATTTGGCTTCTCCGCGGCTATTGTTGGTGACACTGTTGTCGTTGGCGCACCCAACGACGACTCTGGTAGTGGTGCTGTTTACGCGTTTGTCAGGAGCGGAACGACTTGGACCGAGCAGCAAAAATTGACTGGCGATGGTGGTAACTTCGGAGAGGCTTTGGCGCTCAACACGGACAACGTCGCGATCGGCGCGCCTTCGGATGATGGAACTGGTAATCCTGGTGGTGCTGCGTATGTCTTTACACGTAGCGGTACAACTTGGACACAAGAACAAAAAATCCAACCCTCTAACCCTTCAAGTGCTGCACTGGCATTTGGACGTTCACTCGATCTCGATGGTGACGATCTGGTCGTGGGTATTCCACAAAGCGGAAGCAGCTTCACAGGTTCAGCGGCTGTCTACACCAGAAGTGGCACCACCTGGAGCCTTCAACAAACACTTAACGCTTCAGACGCTGATCAGCTCGACTTCTTTGGTACATCTGTTGCGATCGACGGTGGCTTTGTCGTTGCAGGGGCACCTGGTGAAGGTTTGACGGGCTCTGTCTATACATTCACACGCAGTGGCTCCACTTGGTCACAAACCCAAAAGCTGACTCCTAGCGACGTGAGTACTTTTGTCGGCTTTGGTCGCGCCGTCTCACTTGGG
Source organism: Deltaproteobacteria bacterium (assembly GCA_002731275.1). GTDB lineage: Bacteria > Myxococcota_C > UBA6777 > UBA6777 > UBA6777 > UBA6777. The sequence goes on along the minus strand of PCBK01000074.1, from coordinate 51,034 downwards.
GCTTCTATTACATTGGTCGGAAGCAACGGTTACAATGGCGCTGATCAAACAGGTGCGATGTATGTCTTCCAGGAAACAACCAACTCTGGAACATGTACCGCAGCCTCACTCTCCTCGACACCAGTCAGTCCCCAAGTCGCAGGGACGAGTATCCTCTTCTCTGCAAGCGCGACCTGCTCCGGTGGTGTCATTCCTGAGTTCAAATTTTATCGTCAACAAGAAGGCCAGGGCTGGGTGATGGTTCGTGACTGGGGAAGCGCCAGCTACATCTGGGATACCACAGGTGCCTTTAGCGGAAATTACAACTGGCAAGTTTGGGTTCGTAAGACAGGTAGCACTGCGACGTTGGATGCTGCGTCTTCCATTATGAAGTACGAGATCACAAATGGTGCGTCCTACTGTAACAACGTCTCCATGTCCACAAATCCAACTTCGCCACAGTCCGAGTTTACGTCGATTGACATCACAGGCAACGTGACGTGTACAAACTCCGGAACACCTGAGTACATCTTCTACATCCGTAATCCGCAAGGGACAACATCGCTCGTCCAGGATTACTCAACATCGGATACACACAATTGGACACCTTCTATTGCGGGTGATTACATTTTGTACGTTTGGGCTCGCGCACAAGGAAGCACAGAAGCCTACCAAAGCACGACCTTCGCTTCGTATACAATCACTGGTAACGCATGCAACTTTGTGGGTCTCAGCGCTGGTCCCGCTTCACCACAAACAGCCGGGACAAGTGTAACCTTCACAGGAAACGCGACATGTACAGGTGGAACAGCTGAGTACCAGTTCTGGCTACGCACGCCAGCAGGAGCTTGGTCTACGCTGTGTAACTATAGCACCAGCACAACCTGTAACTGGGACACAACAGGACTTGCGGCGGGCTCATATGTCATTCAGGTGTGGTCGCGTGCACAAGGTAGTACCAATCCTTACGAGTCTATCGCTTCCGATTCTTTCGTTATACAATAAGCGAATCAAAGCAAGCCCCACCTCACGACTCTCCAAGCCTAGATCTCCTCTTACACTTCGTGATTCCCCTCAATTTTTTTGTTTGTATCACCCAATCATCGCAACTTTTCGATGAAGGTGGTACACTCTATGGAAACGTGATCCACAGAAAGGCAGGACGATGAGTACAGAGAAAGACTACGAGGAAAACGAAGACATCGAAGCAATGGATCCTCTCCTTGAAGCCGATTCTTCATTCTCCGGCGAGGAGGCGTTGGATGAAGATGCAAGGCAAACGGGGCGATGGTTTGCCAATCGTTTTGCGGATCTTCGCGAAAATTTTGCCGAAGGTTTGGCCAACAACGCGTTTCGTTGGGCTGCCAAGACCAGCGAGGTGCCTTGGCGTGTCGGCAAGGCACTCTTTGGGACACCTGAGCGTCGGAATCTCATGCGAGAAGCCGGTGCGTCGCTGCGTGATCTGCGAGAAGTCGCAGGTTTGACTGTTCGCGAGCTCAGCGATGCGCTTGATTTGGAGGATTCGTCGTTGATCGAGGCGGTTGAGAGTGGGACCGCGACGCTCTCTTTTGAGCTTATTTTGCGTCTCTCTTCACTGCTCGCCCGCCATGATCCTGTCCCCTTTATTGTTCGGTATACTCGGACATATAATCCAACCGTTTGGCGCATGTTGGAAGGGTGGGGGGTCGGCAGATTACCTTTACAATTCGAAAGAGAACGCCAATTTATCAATATATACAGGCGCCACGACGCAGCCCGGGATCTTTCGGACGAAGACTTTACGAAGGTCTTGCAATTTACACAGTCGGCTTTTGAGATGGCGCTTCACTTTGTCGCACAAGAAACCATGGACGACGAAGAGGATGAAAGTGATGAGGATGAGCACGAGTTTTCCGACGATTAGATGCTCGTGCGTAAAGATAGGAAGTGTGTGATGTATGTCCCAAAGTGGAAGTATTTACTGTGTTTGTCATGTGTGTGTTTACTCGGTGTGTTGAGCCATTGTGGACCTGAGACAAATAACACCGAAGAGGTCGCGCAAGAAAAGCAACCTGACGCCTCAACTGTTCAAGATACACCCATTATCGATAAAGTCGATTTGCGCGCATTTTGTCGTGGTGTCGCCAATGATTTGAAAGACAATCTGAAGGACAAACAGGGTTGTCAAAAAGACGAGGATTGTGAGCTGCAACAGATCAAACCTGCAGATGGTTGTGATTGTTACGAGTTTGTGCTCGCACATACCAAGGGGAAATACGACACCCTCAAGGAAGATATCACGACTTATCTCGACAAAGGTTGTTACCTCTTCAAGCAGTTCGCCGGAGCCTGTGCCATTGGTCCTGCCTCTCCAGCGTGTGTTGAAGGTGTTTGCAAAGTCCAATACACAAACATCAACTGCTTTGGCCGCCCTGAGCCCACAGAGGAAGTCTCACCTGAACCAACTCCTCCCGAAGAGAAGGCTGGTGAACAGAGTGGACAGGAACCAAATACCGAGATGTCTGAGGAGAAGAGCACCACGGATAAAGTCGAGAGGTTGACTGAAGGTAGCGTGGAGAGAGTCTCTGATGTGATTCTGGATGGGGGGAGCGCTCCTGAGGAGCCCGTGAGGGAAGGAAAGAAGGACTGAGGCGTTGGTTAGCCTGAAAGCTTCGCGATGAGTGCCATGATGATGCCTATGAGGGAGCCGATCAGCAGGGGATAGGATGCGAGGGCTGTGATACCAAAGCCAATCCCACGTTTTTTTTCATCGACGTAGTACGCATGTGCGTAAACGAGTCTACCGACGATCCAGACGCCACCGAGAATGGCAGACCACAGAGGACTTACTGTATACGAAAAAATCCACAGCGCCGGGAAGAAGATCAAGACTTGTTCCATGGTGTTCGCGTGTACGCGGTGTGCACGTTCAAAACCAGGGTCACCGCTCATCTTTGGCAGTGGAACATCGTATTTGCGGCGCGCCATACTCTCGCGAATGCCAAAGTAAATAAGCAAAAATCCTGACAAGATCGTAATGAGTGCGGGGTACAAGAAGGAGAGTGTCATCTCTGTTCCTCGTTGTGGTAGAGGCAAAAACTCCGATGTTTGGGATTTGCCTTCTGTGTTGTGTGGAGAATGGGGGTGTTAAAAGTCCGTTAATTTGGCGACTGTTTCGGCGTCAAGGCGTTTGATCACCTCTGTCGCGAGCTGAAGTCCACTCAGGTAATCATCGATGTGGATGATGCTGTTGTGGGTGTGGATGTATCGTGCTGGAACACCGAGTACGATCGTTGGGATACCTTGGTTGCTCAAGTGGATGACCTTGGCGTCAGTACCACCACCGCGACGGACCGCGACTTGATGTTTGATGTTGTGTTCTTCGGCGGTCTCGACGACGAGTTGGACAAGGCGCGGGTTGCTGATCGCGGTGGGGTCCATCGCGCGGAGCTGGATTCCGTTGCCAACGACTCCTTGCCGTTCATTTTTGGGGTTCCCTGGCAGATCATCTGCAGGTGTACCTTCCATGACGATCGCGACGTCAGGTTTGACCTGTCTTGCGGCGACTTGTGCACCACGTGTGCCGACCTCTTCCTGGACGGTTGCGGTGGCGAAGACTGTGTTGGGGTGTCCTTCTTCTCTTAGGCGTTGTGTGACTTCGATGGTCAGTCCGACACCACAGCGGTTGTCAAACGCTTTACAGAGCAGCATATCTGGATCGTGAAGCTGCTGGAAGTTGGAGTCCGGGACGATCGGATCGCCGACACGAATGCCATAATTTTCATGAAGATCTTGGGCACTTGTTGCGCCTACATCGATGAGCATTTTATCGAGCGTGAGGACTTTCTTGCGCTCTTCTGGGGCGAGAAAGTGAGGGGGTTTGCTCGTGATGACACCGAGGATCTTCTGGCCACTTCTTGTCTGGATGTAGACGCGCTGTGCAAGGAGTACATGCCCCCACCATCCGCCTAAGTTGACGAATCGAATCAGTCCGTCTGCGGTGATCGATTGCACCATAAAGGCGACTTCGTCCATGTGGCCTGTGATCATCACTCTGGGGTTGTCGTCGCTGCCTTTTTGCGTGTGGACGAGGTTGCCGATGTTGTCAGACACGCACTCACCAAGCTCTTGGCGGAAGATGCTGCGGAGCTCTGTCTCGTGGCCTGGTGCGCCATGTGCTTCTGTCAGTCTTTTCAGTAAGTCGATCGATTTTTGCTTTGTCATTGTTCTTCTCCGCGAGCTATCACGTGGGGGGGAATGGGACTGTTACATATCTCCTCGCGATATGTGAACCTATGCATACCCATTCTGCTCGAATTCTTCAAGGCTTTGTCGGCTTTTTAGGCGTATCTTCTTCAAGAGAGTGGCGATGTATGGTAGTTTTGATGGCCCTTTGACGACAATGTAACCCGGACTTCTTCTTTTCAGTGATAGGAGGTATGAATGCGATCTCACCACATCCAATATAGCGCGGTATGGGTTTTTCTTGGTGTATGCCTTTTCTTTGGGGGGGGGGTTGAGGCTGCGCCTTGCCCGCAAGGAAAACCGCTGTCTGTGATGCGTGTTCGCTCCTGGCGTGGTGATTGGATCTCGCGTCTGAAGGTTGAGCTCAATCTGTTTGCAGGCTCACTTAAAGGAAAGAACGATGTGATCCTGATTGCAGGACACACCAATAGTCAAGGAAGCAGTCGTTTCAACCAAGTTCGTTCTCTCAAACGTGCTGAGCAGGTGAGGGCATTTTTGCAGAAGCTCGGTGTTAAATCACCACTTCGTGTCGCGGGAATGGGCGAGGATTGTCCCATCGAGAGCAATCGCACGAGGAAGGGGCGTATGTTCAATGCGCGGATCGCCTTTCACCGTGTGGGTGGAGGTCCGCCACCGGCGAGGCGCCTTACTACTCTTCTGAAAGCACCTTCCAGACGTATCTTTCCGGTATTTTCAGCCTGTCCAAAACAATACATGAAGCCCACAAATGCGACGCTCTGTCCAAAGACTGTGGCGCTTCACTTTGCTCCAGGACGTTACAAGCGTTTCGCGAAGCCTGCTCGTGCTTGCCCTGTGCTTGCGCTGTTTGCGAGGTGTGCGTTGTCGACGTACCAAGCCAAAAGCCTTGTGATCGCTGGACATAGAGATGTACGAGAGAAAACATACACACTCATCGACAAGAAGAGGGCAAAATTCCTCTCTCGTATCCTGATGATGATGGGGATGAAAAAGAATCGTATGACCATCCGTGGGTATGGTCACCTTCGTCCTATTCGCTCTAATCGTACACAGGCTGGTCGTGCAGCGAACCGTCGGGTGGAATTGAGTCTTCGCTGACTGGTCTTTTTCTTTATGACATACGAGGTTTTCGATGACATTGGAATCGCTTCTCAAGCAAATCGAGCAGTATCTTCGCGAGCCCAACGCGAGGGACGTCTGGGAGCATACGTGGTTTTTGGCCCGTTTTTTGGGATGGATGCGCGAGTTTTTACCCCCACACGAGCTGGCAAAGCATCGCCACGCTGAGCTACTTCAGCAACAAATTCGGGAGTACATCGAAGAGATTCCGCGTCGATTAACCCCTGAGCAGCGATTGGAGCGGGCATCGAGTACCTTTGAGCAGCTCAAGTACAACTTTGAGACGTTGGTAGGGGATATGACACTTGATCCTGCCGAGGCTGCACAGAAAGTGCGCTTGCTGCATCGAGAGATTGAGGCGTTTCAGTGGGTCTCAGAAGGCTTCGAAGAAGAGGGGGCACACCTGCTCGCTGGTGCCTCTGCGAATCTCTCTTTGATAGAGCGCGAGCTCTATCGCGTTGGTGTCAAAGAGCTGCCCTCAGAAGAACAACAGAGGCTCAACACGCTCAAACTCCAAGTGGCAGGGATTCGGCAGGAGATGATCGTTCACGAGGGAGAGTTCTACATCCAAGATGTCGAGGCGCTACGTGCTGCTGAGGTACAGCGTATCGATGGTGTCGAAGGTGTTGCGGCGACTGAGGTCAACATTGAGCCTTTCCGCGCACCTTCGAGCGTGGAAGCATTTGCACACGCGACACCATCGCTTACTGCGAGACCTGACGAAGACAAGCATGCTGAGGATTGGGAGTTGTTGGTCAAAGGTCAGCTGCTTCTTTTGACGATTCGTTCAGCGATTGTGAGAGATCAGGGCTTGCAGGATACAGCTGCGCTTACTGCTTTGTTTGAAAAGACACAGGGAGAGTGTCACGCTCTTCGCGAAAAGGTTGGGCATTACATCGCGGATTGTACCGCGAAAGAAGCTCGTGAGTGGTTCCAGGAGCGCGTGCAACAAGTGCTCGATCAAATCGATGAACAGCTCGCTGAGATCGATGATATCTCTTTGGTTGAGGCCGTCGCGTTGATGGAGATCTTGCAGGATTTTGTGTTGTGGGTGTTGTCACTTACATCCGATCTGCGCGAGCGACGCTTTTTTGCGCGCACACAATTCGACAAGCTGATCAACCAGATCGATGGCTTCAGGCGACGTATCCGTGCGGAGCTACAAGAACGTAAATTGCAAACGCGTTTGGAGACAACTTTCGGTCGCAAGGCCGTTGAGATCTCCGAAAATACAGTCCTGTGGCTGATCTTGTTGGTGTTGGTGTTGTTGATCGTCGAGGCGAGTATACCGCTGCCTGTGCAGGTGCGTTTTGTGTTGATGATCGTCGATACGATCGTATGTGCGCTGTTTTTGGCCGAGTTCGGTGTGAAGTTGTGGATGGCTGAGGGACGCTTGCTCTATGTCCGTCGGCACTTCTTGATCGACTTCTTGCCCTCCATCCCGTTCTCCTTTTTGATCTGGTTGTGGAATCCAACCGTATTTATCGCTTCTCTCTCTGGAGGGCGGGCGCTTCGCCTTGTCCGTGTCTCACGTCTTGCGCGGTATGTCCGTATCTTCCGTCCATTGATTCGGATGTTTCGTCTGCTGTCCTTCATGGTGCGCGGTACGGATCGTCTACTTCGGAAATATGAGACTGTGTTTAACCGCAACATCGTGTTGTTTCCTGCACCTGAAGACAACGTCGGTGAGGACACGTCCTCTTTCTCTTTGGAGCTACAAACGCTCCGTGAACGATGTCGGAAGCGCTTATCATTGGTGTTGCAAAAGACCGAAGCGGCTCCACGTCTGGCGCTTCTTGAGGAGCAGCTTCGCAATGTGCAATCCACAGTGTCGATGTACGGTGGGACGTACCGTATCTGGACACAGAGCGATATGTTTTTGGGCGGGGGGGACATCTCTTTTGAGGTCCTCGTCAACAAGATGTTGGGGATGGACGCGGTACAAGTCGAAGAGGTGCTGGGCTTTGACTTCATTCGTTACTGCAATCGTGCTTTTCAATTGTTTTCTTCGCCTATTATCCGAAGTCTTCCTGGATTTTATCAGCTCGCACGGGCCCATGACGAGTTGGACACGGCGGCGCTTGTTGCCTGGTTTATTCGACGAGTCGGTGGAGGATTGGAACGTATTCAGTCCTGGATCTATTGGGCCGGTGACTTTTATGGCATGGTGACAGGGCCACAAGTCCTCGATCGTATCGGATTAACACTGGTGAATGCGACGATGCGTCCAGCCCGCAGATTGTTTATGTTTGGGTTTTTGTTTTTGCTCGTGTCAGGGCTGATCAACTTGTTCTCATTTGGTGCGTTGAGTGGCGTGTCGGGCTTTTTGGGAAAATATCTCGGTGCGCCGATCATCATTTTGGGTTTGCTCAGTATGATCCCCTTGCTGTTGGGGCTCTGGTTCCGGATGATCGCAGGTGAGGCGACTGATTTTTTCGCGAGGATCTCGGAGGCTCAATTCATCGGTCGCCTCAAGCAGATCAAGTTGCTCAATCAGGACAACGATTTACGCGAGCTGTTGCGGCGCGTATTGCAAGCAGAAGAGGTCCTCAAGGACGGAAGTGTTACGCCTGAGTCCGCATCCTTTCGACAACTCTCTGGACACCTTCAGGCGATGGCTGTGGGGCATGAATCTTCTGATTGGCGAGCAGAGCCGACACAAGACCCTGGTTTTCATTTCCAACCACAGTGGCACGCACAAGAGAAGGTCTTGCAACTGTACGAAGATTATCTCGATGGGACACCACTACACAAGAGTGACAGGCAGACAACGAACCAGTTGCTCGGAAACATCGCGATCCAAAACGTTCGAAAACATCGGCTCTCCCTCTCTCTTTTAGAAGGGCTACGTATCGAGCGGCTCGACCTCTCACGAGCCAAACTTCTTCTGTATTTGGGGCCCTATCTTTGGTTTGCCTCGATCACCGATAGTCTCGCCCACCGCGTCGCGCAGTTGATCGCTGAGTACAACCAAAATTGTATCCCTCTCAAGGAGCTTGCGTGGCAGTCAGAAGAGAGTCTTGCGCATTATCAGACGTGGCGACAAAACCGCAAAAAGAAGCTCGCCGGGATGAGACTTCCTGTGCAGCGCTCCAAAAAACACGAGGTGCCCTTTCGCACGACGACCTTCACCGCGTTGCACTTTCTCTCCAATCAGAACGAGCAAGACGAGATCATCAAAGATATCTTTGGTGAGGATGTGATGTCCTTGATGCAACAAGAGCGCGAACACCTGATCCGCGATTTATTCGGCTTCTTTCCGTTTCATACACTCCCCAAAGAACAACGCACGGTGAATTTCTACCAGCTTTACCAAAGCTATGCTTCGAGTGGCAAGATCTTCTTGTTGCCGATCACGCTCTTGTGGTCGTTTGTGAAGTTCACTGTTTGGGGGGTACAGCGAGTGCTAAAGCTCGTACGAGATGTCCTCCAGCCTCCTTCTCACAGCGAACAAACCCATCCGGGGCGCACGCACTTTGGCGTCGCGATTCGCAAGATCAACAGGATGAGAAAACCTGTGTATATCGAGTGTATGAGGCTTCGTGCGCTGTTTGATGTTGAGTACTTGGGGCTCTTTTTGCCTGGACATCAAGGCTCAGGGATCGAGGGATATGGCTTCAGTCAAGATCTCGATTACATTGGCGCTATCAAACGAGAGCGTCGGATGTTCGAGGTCTTACGCGAAACTCGTGAGAAACAGCTAGAGGACCTTCACTTGTTACTCGAGCATGTGGGATTGAGTGGTGAACAGCTACACGGTTACCTTCACAACGTCGCGCCGGGCCTTGTCGCCAAGCGTGGTGAGGTGATCAGGGCGATCACTGCGTGCTATATCTCCGACTACAAGAAGATCCGAAGCTTGCATCTCTCCTTTGAAGCGCTTGAAGATTTCGTGGATGAAGTGCTCAGCGCAGAAGTAGCCCCCAAGACACAACTCCTTCGACGGGTCAGGTCTCAATGGAAGCGCTTTTGGGGACGCTTGTTTTCACCCATTCGCGACAAGGAATACCAACGTTTTGAGCTCACATGTCGGAGACTTGCGACGAGACCCCTCTCCGAGGAAGAGCTCCGCGTGTTGTGGCGAGTGTACCTCGCACGTCGGGATGATCTGTACGAGATCTTTAAGTCATTTGCTGCGAGTTGTGGAGAAGAAGACAAGCACCCCAACGAGCGTATCAGTGGAATCTTCGACGAGGTGATTCGCGAACACAGTATCTGGACTGAGGAGATGCTCTCCATCCGGACACTTCAAACGCTCACACAGCTCGATATCCGATTGTACAGAGAGCTCGTGTATCAGCTTGGTAATTACAAGTAGTGTTGTGTTCATTTCAACGAAGTCAGGAGGTGACCAGTGAATTTGCGCTACAAGGATTTTGTCCCCAAGGAGAAAGAATCAGGTCTTTTCACTCGATCATTTGCGTCTCTGGAAGAGACACTTGAGGAACTCAATCAGTGGATCTGGGATCGAAAGGTGAAGGTCGTTAACATCGAGACGTTGGTTTTACCCAATATTCACGCACACTACGAGGAAGGTCGCGAGGACACGAGCCTCAAAACCTCTGGGGATATGTCAGCGCGTTGGTATCAGGTGTTGCGTCTTTGGTACAAGGAAGGTTGAAGGTGTTTTGTTGGGGATGGAAAGGGGCTTAGAGTGAGTGGTATGTTTTGCGCTCTTCGTTTTGTACGCCACCTGTCATAATGAGGATTGCGGCTGCGACTGAGACGTACATACCGTAGCCGACCTGCTGATCTGCGTTGTACATCGCCGTAAAGATCGCCATTGAGAAGTACACCAGCGACATAATGGCGCCGATCCAAGTGACACGGGCGAGTTTCCAGGAGAACGGTTTTTTTCGGTTGATCCACGTCAATCCGAACTGGACGAAGATGGGGAGCCAAATCAACAAAGCTGGGCCAATCAATACGAGACTGAAGTCGTGCTTATTTGGAGTGAGGAGGGCCATAAACAACACGACACCGGAACCCAAAACGACCAGCGTGTTGACGACGAGGTGGACGAACAACACGAGTTTTGGCACACCAAGCGCGCGAAAGCGTCCAATCATCGAGACCAATCCTGAGGTAAAGCCCGAGAGGTACAGAATCGGTAGAAAGCTCTGAAGCCAGATGTCCTGAAAAAGCATCCCATTGAGGAAGGGGTAAACCGTGCTGTCTTTTGTAAAAATGGCAGGTAAAAAGAAGCTCACCATCAATAAAAATCCACCAGACATCTTTCGGAATGTCCCCTGTTTAGGGAGCATAAGACCTTTTACTGGCTGGACTGCGAGAGAGCGTTGTTTTGTGAGGTCTTTGGTCATCGACATTCTCCCATACCGTTTGACAACCTTGTCATCATCTCCTCTGCGACGCATAAGTGCCTTGTCCTTTGCAGAGTCCATTTGGAGTGTCCACTCCTGAAACAAGACAAGGGACATTTTTATTCTGCACACCTTCTCGAAAAGAAAGATGTGACAGAATGCTACGCTTCTACATGATGGTCAAGAGGCTGTCTCTGAATTCGTCTGTGATGATGTTCAAAATTGACCAAGGTAGGATACGCCAACTTGCGCTCCATGAGTGGGGTGGATGGAGAACCACGGGGTGAGCACGCTCGTTTTTTTGGGGGGTTGGTACTGGACGATGTTGGTGATACTTACCCCCAAAAGAGCCACATGTAGGGCGATAAACGGGACTGCCATGCCGTTCCTCAGTCCACTGAGTATCCAAGGCAACGACACCAGCGCACCAAGTACGCTCATCGCTGCCCCCTGAATCCCCCAGAGAAGGCGGGCTTTCTTGGTGGTAAAGGCGATCAAGTTCCCGATAAAGATCGTAAGCTCCGCGAGGGTTGTTGGGATCAACAAGATCAAGGAGGCTGTAAGAAGATCAGGGTCCGAGGTGATGCTCTGTTTCTGCGAAAGAACACTCAGCTCGCCGTGTCTTCTCCATTGTCTTCGAGGCAATTGCAGTTGGGGTGGGCGTAGTAAAAATGGAGTTGTCTTGTCTTCGAGAGCTGGTACACGGAGGGGCGCCGTTTGAAGTGGTGATGCTTGTACGTTCGCTATACCAAACAGCACAAACAGGCACGCAAACGCGAAAGAGATGGTGTGTTGGAGACAAAAGCTGTGTTGCATTGTTTTGACCATGTTGTTGGCTAAAAGGTCACACGAAGGGTGCTGCCGTGTGTGTGGATGTTTATGTGACTTGTCGCTGATATAAGGCGGATGGGATTCTCTCTCGCTTGGGGAAAGAATTGAGAGAGGACGATGTTGGTGGTGCTCAAGACGATTAAGAACGTCTGTAAAATGACCAGGGCCATCCCCACATATGGAATGTTCATCGCTGGGATCGTCAAAAGGCTCCCAACAGCGCCAAATGAGACGCCGAAGATCCCCCAGGTGAGTCGACCTGCTCCTGATGGGAGCGCGACGAGATTGCCTAGTAGAGGGATGATGTCGAGGATCAACACCGGGATCGCAACGTGAATGCCCGTTGTTACGAGAGATTGTTGTCGAAGAGACAAAGGACCGACAGGGGAACGAAGAGATGACGCTCCATTGACTTGAGCGTTTTCATCGAGTGTTGGGGGATCCAAAGGCGTTGCGTTGGCGTGTGACAAGCTAAACACACTGATCCATACGGTACAAAGGAGAAAGAGTATGCTTTGTACACGATATTTCTTGGTGCCGTATGGACATGTCAACTCGATCTCTCCTGTTTGGTGTTATGAGTCTATGTGTGACTTCAGATGTGATGTTATCCTGTGCTTGCGTGTCGTATGTTGTATGTAAACTTATGAACGACCGAATATAAAGGGTACTATCATGTGTTTATGAGTGTGTCAACTGTTCAAACGTCTATCTTCCAAAAGTTCCTTCTCGAAATTTCCATGTATTTGTGAATATGTGTTATTTCCGAAGAAGTGAGGGTAATGCTTTTTCCATGCGTTGAGAAGAGATGTGATGTGAAAGTCATCAGATGGTTCATGATAGTGAATGTATTCCATATGTCGTTGACCATCATTGGTGTATGCATGGAATAAGGCGTCGTTTTCTCCATCAAAGTCGAGCACTGGTATGTTTATCTTGTGGCACAAAGATGTGTTGAAGGTCGGTGTGGCTTTTCGCCACTTACCATTCAGATAGAGCTCTGTATAGCCATGATAAGTAAAGACATCGCTCTTCATCAGATCAAGCAATCTTTGTGACGACAGATGGTTCCTGACATCTGCAAAGCCGAGTCTACTTGGAATACCAACAACTCTTAGCCCTGTCGCGTATAGGATGGCTTTCGCCACGCAGAAAGAACGACCACGCTCTAGAGTGTTGCTGGCCTTGAAAAATTGTGGCGTAAAATCGACATGGTAGGGGTTGTAAAAGATGTCGTCTCTCGTTGCATTGAACAGCGCGATAGCCTTCTCTACATCTGTTTGAGCTGTTGAGGTGGTCTGCTCGACCCATGCTTGTATCGCTGGATGGTCTGTGTCCAAAAAGTAGGTGCGTGCGAGGTATGTTTCGAGGGATTCTGTCGACATTGTGCTTTCCTTGTCGTTCTTGAGCAAAACAATTACATGGACATGTTGGTGGTATATTCAGATGGAAGCAAGTGTTCTCTCCTACCTTTTTGGGACAGCCAACAAACGAGAACAGAGAACTGTGGAGGTGTTTTATTCTTCTCCAATGGTCTCTTTTTTGGTATGCTCGGCCACATGACTTGGAAATGATTTTGTAGGTAGCATGGGCTCTATGATGATTGGAGTTTGTGCTGCCATTTGGATGGGTAGGTAATCTATGTTGAAAGAGAAAGATCTCTCGCGCGGTGCACCAGCGTTGGATGAAATTGGGCATTACAAAAAGTGGTTGGGGTTTATCCTCAATAGGATCACAATTGTGGTGTTTGGCTTTGGTTCCTTGGGTGTGTGTGCGGGGATTTACAATTCGTTTATGGATTCGCTCTGGACGCCTGTTCCCATCTATCTATTGCTTTACGGTATTCTCGCCTGGATCACATTTTCGAAGCGGTCGACCTTTGTTGTCCGGGCGTTGTTTTTGTTGTTTGTGATCTACTCTTTTGGTTTGCTTGGGTTGTTATTGGCCGGGCTGAGTGGGGATGGGCGTGTCTTTTTGTTCTCGTTTGTGGTGATGGCGGGGATGTTTTTTGGTCGAAAAGCGGGGCTTGCTGCGCTGGGATGGGTGCTCATCACGATCTTCTTTGTCTCTTCAGCCCTCGTGAGTGGCAGTTTAACCATTCCGCTCTCCATCCAGGCGAACTCTGCGATGTCACGTCCGTGGGTCAGTGGCACTATCGTGTTGGTGTTGTTGTGTTTGGCTGTGTTTTTGCCGTGGGCGTATCTGATCGAGCAGTGGACCCGTACGTTGAAGGAGCTCAACTATGCGAAGGGGGAGCTTGAGCAGGCGAACGAGGCCAAGACGATCTTTCTGGCGAAGATGAGTCACGAATTACGCACTCCATTGAATGTGATCATCGGGTATGCGGAGATGATGCAGGAGGACGCGGAGGATGATGGAGATGAAGGGCGTGTCGAAGATCTCGGTAAGATTAAGCGTTCTGGTGAGACGTTGTTGTATTTGATCCGCGATATTCTCGACTTTTCAAAGCTCGAACTCGGTCAACTACAGTTCTCATTAGAAGATTTTTCTGTCGAACAGCTCGCCGAAGACGCGCTCAAGAGCGTGGAGAAGTACGCAGAGCGTACATCCAACACGCTTACGTTGGATATACAGATCGCAGAGAGGACGATGTATGCGGACAGAGTGAGGTTGTTGCAAGTGCTCACGAATCTGCTTCACAACGCCGTTAAGTTTACGGAGAAAGGGAGCATTCGCCTCGAAGTCTCGCAAGAGTTGCAGCAAGGTGGAATGTGGCACTTGTTCCGTGTACGAGATACAGGCAAGGGGATCCCCGAAGATAAGTGGGAGTCTATCTTCTCCGAGTTTGTCCAGCTTGAGATGACACATATTGGGGCCCATCCTGGCGCGGGATTGGGGCTTACGATTTGTAAGGAGTTGATCGAGGGGATGGGGGGAAGGATTGTCTGTTGTGCCAACCCCGACGGGGTCGGTGCCTGCTTTGAAGTCTCACTCCCACAACGTGTTCAGATCGAAGGGGAGACTGTGGATGTTGTGCGCTGAGATGTAGTCTGTTCCTCTTTTGGGTGATGTTTGGTATGCTTCACACAAAGAATAAGGAGGAACAATATGTCATATGCCCAAAGGCGAAAACAACTCCATCAAATGCTCGGCGCAGAAGATGGTGTGATCTGTTTACTGAGCAGCCAATACCAATCCCGTAATTATCCCGACAATGCCTACATGCCGTTTCGGCAAAACTCCCACTTTTTGTACTATACAGGGATTCCTGAGACGGGTTTTGCGTTGCTCTCGTTTCCTGATGGGCGCGATATCTTGTTTGGTCCTCCGTTTGATCTCGACACTGTTGTTTGGACGGGAGAACAACGTTCATTGGACGCTTGGGGAGCACACGCCGAGGTCTCTGTGTGTGAACCCTTTTCATCCTTCCCTACGCAGTTAAAAGCCTTAGAGTCTCCGCTTTATCTTCCCCCTTCGCACGCCAATATGCTGCTCTCTTTGGCTGAGTATCTTGAGCAAACACCTGCTGATGTGAAAGCGGGTGTGTCTTCTGCGCTCGTCGAAGCGGTCGTCGCGCAGCGTTTGATCAAGGATGATGGAGAGGTCGCCGCGATTGAGGACGCGTTGTCGCGCACAAGGGAGATCTTTCACAATGTGATGCAATTGCCGCTCACTTCGATGTCCGAGGCACAGGTGTATGGCTCGATCATGCAGCAAGTGTACAGCCAACAGTGGGACACATCCTTTCAGCCTATTGTGACGACACATGGCGAGATTCTTCACTCGCATCACTACGGTTTGGAGACTCTGGACGAGCAGCGTTTGTTGCTGATGGACTTTGGGATGGAGCCGGCCCTTGGCTATGCTTCGGATATTACGAGGACGTTCCCTGTAAATGGGACGTTCTCGACGCAGCAGCGGGAGATCTATGAGGTCGTGCTACGTTCGCAGCTCGATGCGATCGAGGCGATGAAACCAGGTGTAACATTTAAAGACGTCCACCTGCTCGCGTCGGAGACCATCGTTCGCGGGTTGCAAGACCTCGGTTTGATGAAGGGTGATCCCAAGGAGGCTGTCGCGGCAGGAGCGCACGCGTTGTTCTTTCCCCACGGGTTAGGGCACATGTTGGGAGTTGATGTTCACGATATGGAAGATCTCGGTGATGTCGTTGGTTATGGCGCTCCTGGAGTGCGCTCTACACAATTTGGGCTTGGGTTCTTGCGCCTCGCGAGAGAGCTCGAACCCGGACATGTCGTGACGATCGAGCCAGGTATCTACTTTATCCCTACGTTGATGGACATGTGGGCTTCGGAGAAGAAGCACGAAGCGTTTATCCAATATGACGCGCTTGGAGACTACCGCGATTTCGGTGGCATTCGGATTGAAGACGACGTTCTCGTGACACAAGCGGGTCATCGTGTTCTTGGTACACCCATCGTCAAGCATTGTGACGAGCTTGAACAACATATGGCAAATGGCTAAGCGGAAGGAGTAAGTTGATGGCTGAGGCAGAGACGTTCCTACCACTTACGGGGTTTATCGAGTACTCTCCTGAAGAGATGCAGGCACGTGCGTCGGCGTTTTACGAGGAGATCAAGCGGCGTCGTACTGTGCGGGATTTTTCGACACGTGTCATTCCCACTGGTGTCCTTGAAGAGTGTATCAAAGCGGCAGGGACGGCACCAAATGGCGCGAACATGCAACCCTGGCATTTTGTCGTCGTGAGACAACCCGCGTTAAAACGCAAGATTCGCGAGGCCGCCGAAGAGGAGGAGCGGGCGTTCTACGAAGGGCGCGCGCCCGAAGAGTGGCTGGAAGCTCTCGCGCCTCTTGGGACGGATGCGAACAAGCCTTTTTTGGAGCACGCTCCGGCGTTGATCGTCATCTTTGGTCAGAGTTACCAACTGGACGAGGATGGCTCGAAGCGAAAACATTATTATGTGCAGGAGTCTGTGGGGATCGCGACGGGGATGTTGATCACCGCGCTTCATCACGCAGGACTCGCGACACTCACACATACGCCCAGTCCAATGGGATTCTTGCGCGATGTCCTTGGTCGACCAGAGAATGAGCGGCCCTATCTCATCCTCGTCGTTGGATACCCCGATGAGGATGCTAAAGTTCCAGACATTCAAAAGAAATCTCTGGACAAGATCGCGACCTTTCTGTGACGATATTCGCCTATACTTTCACTTTCATCGGAAGTTGTTGACAACATCGTCGGCAGTTTTGCCGATGGTATACAATGCGATCTGGAAACCCTTCCAATGATGTGGGCCTTTTGAAAGGAGCTGAGATGAAAGTCTTGTTGATTACACCTCCCGGAAACCCCGATGTAATCGGTGGAGATGATGTTTTTATTTACGAGCCTCTCGGACTTGAGTATCTCGCCGGTGCGGTCAGGGACCAACACGATGTACGTATTCAAGATTTTCGTATGGATCGTGAGACCCAACTCGAAGATCTTCTCGAAGAGTACAAGCCTGATGTTGTCGGCTTAACCGCGGACTCTCCAGATGTCCCGACTGTCTACGATTTTTCCCAGCGCATCAAAGCCAAAAATGACAAGACACACGTCGTCGTTGGCGGGCACCACGCGAAATTTCGCCCCTTTGACTTTTATCGTCCCGACACCATCGACTCTGTTGTGATAGGGGAGGGCGTCTTTTCCTTCCGAGAGTTGATCCAGCACATCGAGAAAGATAAGCCTCTCGATGATATCGCAGGGATCGCTTATCCAGGAGGAGACGGTCAGGTCTTGACTGCTTCACGACCACAGCCTCGTCTCGACGACTATCCCGGCCCTGCACGTGATCTTGTACAAGCGCACCGTTCCGAATATCACGACAAGTTGATGAAGCCGATCGCCTCGGTCCGAAGTACTGTAGGGTGTCCATATCGATGTAACTTTTGTTCTCTGTGGCCCTTCACTGACGGCAGGTATCTCACACGAGAGATCGAGAAGGTCGTTGAGGAGATCGCTGCGCTCAATGAACCCAATATCTTCTTCACGGATGATGAGGCGCTGATCGATCGCAAACGAATGACGCTTTTGGTCGAGAAAATCGAGGAAGCTGGACTGAATGACCGCAATTACTTCATGTACATTCGTTCGGACTCCATCATGCGCAATCAAGACCTTGTGGAGCGATGGGCTGATGCTGGACTGGCATTGGCGCTCGTTGGATTTGAGTCTTTTATGGAGGGTGATCTCAGCGACTACAACAAATCAAACACGGTCAAAAACAACTGGGGTGCCATTCGCCTGTTGCAGCGCCTTGGTGTGAAGATCGCAGCGCAGATCGTGATCCGACCGGACTACACACATGAGGACTTTGCGCGGGTGAAGCAGTTTGTCGAAGAAGCAGAGCTTGCGACCCCCACATTCACGATCCTGACACCGCTTCCAGGGACACCTTTGTTCGATAAGTTGGACAGAGAGAATATCCTGACGTCGAGAAATTGGGGGCATTATGACTTGATGCACGCTGTCGTCCCCACGAAGCTTCCGATCGAAGAGTTTTACGAGGAGTTTTTCAAGCTGCCCCACGAAAAATACCTCCAATCACTGTTTGCCGCGGAGCAAGAGAAGCCTGAGGCCGAGAAGATCGCACAGGCCCGCAAATTCTTCAGTGTCATCCGCGCGCACCGTAAAAAACGCAAAGAGTTGGAGCAGCAGGGCCGGACGGTCGACCTCCTCTTCCCCGAAGAGAACCAGCCGATGGGTCCCGAAGCTGTCAACAGTCAGGTAGAGGAGGCTTGATGTCTAGAGTCGAATTGGTCGAAGTTGAAGGCGCGGATCGATTGTTGCGGCGTATGTTTGGTCAAATGGAGAAGTCGTACGGCGCTGTCCCCTACACAGCCCGTGCGTTGGCACAAATCCCTTCTTTTGTCAGCAACGTTGCTGGGCTTGGGAGTATTGAGTTTCACGAAGGCGAGCTGCCCATGCCACTCAAGTTGATCGCCAAATTGCGTGTGGCGCAACTCAACAAGTGTGCGTTTTGCATCGATAGTGGGACCGCGAGGGCACAAAAAGAAGGCTTGACTTCTGATAAAATTCAGGCACTCTCACATCCCAATGCCCTTGAACAAGCGAGCTGGAGTGATGAAGAGCAGCTCATTCTTCAATTTACCGATGCTTCAGCGCGTATGGAAGTCTCCGATGCGTTGTTCGCGAAGATGAAAGAGCACTTCTCCGAACCTCAAATGATCGAACTCACTGCACAAATTGCAGTCGAAACGTTTTATAACGTGATCAATCACTCACTTGGTATCCAATCTCAAGGGTTTTGTTCCCTTCCCAATACAGGAGAATAGAAGCCAATGGCCAAAGAAAAAAAACTCACCCCCCTTCAAGAAGAAGCCCTCGATAACCTCAAGATGTGGCTTCGCAATCCACAAGGTATCAACCTTGGTGCAGCCCTTGGGTACTCCGAGTTCGATATCAAAAACTTGATCAACTTGGCATATTCTCTCCTCGAACAAGGGAAGCTCCCTGAGTCTCGTGCCCTTTACGAAGGTATCCATGCGATGGTTCCCATCAATGTTCAGGCGATGCTTGGGCTTGGCTCCATTTACGCACAGCAAAAGCATTACCCACAGGCCATTGAGCTCTTCACTCGCGTCCTTGAAGATGAAGATGAAACTGAAAACCTCTACGCACTTCGTATGCGAGGTGAGTGCTACATCTCCTCTGGCAATATGGAAGAGGCGATCGCCGACTTCAAAAAAGTGACAGAGCTCGATCCCGAAGTCAAAAGCGCGGATACACAAAAAGTCCTCGGTATCATCGCGAGCGCACAACAAGTTGCGGAAAAGGGTGGCACACTCACCGATGAATACAAAGGTATTCTGAAGTTTTCGTAACGATGAACAACATATACGCCTCACTCCTTGCGCGCCTACCTGCACTTCGTGCTCTCGATCCCACTGACGAAACACAGCACAACCAACTTCAGCACACATTGTCCACGTTTCGTCGACAGCTCCTCGAAGAGGACGAGACCTTTCACCTGCTCTGGTTCTTTGCTCCCCAACTTATCGTACTTGTTTGTCGGACCTCAAGAAGGCAGCCTGCTACAGTCTTCTTGCAGCAACGTCTTGAAGGGTTACCTGTTTGGTTTGTGGAGGAAGAACTCTTTCACATTGGCAACTTGAAAGCCGATACGATTTTGCTTCAGCTTGAAGACGACCTCGATATATACATACGACACAGTGAGTATGAGAAGGTATTACAGGCGGAGATTGCGGTAGGCAAACAGTCCTTTCTTGCTGTTTGTTCTTGTTTTTCTGGGCCCAAAGCATTGCTCCGTTGGCGTCAGGAGGTCAATCTTGCGCATGAATGGGGTCACATCATGACCAACACAGAGATCGCGTACAAGGAGCCGCTTTTGCAAAAGCTCTCCGCATATCCTCCTTCTTTGGGGATGCCGATCTTTGCGTGGTTCGATCATCTTCTGGAGGGGCTGGCTGAATGTTACATAGGGCATGGACCCCTGTTGTTTTGTGTCGAGCTGCACGAGCGGGGTGAGTCTTTGAAGGCTGAGGCGTTGTTACGCGATCGACAGTGTGAGTACGATGTCTTCGATGCGTCCTACCCGGGATTCTCTGTGTATACGGCTTTATCGAAGATATGCTCACGCGCATTGGTGGATGATGGATGGCCAGAGCACCTGGAACACGGGAGAGATGTGCCTTGGGGAAAAAGTACCCATCGTACTTTTTTGTATCGACGTGCTGTTCAGTGGGATGCTCTTCGGCGTGGATTACAGTCCTGTCATGACTGCTTAACATCTGCGCTTGTCGATGGAATCGCCAGCTTGCCAGAGGAACCTAGTGACAACTCCTGGCTTCAATGTGAAAAGAAACGGGTGTTTGGAATGCTTCAAGATCTCATTGTGTAAGGTGATTGAGATCGATGGAGGGGATCGAGACAACAAAAGGGAGATCGTTGCAGTGATCGGGTGTGGTTTTTTGTCGCGATGTGGATTTTTGGGTGCAAAAATGGCAATGCAAAGTTCTGAAATGATTGATGAAAAAAATAAATTCAAAAAAAACGCAAAAAGGGGGAAACCGCAGTGAAGGTTTTCCGATAATATGAGTGAATCAATTAAGGACGTAGTTGATACCAAAAAGCATTTCATTTTTGTTTTTGTTTTTTCATAGATTTTTGAATTGTTCCAAAACAACAAACTTTCAAATCGAAGGAGATGACCCATGAAATTTTTCTATACTTCCATGATGCAAGCCCAATTCCACGCTGGACACGGTATTTCAAGTTCTCCTGCTCCTGTTGTACCCCCAGCTCCACAAAACCAAAGCGCCAAAGCCGGCGAAGAGCCTCCCGCAGGCACTTCAGCACTGCAAAACCCCTCCCAAGCTGGTTTCTTTGTCATGGGCTTCGGACAACCCTTCTTTGAAGCAAACGCTCCCAAAATGGGAACAAACGGACCTGAGCAAGGTGGCTTCGGTATGATGGGAACCACTGGTATGCTCCCACCATCCCCCCAAATGAACATCAGCTCCACTGACTTGAAACACTGTGGTTTCAAAAAAGGCGTTGAAAACACATTGAACGTTGGTGATACCACCATCACTGACAAAGGACACGGTCAACTCCAAGTCAAAGGTTCTGAAGGAAACTTCTTCACCGTCGACGTCAACCGTTGCTCCGCTCCTCCCCAAATCGAGATCCACGCACAAGGTGACAAGGGCAAAAAAGCTCTCATGAAGGTGCCCCTGAAAGATCTCCAAAAAGGTGGCTCCATTACTCTTCCCGATGGAACACAGCTCAACATGAAAGCCAACTCCAAAGGCAACAACATCGACTCCTTCCAGGTTGTCACGACTGGTGGTGATGTTGCGACAATGAGCAACTACTCAAAAGGAAACGCTGCCTGGAAATCAGGCGGTAGCGCGATGAAAATTGAAGGTCCCACACTCTCAGCTGGTGGAAACTTCGATGCAATCACCAAAGGTGGAGCCAAGCCCACCCCCGGTCAGGTCGCGCAAGGTAACGCAAACCACCTCGCGCCTATCAATAACTTCTTGCAACCACAAACTGTGACTGGCAACCAACTGGCACAAATGCCTGCAAATGCCCAACAAGCACAGTCCCAAATGCAAATCATGCAGCAGATGTTCCAAATGCTGCAACAACTCTCCAGCATGTACAACTTCACCCAACAAAACCCCATGATGAACCGCATTCCCGTCCGCTAAGGACCATGTGATTCACATACCCCCCTCTGAAAAAAGGGAGTCAACAAAACTGTTGGCTCCCTTTTTTCGTTTAGGGGAGAGCGCAAGACCCTATTAGGCGGGCTTCACCCGCCAGTTTCCCCTGTTCGACCTGCGCTTTGCTTTGGTCGATAAGGGGAGCGATGCATACAGAAAAGGCTGCAAGACCCCCTCAGACAGACTTCGTCGGCCAAATCCCCCTGCTGTTCAACTTCGTTGACAAGGGGAGCGATGCAAGACCCCCTCAGTCCGACCTTCGGTCGTCCAGCTCCCCCTGCTATTCAACTACGTTGGCAAGGGGAGCGATGCACATCAAACGATATATCGCGATACAAACGAAAAACCCGCGTATATCAGACGGCTATCAGCATAAACGCCCCTGGAGTTCGATCTATAACCCCGTGTATATCGGATGGATGTTAGTAGATCTGGGTGGCCGATAAGCCGGTATATATCGGTCGGATCTCAGTAGGGTCGGGCCTTGTGTCCGACCTCAATCTTCGTATATATCGGGTAAATGGTCCCTCCTCTCGAAAGGGTTGAGAGGAGGGATGTCGCGAAGCGACAGGGTGGAGAGTTTGTTGAGGCGGATGATTGCAAGTGAAGACGCAAAAAACCCACTGCAAATCCGCAAGCAATCGAGCCTTAAAAGGATATGGCCTTGCTATATCCGCCAGAAAGAAGGGGATGATTTGGTGGAATCAGGGGAGTTTGCGGAGACACAAGTGCAACGTCCGCCGGATCAACATTCAAGTATCCCCCGTATATATCGGCTAAAACCCCCCTTTTTCTCCCAAGGCTGGAGAGAAAGGGGTTGGGGGATTGTGAGGTTTGTTGAGGCATATGTTGCAAAGCGCACGGAGCAAACGTCCTCATAGGACAGCTTTGCTTTGGACGCAAGTGCAACGTCTGCCGGATCAGATTTCTAGCGAAACCCCGTGCATATCGGCTGGTTGGTCCCTCCTGTCGAAAGGCTTGAGAGGAGGGAAGTCGCGAAGCGACAGGGTGGAGAGTTTGTTGAGGCGGATGATTGCAAGCGCACGAAGCAAATAAGCCACGAAGAAAAGCCTCTCCAAGAAGAGCGTTGTAGACGGTAGAGCCACAACCCCGAAGGGGTTCAACCGGGGTCCAGCGGCCGCCCGCTGGTGCAACGTCCGCCGGATCTGATTTCAAGCAAAATATCTGTGTATGTGGGTTGATCAAACAGGTTTGGCGACGACAACGTAGTCTTTGCTGATTTGGACGCCAAAGTGGAGGTAGGAAGTGCTGAGGGCTTCTTTTCTGTAGCGGGCGATGGCTTTTGCGACTGAGGCAGCGAGTTCTGCGTCTCTAAATTTGGGGAGTGCTTGAACACATCCATCGAGCATATCGTGGAAGTAGCGCAGCCCAAACAACTTGGGGAAGGTTTGAAAGCCTTCGATTTGAAAACCCGCACGAGGGAGATTACGGAGAACCCATTGGAGTGGGTATTCTCTGTAGGGGTGTTCATAGGACATGGTCGCGCAGAGGTCGCGCAGCCGATGGATCTCCTGGATGATTTGCCCACCGATGGTCGGAGCGGGTTCGAGGATGGGTTCGATCCCAATAAAGTAGAGTCGCTTGCCTACGTGGGGACGGAGTCTTTCGAAGAGTTGATCCTGAAAGTGAGGGGCGAAGCGTTCGATTGCGCCGAGGAGGTAATCTGCGAGGACGGTGTCGTAGACTTCATCTTTACACAACTCGCTGTCACGCCAGTCTCCAATGATAATGCGATCTTGTTCGCGGATTTTGTCGGCGTATACGGCTTTGAGTGTATCGGCCCTCGGTTCATCTTTTGTGATGGCGGTCCAATGACTCGTTTCGAGCTGTGTGATCCAACCTAGCGAAGATTGTCCTGTACCTGCGTCGAGCATCGAACCCCAAGGGGCTGAACCTTGTACTTGGTGGATGAAAGTGAAAGGGCTTCCTTGCACTCCACCCACCCAACCTTCGGTACTTGGTAGATCATGGTTGGTTTCGAGATTGGTTTCGAATGCTTGCGCGAAGAGTTTGTCTTTTTCGCAAAGTTCATGGAATGTCTGTGCTGGGAGGAGCAGACATTCAGTCGTGTCTGTTGCGAGGGCACCATATGGCAGGGGACCTCCTTCTATGAGGCCAACTGCGCCGAATATATGGCCTGGTTCGCACTCTGTCCCCAGGCTATGTGTTGTGTTGTCGATGAGGCGGACAGAGCCTTTTATCACGATGTAGAGGTACTTGTGCTTGGTTTTGCGTTGTTTGAGGATATAGATGCCTGGATCGTAAGTGCGCAGACGGAGCGTTGGAAGAAGGGTGTTCCAAAGTTCATCTGTGAGCATGTCAAAAGGAGGCGTTTGCTTGAGGATTTCGATCGTTTGCGGGGAGAGGTTGGTGTCACTCATCTTCTTGGGCTCCCTCACCAAATCCCATGATATGGGTACCTTCTTTTTGGTGGAAAAAACGAAACCAGCGTTGGTAAGCTAGTAATCGACTGATTTGGTATCGCTCTGTGAGCGCGTCGACGGCTTCTTCGTCACTCACCTGTTTGTCTTGTAAGCGCATCATAAACATCTGTTGCCGCGTTCTCTCCATACCGGAGCACATAACGTCTAGCTCTACGTGTTTGGTGTCTGTCGAGAAGGAGCTTGCGCAGTGGGTACAGAAATAGATACCTGTGGAGATGGTGGTGTGTAATTCACCACATTGTAAGCAGCGTGTGAGCGCGAAGTGGATGAGATCTTTGCGATGAAAGGTAAAGCTCATCCCATCGCGTGTGTGTGGTAGTCGTCCATCTTTGGACCACTTGATGAGACGTTTACGTCCAATCCCTAAGAGGTCTCTGGCTTTCGGAAGATCGTATTCTCGTGGTGTTGTATCTGTCGGGGGTGGAGATGTTTGTGTGGAGGAGGCTGATGATTTCATCGAACACTCAGTGGCAAGGGGTGACGTGAGGGATGTATTGAACAAGAGGGAAAACTATGCGTCTTCCTCTTCATCCTCATCATCATCGTATTCTTCGGGGGTATAGGGACGTGTTTTGAGATCGGGGATATCGCCATTGCGCGCTTTGTCGAAGTAGTCGAGAGACTCTTGTGGGTAGATTACTGTGTTGCAGTTGGGGCATTGCATGGACTCGACATCCGGCAGGTACAACTCTTGGCTGTTATAGCTGCGGACCCACTGATCTTCTTTTTTGGCGATGAGATCTGTGTGGCACAATGGGCATCGGTTTGCGGCGAGCGCGGAGATGAAGTCTTTGGGTTGCTCGTCCTTGGTGGCTTCGTTTGTGTTCTCTGTCTGATTTTCGCTCATCGAAGTCTATCCTTTCTTGGCTGTGATACCGTCTGCAAGGCTTCCGACGGAGGTCCAGAGCTCTTCTGTAATCTCGGTGTCCTCGAACTCGATCCCAAATTCGTTTTCGAGCTCAACAGTAATCTCCAGAATCTGTGTAGATTGGAGTCCCAACCGTGTGACAACATTGGGCTCATCGCCGACTTCGTCAGCGTTGATGCCTAGTTTGGACGTCTCTGCGATGATTTCCTTGATCTTTTGGATAGTTTGATCTCGATCCATGTGTTCAACCATGATAAGTAAGGGTGAGTCAGTTTCATTTGTTTTTGTCTTGGACGTGCTCATTGTATACCATGAGAGCGTAACGGGATCAATCATTGCTTTCAGTTTTCGACATTTTGTTGTCGTCGGCAGAAAGTGAGTGGAGGAGACAACATTCTGGGTATGATCTCGATAATGATTATGTTGGCTGATCTCGATGCGGATACAAGGGAAGAGACAGGATGGAAGCAGACAGTGCGTATACCTTCGCTGAGTTGTTCAAAAAACAGTGCCAGGAGAGGCCCGAGCAGATTGCAGTTGTCTCGCCAGGGGAAAACCTTGCGTTAACCTTCACATCGCTCTCTTCGCGTGTCGATGTGTTGACCCAATTACTCGCCTCAGAGGGGGTACTGGCACAAGACCGTGTCGCTGTCTGCTTGGGCAACGTCGTGGCATTTGTCGAGTGTTTTCTCGCCTTGTCGAGGTTGAAAGCCATCGCGATCCCCATCGATACATCATACTCTCCCCCTGAAATAGAGACGATTCTCTCGGACAGTGGCGCCTCTTTCTTTCTCTTACGAGAAGAGCACACCGCACCTTTTGTACAGCGGACATACCAATCTCTCGGTCATGGAACGCTTTTGTTAGGTCGTTGTGAAGGAGATGATCTTCCTGAAGGTCTCGATGATGTCGTCATGATGAAGTACACCTCAGGCTCAACAGGGACGCCCAAAGGTGTGCTCTTGACTGCGCTGAATATGGCGGCGGAGGGACAACACGTCGTCTCAACACTCCAGCTGACCGAAGATGATAAAAGCCTCGCCGTCATCCCCCTCTACCACAGCTATGGTTTTGATTTCTGTTTTATGCCGATGTTGACGACTGGATGTACTCTCGTCTTGCTTCAGTCGTTTCATGCTCGCTCTGTCTTGCGCGCTTTACAAACACAAGCGATCACGTTGTTTCCCGCTGTTCCCTTTATGTTTGACTTGCTCACCCGTATCGATTTGAGTGGTCAATCTGTGGACTTCTCCTCTCTGCGATACTGTATCTCAGCAGCAGCTCCACTGTCTGCACGAACTGTTCGCCGATTTTACGATACATTCGATGTCGTGATTGGCCAAAACTACGGCAGCTCTGAAGGTGGCGCGATCTCGCTGGAGATACGTCGTAAGCCGGGGGTGCCGAGTACTTGTCTGGGGAAACCACTTCACGGTGTCGATATCCACATCCTGGATGACGATGGGAATCCTGTCCCACAAGGAGAAGTCGGGGAAGTTGTCGTTGGAGGAGAGCAGGTCTCCAGTCATGGCTACTATCGTGATCCGGCGCTCTCTGCGAAAGCCTTCCGGGCTGGCTTGTGTTTTACTGGAGACCTTGGTCGCCTTGATGAAGAAGGGCGTTTGTTCTTGAGTGGGCGGAAGAAAAATGTGATCAACTTCGCGGGGAAAAAGATCGTCCCCCAAGAAGTTGAAGCAGTACTCGAGACGCTCGATGGTGTCCAGGAGGTCGTCGTTGTTGGTGTCGAAGATGAAGTCTCAGGTGAGCTCGTGAAGGCCTGCATCGTCGCGTCCAAAACATTTACGACTGAAGAGCTCGTCTCTTTTTGTCAGGGAAAACTTGCTGGACACAAGATCCCACAGCGCTGGCAATTTTACACAACACTACCACGTAGCTCTGTTGGCAAGCTCGACATGAGTCGTCTAAAAGTGTGATGGTATCGCAGCAAAGGAGGTGAGATATGTCTTCTGGTAAAGAAATCCGCATGAGGCGGATCATCAATTCGAAGTCCCGAAGGATGTTTATCCTCGCGATGGATCACGGCTTCTCTGATGGACCCATTCGTGGGCTGGGGAGTATCTCCCAGCGTCTTCGTGATATCGGTGAAGATGCGCTCAACGCTGTCGTCGTCCACCAGGGCATGGTCTCTCGTCTCGCGCCGCTGCTGAAAGAGACCAAACATCTCGGTCTGATCGTCCATCTCTCAGGCTCTACATCTCTGGCACATGACACCAACGATAAACGTCTCGTGTGTAGTGTCGAGCAGGCCATACGACTCGGCGCAGATGCTGTCTCTGTCCATATTAACCTGGGCGCACGGACGGAGAACCAGATGTTGACGGATTTGGGCAAGGTCTCCCAAGCCTGTCAGGCATGGGGAATGCCCTTGCTGGGGATGATGTATCCCCGAGGAGAAGGGATTGACAATCCATATGACCCACAACTCATCGGACACGCAATCCGTGTGGCGATGGAGATGGGCGTCGATATCATCAAAACTTACTACACCGGCGATGTTGAGAGTTTTGGCTCCATCCTCGAATATGTCGATGCCCCCGTTCTCATCGCAGGTGGTCCCCAGGTGGACTCTGACTTCAAGATGTTCAAAATGGTGCACGATGCGTTGAAAGCCGGTGCTGCTGGTGTGTGCTTTGGACGTAATGTCTTTCAAAGTGAACACGCAGACTTGATCGCTGAGGCGCTCGAAAATATCGTCCACAAAGACTTCGGTGTGCAAGAAGCTGTTGCTCTTTTACAACAAACCAAGAGATGGGAGATGACAGGGTGAGTGTTGCCAATGTCCATGAAGAACTCGATCGACGCGGTGTGCCTGTCAGGGCACCTGCGCTCCGTACACGCAAATACTGGTTTGATGCCCGAGAATCCTCAATCCCACAAAAGCTGTTGCAAGCAGCCCAACACCAGGGCTTTACACATTGGTTGATCCAGGCCTCTGCGGCGAAGGATTTCCGTCAACGTTCCCTTGGGATCGGGCTTGCACTCGCAGTCCAACAACAAGAAGACCTTCAACATCTCTCAGAGGGTGATGTCGCCTTTAGTGATCAACACGATCTTTTGCTCGATATTCGCGCACAACGGGAAGGCGTGTTGACCGCGCTCTTTTACACCATCCATGATGCTGACACTCTCGAAGAATCATCTCGTCTCGGTGCCTCTCACGACTTTCTGATCGTCGATCTTATCGATGAAACCAACATCCCCCTCGAACTCGTCGTTGCTGAATTGCAAGACTCTCCAACGCAAGTCCTCAAACTCGTTGAGACGGCCGAAGCTGCCGAGGTCTCTTATGGTGTTGTCGAACATGGTGCCGATGGTTCGCTGCTTCGCACACAGGATATCGAAGAGATCATCGCGCTTGGTGAGAGTCAGCAAAAGCGCATGACCGCACAACTCGATATCCAAGTCGGCGAGATCACGCGCATCGAACACATCGGGATGGGACATCGTGCTTGTATCGATGTCACCTCTCTCATGACACGAGAAGAAGGAATGCTTGTCGGTTCGACGTCCTCTGGTGGGCTGCTCGCGTGCTCTGAAACACACCCCCTCCCTTACATGGATCTTCGGCCCTTTCGGGTGAATGCTGGCGCGATTCATTCCTATGTTTGGTGTCCAAACAACAAGACTCATTATCTCTCCGAGCTGAAAGCCGGCTCGAAGGTCTTTTGTGTAAATGTGAATGGTGCGGCAAGAGAAGTGACTGTCGGACGGATCAAGACAGAGGTGCGGCCGTTACTCTTGCTCGAAGCCAAGTGTGGTGATGTTGTCGTGAATGCGATCGTTCAAGATGATTGGCATGTACGGGTCTATGGTGGAGATGGAGAGCCTGTGAGCGTGACGACGTTCCAACCGGGTGATCCTGTTCTTTGCTACATCACCAAACCCGGAAGACACGTTGGACTCCCGGTCGACGAGCAGATCATCGAGCGGTAGCGTCGACGTTCTCCAACATTTGAAGAGTCCTCGTTTTATGTCTGGCTATCGTTCCACATTTATGACATAGAGCAAGTATTTTCGAACGTTGAAATGGTATATTCTTTTACATTCCCATGGGTGTATGATGAAATGGATGCGCCTGTGTGAAGCAAAATCTGCTACAATGAAACACTGATATTTCTCTGTGGTGACATACACAAAGGGTTTTGTAACCGAAGATGTCATCCACCAAACGGAGGTTTGATACTATGAAGCGAATGGTAAGTGTGTTGTGTGTGGGGGCGTTGGCGTTGCTGATGTTCCCGAGCGTGTTTACAGCTTGTGGGACGCCCTCGGAGTGTACAAAAGACGCGGACTGTAAGACCGGTTTTGTGTGTTTTCAGGGAGGCTGTAAAGTCGGTGGTAACCAAGAAGCGGCGACTGAGCCTGTTGAAAACGACGGTGGTGGAAAAGACGATCCTGTCGTGAAAGACGATCCCGTCGTGAAAGACGATCCCGTCGTGAAAGATGATCCCGTCGTGAAAGACGATCCCGTCGTGAAAGATGATCCCGTTGTCAAAGACGAAGGGGGCTCTACTGGAACCAAACTTCTCGGTGAGCCTTGTACGACAGTCGCTGATTGTAAGGACACAGGCAAAGGCAAGATCGTCTGTACAGACTTCTCCGGTGCGTTGAAGAAAGGGAAGATCTGCTCCAACGAATGCACTGACAATGCTGGATGTAACGGTGTTTGTGATAAGCTCCACGGTGCTGGACCCTATTACTGTATGCCGACTTGTAGTCAAAAGGCTGAGTGTACAGTCTATGCGACCATGGAAGTCTGCGGTACAGAAGGCCACTGCTGGGAGAAAAAGCCGTTGGGTGACTTCTGTGCCTCTGACGATGAGTGTTTGACTGGTGCGAGCTGCTTGGACTCTGGTGGGTTTGGATTCAAAGTCTGCACCAAAAATTGTACCCAAGATTCCGACTGTGGAACTGGCGCTGCATGTGGCAGTGGCAAATGCTACCCTGCTTGTTCGAGCGACGACGATTGTGCGATCTCTGCTGCGCTCAAAAAATGCGCAGGTACATACTGCACGAAAGAATAATCCCTATTTTTGGGAATTGTAGAATGTGAAGCCAACAAAAAAGGCGGTCAATATTGACCGCCTTTTTTGTTTTGAGAGGAGACAATCACTTGCTTCGCCAACTTTGGAAGGTCACATCGATTACCTACACCTATGATGAACGAACGCAGCGTTTGGATCGGCTTCTCGCACGTTGTCTCAAAGCTGTTGATGAAGGCGCGGAGTGTTTGGTGTTACCTGCAGCCTGTAACGTCTTGGTTTCATCTTCTGAGCAGCTCTCATGCGAGCGTGAGTGTCTCGATAAGATGGAATCATCTGTATTGTGGGAGAGAGCATGGCAGGCATTTGTCGATACACATCAAGTCGTCTTGATCGGTGGCTTGTACACCACATCGAAGGAAGGAGTCGCCGACACGATTCTTGTGATGTCTCCGGAGAGCAAGCCTGTTCGTTATGTGCGAACACATCTGCGACAATGTGAGGAGGAGTGGATGCAGCGTGGTGACAGGCCTGGTCTGGTGTCACTTGGTGATGTCTGCATCGGCGTGATGTCCGGTTATGACGTGTGTTTTCCCGAACTCCCCCGTCTGCTTGTGCTAGAAGAGGCGGAGGTCTTGTTTTGTCTGGGGGTAGGGCCTGTGTTGCCGTATACTTCGACACACAATTCTGTTTTGTCGATGTGTCAGTCTCATGGTTACTTCAGCGGTGTGTTCTCTGTGTGTACATGGGGTGGGGAAGGACTTTCGTCGATGTCGAGTCCTTTTGGTGTTCTGCGGGGGGAGAGTGAAGAGCTCGATCTTCGTCAGGCGCGGTTTAAGTACCGGACAAAACGCGTCCATCCCCTCAAAGATCGAAGAGAAGCACTGTATGCTTCGATTGTATCGTCAAAAGGAGGAGGCGAGTGAGCGGGTATTCTTTTGTGGTTGAACATGATGTAGAGGCATTCGAAAGATGGTCGGGGGTGTGGCTTGAACTTCAAAAGCAATCGGCTGATCCCTATCTTTCGCCGTCCTGGTATCGACTGTGGTGGTCTTGTTTTGGGGCGGGAGCGGAGCTGATGTTGTTGGTCGTTGACTCTCCAGGACGTGCGATTGTGCCGTTGATGCTTCGAGATGGGACGTTGTCATTTGTGGGGAACATATACTCTCATCGCCATCAATTTGTATCCGAGATTTCGATGGAGATCGTGTGGGAACTGGTCTTTGCTTTGGCCTCCTCACTCGATGATTGTCAGCGCGTCGTGCTCTCTCATCTTGATGCGGAGGGTTTAGAGTTACGGGCATTGCGTTCTTTTTCTGAGAGTCCCTGGCAGATCGTTGAGGGGGAACGTGAGGCGTGGGCGCGTCCTAAAGAGGGGTGGGAGGCATATCTACACGCGAGAGGTGGCGCGGCACGAAGGAAGCGAAAGAAAGTCCGTCGAAGACTTGATGAGTACGGTCAATGGGAGCTCTCTTCTTCGACAACACCTGCGCAGGCAAAGACCTTTGTTCGTGAGTATATGAGTATCCTCAATCGTTCCTGGAAGGCACCGGAGCTGAGTCGTAGTTTTTTTCGCAAGCTGTGCCAGCAAACAGCGGAATGTGGTCATTTTCGTTCCTACACATTGTACATTGATGGACGACCTGTTGCTTGCCAGATGGGGTTTTTGAAAGATGGCACATACTTTTGTTACAAAACCGCTTTTGACGATCTGTATCGCATCCTTTCGCCAGGGATCGCGGTGATGGAGTTGGCCTTTGAGGATGTGATCGGCCAAGGAGCGAGGGCAATAGATCTTCTGACTGGGGCAGGGGCTTACAAAGACCTTTGGTGTGGTGATCAGCGGATCCAATGTCATGTGCTTTGGGGAGCAGACGCTGAAATGTATCTTCCCTGTCCACCAGCAAAGGATACGACACACTCCGAAGATGTGCGTTACGTCTATTCGAGTGAGCGACTTGTGCTACCTGATGACCCTGTCGAAGGTGTCTTTCTGTGTCCAGTTGATGAAGAGCAGGCTCTGTCATTATCCGTGCTGATGGGGCACGCCAATCTCTCCAAGGTCACAGAGTGGTTGCGCAGTGATGAACATCAAGGTGTCATGTGTGTGCGGGGGGAACGCATCGTCGATGTCATTTGGTGTAGGAAAACAGACGGAGAGTTGCGTGTCTCTTTTGCGGAGAACGCGTGCAGTTCGTTCGCAGAGCGTCTGCAGCTTTGGAGTGCGGTGCAAAAACGTTGGGGGAAGGGGGAGTATGTGAGTATCGCACCTCTTCGGATGCGTGGTGTCTTCAAGAAGCTGGGGTTTGTATTGGAAACACAATGAGCCCACACTCTTAGTGCGGGCTCATTGGTAACTTTCTCAAGTGTTGTCTTGATCGAGCTCGGAGTTCCAGTAGGTGAAGTCGGTCATGTACTGTCGCCAAGAGGGCGGCATATCCTTCTGGAAGGTGAAGGAGTAGCGCCACGTTTCGGGGAGCG
Source organism: Deltaproteobacteria bacterium (assembly GCA_002731275.1). Taxonomy (GTDB): domain Bacteria; phylum Myxococcota_C; class UBA6777; order UBA6777; family UBA6777; genus UBA6777. The sequence continues at coordinate 18,567 of PCBK01000074.1, read as the reverse complement.
TTTTGGGCCTGACGGGCTCATTGTACAATCGCATACGGGCTTCTTTTGGTGTGCGGTTTGCTTTTTTCTGGTTGCAGTTGAAGCACGCGAGCACGACGTTTTCCCAACATGTCGTACCGCCTTGTGAGCGTGGTACGACGTGGTCGTAGGTGGACTCGTGTTGGTACATTTTGATGCCACAGTACTGGCAGCGTCCTTTGTCACGAGCGTACACATTATGCCTTGAGAATCTCACGCGACTTTTGCGACGTGGGATATAGCGGAGCAAGCGTACGACAGAGGGCATGCGCAGATCGATGCGCACTGTGCGGATCTGTCGATCTTCGTACTCTTCGACGATCTCGACTTTTCCACTCGCCCACAACATCATCGCACGTTGCCAGCTGATCCTGTCCATTGGCTCGTAACCGACACTTAAAACTAAAGTGTCCATGTCTTCCTCCCGCTAGTGTCAAGGTGGATTGTTTTTGGTTGTTTTGGTTGGTGAGTTTTCTGGAATTTTCTTTCACACGATCTGCGTTCACCAACGTCCCTATAGGGATGGCGTTCTGCGTTTCGTTGTGAAGTTGATATGTCTTACGAGACTTACAGAAGAAAAGTTCAAACTTTTGTGTGAATTGATGTGTTGGTAAAGTAGACGATATATGTTTTGGATGACGAGCGGAGTTTCTAGTGAATCGTGTTCATTGGACTGGACAATTTGTTTTGGATTGTCTATACTCTAGCATCCAAAAATGTTTTGTCCAAACAAGAGTTTTACACGTTTTTGAGCCTGGATGAAATTGTACGAATGAGTGGAATCACATACATCCCACGGGTATGTGACCTCTGGCATTCTTTGAGCCTGTAACAGAAGGAAGCATCGCATGAAAAGAAGATGGAACATCTGGTTTGCCCTTGTGGTGATCGCGTTTACAGCGGTCACTGTTGGGGGCGGTTGCGATTGTACGGATCCCGGTGGGGTTGGAAGGACGGCAAAAATCAGCGTCTCTCCACCAACCCTTATCTACGCTGCAATCGCTGTTGGTGAGTCTGCCTCTCGCAAGACTGAGATCGAAAACATCGGGCAAAGCCCACTGACCATCACCGAACTGAAAGTCGTGAACGAGGTAAGTAGTGCCTACTCACTGCAAACCAAAAAGGATCTTCCTTTGGAATTGCAGCCTGGCGAGAAGATCTCTCTCAGCATCCTCTACAAACCAACAGAGGCTGGTGTCGCAGAAGGGCATGTTCGGATTATTAGCGATGCTTCAAACGTCGACAATAGCGAAGGACTGACAAAGGTTAAACTTCGCTCTTCCGAAGTCACCGCAGATATCTCCGTCACGCCCAACCCCGTCGACTTTGGCGATGTGAAGCCTGAAGACGGCGCTGAAAAGACCGTTACCATCGAAAACCGAGGGCAGGCTGATCTTGAAGTCAGTGCTTTTGAGTTCAAAAACAACAAAGAAAACGAACTTGAAGTTGTCCACAACTTAAGCCTCCCTGTTACGATTGCTCCCAACGAGTCCGTCGAAATCAAAGTCAAATACTCCCCCAAAACACCCAAGATCGATGACATCCTCTATGTCATCAACAACACCAGAGATAGCAGTCGGTACGAAGTTCGTATCGTCGGTAAAATGGCGGCACCTGATATTGTCGTTGAGCCTACCTTGTTGTCCTTTGGTGCGCAGGTCGGGGGACAAGAGACCAAATCCTTCACCATCAAAAACCAGGGTGGGACGGAGCTTGAGGTCACTGGCATTACACTCGATGCAACGACCAGTAAAGACTTCTCAATGCCGACACTTCCGACTTTCCCCTTGATCATCAAGCCCGGCGGAGAGGAGAAAATCGAAGTCCTCTACAAATCCTCTGACCTGCAAAATGACGCAGGACTGGTAAAGGTCGCTAGCAACGATCCAGACACACCCTTCGCGAATGTGAAACTGGAAGCCAAAGGTGAAGGATGTGTCTTGACACCCGTTCCTGCACAACTTCACTTTGTCGCACCAAGCACCAAAAAGGTCCTCGCGACCAACAGAGGTAATCAACCCTGTAAATTCAAGCAAGCAGGCTTCTCAGCAACCTCTAGCAAAGAATTTACCTTTGGCGCACCACCACCCGCTGCGACAACCATCGCACCCAACCAAAAACTCGAATTTTCAGTGCTCTTTAAGCCCGCAGGTGGAACCGGAAAAGGTACACTTGTGATCGAGCTTGATGCTCCCGGTGATCCCAAAGTCGAAGTCCCTCTGACCTCTTCGTTGCAAGGTTCACGTGAGTGTGAGCTTAAGATCCAACCTGCGAGTGTGGCATTTGGCTTCGTTGGAACAGGTCGTTCGAGAAGTCGCAGTATCCAGATTACAAACGCTGGCTGGGGACAATGTGTTCTGCGTGATGCAAACATCAACCCCAACCCCTCGACTGTGTTTGCGATCGCGACAAGCCTCAACGCAGGGGGAGAGGTGTTGCCCACTGGTCAGACCTTGCGTATCGACATCAACTACACACCCAAGGCTGGGACCGCATACCAAGGAAAATTCTTGATCAAGTCCAACGACCCCAAAGCTGCGTTGATTGAGGTTCCACTCGTCGGGACAACGGGTAAACTCTGCCTCGAAGCGCTGCCTGATCCAGTCGACTTTGGTAGTGTCAAGATCAACTGTAGTAGTCCCAATGAGAAGCTCGACCTCTTCAACATCTGTACGGCGACAGCGAAAGTCACAGGCATCAAGTTTGGCGCAAATACAAATCAACCCTTGAAGGAGTTCTACTTCAAACAAGCTCCAAACACACCTGTCAATGTCGCGTATGGTCAGGCTATCTCCATCGATTTGATCTACGCTCCAAAAAACCAGGGGACGGATATCGGCACGCTTGAGATCGCCAACAACGTCGCAGGTCAGTCTCCTGTGTTGATCTCCTTGCGTGGACAAGGGGTGACGACGGACAATCAGAAGGATATTTTCCGCCAGCAACAAAAGCCTGATATCGATATCCTGTTTGTTATTGATGACTCTTGTTCGATGGCTGGTGACCAGACCAACATGGCGAACAACTTCAAGTCATTCATCAAGTGGGCAGCCACACTTCAGGTTAACTTCCACATCGGTATCATCACAACAGATGTCTCAAAGGGGACTTGTTTGCGTGGGACACCGAAGATTTTGACCAACACAACCCCCAACCTGGAGACTGTTTTCTCCAATAACATCAAGGTTGGGACGAGTGGTTCGGCCTCTGAGAGAGGCTTGCAAACTTCCTACCTCGCGTTGTCCACCAACCTCAACAAATGTAATGCTGGCTTCTACCGTCAAAATGCTTCGCTGTCTGTTATCTATGTCTCCGATGAGAAGGATTACTCACAGCAGCCTGTCGCATTCTATATCAACTTCTTGAAGAGCCTCAAAGGTATCCGCAACCCCGACAAGCTTCGTGCGTCGGCGATTGGTTACCAACCCAAGGCGACTTGTCAACAAGCAGGCAAGTGTCGGTATGGTGAAGTCGCGAGACAACTACGTGGTATCTATGAGACCATCACAACGGCCAACTGGGGGCAAACACTCAGCCAATTGGGGGCTGTGACCTTTGGGTATCGTTCACAGTTCTTCTTGAGTCGACCTGCTGATCCTTCGAGTATCACGGTCAAAGTCAACGGCGTCTCCATCCCCAAAGATCCACAAAATGGTTGGACATATGATGGTGTGACCAACAGCATCACCTTTGCAAAGGGCCAAGTCCCTGCCGCCGGAGCACTCATCGAAGTGTCCTACCGTGCGCTGTGTATTCCTCCTCCCTGATGATTTGATGAAGCTGTCTGTTTTCCCCCCGTGATGTTCCCACCCTGTCCCCACAATCACTCCCTCACTAAAAACGTCCACTCTTTGTCCTTTGGGACATTGTCTACAAGACCCTTATCCACACGTTCCTTTTTGAGACAGGTGGATAGTCTGGATTATCGGATCTGAATTGACGATGTTTTATCGTTCCACCAACCCGTGATATTTTTGCTCGTGCTGATGAAGGCAGACCTTCCTCGATAGTTGTAGTGTTCGTACAAAAGGATACGACCTCGGAGTATGCGGATCGAGGAGATCTTGTCATTCCACCAACCTGTGAGGGCCGGGGTATTTTTGTAGAGTTTGTATACGCGACCTTTGAAGTTGTAGTGTTCATAGAGAAGCGCGACGGGTTGGCGGTTGGGTTGGGGTTTGGCGCTGCAGATCTTGGTGATGGAGCTGAGGTTGATGCGTGTATTGAGCGCAAATCTGTTGATATAGGTAAAGTGCGCGTTTAAGTTGGTGAGCTTGTTCAGTCCAGTCACATGTCCGTTGATGATGTTTGTTTTGATGTTGTACATCGCTCTGAGCTGTTGAAGGCCTGGGAGTTGTGGGACTGGGAGCTGCAGGTAACTCATGTATTTTCCGAGCACCTTTTCGGCTTGTTTTTTGAGGTAGTCTTTGACTTTTTGTGATTGTTTGTCGACACCACGGATGATTTGGCCGATCGTGTAAACGACTGAGTATTGTCTGATGGTTTGTTGGATGGCTCGTTGGAGGTTGGAGATCTGGCCTCTGTATTGATTGATGTCTTTGTATCTGTTCTTGATTTTGCTTCGCAATCTTCTCTTGCATCGTCCAAATTTTCTCACACAGCTTCTGAGCTTTTTGACGCTGTAAATTTTGAGGCACTTACTCGGCCTGAGGATACAGCGTTTGACAAATCGTTTTGAACCAATCATTCTCCCCATTTTTTTGATTTCTCTATATTTTCTTCTGATTTTGCTGTTGTATCCATTGATTCCCGCTTGAAACATTCTGATACGCCTTTGGGCGCTGTGTGGGAGGTTTGACACATTGCCGATCGCGACGAGTCCGGGAGGGACGATGACGCGAATGTTGAGGGTTTGGTTGATTTTGCTCGTGAAGGGGTCGAGTTTTTTGAAGTATCCTTCGAGCTTTCCGAGGCTCCCTGCGATATTGTCGAGTGGGTTGAAGACATTGATAAAGCTCGCAGGATTGAAGAAGGAGATGTGACAGGGTTTTTGGAGGTAGACAGCGGCGTTGTGAAAATGGGGGTAGAGTGTGTTTTGTGTGCGTGCTGTTCGTTCGAGTTTGGGACCCCATGTATTTTGTTGTGAGGCGGACATCGAGCGCAAGCAACGTTCGACTTGTTGGACTGTTTTGTGTGTCACGGCGAGAACTTTTTCGGCGCGTTTGAGGTATTGGATCGCTAGCTTCATGGCCTTTGAGGTTTTTCCCACGACGTTCCGTACAGGTTTAAGTCGTGCGTCGAGTTGGGACATTTTTGCGCTCGCCGTTTGGATCGGGCCATGGATTTTTTTCAGCGCGATGACAACTTTTGTCACTGCGGGTCCAATCTTTGGGGCATTTTTGAGCGCTGTTAGCGCAGTGATTGTGACACGCAATGTCTTGTCGAGTTTTTTCAGGGATTGGGCTGTGCGGTGGACGAGGGTGAGGATTTGTTTGGTGCGTTTGACGGGTTTGTGGTACTTGGCGATGCACTGTCTCATACTTGCACATTCGGACTTTGCGGTCACCATGTGCTTTTTCCACGTTTGTGTTTGCGGGTATGAGCGTGCATGGGCAGCGCTTACAGTGATGCTCAGTGTGAGCAAAGTTACGAGGATCGTTCTCATTGTACAGATCTCCTATGAGTGTTGGTGGGAATCGGTCGCGTGAGTGAATATTCATCGTGACCGTTGTTTCACTTGTTTGTTTGAGCGTCGTTTATTACTGGGCGGTGATTTTTCGGATGCGGTGATTGAGTCCATCGACAACATAGAGGTTTCCTTGTGTGTCGATGGTTATTCCTCTCGGTGCGTAAAACTGGGCTTGTGTCGCTTCTGCGTCTTTGAATCCCTGTGTGCTACCTGCTACTGTCGAGACGTAGGCGTTGGCGTCGATTTTTCGGATACGATGTCCGCTGAGGTCAGTGACATAGAGATTGCCACCTGCGTCGATTGTCAGTCCGTGTGGATAGACAAAGCGGGCTTGCGTTCCCTGTCCATCAAAGTCACCTCTCTGGGCATTTCCGGCGTAAGTCGTGACATTTCCATCCTTATCGATCTTTCGGATTCTGGCATTGCTGCTGTCTGTCACGTAGAGATGGCCCTGTTTGTCGAAGACGAGGTCGTGTGGATTGTCGAATTGGGCTTGTGTGCCTTTGCCGTCCTTGTATCCTTGTGTGCTCCCTGCGAATGTCGTGACGTTTCCTGAAGTGTCGAGTTTTCGGATACGGTGGTTGGTGCTGTCGGCGATGTAGAGGTTGCCTTTGTTGTCTAGCGCGATCCCCTGTGGGTCGTTGAACAGTGCTTGTGCGATGGGGCCATCTTTGTACCCTTGTGTGCTGCCTGTGAGCGTCGTGATGACTTCGGAAGTGTTGATGGTTCGGATACGTTCTTGATCACTCAGGTAGAATTGTCCCATGGAGTCGATGAATAGATGTTTGGGGCCTTCAAAGAGCGCTTGTGTGAGTGGGCCATCTTTGTATCCACTTTGTGAACCTGTATATGTCGTGACATTTCCATCTTTATCGATCTTGCGGATTCTGGTGTTGTTGCTGTCTGTCATGTAGAGCTGGCCCTGTTTGTCGAAGACGAGATCGTATGGATTGTCGAATTGTGCTTGCGTGCCTTTGCCGTCTTTGTATCCTTGTGTACTCCCTGCGAACGTCGTGACAGTCCATGTCTTCGCGCAGCTGAGTCCTTCGTCGATTTGTCCGTTGCAATTGTCATCTTTTCCGTTACACGTTTCGATGCTTGGTGTGCACTCTGCTGGGGTTGTTTCGGGTGCGTTTTCGCTTCCTGCGTCGGGCTGTGTTGTCTCGTCTGTGATGGTCTCGGTTTGTGCGGGTTCGTTTTGTGTGGTCTCGTCACTTTGTGTGCAGTTGTCATCGACGACTCCATCGCAGTCATCATCTTTTCCGTTGCACACTTCGGGGGTTGGGGATTTTTGTCCTTCACAGATGCCTTTGACTCCACTCGCGGAACAGGTCCGAATGCCTGCAACACATCGACCTTCATTGAGGGTTCCGGGGGGACCGTTGTAACAGGGTTCCGAGGTGTTGGGTGTGCACGCAGAGCAATTGGGTTCACAATCTCCCCAACTGCGAGCGGAGAGGTAAGAAGGTTGGCATATCTGGATACCTTGTCTACATTCGCCACCCATGCCTTCTTCGATGCGACATGTACGTTCAGCGCCTTTGGTTTGGCAGGTTTCACGTGCGACAGCGAAGCATGTTCCATCGACGCAATTTCCTCGGAATTTGAGATTGTTGCATTCGCATTTGAGAGTGCATGGACTCCCCGAAGGATCGATTGTGTTGTCGCTGATTGTTTCGGTCTTGCACGTGACTGTAGGGCCACAGGCTTGTTGTTGGAGAATAAGCAGGCTCCCTACAACCAGGGATAGCAGAATCGTACGGATTGGGTACATAGGTGCTCCTCGACGAAGATCACATCATCCACGCTTGTGTTTGGGCTGATGTCCTTGGCGGATTGGGTGTCACGTTGATGTGTGATCATCCTACGAGAAGGGGGTTGAGTAGACATCATCCAAAAGGATGATTTGAGGATGATTGATATGTATGTTGGGGAGGATCGCACTCTCAGGACAAGCTGTCACTTGAGAATGGGTGAGTTGCCACCAGAGAGCTGGCTGCTGGGGGGCGGTTGCGACTCGCTAGGAGTAGGGCGAGTTACCACTCGCTAGGAGTAGGGCGAGTTGCCACTTACTAGGTGCAGGGCGAGTGGCCACTTACTAGGTGCAGGGCGAGTTGCCACTCGCCCTTACTGGCGCGCTGCGCTTGCCATTGTGGGTTTGCTACCCACCCCCGCCTGGGGTCGTTGCCCCCAGACCCCATGATGCTCACGCATCGTCTGTGTTGCGCCTGCGGCGCGGACTGCCGCGCTTCGCTTGCCTTGTAAGAAAGCGTGGTTGGTTTTTGTTGGGGTTTGTAGAGAAATTGGCAAGTGGGGAAAGGAGCGAAGGGAGGGGGGGAAGGGGAATCAGGGGTATGCGTTGAAGTAGACCGTTTTGGTCTTCTTACCATCGCCGTTGAGGACGTGGATGGCGATGACACCAGCTTTGGAGGGAGTAAACGTGGTCTGGAGCTGTGTGCTTGCGACTGATACCGAACCTGTGGCTTTTACACCATCAATAAACAGTTGTGCGGCTGGACTTGTCGTAAAGCCTGTGCCTTTGACCTTCAATGTGACAGCCTGACCAACTTTACCGTATGCAGGCTCTGCGTACGTGAGTTTGCCTGATGAGGTACCAACTGTGAAGTACACTGGGTTAGAGATATTTGTACCACGACGCAGTTCAACCTTCACTTTTCCGGGGGTTGTGGGACTTCGATAAGTACTTGAATAGTACGTCCGGATATACGTTGAGTAGTACCTACGGCTGTAAGACGTATTGTTGATGTACAACAAGTCACTGCTGCTTTGTTTGCTGTAGGTTCCTGCGTATGCGTATACATAGGTGTACGTGTTTGGATTTACCGTCCGGGGACTCACATATGCGATCGCTGGGTGGCTTGCGTCCATCGCGTACATGTTGAACGTCGTCGCTGCTGCGCCAGGGTTTGTAATGACCAGCGGGATAGGTTGTCCGTTGGGGAATAACGCCGCTGGGAACGATATGCTGAACTTGATCGTTGTCGCTGTGATCGTCGCGTTGACAGAGAGTCCTCCAAGAGTAACCGTCGCGCTTGGATCGAAGTTTTTGCCGTACACTGTAACAGGTACTGTGCTTGTCGTGTGGTTTACACCTGTTGGATTGACATACGTAACCTCGGCTGAGGCTGCTTGTTCGACACCCAAGTAAGCCAACTTACTCTTACGCGTCGCATCTGCGACCGCCTGGAACGCATACTGACCCTTCGCAACACCTGTCAGGTCGACTTCAACCTGAATCGAGGTTTTCGTGATGCTCTTCGTGGTGACTGCTTTGCCATTAAAGGTCAACTGCGACGTCGCATCCAGATCTGTACCGTAGAGTGTTATAGTTCGTTTTCCACCTGTATGGACCCAACCCGGACTGATGTACGTGATGAGTGGTGTGGGAGGGGGCAACACGATCAGATCGACAGCATTGGAGTCGTAGTTTGTACCCGCCACGACATTGCGTACTTTGAAAGACACAAGACTTCTGGGAGGTAAACCATTCAAATCCGCTTCAACTTTGATCTCGGTCGCTGAAACGAAGGTAATCGTCGAGATGACTTTTGTACCCACCAACACCTGTGAACTCTTGCTAAAGCGAGTTCCTTTGAGCGTGACTGTATATTTTCTGTTGTTGTACCCAACGCCAGGGTCAATACTTGTTAGTGTTGGCGGTGTCGGCGCGATGATAGTCATCTGCTTATAAGGACTGTATTGTCCATCAGGGTTCATGATGCGGAGGTCCACTGTACCCCGTGGAAGTCCTGAAACGTCGACATGACATTTCAAACGACTATCACTGTAAATATAGTGACAGGGGAACAGCTTCGGATTGGTTTTGCCCAACTCCGCTTGTGCACCTGTGCGATAGTAATCGCCATAAAACTCCAGCTCAGGCGTGCTACCTTCTTCGATGTTCACGGTGCTATTGCTTAAGGAGCGGTTGTAAATGGTTGTCAACCGTGGGGCTGTTCGCAAGAGCACTGTGACACTGATTGGGTTGGAGTTGACGGGAGGTGTGCCTGGATTCACAACAGTTAAGGCGACTGCACCTTTCTGTGCGATCGTAAAGACTGCACTCTCAAGGACGACCTGCGTCGGGCTCTTGTACGTCGTTGTGAATGTTGTCGCTTTACCGTCTATATGGACGACGGCTTTTGAGTCGAACCCAGAACCGTTAAGTGTGACGTTGATCTTGTCACCTGCGTACAGAGATGTCGGTGAGACTGAGCTGATCAGCGGCTGTCCTTTTTTCAACAATGTGAATTTAAAGACCGCAGACTTCAAGCCTGTGCTGTTGACCACCTGTACATCAAACACGCCAGGCATCGCAGTGGAGTGGTCGAAGTCGTAGTAAAGTCGACTGCTGCTGGAGTAAACCGTTTTGACTTCTTTGCCACCAAAGTGGATCTTGCTGTACGTGTTGAAGTAGCTACCACTGACTGTAATTCTCGTTGGACTGGTACTACCTTGTACGATCGCGACAGGTGAAATGGAAGTGAGTCTTGGGGCTGTCGGGGCGTAGTAATTTACGTATACACATCGGATATTTGAGTATTGTGTCCCACGACGGACGCGAATCCCATAGTAATCATAGGTCGTACTCGTCACCTTCGGGAGTTTTGCGACTGTGACTTCCAATGTCGTCGAGTTGATGAATTTTGTTGGTTGGTCGGACGCTGATGTGTACTGTAGAGTAGGCAGGCGACAATAGGTCGTTGATGTTGAACGGGTCCCGTTGTTACTGATCTGTACGACGGTCGATGGAGTAAAGCCGATACCTTTGACTGTAATGACGCCCGCGCTTTCACTGTGGAGTGGTGTCGAGGTGATCGATGTAATCGAAGGTGGTGGTAGAGGTTTGGCTTTGAACAACAACGTGTTACTTTTGCGTTTGGTTCCGTTTGGACCGGGGTTTTCAACGGCAACAGGATAATCTTGGTTCGCGGTCAGACCTGTTGTGTCAAACTCCGCCTTGATCTCTTTGTCGCTCACAAATGTCGTGGATTTCGCAGCTTTGTTGTTGAACAAGACTGTCGCTGCTTTGTCGATCCAACGCCCTGCGATGGTGACTGTGATCACCGAATCAACCTCACCTGCTGCTGGCGAAAGTGTCGCGATGTTGGGTGTTGGGTATTGATCCAACACTGTGAAGTTGATGGGAGTAGAGGTCGAGCCGTCAAAGTTGCGCACTTTGACTTCGTAGCTGCCACCCGCGATACCCGTCAAATCCAACTTGGGATCAGCTTGTAATTCTCCTGGAGTCGGATTTTTCGTTGGAATCTCTTTACCGTCAAAAATGATCTTCGCCCCTTGGTAGTTCTTACCAAAGACGGTGAAGTCGATCTTTGTGCCGCTCTTGCCAAACTCTGGGTTGAGCAAAGTGATTTCTGGTGGGGGAGGTGGAACGGTTACCGTAAAGTTGGAGGGATCGGAGGTCTTTGCGCCAGGGTTACGGACATACATGGGGTAAGAGCCGATCTGTGTACCCGCGAGATCCATTTCACCTTCGAGCTTGGTGGGGGAGATATACTTGGTAACAAGCTCTGTCCCCGTGAAGTAAATCTTGGCACCCTGCACAAAACCTGTTCCTTCGACACCAATGGTGAATTTGGCGTTTTGTCCTGCACTTGCAGGCAACAATTTGGTGATCTTGGGGGTTGGAATGTCGATGACTTCGAAGTCGACACTGGATGATTCTTTTTGGTTGGGGTTTTTGACCTTCATTGGGTATTTGCCAGGAGTGACACCACTGAGGTCAACAGAAGCGGTTAATTCAGTACCACTGACGAAGGTCGTGCTGACCTCTCTGTTTTGGAACAACAACACCGCACCATCAGCAAAATCTTTCCCGATGAGTTTGATATCGAAGCTGCTCAATCCGGCTGGTCCCTGTGCTGGATCAACTTGTGTAAGGACAGGTACTTTGTCGAGGTTCTCGACCGCTGTGACCGTGATTTTTGCAGGGGATTCACAATCGGCTTCGCCGTCATTGACGGTCAACTCAAGCTCGTATTTTCCTGCGATATCTGCGTCGAATGTCGGTTTTTCAGCCGTCTCGTCTGAGAGGACTGCTTTGCTACCTGTCGGAGGTGTGAACTTCCACTTGAAAGTTAGTTTGTCGTCGTCTGGGTCAGAGGACTTGCTGCCATCCAAGTTGACTGTCGCGCCGACGGCGACAGTTTGGTCGCTTCCTGCGTTTGCTTCAGGGAGCTTGTTGACACCTTTCTCGACTGTGATCGTGATGGTGTCTTCTTCACTGTCGAAGTTGGAGTCATTGACGACGAGCGCGACGACGTAATCACCTGCGACATCTGGTGTAAAGTATGGGTAAGGAGTGTCCGCTTTCTCCAATGTCGCCTGACTGTTTTCAGGCTTGGAAGAAAAGCTCCATTTGTACGTGAGATTGTCTCCGTCATCGTCATAAGACGTTGAACCATCTAGATCTACACGCTTTTTGGTTTTTCCGGTCTTGTCATCACCGGCCTCGGCAACTGGCGCGACGTTTTGTTCTTTTGCGATACATTTTCCACGTTGACATCGTTGATCTGCGAGGCAATCCCCTGATGTTTCACATGTCTTGTCGCCTGCGTCGGTCCCTGTGTTGGGATCGCCACAGCCGGCAAGTAAACTGAACGTAAGCAACAACGCATACATCCATGGGTTACGCCGAAGATGGGTTAACATGACAAACACTCCTTACTTAAAAAAACGCTATGGTTACGTGCTACAAAATGCTTTTTTCGAGCACAAACAGTAACACACGTTACACTCCGAAACAAGAATACAAATGGTCCTTCACTAGCATGACATCCAACCGCTAGGCCGATGTAAACGCTCTGGAAAAGTGACCCTCAGTTGAGTGAAAGTTTCCACCCTGTGATGGACTGTTCGATGCAGTCAGTGTTAACACGCTGACAGAGGACGATTTCGGTTCTTTTGGTTGACCTGTCAAAACCGTCTTTCATCTCAAAAAATTGCAGGTGTGTTGGATTTTTCTTTGTGGGCATTGTGATGTTGGTGGCATTTTCCAGAACAAACAAGTATGTTGGCAGGCATGATTTCTTCGAATACATGATCTTGTGGGAGTGGATTTGTGAACAGGTTTTGTTGTTTGATGCGTTGTTTGGTCGTGTCCCTTGTGCTGCTCAGTCCAGCGCTCGTACAAGCTGAATATTCGCCAGCGTCGTCTCACGATCAACGTGATAAGACCCCATTGCTCCAGTCCGACCCATCTTCGTGGATACATTCGACGTCGATTCGGTTGAGTCAACACACCGAAACGAAGGCGCAGGATAGCCAAAACAAGTGGGTGATGAGACCACAGGCCTCTGAGCTTGAGTGGTCATTGCTCTGGTTAGAAGGATTCTCTGGCGCGATCGTCGCCGCTGTCTCCAGTCTCCTGTTCCAAACATGGGCTGATATCGCGATCGTCAATAACGCACCGACCGCCGAAAATGTCGAGGCCGCAGGTTGGGCGTCGACGATCGGTACATTCGGCGTTGTACCCTGGCTCGTGGGGCTCACTGTCTACTTGTTAGGGAAGCTCAGTCACGTCTATGTCGGCAATTATTGGTGGGCACTCGCTGGTGCGTACGTCGGAGGTGCTGTCTCATTTGGTCTCGGCCGGCTGATCAGCTTCCTCGACACAACGGTCAGAAAAGACATCGCAACCCCCATCCGCTTTATCCTTGATGGCGTCTTGATGGCCGTTGGGGCCGTTCTACTGCACACGCTCTTTCTTAAGAAGTCTGGCGACTTCATCCAGCTTGGTGCGCTACTCCAGTGGGATGGACACCACGTCAGAGTCGGCGTGCCTGTCCCACAATTCACACAACCCACACAAAAAGACGTCGCGGTCACACTGCCTCTTTTTTCCGGTACATTTTAAGAGCTAGAACAGGGTGGTTTGAAAGGCGGCAAGCATCCCCTCAAAGGTGAACAAAAGATCGTATGCTTCGATGGGTTGTCCAAAGTAGTGCTTGTAACATTGGGGGAGTAAATAGCCAGGGATTGCCTTGAATTCGACCTTCTCACTGTCCAAAAATGCCTTCACGAAGAACGATTTGCCACCAATCGAGCGCAAAGTAAATGCTTCGGCACGGACAAATGGGAAGGGTAGAACACTCTCAATCCAGCTCAACTCTTCTTCGACGGCCCCTGGCGTTGTGCGCAAGATTAACTCATCACTCGACGCGCTGAGGAAGCGATCCTCTGCGATGTTAGGAGAAAGCGCGTCGGCGATCTGTTGTATCATCCACTTTTGAATCTTCTGTTGTTTTTTCGGCTGTAAGTGTCCAAAGATGACCTGTCTGAGATACTTGCTCTTCAAAAAATATGTCTCTTCAGTGAAGGGAGTGAGCAGGGTTTCGTAGGATTCTGCGTTTTGTAGGATGGATGGATCGTGATGGCGGAATGCGTTGAAGTTGGCCTTCTTCAGGTCAAGTGAGATGAAGGTCTGATCGGCATGCTTCATGGTGTAGATGTTCTCTTGTGTGAATCCACCTGTCACCTTGTATTGCTCGAACGTATCACGAAGTATGGCCTTGTAGGCAGGTTGCGCTTCTACGGACTCCACGACTTTTTCTTTGATTCGTTTGTGTTCCTCAAAAAAAGCCTGTTCGGAACCCAGCGACTCCATCGTCTTGAGAAGCCGTTCGTACTTCTCGACGCTCTGGTAGACTGGATCGTACAGCTCGATAAAGTACGAGAAATACGGTTGTTGTACGAGGGAGATGGGGAGCGATGTGTCGCGGACGAAGCGTCTTCGGAGGGCATCTGAGAAGGTCATCGAATAAGAACCTTTCGAGTATTCTCACAAAGGCAATCCAACGCAGAGGCTTGAGTCTCTACGTTGAGAGGAGGTGTCTCGATATCAATTGCGGATGAGTTTGCACTTGGCGGTGCGGAGTCTATTGATCGCGGCGGCAATCTCGTAACGTCTGGGACGTGCGAGGTTACCGGGGTGATTCTCTCCACGTCTGAAGGGCGCGAGGGGCTCAAGGCCACAATTGTCAAAGAAGGTTTCAATCTCGTTGAGCAGCTCGTTAAGAGGAAGTTCACCATCCATCCAGCGTTTGCTGGCCATATGGATGGCGTAACCGATAGCTCTCGTCTGGCTCGGATCGACGACCTGTTCGACACCACGAAGTTCAAGTGGCGTTTCACCGTACATCAACATATCTCTGGACTTGACCGCGACGTTGACATCTCTGTGTCCTCTTGAGGCGTCAAAACCCTTCGCGATGGGGGCACGATCTGTCACTTTGTTGAACGGCTTGATCGTCGTCTCTGCGCGATTACTTGGATGTGTGTTGGCGATCTCACGAGCTTGTTCGGAGACATCTTCTGGTAGATAGTCCTTCATCATGATGACCGTGTCGGCGACGTCGAAGTAATCACCACATCCACCGACGACCATGATCGTCGAGACATCGAACTCTTCATACAATTCACGAACGCGCTCGATCAAGGGGGTGATGGGTTCATGTTTATCGCTGACGAGCGCTTGCATACGTGCGTCGCGGATCATGAAGTTGGTCGCAGAGGTGTCTTCATCGAGAAGCAGGGCGGAGGCACCGACTTCGATCGCTTCGAGGAGGTTGGCGGCTTGGCTTGTGCTCCCGCTCGCGTCTTCGCTGCTAAATGAACGTGTATTGCGTTTGCCTGGGAGGTTGTTGATGAATGGGCTGATGTCGACATTCTGGATGCTGCGTCCGTCCTCTGCTCTGATCTTGACGGCGTCGGGGTGGGTGACGACGTATTCGCGTCCATCACCTGGGATGTGTGGATAGACACAGCGGGAGAGAGCCTGAAGGAGGGTGGACTTTCCGTGATAGCCGCCACCAACGATCAGCGTGACTCCTTTGGGGATACCCATTCCTGTAACAAATTCGAGTTCAGCTTCGCCGATGGGGTTGGGGACGCGGAATTCGACTTCGAGTTCTGGTGGTGATTGGAATGGAATGACTGTCTTGCGCATGGGACGGTCACTTGCGCCACTCTCTCTGGGAAGCAGTGAACCATTTGCGACGAAGGCAATGAGTCCACGTTCTTCGAGTTGTGATTGAATGTGCAGATAGTTTTCGGCGGTTTCGATACCGAGCACACCGTCTGCTTGGGGGAGGTTATACCATCGCAAGGCAGTGTCGACCAGCTCTGGGATGTCCATGCAGAGCATCTCAGCGGCTTGTCGACCGAGGATTTTGCGACCTGCCGCGGGGAGGCCGGCTTCCATGCGTAGCTCAAGCCATTCATCTGTGAGTGAGACGGCTGTGCGTTCGAGAATCTCTTGTCGTCCTGCGTCGACGAACATCTGGCCACTTTTGCCGATGCCACGATCACGAGACAGTCTTATAAGGACGTGTCTGGCTTCGCGGGCAAGAAAGTCTTCGAGCGCCATGCGGCGGATCTCATTACGAAACAGTAAAGAAGGGATCTCCGTGACTTCGTGGGGAACTCTCACTCTCAATTTGGAGGGAGAGGCGAAGGGATCACCTTGTACATAATCGATGCACAAGAGACATCCTCCAAAATCATACTCTCCACGGATTTCTTTGTACGATTTGTAGCTCTTTCCATCGAGCTCCATCAATTTCGAATGCAACACTTCATGTGTGGACATTTGTCACCCTCGCTTCGAGAACATGTAAATACAAACAAAACCCACAAAAAAAGACCCGACCCTTTTTGATGGGTTTATCGCCACTTCAACTCGAAATGGCTTTACTCAAAAACTGTTCCTTCAACATCCCTCATGTAAATGTTGTGGCGGTCGTCGTTGTTTTGTACTCTGTGATCCTCATAAGCCACACACGTTCACACGCTGAATACGCACCTGGTCCGGATGTTTTCGCATTCATTGCTCTCTCCAATCCAGGTGACGGGACACATATTGGCAGAGTGCGCCGCCGGATTCAAGTAAAACTTGCAAAATATCCTCTCATTCTTTTTGGCTGAGGTTTTTGTCAGGTAAGTTTTCACTGGTATCTTTTAGTCGCCTCGGAGACAAGCAAGCCATCACTCTTATCGCATGTTGCCACACTCAGGGAACGGGACACGCTGCAACCACATATCGCGGTCTTGGGAGGGCGAGTTGCCACTCTCTACGGGCGAGTTGCCACTCTCTACGGGCGAGTTGCCACTCGCCCTTACTGGCGCGCTCTGCTTGCCCTCACAGCTGGCGCGCTCCGCTTGCCCCCACAGCTGGCGCGCTCCGCTTGGCATTGTGGACTTGCCGCCCATACCCGCCTGGGGTCGTTGCCCCCAGACCCCACGATGCTCACGCATCGTCTGTGTTGCGCCTGTGGCGCGGACTGCCGCGCTTCGCTTGCCTTATCTTGTAAAAAGTGGCTCAGTTTTTTTCGAGTGGATGTGTTTTTGCGGGGTAGTATGACCATTCCCACATTGAACCGGCGTAATTTTTGGCGTGTTTGTACCCAAGGCTCTGAAGGACCGCGACAAACCAAGCTGAACGAATCCCCCCTGTACAGTAGGCGACGATACGACTCTTTTTGGTGATGCCCTTTTTGGACAGCAGTGTTTCGATCGCTTTTTTGGAACGCACCATGCCTTTTTTGTTCATCAAACGCTTGAAGTGAAGATGAAGTGCACCTGGAAGATGACCACCTCTCTTCTCGCCGTATGGTGTCTTCCCCTTGTACTCTCGTCGCTCGCGCGTATCGATGAATACCCATCCTTTGCGTTTGTGCTTGATAATCTTGTGCAATGTCTCACGAGAGATCGACCAACGGCTTCGCATGTTCCCTTTGAACGTCGAGGTCTTTGGTGTGGTCTTCTTGTTTGTCATTGGGAATCCAGCTTTTTTGGCAGCTTGAAAACCTCCGTTGACAAAGTAGACACGTTTAAGTCCGAGTGAGCGAAGCATCCAGACAATACGACCGTCTTCTCCCCAGCCATGCCAGCCGTTTCCGACGACGAGGATGGCTTTGTTTTTGCGGAGCCCCAACGCGGAGAGCCGTTTGTTGAGGTGTCGAAGGGGGAGGAGTGTGCCTTTGCGGTGTTGCTTATTTGGAGAGAAAGTTGTCCATGAGAGTGGAAGGGATGTCTTGATGTGTTGTTTGTTCCAGTGTTTGTGTGGCCGTGTGTCGAGGACGATAGCGCCTTGTTGATAGAGGTTTTTTGCGCGTGTGGCGGAGACATACCAGGAGGACGCGTGGCTTGTTGCTGAGACTCCCAACAAACAAAGCGACAAGAACAACGAGAAGACACGAGACTGCATGGGGGATCCTTTTGCTTGGGGTGAGTTCTTCACCAAAGGTCAATGAATTCGGTGCGTTTATGGTTTGGCGTGAAGCCAACACTTTCGTTTGAGTATAGACGTGTTTATGGTGGAAAACGTTTCAAGTGATTGGAAACAATGTATCACCTGGATTGTTGGGTTCGGCCTAGCGTCCCATGTCAAACAAAAGGAGACAACGATGAAAGCCAAAGAAGAATTGCAGGATATCATTGAGTTGATCAAAAGCGCAGAGAGTCCAGTTGGGATGGATGCTGTGTATGTTCACGCGCTGATCCTCGACAAACTTGTCGATCTGGAAGAGCGGATTAAGCGCATCGAGGAAAAAGTAGACAAGGGGCAAGGTGAAGGTTGAGCTGGACGTTGTAAGGGGAATGATGTGTGGGGAAGGCTACAAGGACCGCCTCAGTCGGGCTTTGCCCGCCAGCTCCGCCTACGCGACTTGCGCTCCGCTCCTGTCGGCAAGGGGAGCGATGCATATCAAACGATATATCGCAATATAAACGAAAAATCCGTGTATATTGGCTGTTTGTCCCTCCTCTCGAAAGGCTTGAGAGGAGGGAAGAGCCGGAGGCTCAGGGTGGAGAGTTTGTTGAGGTGGATGATTGCAAGCGAAGACGCAAAAAACCCACTG
>PCBK01000073.1 GCA_002731275.1 Deltaproteobacteria bacterium | reverse complement strand
GCTTACTAACATTTCCGGGTCCGTAACTCAACGGCAGAGTACCTGGCTTTTAACCAGGGAGTTGTGGGTTCAAATCCCACCGGGCCTACTTACATTTTTTGGGTCAGTAGCATAGTTGGAGAATGCACCAGTCCGCGAAGCTGGGGATCGCAGGTTCGAGTCCTGCCTGGCTCACTTACATTTTTTGGGTCCGTGGCCAAACGGAGAAGGCACCTGATTTCGACTCAGGCGATTGTAGGTTCGAATCCTACCGGGCTCACTTCATCTCGTGCAGACAGCACGGTTCGCTCAAATTTTGAACCCAAAACGTATCTCCCTCAAAGCCCTCCATTGCTCCGCACCTCCAAAAAACCAAGCGTAGAGACTGACAATCACCCCCCAAAAAAGACACCATTTCCCCTTGCATTCCAAGTTTTGGATACGCATACACATCACAAGCAACCGTCTGCGAACATTTTTTCGAAAGGAATGAAAATGTTGTTGAGAAGATTATTATTTGTATGTATGTGTTCCAGTGTACTCATGGCCTGTGCAGCCCCACCTCATCCTGATGAAGAATGGTCCCAAGAACCACAACAAGAGGTCATCGTTGAAACCAACGAGACCATCGACGCCGACGCATCCACGCCTCCAGAGCAGGGGAAAGAAGCCGAACCCACCATCGAAAAAGAACCCCTCCCCGAGCCCGAACAAATCCCCGAGCCAATCGTGGAGACGGAGCCGGACATCCCGGAAGCTCCCCCTGAGCCACCAGAACCCACCCAATGTCAGTCCAAAGAAGCCTGCAACGCGCCCCTCGATCAAGATGGAAAGTGTCCCGGTACATGTATTCCACAAGATAACGAGTTGACTTGCCGTGGGACTGTACAAAATGGCTTGTGCTACAGCACGCCCCCCACAGCGACAAACAAACCCGCGACCATTCAGGGCATTTTGTTTGAGCCCGGGACGATCCCTTCAATCGTGATCGAGGGGGAAACCAAGACCTTCACGATCAAAGCGACAAATACGACAAATAAACCTGTCAGCCTCCCCTTCACGTACAGCATGGACCTCTCCTGGAAGCTCATCGATGCGTCCTTCAAAAACCTCAAGAGCCTCGACTTCAAAGCAAACGAAGTCAAAACCTTGACGATGGATTTACAGGGCAACCAAGCCAACGTCTTTACAACAGGTTTGACCGGTGGATTCGCGATCAACTTCTCATTCAATCGCGACCGCTTTTCGATCGGCAGTCTCATCGGATACCCAGCGACAGGCAACGTCGCCTGTGGACAACATTACTTCCCAGCAAAATACTGCCCATCATCACCTTGCTCCCGAAATAGACGCCACTACAACAGCGGTGTTTGTTGCAATCAGGTCTTCTACCCAGGCGCACAATGCTGCACCTCCAGTGATTGTAATGAAGGTAGCTGCTTTCAGGGGATCTGCGTCAGCACCAAACCAAGATCACTCGCCAACACTCTCCCCACTGGACATGAACGCATCCTCGTCGTGTTGAGCGACTTTACAGACATCCCCCACGAACCCAAAAAGGTCTGCACCAACCGCATCACAGAGTTTAAGACGCGCTTGAAAATCCCCGAATTCGAGAAGTACTACAACGAGTTGAGCCAACGATACACAAAACGCCCTGCGCCCAAGTACGAATGGACAGTGTTTGCCGGCATCAATATGGCGGACTTCAATCCAAATGGGAGCAAAACGGCGCGCGGCACACATGCTGCCCTTCGGCTCTATCTCGCAGAAAAAGGTTGCATCAAGTCGGAAAAAGACTTCGACAAGATCCTGATTATCTCCTCACAACTCGATCTCAATGGCTTTACAGGCTACGCCCTCACAGAGGGTCGAGTCTCACAAAAGAAGATCGATATGTACCTCTTCGCACATGAGCTGACCCACACATACGGCGCACAAGATCTCTACCTCAACCTCGGCGGGAAATTGCAATACCTTCATGACTTGATGGGCAATAACCTCGGTCGATACGGGAAGCCGATCTTTGGTGTCTCTTGGGGAGAGATCATGTGGGGTGACACCAACCAAAACGGCGTGATCGACGTCTTTGAGTTCGCCATCTACCCTGAAAAGCTGATCTCTACCAACCACCACGCCAAGTTGACCAACAGAAACACCATCGAGGTCGGTCTGGATATCGCGGCGATGGAAAACGGTCAACAAAAGCGTCTCTTGTTGAAAGAGTATAAGGTCGAATTGCCCGATTACAAAGCCTCTGCCCCGTCGTGGCCCGGTAGGACCATCGTGTTTGACTCCCAACAAGTCGACCTCGCAGACGTGCGTAAAAAAGGCACCATCAAGATCCGAGCGATCGCAGAATACATTTACACAGACAAACAATTCGCCCGCAAAAAGTTAATCCTCTCCGAGGATAAAGTCATCAACGTCACCCCCTGACTTTCAGAGACGAGAGCGATCGGCATGCCATAGCGCTTCTTTTTGGTCGATGATTTTGCTACACTCCACCGCATCATCATCCATCAACAGGAGCAATACACTATGTACACCCGTCAGTCTCTCATCTTGCTGGCAACATTCAGCGCAGTGCTCTTCTTCCTTCATCCACAACCCCCGGCTCTCCCAACAAAGGCACACGCCCACACCCTCCCTTACCACACCGTAAAGTCCCCCCACAAAAAGGCCAAGGCTCCCAAAGATTGGTGGAGAGATAAGGTCTTTTACCAGATCTTTCCACGAAGCTTTCGAGACAGTGATGGCGATGGGATAGGCGATATCAAAGGCATCCTTCAGAAGCTCGACTATCTCAAGACCTCCAAGCAAGGTAAAGGGTTGGGGATCACAGGACTCTGGTTGACACCGATCTTTGCCTCCCCAAGCTACCACGGTTACGACGTCACCAATTACCGCAAGCTCAACCCTCTTTATGGAAACAGAAAGATCTTCAAGGCGTTGCTCGACAATGCACATAAGCGCGGGATACGCGTTGTACTAGACCTGATGGTCAACCACACCTCCAAAAAACACCCCTGGTTTGTCAAGTCCGCAAAGAGCCGGACATCACCCTATCGCGAGTGGTACGTTTGGAGAGACACAAATCCCGGCTGGACCCAACCGTGGGGCAAGTGGCCAGTCTGGCATCGCGCCGGAGCACAGTTCTACTACGGGATCTTTTGGAGCGGCATGCCCGACCTCAACCTCGCACATCCCCCCACAAAAAACGAGATGTTCTCCATCGCATCTTACTGGCTCCAACAAGGAATCGATGGATATCGCCTCGACGCTGCAAGACATCTCTTCGCGAATGGTCCAGGTGAAGGACAAAATGACCAGCCCCAAACACACACTTTTTGGCAGGCCTTCCACAAAAACATGAAGAAAACGGCACCAAAGAGCCTGATGCTAGGCGAAGTTTGGGCCCCCACCAAGGCGCTCAAGACTTACTGCCGAAAAGATGAGTTTGACCTGCTCTTTCATTTCCCATTGGCCAAAGCCATCCAAATGGCGGTCTCCGCGATGGAAGCCAAACCGATCTGGAAAGTCATTAAAGCCTCTATCCCCACACACTGCTGGGCGACCTTCTTGAGCAACCACGATCAAGTTCGCTGGGCGACTCGCCTGATGGGACAAACCAAGATGCTTCGTATGGGTGCGTGGTTGTTGATGACGTTGCCTGGGACCCCCTTCATTTACTATGGCGAAGAGTTGGGCATGACAAACGGCCCACAGAAAGGCGATCCAGGTAAGCGCACCCCGATGCCATGGGATGCCTCCGCCAAAGGTGGCTTCACAACAGGAACACCCTGGACACAGCTCGCCCCTCACAAGCAAGCCAATGTCGCCACACAACAGAAAGATCCAAGCTCGCTCCAACAACTCTATCGCAAGCTGATCCACTGGCGCCATCGTCTGATCGCCCTGAGAAGAGGTACACTCAAACGCATCACGTTGGCAAAAGATGTCAAAGGTCGTGACGCTGTCGTCGCTTTCTCCCGTGTGTACAAAAAGGGAACGCATCAACAAACTGTTTGGATGTTGCTCAACCTCAACGACGAAGCGACAGGGACATTCAAATTGACGCTCCCCACAACACGACGCGTGAAGAGACTCTTAAAAGAGGGAAACACCGTTTACAACGTACGCTCAGAGCCCCAAAAAAATAGAAACACGCTCACACTCCGACTGGGCGCACAGAGTGGCGTGTTGTTGCAGCTTTTTTGACACACTCTCAGCAATCTTGATCCACATCAATCTCCAGCCCCACCGAATGTTCAAAAAGTACTTTCTTTATAGAGTGATAAGTCTGCTGTAGAGGGGACAAAAGACCCTATTGCGGGTTTTGGGTGGGTATGCTATACCTCGTAAGGATTTTTCCGATACGAATGCTCCGCTTCCATCCACTTTCATGGGGATTGAGACCTTGAAACACTTTACATCTTTCTTCGTACTTGCTTCGTTTTTGTTTGTTTCCGTCCACGCACAGGCTGCGTCGATCACCTTCAAAGATCCCAAGAAGGACGACAAAGGACCTGGAAAGTATAGCTACCCAACACATCGCTCATACAAGCGCGGCGACTTTGACATCACAAAGGTCAAGATCAGTGAGTCTGGTGCCAATGTCATCTTCAAGATCTACGTCAAAAACACTGTCCGTGATCCCTGGAACTCCAAAAACTGGGGCGGAAATGGTTGGTCAGTCCAGTTTGCACAGGTCTACATCCACACAGGCGCTGGCAAAGGTTGGAAAGACGGTCTTCCTGGTCTCAACGTACAGTTCGAGAAAAAGTGGAACAAGGTCGTCTTGATCAGCCCACAAGGAAAAACACGCCTGAAGAGTGAGATCAACTTGAAAGCCAAGAAGTTTAAAAAGGGCATCGTCATCCCGACCTCTTCGCGAAAGTCAGGCAAAGCGATCATCGCGGTCGTCCCCAAATCCGCGCTTGGTGGCTTTAAAACATCCTGGGGATTCCAGGTCGTCATGCAATCCAATGAGGGTTTCCCCCGCAAAAAAGACCTGCTCACCCGTCCGGTCAACGAATACAACGGAAAACACCGCTTTGGTGGTGGGAATGATGGAGACTGTGACCCCCATGTGCTCGACATTCTCGCAGGAAAAGCCAAAGGCAGCGGCAGCGAGAAAAAAGCCCAGTACAAAGCGTTGCAATACTCCTGCAAAGGCAAGAAGAAGCTCGCAACTCTTCCATTTGTGACCAAGTAAAGTCCAACACCCGGCAGGTAGTCATTTAGCACATCTCCCCTCACTACCTGCACACCCATTCTCAATCTAGAACACAAAGAAAATCGATCATGTCTGTAGCACAACTGTCCTCTCGTCTGACTTTGCTCTGCCTGTTGAGTTTCGTCATCGCCCCGCTCTCCGCCCATGCAGAGATCGCCAACTTTGACCTGGGTGCCAAGATCTACACAAAATGGTTGTACCAAAACAACGATCGTCAGGGTCTGTTGTGGTTGGGACACCCCGCCGAAAAAGACAACTACTCCGGAGATAACGGTGTCGGTTCGGAGTTTGAGTTGTTGATCAAGGGGAAAGTCACGAAGTACGTCACCGCCGGTGTCCGGATCAAGAGCCGCTTTGGTGCGCTGTGGCACAACTGGTGGGAGAACGGTGACATGCGCGCTGTTCCTGACAACAGTGGCGAGTCGCTTGGGATGAACCACGCGGAATACATCCGCCTGCGTGGGTATTGGTTCCGCATCCAAGAGCTCCCCATCCCAACCCTCAAATACATCCACATCGGCAGCTCTGATTACTCTCAGTTCAACGAATGGACCATCGGAAAAATTCGTTACATCAGCCGTGACAATGGTAAGGGGATCTTCTTCGATGGTGGTGTTGGGGACAACTTCTCCTACCACTTTGGGATCATCCCACTGCCCAAGTTGTGGATCGGACCGGGTTGGACGACAGGACTGGGTGATACAGCAGTCGCCAACCCATTCTACAGTCAAGATTACGCATACGCCGCCAAGTTGAAGTTTGAGCCGATCGACAGTCTCTCGATCGTCTTGATCGGCGCCGTCGCGCTTGACTGGGAAGCCAACCGCCTCGATCCAGATGCTGTTGGGACACTCAACCCCAACGGTCTTCAAGACGGACAGGTCGACCTCGTCAATCGCTTCTACAGCCTCTCAACCACCGCAGATGTCAAGATCGAGCTGACAGATACACTCACTGCGTACCTGTTGTTCGCCTTCAGCGACAATCGCATCAACGGCGACTACGCGACCAACCGCATCCCTGAAGGTGGCTTCTACAACCTCGTGTGGTCCGACTCACAGGGGATCGCACTCCGTGGGCGTTTCTTCGCGGAGGACCCCTTTGAGATCGGTCTGACCTTCAAATTTGAAGGTTTTTATATCGGCTCCCACTACAACGCGGCGTTTGGCGCGAGACGTGAAGCTGATGTCCTCCTAACAGACGGATTCCTTGGTGGTGGTCAACTACCGACACTTAACGTCGCCAACGAGTTCATGGACTTTGATGAGCCTTGGGCTGAGAGTATTATCGGCTGGGCTGGCGGGACGATGCTAGTCGACTACTCACAGAGCATCTTCACGATGCAGCTCGAAGGGACCTTTATCACTTACACGACCAACAACCCGATCAACCCCAACACAGGCGAGTTGATCCCGCGAGACGTCGATGTAAGACATCCAACCTACCCAGGACTGCACACCGGGGTCACGGACCCTGATTTTTTCAACAACATCAACAGACAAGATTTTGGTCGCGATCCCCGCTCCGTCTATCGCAAGTATCAATCCCGATGGACCGTGATTACGCGCCTCTCCATGCAGTTCGATCTGCCCATCAAAAATGGCATGAAGCTGCTCGTACAAGGGAAATATATCCACGACGAAGACACCAGACAGCTCAAACGTGACGATGATGATTATGTTGGAGATCTGATCTACACCAAAGTCGGCGCGAGTATGCCCGTCAACGATTGGCTCCACGTCGAAGCTGGTTTTGGATATGACCTGTTTCTAGAGCGGCGTGTGTTCGGAAATGACGAGCAAGGTTATTCGACCTTTGTCACCAACAAATACAAGCCGTACCTGAAGTTGCGCATCAACTTTGGCGGCGTCAAAATCGCATACTATCTACAGTATGTCCGACGCGACCTGCTGCGAGACCGTCACATCGCGAATCCCGAAGACCGTGTCCTCGATGATCGCGTACAAAACGTCTGGCGTAGCAAAGCGACCGCCGAAGTCGCATGGTAGGAGGTGCTATGAACATACACTTTACACGTCTCATCACTGCCCTTTCGCTCTTTGCCATGCTCCTGTCAGGTTGTGGTCTCGAAGTCCTTGTTGGCCTCGCCGCACGCACAGAGCATCAGGCTCCTAAGGTCGAAAAAGTCACAACCCTCAAAGGAAACGTCAGCGGCCTCTCTGGTGCGACCGTCAGCGTCCTGCTCGTCGATGAGATCATCGCGACAGGGACCGCCGATGGAAGTGGCAGCTTCTCGCTCGAATTACCCAAAGGTAGCGACTACTCCAACTTACTCGTTCGTGCGACACAAGGCAGCGCTCTCTTCAAGACCATCGTCGCCGAGGTCAAACGAGAAGAGACGACGGACATCGGTGAGCTGGATCTCCGCTCGACGACAGCAGCGTTGCTCCTCGAAGCGCGCCTCAGCGCACAAGGACTCGACGTCATCAACTACCCCACTGAGGCGATCAAGCTCGCCAACGACAGCCT
This sequence comes from Deltaproteobacteria bacterium, assembly GCA_002731275.1. Taxonomy (GTDB): domain Bacteria; phylum Myxococcota_C; class UBA6777; order UBA6777; family UBA6777; genus UBA6777. The sequence goes on along the minus strand of PCBK01000073.1, from coordinate 83,499 downwards.
CAAACAGTCACTCGACAGTGACGCCGCGATGAAGGCATTTATGGCGATCGTCGAGAAGGTCCATAAAGTCGCTGAAGGCTCCGACACTGACGCCTTCCTCCAAACACCACGCTTTAAATTTGCGGCAGATGGCAAGACACTCGAACCGGTCGTCAGCGGTCTTCGCGAGGGAATCGGCAGCACGATAGACTACTGCAGCGATAAAGACCTCGGCTGTGTCGATGGCAACGAAGGTGGCAATGGACCCTTCGACAAAGCACTGGCCAACGCAGCGCAGGCGCTCAACTTGCCAACATGTACCTACGATAAGAACCTTCGTCTCGTCCTCACCGTCAATCTCAACACAGAGATCCTCAACGGCAATTGCAAAACGTACAACCTGTTTAAGCACGCCAAACGCTACACAGGGCAGGCTTGTGATGCCTGTAGTGTCTACATCGCCGCTGGTGTCCACCAAGATTCAGGGATCCAGGACCCAAAGATCTCCCAACAGCTCGAAAACTGGGAGCCCAACCGCAAACAGATGTACGACGACGGGACACATGGCGACCTCGTCGCAGGAGACGGGATCTGGACTCTCAGTATCGAAGTCCCCGCCCCCATCGACACAAGTAAAGCTTGCAAGCTCGACACAGACTGCCCTAAAAGCGACATCTGCCAACGTGGCACCTGTCACACGGTGCTCCGTATCGGGTACAAATACACATATGGTCTCAATGGCGATGTGTGGGGCGGAACGGAGGAGTTTCCAGGTAACCAGCGTTTGCTGGAGGTGGTCGATCTCAACGGTGATGGGATCGTCGCAAGACACGATAAATTTGCCGATGAGGCGAGTAACAAAGACAAAGTCAACACACTCGCCAAAGAAGGCGCCACAGGCCTCATTTGCTTCCGCGAGCCCGATCAAAGTCTCTGTGAAAATATCAATCCATCCAAAAACGATCCCGATTGTGGTTGCAAAGTCGACGCAGATCAGGATGGGATCGCGGACACCCGCGAGCGACCGATGGATCAAGACAATGACTGCAAACCCGATGGGTATCGCGTGTTTGCCAACGTTCAACCTTTGACGCTACAATGCAAGTAGTTGAACAACGTTTACTTTTGAACACACGCATCCAAATGACCTGCGACTGTGACGCTCTCTTTGGAGAGCACACCTCCCACACCCCACACGATGGATGCAAAGAGCGCGCTGGAGTCACTTCAGCCGTGTACGACATACTTCTTTCTACATAGGATTCTTGTAAGGAGTCAGATGATGTATCGTAACTTTGTTTTTGTATGCAGTGTGCTGTTTTTTGGGGCGCTATGGCTCGCCCCGATAGGCTGCTCCAACGATGGTGACAAAGAAAAAACCAACCAAGAGAAAGTCATCGAAGACGGTGGGAACACAGAGAAACCCGCCACAGACGATCCTGGAACAGGCGACAAGACGACGTCGAACTGGACTCCTCCCGCCGGTCACGCTGCGATCGAGCTGGTCGTCGACGACACAGCCAACAAGACCTACAAAGACAAACAACTCGTGTGGAATGGCTCCTTTGTCTACGATAAAGACAAAAACACCGTCGAGTACGCCTCTGCATGGCAACCCACAGATGGTCCCTTCCCTCCTCTCTACGATGATGGCCCCATCGACAAAGGTGGACACGAACCTGTTGGCGCGACAGCCGGCGACAACATCTTTGGGATCGTGGTGTACGTCAAGTCAGACTCAGAGAAAGATATCGAGTTTGAGTACGGCGTCATCAACGAGGACAACAACTGGATCTGGGAGGGCTCCAACGGGACCGTCAAGATCCCCAAAGGTTCGACGGACATCATCCGCGCAAAAGGGATGAGCATCCCCAAACATGGCAGCATCAACGTCAAAATCACGATGGACACTTCGAAGCTCACAGGGAGCTTCAAGCCCTCTGACCCCTCCAAGCTGCCCAATATCTATCTCAAGGGCACCATGACCAACTGGGGTCACATTCAGATCCAGGACAAAGGCTCCCGCGGTGATGACAAAGCCGATGATGGGATCGTCACTTACGTCCAAAAGGAATACCTCGACTACAGCCCCCACATGGGTCTGCTCCAATTTAAACGTCACATGCAGTTCGTCTTCCAATTTACATCGATCAACGGTCGCGAATACAAAGACGACGACGACAAGGCGATCAAAGAAGGCGTCCAAGCCTGGGCCGACTGTAACAACGACGGAAATTGGGTTGAGCAGACGATCATCTGGGAAAAAGACAGCCGCGGCGCGGTGCAAAATACGACGATCATCGTCTGTGATGGACAAACCGATCCTCCCTGCTCCAAAGACCTCTGCAGTGAAGATCGTTGTAAGAGCCACCCCGCTTGCCAAGGAACTGGCAACTGCAAAAACGATTCGGACTGTGGACAAGACGAAGAATGCGACGGTTCGACAGGTAAGTGCAAGGCCAAAAGTACGACCTGCACCAAAGCGGACTGTGGTGAAGCGCGTTGCCAAAATGACCCTGTCTGTAAGTGTACAGAAGACAAAGATTGTAACGCTGGTGAGATATGTGAAAAGGCTTCTGGCATCTGTCGTGCAGGACAACGCTGTCAAAATGACTCCGAGTGTCCCCCCAACCACACCTGTGACGCCAACAATACTTGTATTATCAAACCTTGCACATCCGCAGACTGCAAAGAAGATCGCTGTAAAAATGACCCCATCTGTAACGATCCCAACCAAGCCCCCTTGCTCTTGTTTGTGAAGCCAAGTGTCGGCCCCACAGCCGGTGGCACCAAGATTACACTCAGCGGTGAACGCTTCAAGACAGGCGCGACTGTTACCTTTGGGACATCACAGGCGACCAATGTCAACGTCGTCTCTGCGACGACTATCGAGTGCGACAGTCCAGCAGGCAGCACAGGCTACGTCGATGTCACAGTCACCAACACAGACGGCAAGACCAGCACCTTCCCACGTGCATATCGATACGATGACAAGATCGCTTCAGGACCGACAGTCTCAACAGTCACGCCAAGCACAGGCGATATCAAAGGCGGAGAGTCCGTGAAAGTCGAAGGTGCCAACTTTAAGTCCGGTGCGACCGTGATGTTTGGAAACAAAGCCGCGACCAACGTCAACGTCGTCTCTGGCACAGAGATCACCTGCGACACCCCCGCCAACAACGCAGGCAAAGTCGGCGTGACTGTCACCAACTCGGACGGTACAAAAGACACCCTGATCGACGGCTACACATACGTCGAAAAGAACCCCAAAGCCGACTGGGCACGCATTTACTCCTCCCTCACACTCTCAGGTTCCGCAGGCGCCAATCTCGGCCCTGTGACATGTCAGGTCTACGACGCTGCGCTCAACACAGGTTCGACAGGCGCAACCAACGGTCTCAAAGCCGAAGTCGGTTATGGCCCCAAAGGCAGCCAGCCTGATACATGGGCTGCAGGCAACTGGAAGGCCATGAACTTCGTCAAAGATGTCGGGAACAACGACGAGTACGCTGGTACATTCTCAATCGCGACGGCAGGTGCGTACAACTTCGCTTGTCGCTTCAGCGTCGATGGTGGTCAAAACTGGCTGTACGCAGATGGCGACGCACAAGGCACAAACAACGGTTATGCTCCTGCAGATGCCGGTGAAGTCACGATTATTGACAGCAGCACGCTCTCTCTCGTCGGTGTCGAGCCAGCCTTTGGTTTGGCCAAAGGAGGCAACGTCATCACCCTCAAAGGTGGCGGATTCCAGAGCGGTATCACTGTGACCATCGATGGAAACGCTGGCACCAACGTCAACGTCATCTCCAAAACAGAGCTGCAAGTCACAACACCAGCCGGCAGTGTCGGCGCGAAGAAAAACATCTCGATCAGCTACCAAGGAACGAACAAGACACTCACAGGGGCATTCACATACACAGGTGATGCCGCCAAGATCGGCTGGTGTAAGCTCCAATGGCCCCCCACCATGCCCAACACACAAGGTGGCGTCGCAGCCCCAACTGCAGGCAACCCCAGCCCCACTGTTTACGGCCAAGTCTGGAAAGACCAGGTCACCAATCAACAAGGTGTAGGACAAGGCATTGTCGGACAGGTCGGCTATGGTCCAGTCGGAACCAATCCCGCAACCGACCCGGCATGGCGATGGTTCCCCATGACCTTTAACGTCGACAAAGGGAACAATGACGAATTCTCTGGCAGCTTTACACCAGATAAAAAAGGGACCTTCCACTACGCTGTACGTTTTAGCGACGATAACGGCGTCAACTTCTGGTATTGTGACACAGACGGGAACACACCTCCTGCTACATTCAACTCTAGCAAAGCTGGCAGCGCCACAGTTCAGTAAGGAGACACACCATCATGAAAATACTACGTTGGCTGATCGCATTGATGCTTTTTGTGGCTGTAGGGTCCATCTCTCCAGCTTGCTCTGACAACTTCGAGGTCCCGGATGGCGGGAGCGAAGGAAGCACACAACCTGACAAAACAACGCCTCCACCTGATCGACGCACTGTCACACCTGACAAAAAAGTCGACCCCGACACAAAGGTCGAGCCTGACACAAAAGTCGAACCAGACAAAACAGTCACGCCAGACAAAACGGTCACACCTGATGACACACAGCCCGAACAGACAGGCACACCGGACACGCCTCCCCTTCGTCCTGATGAGCCGATGCCTCCAGGTCTCTTTGGGATGATGTCCGCCTCGACGACCGACGGCAAGACCATCAACATCCGCTTCGGTAACAAAGTCGATCCCACGACAGGCGCGAACACAAGTAATTATCGCTTCCGCCCAAATGTCACCGTCCAAAGTGCAAAGGTCGACGGATATTTTGTCATCCTGACCGTCTCTGGCGTGCGCTCCGACACGACGTATACAGTCTCCGCCGACAACCTCAAGGATATCCACGGCAGTGAGATCGACCGTTCGAGCAACAGCGCCGCCCTGACCAAGACACTGTTCTTGAACATCGTCTGGCACCAACACCAGCCCATGTATCTCGATCCCCTCAAAGATGAGATGCAAGGCCCTTGGGTTCGTAAACACTCGACCAAAAGTTACTACGACATGGCTGCTGCCATCGAACGCACCAAAGACGTTCACATGACCATCAACATCACCCCCGTGTTGTTGTTGCAGCTACAAAAATATATCGATCGCATCGGCCCCTTCTTCGATCCCAAGACCAACAAGATCGATGAGAAAGGGTTTTTGGCCAAGTGGAGCCGCAAGACGGATCCCTGGATCGACCTCTTGTTGAAAGATACGCCTAAGCCCTCCGAGATGTCGAAGTTCGAAAGGCAACTCTTCTACGATGCGCCTTGGTCGACCGTTTCAACTTCACCACAGATCATGAGCTTCTTCCCTGCATACGAGAAGCTGCGCGACAAAAACCGCGCCAATTACACCCAACAAGATCTACGGGAGCTGAAGTTCTACTTTGAGATCGCGTGGTTTGACCCGACCTTCTTGCAAAACCCTGTGACACTCCCCAATGGCTGGGTGATCGACCTGACAGACATCATCGAGTACAAAGGTGGCAAGTACAACGTCAAGGTCCCCATCACAGAAGAATTGTGTAACAGAATGGTCGCCGAGAACTACAAGATCATGGCGAACGTCGTAGGCATTCACAAAAAACTCCAGTACAATCCCAACACCAAAAAAGGTCAGATCGAGGTGATCACGACCCCCTTCTATCACCCGATCCTGCCGCTCATTTACGATACAAACCAGGCCAAACAGACGAGCAACGTCGACGACATCAAGCTCCCCACACAGCGTTTCTCATCTGAGAACGATGCCTTTGCACACGTCGCACGCGCCAAGAAGCTCTACTACGACATGTTTGGCTTCTTCCCACGAGGTATGTGGCCTGGCGAAGGCTCCGTCTCTGAGGCTGTCGTCAAACTCTTTGTCGAGAACGGCGTGCAGTGGATCGCCACAGGAGAACACAACCTCCATCGCTCGCAGCCTTCAGGACAATCCGTGCTGCATGCGTACAAGGTCGACAGCGATACAGTCCAAGGCAACGGCGGAAGCAGCAAAGATGAGCTGACGATCGTCTTCCGCGACGACAAGATCTCCGACTTGATCGGCTTTGGTCTTCAATCGCTCTCTGGTGGAAACGCCGCGCGCAAACTGCTCTCCGATATCATCGCGAAAGCACCCAAATGGGGTGAGACCGGGAAAACCCGAATGCTCTCGATCATCCTCGATGGTGAGAACGCCTGGGAGAATTACACCCAAGACCACGACGCGACGCGCTTCTTCATGTTCTTCTACCGTCTGCTCCAAGATGGTCACAAGTACAAAGAGATCCTCACAGTCACACCAAGCGAATTTATCGACGGGAACGCTGCCCGTGGCATCCCCGCCCACCCCACAAGCGCACAACAAGAGCTGGAGCCACTCAACGCAGGCTCTTGGATCGACGGTACGTTCCGCATCTGGATCGGTGAAGATGAGGAGACCTGTGGGTGGGATTACCTCGCACGCGCCAAAGCCGACCTCGTCCGCGCAGAGCGCCTGTGGAATGTCACACGCCCCAACCCCCTCGCAGCCCCTATCCAACCTGGTGCGCCAGGATACAACGCCTTCATGGCCTGGGAATCCCTCTACGCCGCACAAGGCTCTGACTGGTTCTGGTGGTTTGGTGATGACATGACCAGCCCCGCGAACGATGACAGTGGCTTTGACAACGGCTTCCGCGCCCTGTTGACCGCCGTGTACACCTTCGCAAACAAAGCTGGCGCCAAACTGACACTTCCTGTATTCCGGCCATGTGTCCAGGCCAAGCCCAAACCAGTCCCCACAGCGCCTTGCTCCCAATGTCCCAAAGTAGACGGTAAATTCGATCCAGATGACAGTGAATGGACGACAGATGGTGGGTACATGAAGGACAGCGACTCCGCCGATCCCAACCAACCATCGAACAACGACCAGATCGCCTCTGTCTACTTTGCGTTTGACACGACCAACCTGTTTATTGGGTTGCTGTCCAACTTCGATCTGTCCGCCAAGCTCGGCAAGGACTACAAGGTGTATGTCTACTTCAGTCATCGCCATATCATCGACATCAAAACAGGGAAGGTCAGCGATGACAAACCCATCAACACACAAACCCCAAGTGGCACAAAGCTCGAGATGAAGGTCGGTGGGGCAGCCCGTCGCTTGATGCTCGACTTTAGCGGCTCAAAGGTCGTCGCGACGCTGCAAAAAGCAGATGGCCAAGGTGGTTGGACCAACCAGACCAGCGGCGTCAAGGTCGCGGGCCCTGCGAGTAAAGGGATGCTCGTAGAAGCCTCTGTCCCCTGGAAAGACCTCAACCTGACTGTCAACGCAACCCTGCGCGATCCGCTCGAAGTCCTCGTCGTCGCAGAGGAGAACAAGCAAGAGATCGACCGCGCCCCTAACTTTGGCGTGTTTACGGTCTTTGAAGATGCCTCTGATGCGGTCTACGTGACCTTTGAGGTCGACATCTCCAACAAATCCGATTGGGGTAAGTACAAGACCTGTTGTAAAGAGAAGCCCAAGCCAGACGGTCCAGCGAGCGTGTTTATCGTTGGTAACCATAGAAAGCTAGGCATGGTCGGTGTCGACGCCCAAGGGAAACCCATCTGGATCCCCAACAAGATCCAGATGAACCAAGACCCCAATAACCAATGGCTGTGGACCCTGACCGTGGCCCTTCCCAAAGGGATGAAGGTCAATTACAAATACACCATTGGGACAAACTCCGACGAAGGACGCTGGCAAGGAACAGAAGAGTTCCCCGTGACCTTCCGAGGCTTTACGGCTGAAGATACGACAGGAAACCGATGTATCCGTATTCGCGACTACTGGGCAAACAAACCATCTGGTGGTCTCGACGGAAATATCGGCTCCAAGTCCAACTTAAACGTCGGTTGTAAATAAGGTCACTTTTTTCCTTCCAACGGCCTGAGGCCGCTTTTTTCTTGCAGCGCCAGTGGAGAAGCAATGGCAGAAGTACAGTTGAAGAATGTCGTCAAGCGATATGGTGATGTGACCGCAGTAAGAGACGTCAATTTGACCATTCGTGATCAAGAGTTTGTCGTCCTCGTAGGCCCTTCAGGGTGTGGAAAGTCAACCACGCTTCGTATGGTCGCAGGATTGGAAGAGATCACAGAGGGCGATATCATGATCGGTGGCCGCAGAGTCAACGACGTCGCTCCCAAAGATCGCGACATCGCGATGGTCTTTCAGTCTTACGCGCTCTATCCTCACATGACTGTGTTTGACAACATGGCGTTTGGGCTCAAGCTCAAGCGTCTCCCCAAGAGTGACATTGAGTCCCGTGTCAACACAGCCGCCGACATTCTCGGCTTGAAAGAGTATCTCCACAGACGCCCCAAGGCGCTCTCTGGTGGACAGCGACAGCGCGTGGCCATGGGCCGCGCGCTCGTCCGTCAACCCGCCGTGTTCTTGTTCGACGAGCCCCTCTCCAACCTCGACGCGAAGCTTCGTGTGCAGATGAGGACGGAGATCGCACGCCTTCACCATCAACAAAACAGCACCAGCATCTACGTCACACACGATCAAGTCGAGGCGATGACCCTCGCCGATCGCATCGTCGTGATGAAGGACGGCATCGTACAACAGGTCGGCTCCCCCATGACCCTCTACAACGAGCCTGCCAACCTCTTTGTCGCCCAATTCATCGGCTCGCCCTCGATGAACACCCTCGAAGGGGAGGTGATCGCAGAGGGCGATGATTTGTCACTCAAAGGTGATGGATTTTCGTACAAGTTGCCCTCTTCCCTCCACACGACATTGAAGAAACACAACCATGAACGCGTCGTCCTTGGCGCAAGACCACAAGGCTTGGTGCTCGAAGAGGACGAATCCGCCGCGCACCTTCCGACGCTGAAGCTTGAAGTCATCGAGCCCCTTGGTGCCGAGACCTTCTTGCATTTCCGTCTACATGACGACCACCGCCTGATCGTCCGCGAAGACCACCTCACGATGAGGACACCCGGTGAATCCTTCCACCTGCGCTTTCGAGAAGATGGCCTCCACCTCTTCGACAGCGACACCGGTGCTGTGTTGACATAAAAACCATTTCACCCATATATCCCGAAGACATCGTCACAATGACATGTTCGCTTCCATGACATGAGGAGTCGATTATGCGCATCCTGCCCTCCCTGCTGTTGACCGTGTTGTGTTGGCTACCCGCCTCCACACTCTGGGCCGCGCCCACAGAGCTCGTCCTTTGGCACTCATACAGAGCCCGTGAACAACGTGCGCTCAAACAAGTCGTCAAAGCTTATAACGAGAGCCAAAAGAAGGTCCGTATCAAAGCCCTGAAGATCCCCTACGACGCTTACGCGGACAAGATCACAGCGGCCATTCCTCGTGGCCATGGTCCTGACATGTTCATCTTTGCCCACGACCGCATCGGAGACTGGGCGGATAACAAGATCATCGAACCCATCTCCTTTTGGGTCAACGCGGCGATCCTCGGTCGGTTCTTCCCCAAGACGATGAAAGTCCTCGTCTACCGAAATGCCCTTTACGGCCTGCCTCTCGCTTTCAAAAGCCTCGCGTTGTTCTACAACAAAGAGCTCGTAAAGAAGCCCCCTACGGACACCAAAACGCTGCTCGCGTTGGCCAAAAAGCTCACCGACCGCAAAGCTGGAAAGTACGGACTTGTCTACCAGGCTGGGGACTTTTACTACCACGCCCCCTGGCTGCATGGCTTTGGTGGGCGGGTCTTCACCAAAGGCAAACCCTCACTGGCCACACCTAAAGCCATTCGCTCCTTCTCCTTTGCCCGAGAGCTGGCACTCAAACACAAGCTCCTGCCCAAAGAACCCAACAGCCATCTCGTCTCCTCGTTGTTCAACAAAGGCAAAGCCGCGATGGTGATCAATGGGCCGTGGTTCCGCGGTGAAATCGACGCGAAGGTCAAGTACGGTGTCATCCCACTGCCTACAGTCTCCGAGACAAAGAAGCCAGCCGCGCCCTTCCTCACGTCCGAGGCTGTCTTCTTGAACAAAAAGAGCAAGCACAAGAAGCTGTCCTTCGCCTTTATGAAGTACCTGACCTCTTATAAGTCCGCGATGATCAGACTCAAGGTCGGCAAACAGCCCGTCGCCAACAAGAAAGCACACGCATCAAAAGAGGCCAAAGAAGACCCCATCATGAGTGCCTTCCGCACACAGCTCAAGACCGCCATCCCCATGGCCAATACACCAGAGATGAGAATGGTGTGGGACCCCGCACTCAACGCCCTTGGCGCGATCCTTCGCAATCAATCGACAGCGAAGAAGGCGCTCTTGGAAGCGCAGCGCAAGATCGTCTCCTACATCAAAGAGAAAAAGGCCAAACCCCAATCCCGCTAGCTGAGATCTTCACACATGACAGAGCAAAAAGTGCCTTATCCCTGGTTCCGCTGGCTGATGGTCACCCTGCTGGCTGGTAGCCTGTCGATGTTTGCGTCCCTCTTTTTGGGCCAACAAGCCAACGATCCCCTCCCCGAAGCACGCTGGCGCGCCGCGACCTTTACGCGAAGCTGGGCACAAGCAAGCCTCGCCGCCGATCGTTCACTTGACGCTACGACCTCGCGCAAGTGGCTCGACGCGATGCGCAAGCAGCTTCCCAAGACACAGCAACCGACCTCCGCGGTCATGTTGGTCGAAAAAACCCAAAACATGTTTGGGCTTGTCCTCCGTAAAATCCACTTCGTCGTCCACCTCGATAAAAGCAAGCAAGGCGCCGAGCTGGACAAAGAGAGTCCCGATGACAAGGCGCTCTACGATCTAAGTGGAGAGCTGAAGGGTCGCAAACAAAAGAACGTCTCCTTGGAAGTCATCAAGACCAAAAAGGGCGAGCAGCTTCGTGCGGCCCTCTTGCTCCCTCGAAAAGGCGGCTCTCCTGCGACGTTGATCCTGCAATGGCCCGTCCCCAAGCAGCTCGCGGTCGCAGCGTCGGGTCAAAAGACAGCCTTCGCGGCCTTGCTTTACTCTTGGTTGCTCGTGTCGTTAGGGATGGCATTTCTTTTGTTCTTCGTACGGAACCGATGGGGGCATGGCTTTGCGTTGATCGCCGTCGTGGCCACAGCCTTCTATCCGTATGTGTTCGCGATTGACCACATGCAGAAAAAGCATGAAGCTGCGTGGACTGCACGTCAACAGCTCCTTCAGAAGATGGTGGCACACACAGCCTCCCCCTCCAAGAAGTGGCTCCAGAAAGTCACTGTTTCATCGACCCCCTTGCGCTTTCAGTGGAATGCGAAGGCTCCGAAGGTCACAATCGCTCGCAAACAAATCCACAACAAGATCGACATCAAAGGGTTGGGCTGGCCATTCTTGATCGCCGGCCTGCTCGCGCTCCTGCTGTACACCATTTACGCCTTCGGCTGGCTGGAGCGCTTCTTCCGGACAGCGTATACACACCGCGAAGCTTACGCTTACGTCAGCCCCGCGATGATCGGCATGCTTGTGCTCGTCTTCGTCCCCTTCGCTGTGGGGATTGGTCTGAGCTTCTTCAAGCATCTCGGTGGTGGTCGTTATGAATGGGTAGGGCTGCGCAACTTCTTCTATATCTTCTTCGATCCACTCAACGCCTTCCCTCACGCGCTCAACTTCTACTACACGCTGTTTATCACCCTCTTGTGGACCTTTTTGAACGTCTTCCTCCACGTCTCCATCGGCCTGGGTCTGGCGTTACTGCTCAAAAACCCCCTGCTCAGGATGAAGTCCATCTACCGCGTGCTGTTGATCTTGCCTTGGGCCATTCCCAACTACATCACCGCCCTGATCTGGAAGGGAATGTTTCACCAACAATTTGGCGCGGTCAACACGATCCTCGACAATATTGGGCTCTTCTCGCTCCTTGGGATCGAACGTATCAGTTGGTTCTCCAACGCAGCGACCGCCTTTACAGCGAACCTCGTGACCAACACATGGCTTGGCTTCCCCTTTATGATGGTCGTCTCTCTCGGGGCGCTCCAATCGATCCCAGGAGACCTCTACGAGGCCGCAGATGTCGACGGCGCAAGTGGTTGGCAGAAGTTCCGCTATATCACGCTCCCCTTGCTAAAGCCGGCGCTGTTTCCAGCGATTATCCTTGGCTGTATCTGGACCTTTAATATGTTCAACATCATCTACCTAGTGTCCGGCGGAAACCCCGGTGGTGCCACGGACATTTTGATCACAGAGGCTTACAACTGGGCGTTTAAGCGCGGTGACCGATATGGATATGCGGCGGCGTATTCGACGATCATCTTCTTGATCTTGCTCGCATATTCACTCATCACCAACCGCATGACGCGGGCTACGGAGGGTGTGTAAGATGATGTCTCTCTGCTTCGCGTCGACCTCGCAAGGATGGTCCCTCCTCACAGGACTCAATCACGGTTACGGCTTGTGGTTGCTCTTCGCCTCTTTGACATTGCTCGTCTTTTGGGGCCGTGAAAAGATGCACAGGGCTGGATACCACGTCTTGCTCCTCGGTCTTCTGACCACGTGGTTGGGGAACAAGTTGCTCTCCGCGACACAGCTCCAGCACGCGAGCGCCTTTGTCGTGTTTATCGGCATTGGACTGCTCATATGGGCGCTGTGTGCGCCACTTCTGTGGCTCCTTGAGCGCTTCCTGGGGCGGGCCCTACTCGACGCCGACCGATGGCTGGAAAAGCCCACCAGACTCGTGCTTGGTCTCTATCTCATCGCCTCCGCGTCGATGGCGCTCACAAATGGCATCGTCAAGGTCGTCTCCCTCTGGAACAAAAACACGAGCGTTCTTTACTGGCTCAAAGCCCTCGGCATTCTCGATGAGAAAACGACCTCCTTCTCGATCTCAGCCGGACAGCTCGCCAACACGAGGGTCTTCTCGCTGCTCTTGTTGCTCACGTTGTTTTTGCTGTTTGGTCTTTACAAGAGGCGATGGTTCCACACGCTCGCGTTGGGCTTCTTCGCGAGCACGCTCTTTTTACTCGGTCTCTCGATGTTGCCGGCGTTCTCAGAGAGAGCCGTGACTTCACAGCCGATGATGCTCTTGACGACGCTCACAGCGTCTGTCGCGCTACTTCATTGGCCACGTGGTACGACACAGCTCTACGCCGAACACGAAGCGCCCTGGATCACCTGGTATCAGAGCATCTCTGGTCGTGTCCTCACACACGTTCTATTGATCTGCTTTACGATGATCACGCTCTACCCGGTCCTGCTCGTGTTCAAGAAGGCGGTGGTCCCGACACAGAGCTTTGACCTGGAGCTGAGCCCTATCCCATCGACGTTGACGAAGTATCTCGGCGCACTACAAAGTGGCAAAGCCAAACAACGGGCGTGCTACAGCCGCGCGATGAGGCAAAACTTCAACGAAGTGATGGGGCTTGGTGATGCCTGTCTGGATCTGCTCTGCCAACAGTACAGAAACAGTGGGCAACAAGCGTGGCTCTCCCAAAACAAGATCTGCGAAGGATTTGTGGGGGTCATCCACGCGAAAGGGAAAGCCAAGAAGCAGGCCTTCCAAAAGTGGAAACAAACAGTCCTCTCGGGACTCCCCCAAACCCTCTCGACACCGAAGATGACAAAATTGCTGCGCGAGATGGAGGAGCAACAGACCGAACGTGGTAAACGAAGAGGTGTGTTCTTCCAGCAACTTTGGAACTCCGTCTTTGTCTCGTTTATCACGACCATTTTGGGGATCTTTTTGGCCTGTACGGCGGCGTATGCCTTCTCTCGTTTCGACTTTGTCGGACGTGAGACAGGGCTGATGAGCTTTTTGGTCTCACAGATGTTCCCTGGGACACTCATGATGATCCCCCTGTACATCTTGATCGCGAAGCTCGGTCTGCTCAACTCGCTGTGGGGATTAACGCTCGTGTATTCGACCACTTCGATCCCTTTCTGCGTGTGGATGCTCAAAGGTTACTTCGACACGATCCCCAAAGAGATCGAAGAGGCCGCAATTATCGATGGTGCATCTCGGACAATGATCTTCGTACGGATCATCTTACCGCTCTCAAAGCCCGCGATCGCTGTCACTGCGCTCTTCTCCTTTATGACCGCCTGGAACGAGTTTATTCTCGCGGCGACCTTCATGAACCAGGAGAGTTCGTACACGCTCCCCGTCCTGCTACAGAGTTATGTCGGCGCACATACGACGGACTGGGGTCACTTCGCGGCAGGTGCCATCCTCGTCTCGTTGCCCATCGTCGCGCTGTTCTACGTCTTGCAAAAATACCTCGTCAGCGGTCTCACCGCAGGGAGTGTAAAAGGCTAACCAACGGCCTAATGGGTCCTCTCACGAAATAAACATACAACATAATGGTCGGACACAAGGTACGAACCTACGGAAAAAATGTCACATCATACGACATCCTGGTCGGACACAAGGCCCGACCCTACCGAACGCAAATGCGACATAGTGCTTGTGCGCTTACCACGAAAGGGTTTGGTACACAGATGAGGAATCGACATCAATGGTATCGTTGTCTTCACAAAAGACGCGATAGGAAAGGAACATCCATCCTCCTCATCTTGTGCACAATGCTCATGTTATCGGCCTGTGAACCTCCCCCCTTCGACCCAGAAGGTTACAAATGCACAGACGCGAGCAAACATTGTCTGCAAGGTTACGCTTGTATCAACGAGCGCTGTATCAAACAGACCCCCGAACCTGCCCAAGAACAGAATGCACCGGATGGTGGCACAAAGGAATCCACACCCACAGAAAAAGGAGCAAGCGAATGAGGGGCTCTCTCTACAGTCTGTGTGTGCTCTTGTGTCTATGTGGATGCGTAGGTGACGTATGGGCGGCGCAAGTAAGCTTCGGTTTAGCGACACAGCCAACCCAATGCCCATTTCACCTGACAAACACCAAAGGACAGGAAGTCCAGAAAGGAAACACCCCTTTCATCGGAAAACTCGAACAGGGACGTTATAGGCTCGTCGTCCGCTGCCCTGGGCACCTCGAAGAAGCCCGTATCCTCGACGTACAAAAAGATGTCCTGCTTCAGCTCTCTCCCTTCCCAGCTCCCAAAGCTCGTACAACACGCACACCGCCCCCTCGCACACGTCCAACCAAACGCCGAACATCTCCAATACAGACGACACGTACAAGACCTCCGACCAAGAGAGGTAAGGCTCCTCTCCGGACAACCGCCAAAAGCAAATCCACAAAGAAGACGATCCCCTGGATTCCACTGATCACTGGCGTCCTCTTGCTCAGCGCGGGGGGTGTGGTCGTCTTGGTCTCACAGCAGATGTACGCAAACGCCGCAGACAAGAACAATTACCAGCTCGACGCATACCGCGAACACCTCTCCGCCGGAGAGCTACAGTCCGCGTCTATATTCCTGCTCGGCGCTGGCGGCGTTGCCCTTGCGATATCAGGCTTGATGTACGCTTGGGGGTGGCCCTCTCGCAAGAAAAAACGAGGGTTCCATGCTGCCCCACGAGCGGGACTTTCAAGAGCATTTCCAGTCACGGGACTCACGCAACCCAAACCCATTGATGATATACTCCCAATACAACAGAGATAAACACTTCGTATATTGTATTCATTGTCCTTCTAGATAGAAGGCAATTGCTTCGGAATGATCGACATGACAACACGAACACAATCTTCTATTTCGATCGGGTGGTCTGCTCATCTCTTTCACGTCGTCTTGTTGGCGTTGTGCTTTGGCTTCGGACAGCTCGCCTGCGATCCCGTCTTGCCTGACAATGGGACAAAAGAAAAGACCAAAGAAGCCACGACAAATCCCGACGAAGGAAACACCTCTCGCCCAGAACCCAAACCCACAGAGCGACACACCCCACCTGAACCGAACGTCGAACCCCGAAAAGAAGTTCCGACAGAAGACATACACGACACCTCCGAAGTCATCAACGAAGAGCAAGCCGACGCGGGACAGACAACAGAGCAGCTTCCAGAGCCCGATCAAGGCACACCAGACAGCCCTCCCGCCAAGCTCTGCGGGGATGTGACGTTCACCTACCAAGGCGCCGCGACGACCGTCCTCGTCTCAGGAGACTTTAACGGCTGGAAAGATTCTGTCGCAGCTGGTGCATACGCGATGAAGAATGTCTCAGGAAACACCTGGGAATTGAAAACGAATCTCCAACCCGGCTCCTACCAGTACAAATACATCGTGGATGGAAACTGGATCAAAGATCCATCCAACCCCAAGAGCGCTCCTGACGGCTTTGGGGGTCAAAACAGCGTCATCGACGTCCCGGACTGTCCCAAACCAACACTCAAAGTCACACAACACAGCACGAGCAACGGGAGCTTCACAGCGACACTGCAATTTACGCCTGGACAATCGGGCAAGGGACTCAACAACATATCCCTCGCTACACTCGATCGCGTCGCCGTCTCAGGTGGAAGTGTGACCGTCAACGGCGACACAGTCTCCGTCAAGCTCAACAGCATCCCAAGTGGTATTCACGATCTGCGTCTTCAGGGGACGGACAAAGCCGGCGAAAAGACCAGCATCCTGTTGCTCAAGATCTACGTGGGAGTCTCAACAGATTGGCGTGATGTGACCCTTTACTTCGCGATGATCGATCGCTTTGTCAATGGCGACACGACCAACGACAAGCCCCTACCTAACACACCACAGATCCTTAACTATATGGGCGGCGACTTAAAAGGTTTGACCTCCAAGATCAAGGATGACTACTTCACGAAGCTCGGTGTCAACGCCATCTGGATCACATGGCCTATCGACAATCCCGACTACTCCGAGCCAGGAATGCGCCCCGATGGACATAAATGTGGGATGGGGAACAACTTCCCCAATATGACCAACACCGCATACAGTGGGTTTCACGGTTACTGGCCCGCCAACCTCAACAAGATCGAAGAGCACTTTGGCACCCTCAAAGACCTGCAAGAGATGGTCGATGAAGCCCACAAAAAAGGCATCCGTATCCTGCTCGACTTTACCGTCAATCACGTCCACAAAGAGTCCGACCTGTGGAAAAAATACAAAGATAAAGGGTTCTTTAACACGCCCGCCAAAGTATGCGGCGCAGATATTGGCTGGGATCAAGCTCCTGAGACATGTTGGTTTGTCAGCTATCTGCCGGACCTCAATTACAACAATGCCGCTGTCCGTAAGCTGATGCTCGACCACATGGTGTATTGGGTGAAGACGATCGGCGCTGATGGCCTTCGTGTCGACGCACTCAAACACATCGCCCAGGTCTTTATCAAACAAATGAGGACACGTACGACCCTGGAGTTCGAACAAACAGGGATCTCTTTTTACATGGTCGGTGAGACCTTCTCGGGCTTGACGGCGGACATCACAAAGTACGTCGGAAAAGACCAAGTGCAGGGGCAATTCGACTTCCCACTCAACTACCAAATCCTGAAGACCTTCGCCAAAGAACAGATCGGTATGAACGCGCTGGATAAGGCCGCACGCAAGATCATGAGTGATTACGGAACGGATGCGTTGATGTCGACCTTTATCGGCAACCACGATATCGCACGCTTCATCAGTATGGCGTCCAACGATATCTACTGCGATGTGTGGGACATTTTGAGTAACCGCGCGCAATCCTGGACCGCTCCGCCCAAAGCCCCCTCCACCAAGTCGTGGGCATACGCGAAGCTCAAGCTCGCCTTCACGTATATCTTCAGCCTCCCAGGCATCCCTCTCATCTATTATGGCGATGAGATTGGACTTCCAGGCGCAGGCGATCCAGACAACAGACGGATGATGCGCTTTGGCAGCCAACTCAGCAAGCTCGAAGGCGAGACACTCACCTACATGCAGACACTCGGCAAGGCGCGCCAAAAGTACGAAGTCCTCCGACGCGGCGCACTCGGTCCGACACTCACAGCGACCGCTTCTGTGTTGGTCTTCACACGGACTGGCAAGGGTGGTCCCGCGATCATCGCAATGAACCGCAACAATGCCACCTCCGTCACTGTCAATGTCAGCGCGTTGGGACTCAAAAATGGAGACGTACTCAGCAATGTCCTCGGCACAGAGACCGTCACAGTCTCAAACAATTCACTGAAGATCTCCTTGGGCACCCAATCCTCGATGATTCTCATCAAGACTCCCTGAGCACGCAAACAAGCCAAAACGGAGAGAGATATGACGGAGCTCATCCCACCACAACAACCACCTTCGCCGCAGACAAAAGGGACATCCAAAAAGGTCATCTTTTGGATTGTGTTTGGCTTGATCATCATGATGGCCGGCTTCTCTGCTTTGGTCATCGTCGCCATCTACGCCCAGTCAGAGTACATCATCGACACAAAGGACAAAGCAGTCTTGGTCAAAGCCAAAGACCTCCGCTCCTTTATCACGTTTACGTACAACCCCTCGTACGAACACTATAAGAAAAAATGGGAGTATATGGATCAGACGTACACCCTCTCCTATGAATACGAACCGAAGGGAGAAAAGCTACCCATTCTCTCCTCAGAGCTCGTGATCCATACGAGCACAGGCGACGCGATCATCGGAGAAGGCCTTCAGTGGCATGGTATGGGACTCGGCATAAAGATCGTATCAGCTCAAGTCACCACCAATAACAAAATCTTCAAGTGGGGTGACTCTTCGCGTTGGGGATTGATCAGTAACAAACACGGTCCCATTGGGAATGTCTTCGTTGCACGCAAGGGCAACAAGGTCTTCTCGATGTACATCGTGGGTGTATACTTTGCCGACAAAAAACACGCCAGTGACTTTCTACTCCCTACCCTCAAGCGCCTCGACACCTACAAACCTTCCTACAAAAAGAAACAATAATACATCCGTACCCTTACCACGCCCCCCCACAAACATCCATCAATAAAAAGAGAATAAAAAGACGCTCTGTTCGTAATGTTCACTGAGCTTTGGGAGCACGTATATTTGCGCTCCTATCCAAACGAAAACGAGAGAAGAGGAATCGAGGTAACATGAAAAACATTCTCACATGGTCTTGCATGTTGTTATCACTTGGGAATTCTTATGCCATCGCACAGAGTAGCCGCCCCACACCCCCTACGTCAAAGTCCACAACCAACAAGACATGTATCCGCTGGTCAGGATTCACGCGACAGCAGTTAACGAACGTGGACAAATGTTTACGCAAACACACAGACAAGCAGTACGTCTTGCGCACAAGGCTCACAAAGGCTCGTATCACAAAACACAACAAGCACATATCCCAACTCATCCAACAAGTCTCCCCCCAAAAAAGTCCGACAGGCTTGCTGCTCAAAGCAGCTTTGGCTGCGATGGTTGGACATGAAGTGCCCCACACAAAACGTCTCTTTTCCGCACTGTGTCGCCGAAAAGTAACAAAAGCCCAACAGTTCAAACAGAGAATTATTTGTTCGTATGCTGCGATGATGGGAAGTCGTCTGACAAGAAATACGTGTACAAAAGGATGCAAACGGAGCCACCACTTCCCCCTTCGCTTTGCCAGTAACAGTCCAATGATTTCAGTTACGATAAACAAAAAGAAGACATTTCCGATGCTCATCGACACAGGTGCGTCGACATCGGTCATCACAACAAGAACGGCTAAGCAGTTAGGGATTCCGCTTATCCCCGAACAAATGTACTACGTGAATTCACCTGGTGGGCTGATCAAAACATACCGCGCTTTGGTGGACATCACGATGGGCTCATTACACCAAGTCCGTGTCCCCGTCTCAATCATCGATCTTCCCATCGGAAACATCGGTGGCATCATCAGTCCACAGACGACATGGGAAGCATTCGCTGTCAAAATTGATTTTCAACGCTTCTCCCTGACCCTCTCACCACGTTCTTTTCAAGAAAAAGCAGTTGTCTCCATGCCCTGGCTGTTTGGCGGACTCAACCCTGTCGTCTTTCTATCTTTTGGCAAACGACCCGAACGACCCTTCACACTTGACACAGGTGCAGCAACCACCCTTTTTAAAGAAAGCTACGAACGATTGGGGACTCCACTCCCCAAAAAGATGGTGAGCAAAACCCTTGCAGCGGGGAAGAAAAGCACGACTTCTTGGGTCACAACGTCTACGCTCAAGATCTCCATGCCCCCCATCGACTGGCACCTACGCAATCCACTCATCATGCAAGAAAAAGATGCACAAAAGTATACAGATTTTAAACGCTTTGGGCTCGTGGGCATGGACTTTCTGATGGGACGTGTTCTGATCCTCGATCCTTTCAAGAAGGCTTTGTTCCTGTCTTCAGGTGCGTCATTGCCTCCCTGGAAAAAAGGGGACAAAGCAACTTTCTTGATAAGTGGCACTACTCTTACAAAAAACCGCCACGTTGTAGAGACAGTCACAGCACGAACCAAATCAACCGTCACACTCAAAGTAGAGCTTCAGCTCCCCAACAAAACCAACACTTTCTTTTTGTTGATGAATGATAACTGGAAAACACGAGGCTCATGGTTGTTGTCACGTCAGGCCGTGAGGGCTTGGGACAAAAAGAAAAAAACCATCTCCAAACGCGAACAGATCATGAAATGGCTCAAAGTCTTCATGCCTTTTCGAGTCTCAACCAGCACGCCAAAGATCGAGAGCATACAAGGAAGTCTTCACAAAAAGCTTCGACTCTCTTGCTCACGTGTATCTTTATCCGTTCAGACCAAAAAGGGCCCTGCAACGCTCTCTATCATAGAGTGCCCCAAGCGTCCTTGGCGAACCATGCGTCTTCGATTGACCCATCCAAAAGGCTCTATCTTGTGGCAATACGAAAGACAAGGTTTCCAGGTACACTGAGAACATCACTTCTTCGTCCAGACAGAGACGGCCTTTTGGCTCCCAAGTACGATCTCATAGTAGCCTGTATTTGACGCTTTCCAGGGGGTGTGGTTCGATGGGACAGTGACCTTCCACTCGTTGGCTGCGACCCCGTTGACTAGGTGCCCAGCCAGACGAATACGCTGTGGCCATCCCAACTCGGCCCGATGGACTCGGTACGAGATGGTGTGTTTATCCCCTGCGACAAAGTAATCCTTCGCCGCTCGCCACCGTGTCTGTAAGACCCATCCATTTGTATCTTTCCGCCACACACCATTCCACGGACCAAAACCATCACTGTTGTCCGCGCGTAAGCGTACTCCCAACATATACTTCGGTGTAAAGGGAAGCTCCGCGGTCTGGTTTAGATAGGTCACCCCTTTGCTCTGTGTCGCCGCCGAGAAGCTGCCTTGCGCCGGCTCAACGTAGAGCGTAAAGACCTTGAGGTCGGCTTCAAAACCTTTGCTCACGATGGTAATGTACAACCAATCCTGATCCCAATCGAGACCAAAACGCTCCCACGTTTCGAGCAGTACGCCCGGCGTACTCACCTGTGTCGATGCGTACTTGTTCAGATCATTGTTCCCATTAAACGCAAGCAGCGACCCCGTCGTGCGTGTCGTCTCTGTACCTGACAGTGGGAACATCCGCACCCCTTGGATCTCCACCTGATTGAAGGTCTTTGTCCCCCCACCTGGACCACCTGTAAACAAGGAGAAGTGTTCCAGGTACGTCATGTTGTGGACGATGTTGTCATTCTCAATCCTCAAACGGTATGTCCGGTCAGAGCGCAGATCAACACGTAACACATTAGAACGCGCCTGTGACAACTGTTGGCTTGTCGGCATCACCACGTAGCCTTCCTTCACGACTTTTCCGTCTGTGTTGTCGATGATTTGGAGCTTTTTTGTCGCACAAGCGATGCTCGAAGTCAGGCTGCCGTGGGGATTGCGATACAAGATCTGAAGTGCATATGTCCCTGTCCAATCAGGACGAATGGCAGCAACCTCTAGAGAGTCCGTGCCATCCCCCCACTGAAGATACGTCTCTTCTTTGCCAGATGTCCCCCACTTCCCACCTTTGGCTTCAAAGCGATACGCGCTCAACTGTTTGAGACGCACCTCGCTCTTGCCCAAGTAACAAGTCGGTAGAGAGTGGTGAGAGCGATTCTTCGAAGAGGTGAAACCTGCGTCTACTGCGTAGCAATAGGATCTCTTCGCGACATCCGCCGCCGTCTTGTCGATCCACGTCCCAGCAGCGATCCCTGTCGCGACGCGCACACCATCGCGGTAGATATCATGTGTCACGCCCTGCTCACCGTTATTTGAGATCGTCAACTTCAAACCGCTTGTGTCCTCCTCGATCTTCGTGATGGAGGGCTCGCGAGGACTCCAAAACAAGCGAAAATCCGCGCTGTTTTTCACAATAGTCAGAGCATCATTCGTCGCATTGGCTGGTTGTGAGAGTGTGATGATCAATGTGTTCTGTGCTTGTAATTGTGCAGCGGTCAACCACTTGCCTTTGACATCGCTGCCATTGAGCACGACTGTATCGACATCGTAGGCTCCAGCAGTGCCGCTGGCTTTGGCAGGCAAACGCAACGTCACATCAAAGGATTTTCCCTTGTACACAACACCACGAAGGGTTAACTCGTTGCTCTGTGCAAACCAGGATTGCCGTATCGCTCGCGGAAAGAAAGGCTGAAAACGCACCCCCTGCTCACTGACCTCCAAACCAAAGAGCACATCCTGAATCATCGAGATATAGCCAGCGACAGACCAGAGTTGGCGTCGGGAATTCACAACAGGCCCAGAGTATTGTCCATCCTGAACGTAATTGGCGCCCTGTAAAAACTCGAAGTTCTCCATATTGGAGAGATTCAGCGCAGCTCCCCGTATCATCGAACGCATATTGTGTGTGACCGCCTCAGCATGACCTGCACGCTTGGCCGCCCGCAGCCAGTATGCGGTCACAAAAGGCCACAGCGCACGGTTGTGATAAATCGGGATAAATGGTTGCTGTGGCCATATCACCGGTGGTCCTTTGTCCGAATGAGGATAGCCAGAGATCACCTTCTTTGCAGTCGCGACATCCGCAATCCCCGAAAGAATCGTCAAAGCACTCCCGAGCAGATCGTACTTGTACACCGCTGCAGGATCGAGGGTCGTCGTGATCATCGTACTGTAAAGTCCTACAGACGGGAGGTAAAACCGATTCTGAATGGCTTTTCGAAGGGCATTCGCCCAGGTCGTGTACTTCGTCTCTTCCTGTGTCTTGCCGAGGTCTTTGGCGAACGAAGCAGCCAACTCGATGGCGATCAAATGGGTGACATTCGTCGAGAGCGCTTTGGACATCGCGATATGCCAAAGCTGCTCCTTGGTCCAAGAGGGATAAGACTGTTCACGCCAATCGAGAAAGGACTGTTCACCTCGGTAAAGTCCATCCCCTGGGTCGAAAATCATCTTGCGGTCCAGCTCGATGGTGTTGGCCAAGGCCGGATACGCCTTTTGCACAAAGCTCTGTCGATCGGACTGCGCGAGCATCTGCGCGACACGCCGCGCCCCCAAAGCCCACACAACCCGATCGCTCGATACAGGCCAACTTCCACCCGTCCCCGTATCCTGGACGATCTGTGTGTCCTGCCCACCTGCGCTGGCTTTGCGCGGTGAGATCTTGAACAATAACGTATCGACAGAGCGTTGTGGATCAAACGAAGCGAAGGCTAGATCAATCGCATACGCAGTGTCACGGGTCCAGGCCCACGTCCACTTTGCGCCAGTTTGATAGCACGCACATGTCACAGGTTGATTGTTGTTGAAGCTTCCGTCCTGTACGGCTGAAACACTGTTCTGCCATGTCTCCTCGATCGCCATCGCAAAGAGCGCGTCAAACATCACATTCCCGGAGCGCAAGATCAGGCTGGGTGTGTTATTGCGCTCGGTAAACTGGACCTGCTTGCTCGCCGGATCGTTGTCTCGCAGAGAGTGAGTTGTCGAGAGCGTGTACGCCCTTGTCCCGTTGCTGTTGGAGGTACAGGAGACAGAGACAGTGTCATTGTCGAAGGTCTGCTTATAAGGAGAAGAGAGACATGGATCGACAGGACCGGTGTCCTTCGTCTGCTCAGGAGACGTCATCTCAGGGACCCCTTCCTGTCCTTCGGGAATATCATCATCTGCTTGTTCGGGAATATCAGGGCGTGAAGCGTCTCGCGTGTCTTTGACGGGTTCAGGCTGGAGTGGCTCACCTGCGTCGTGAGCCTGTGGCTCTTGTTTCTTTTCATTAGACTCCTTCGGAGGCTCATCCCCCGTCTCCTTCGGTGGCTCATTCTCCACCTCCTTTCGGGCTTCGATAGAGACAACTTCTCGCTCGACGACTTGCTCTTGCGGTGTCGTTTCTTGGTTGGGTTCATCTTGGGAAGGTGGTGTACAGTGTTGGAGACCAAGAAATACAAAGGAGAGTACAATCCATGTGTATCGATTCATCAACAAAAACCTTTTTTGTTTGATAGGAGCGAAGAGCTATATATCCATGTTTGGTGTGTGTAGAGACCACGCTGCAAGCCTACCATAATTTTGGAGAGTGTGTGATATCGGCGTGTGATGTGGCCACAAAGAAGTCGCTTTTCAATCCATGTACTGAGGGTTTCCAATTGTCGAGAGGATTGGATTGCAATTCGAGAGGGGATGTGATAATTTTCCAGCGTTTTTGCCCGGAAATAAAGAAACATTCTGGAGGATTGAATGGTAGAACAAAAGGCTGATGCTGAAGTTAAAGCGAACGCATCCGAGACAGGTGCCCCCGCACTGGAAGAGGGTCAGGTATATGCCCCCCAACCAGGCGAAGCCCAGCTTACAGTCCGTGCGGTTGTCGCAGGTTGTCTGCTTGGTGGACTCGTCTCGTGTATGAATATCTATATGGGTTTGAAGATCGGTTGGGGATTCGGCGGTTCATTGATCGCCGCGATCCTTGGATACTCGGCCTTCTCGGTTATGAATCAAAAACTCTCTCCCCTTGAAACAAACATCACACAGACCTCAGGTTCGGGTGCTGGTTCGATGGCCTCCGCAGCAGGTTTGCTCGCGGCCATCCCAGCGATGAACATGCTTGGCTACAATCTGCCCTGGTACGGGTTGTTTTTGTGGGCGTTGAGTGTCGCATATCTGGGTGTCTTCTTTGCGGTCCCACTGCGTCGTCAGATGGTTGTCGTCGAAAAACTTCGCTTCCCCACAGGGACCGCGACAGCTGAGACGATTATGGCGATGAACGCGGAGGCTGAAGAAGCCGTCGCCAAATCCAGCGCGTTGCTTAGAGCGGGCTTGTTTGCAGGTGCGTTTACGCTCGCGACGTACTTTATCCCACAACTGGAGATGCCTCCTATCAAGGCGCTCAATATCAGCCTGCTCAGTATCGCTGCTGCGTGGACATTCAAGCTGTATCTTGGGCCCATGTTGATGGGTGCAGGGATCCTGATTGGACCCCGTGTCGGGACCTCGCTGCTGATCGGCGCGATCATCGCGTGGGGGAT
Source organism: Deltaproteobacteria bacterium (assembly GCA_002731275.1). Classification (GTDB taxonomy): domain Bacteria; phylum Myxococcota_C; class UBA6777; order UBA6777; family UBA6777; genus UBA6777. Next base: position 58,256 of record PCBK01000073.1, on the reverse strand, counting down.
CGTCGGTCCAATCGTACAAAACATCGGCTGGGCATCAGGTCCCACGATGAGCCTCAAGACAGGTGCACGTGGCTGGTTGCTGTGGCCCGGTGTCGCCATCATGGTCTCCGAGGCGCTCACCTCTCTGCTCCTCTCCTGGAAAACATTTATCCGTACGTTCTTGCCTGCCAAAACGAGTGATAACGTCAAAGATCTGATCCCAGCCAACGAACAAATCCCCAACAGTTGGTGGATGGGTGGTCTCGCGGTCTCCTCTGTGTTCACGATCTTCGTCGCCAATTACCTGTTTAAAATTCCTTATCACCTCGGTATTATCGCGATCGCGCTCTCTGCAGTCCTCGCGATGGTTGCGACGCGCTCCACAGGTGAAACAGACATCAACCCCATCGGCGGTATGGGAAAAGTGACGCAGCTCGCCTACGGTGGTCTCGCGCCAGGTAGCACCTCGACCAACTTGATGGCCGCCGCAGTCACAGCTGCAGGTGCTTCCCAAGCAGCCGACATGATGCAAGACCTGAAGACGGGCTGGATGCTCGGCGCGTCTCCACGCAAGCAGTTTATCTCACAGCTCATCGGGATCGCGTCTGGTGTCTTCTTCTGTATCCCCGTCTACTACCTCGTCACAAGCGCTTACAAGCTCGGTGGTGAAAAACTTCCCGCGCCTGCCGCGAAAGCCTGGAAAGCCGTCGCAGAGCTCCTCGCCAAAGGAACCTCCGCGCTCCCACCAATGGCTATTTACGCGATCATCGTCGGTCTCATCGTCGGTGCGCTCATCCCCATCCTACGTAAAGTCCCTGTACTCAAGCCTTACGTACCAAGTGGTCTGGCCATTGGTATCGCGTTCATCATCCCCGCGTACTACTCCATCGTCATCTTCATCGGTGCGATGATCCTCGTCGTCTGGAAACGCGCAGACTCCGACAGCTGTGACAGACTCAGCTTCGCGGTCGCGTCGGGTATGGTCGCAGGTGAAGGTCTCATCGGGATCGTCAAAGCTGTCCTTACGCTCCTTCGTGTCCCCACGCTTATGTAGTGCTCCTTCCGCCCCCCGCATCCCACCGCCTCTTCCTTCTCATCCCTGTAGCATCCAAAGACATCTCACCTCATAGAGACGTCGCCTCCTACCTGACACACAAACTTCAATTGAAACACTCGATACAATCGAAACGTCTCCCCTTACAACACAGGTCCTTTGGTATCGAGCAAAGCGGACATTTGTGTGGACTTGGGCGGCAAAAGAAGTTGTAGAGAACGAAACGATCAGGTTGGTTCTGAGGGAAAAGATCAGGTTGGTTCTGAGGGAAAAGAAGAGGTGTTCAAGTGGGGATTGTAGAAGTTCATTCCTTGCGGGGTGAGCAGGTTCACTTCATGTCTTTGACGCAAGCAGCCATGAACGCGGCTTTTTTGGCACGAGCACACTTTGCTTCGCGTTGTTTGGGGGTCATGCTGGCCTTTTTCACATCGCGTTTGGAAGGTGCTTTCTTCGCAACCGCTCGCTTCACAGGTGCTTTTTTCACGTCGCGTTTTGCAGGAGCGTCGGCTTTTTTCTCGCCTTTTTTGTCTGCCGCTTTTTCAACTTTCTTTTCGTCTTTGTTGTCTGCTGTTTTCGTGTCGGCAGCCTTTTCGACTTTCTTTTCGTCTTTGTTGGCAGCAGCCTTGGTGTCTGTTGCTTTTTCGACTTTCTTCTCGGCCTTTTTGTCCGCGTCTTTTTTGTTGACTTGCTGCAAGTCTTTTGGAAGAGGTGCGGACATCTTTTTGGGCGCGAGCTTTCCTTTGGCCATGCAGGCAACAAACGAAGTCTCTGCTGTGGTCATGTATTTTTTGGCCCACTTAAACGTGGTGGAGGCTTTGTCCTTCTTCAGGACGCCATACGCGCGTTTACAATCCATCTTGCGCACGAGTTTTTTGGTATTCTTTGGGTTGAGAACAGAGATAAATCCACCCAGCGCAGCGAAAGCAACAAACGTCACCACCAACCCGATGACAGTATAAATAACGATAGAGACCAGAGGCTTCTGATTCGAATTGGACATATGTAATGACTCCTTCTTGGGGCTAGATAAGGGCACTATTGATGCCTTGTCTCGTCAGACTTGTCAAGAGTATTGGGCTGTTGGATGCAAAAAAGTGAGCGTGGAGAGGTGAGGTTGTTGTGGAGTGGACCTTGTGGAAAGACCTGAAAAAGAGCGGGATGTCGTCCTTACAATCGAACTATTGACACTTACCGCCAACACAAGTCTCCGTCGCCTCACAGGGGAATGCGCTCTCCACCCAGCGATAGCATCCCTTGGAGTTCTTTGAACAAAACTCCCTCACTCCAGTTGAGGAGCAGCGATAGTCAGCGTATGTGCTCGATGAACACGTCGAGAAGGAGCAACGACATGACTTGTACAATGTACTACAATATTGGCTGTTGGCGAGCTCACAAGTCTCAAGTGTCGTCCAACCATCACAAGTCGATTTACACTCTTGCAGATCACGACCTGAACACCTCTTCTCTCCAGGTGTACACACACAGCAGTCACCCTTCACACACTTCTCCCCGTTGGTACAAGGTAGTGTACTCTTTCTCCAATAGTAGCAGCCAAATCCGTTCTTTGAGCAATACTCACGATCCGTCTTGTTGGCAGAAACACAGCGATAATCGAAGTAGGTTGAGGAGCTACATCCAGCGACAGTCTTACATTGGCATTTTTTGGTGACCGAGTTACAAGTTCGGTTATCCGAAGACTTACACTCTTCGATCAGCTTGTAGCTACGGCAGTCGACGTTACACTCCTGCACTTTGCCACCAAAACAGCGTCGAGAGCCAGGCGTACAGGTGCAACTCTGGCAGCTTCCTGCGTTGCAGTACTGGTTGCTACTGCACTTACAATCTTGTGCACACGTGTTGCAGTTCTCACCGGCATCACAAGAGCCATTCCCACAACTCGCCTGACAAGAACCATTTTTACACTGTTGGCTACCACTACAGGATTGGATGGTGGAGTATCCCAGACAGTTTGCATTGCACTGTTGGATACTGTTTCCGCTACATCGACGGTCTCCTGGTTTACAGACACACGTTTTGCACTGACCACTGCTGCAGTTTTGGTTACTCGTGCATTTACAATCTTGTGGACACGTTGAGCAATTTTCGTTGAGGCTGGCCTGACATTGGCCGTTACCGCAGCTCACAACACACAGACCGTTGGAACACTGTTGACCACTGTTGCACTTACAATCTTGTGCACATGTTTGGCAGTTTTCGCCCTGACTGTCGTCACAATTGCCATCACCACAGCGAAGGTCAGGCTTGCACTGTCCAGCGTCACACTTTTCGCCGGTGTTGCACTTACAATCGGATGCACAAGTCGAGCAATTTTCGTTTTTGCTACGCTCGCAGACACCGTTGCCACAGAGAACTTTACACTGTCCATTGTCACACCCTTGCCCTGTAGCGCACTTACAATCACCGGGGCAAGAAGAACAGTTTTCGCCTTTCGCGGCATCACAGGTACCGTTACCACACAGTTTTGTGGAGGCGACACAAGAAGACGTCTGGGCATCACAGATCTGATCGGCGGCACACTTACAATCGGCAGGACAGCTCGCGCAGCTCTCACCTTGGGCAGTGTCACATGTTCCGTTACCACAGTTGGCGTTGGCGTCCAGACACTTTGCGGTGGCAGCGTCACACGTTTTGCCCCCCTGACAAGGACAGTCTTGTGCACAAGAGACACAGTCTTCACCGACCTGACAGGAGCCATCACCGCACTGAATGGCGGGACGTTTACAGCCTGTATCATCGCAACCATCAGCCCCACAGTCTTCGGCGATATCCTGCTGAAAACCACAGCTGTCATACCACCTCATCTTGCCCCCCACACAGCGCCTCTCAGCGTTGAGTTGGCAGGTGCCGATTTTGGGGACACAGCGTCCTGTATCGGAGCAATTTTCGTCGACCTTGCAGTCAATGGGAAGCTTGCAGTCCTGAACACACTTGCCCTCTACAACTTTGCAGTAGTGCTGCGCCTCTTTACAATCCGAGTCCTCTGTACAGAGCTCACCGTTGGACGAACACGCTCCAATGGCGAGGACAATCAATACACACAACAAAGCCAGTCGTTTGCTCCAAAAAAACATGATCTCTGCCTCAATTCCACAAATAAACAAACACCAGGAAGACAACCATCCTGGAAACCATTCCAAAAAGACACATTAAATGTAGCACAACCAAAAGAAGATTGGCTAGAAGATTTCTGAGGAAAACCAGACAGATCGTGCACACAACACCCACTCACCGCTTCGCGGCGAGTGTCCGTAAGATTTCTTGCACGCCCCTCACACGATCCTGTCGCTGCAAATGGAGCCACAGCTCCATACAAAATGTATACACACGAAGTGCCCGCGCTCGCTCACCGTATGTACACACGAGCGTAGCTCCGTCCAGGGACGGAGCAGTTTACAGTCATCGGAGCTGTCACAGCGAAGTCCAAACCTGGATGACAATCCAGATGGCAACCCAGATGCACCATATGAGCGCAAACAGCATGTATCTTTTGAGCTTCTGTCGGAAAGTCTTCTGTGGTCGTAAACGCATCCCCATTCGCTCCTCTGGCGTCAGCGCTTCCCAAGACACCATCCTGTCGATACTGTCTAGTGCTTCCAGCCTCGCGTCCTCGTTCCCCTCCATCGCCTCCACAACTTCCTTCGCCCGCATCAGCCGAGCGCGGTGTGCCTGCAAAAACGTCTCCTGATGGGCCGGAAGTTGGAATCCACGTAACAAGCGCTCAAGGTTCGCGACGAGCGCCAACATGACCTCTTCCAACGCCTCCTTATCAGCGGTCTCCTCTGCGTAGCGAGCGCGTAACAGGAGCACATTAAAATCGAACGACGGCATCTTATAAAGCGCTTGTTGTTGCCTGTACGCTTCGGATGCTTCGAGAATAGAGGCTTCGTCTTGTGTGGCATACGCGAGCGAGAGTCGCGCGACGTGCCAAGCCAGCTCAAGGCGCCTGAATTGCTGACGAATGGGTGCCTCTTCGAGACGCGCTAGCTCGCGCTTTGCGTCTTCATATTGCCCCTGTGCGATGTCACATTCGAGCACACTCAAACGACATAAAAAGAGCCCTCCTTCATCACCGAGCTTCTCCAAAAGCAAGCGGGCTTTCGAGAACGACTCCATCGCCTCTTCACACTGTTGTCTCTCCGTCTCGACCATCCCACGTAAGAGGTAGGAAAAACTCTCCATGATGGGGAGTTTTTGGAGGATCTTCTCATCCATAGATGCGGAGAGAGCCTGCGCCTCTTCGGGCACTTGTAGTTGTAACCACGACGCGATCCCCATGAGCCTGAGCATCTCCCGTCCTCTACGGTCACCGACCTCTTCGAACAATCCCCCTAGCACTTCGCTCTGTGTAAGCTGACTCGAAGGCAGCAGGTCGTACTCCTTTTGCGACCACAACATCCAAATCAACGCACCATCCGACATCACAGGCGCGTCCCCCATAAATCCACGATAGGGAAACGCCGACCCCAAAAAGAGCAACACATTCACCAGCGCCACAATCCAACACCAATACGCAACCAAACCAGCATAAAAGAACGCACATCCAGCCGCAAGTAACGCGACAAACAGGTTACATACAAATCCCCCCGCGTACATCCAAATCGTCTTGCGAAGTGGTGAAAAAAGTTCTGGAAACACCACATACGTCAGCCCACCAAAAGGACGCGCGCGACACAAATAGACCCTCGTTTCTCCCCAATTCATCGTCAAATAAGGTTTGCCAAAGCCAACACCAAACGACGTCACAGTCCCCCCAACCAAACGACCAAGCACCGCATGCCCAAACTCATGCACAAAGATAGAGATGTACATCACCCCCATAAATCCGAGAAACACACCGATCAGTGTAAACCAATCCATCTACAACTCCTACAAGCTCTGTCCACGTTCTCTTCGCGACATCATAGCACAAAGGGACAAAGACAGATAAGACCACTTAAGGCACAAAATGTGCAAAAACGAACCCCCAATAGAGACATTCCATTCTTCGTACGCTCATTTGCACTTGGCGGTCAAACGCCACTTGTATCATCAATCATCACCCAAACAATCCGAAAGAAGTACCCCATCAATGGCATCCCAACCGCCTTCGAAAGAGCAAAGGAACCCAGACAAAGTGACAACACCAACCCCACCATTGAGACAATCGATCACAAATACACAACCACAATACATACGTGTACAGGGCATCAGTTATGGTGCGCTCATCTTTTCCGCGGTGTTGTTATGTGTGGCGATCCTCATCACCTGGTTGGCGATTTACAATCTTCTGAGCTGGCACAAGACAGGTCTCTGGAGCATCCTCCCCAACATCTTATGGCTGATGGTCCTTTTACTCCCTCTCTCCGCTCATATCCTCGAACGAGGCGTGTATCAGACCGTTCGCGACCTCTTGCTCCCCTTTATCCCACCACGATACGTGTGTATAGACTCGGCACAACAAACATTCTCTCTGTACGCGGGTCCACCAGCCTACGCAATATGTCTGTTTCAACTCCCACTCGAAGACATCCAATCCTTCTCTTTATCGGCTGGACAGGCAACACATATGGCTGGACAAGATATGGATGACTGGTCGATGTTCCTTCACCTTCCCCCCAAAGAACAACAAGGTGAACACCAAACCATACGATCCATCGGAGAATCTGGTTCCAGGGCTACGATGGAGGCACACCTATACAAGATCATCGAAGCCTGCAACATCACACATCATTACACAATCACAGAATCCCCAGGGATGTGGTTACATTACACTCGAAGCGAACGGTCCCATCAGCCCCGACACTGACGAAGTCGAGACAGCCAATCCGCAACTGTCTTGGTCTGATGCTCACCACCAGCGTCGAGATACTCCAGAAGATACAGCTCCGTTTGATCTCCCACCTTCTCGAAATGTGCGCGGAAAAATTGTTCAATATCAAATGGAATCAAGCGCGGCGCGAGCCATAACCCGAAGCGCAAGGCAAAAGGACGCAACACCAACTTCACCAACCACAACGGCGCAGGAGGTCGATATGTCTTTGAAAGCACCGCAAACACCTCAAAAGAAGCCTTTGGAATGTCGCGCAACAAGGGGCTCTTAGAGAGCTTGCTGAAGGACCACTCATGACACTCAAGCGCAGTCACCACAAACATCAACACAGCCGAAATGTATACGGAGCCTTCGACAACATCTCTCATCTTCATACAAGGAAGCTTCCCCGCACGCAACGCACGCAACACCCCTTGTAAACGTACTCGCTCGCTTCCAGAGAACGGCGAGGGTGAGAAGAACGGGAACCAATAGGCGACGCCTTCTTCTTCGACCTCTTCTCCGGGCATTGGCGCATAATAGCTGTTGAAGCCAATTGTCCCCATCACCACACGCTCTTCGGAGATATACTGCAAAAGATAGGCTTTGTCGTGCATACCAGGCTGAAGACACACAAGCGTCGCGGCTCCCAACTGCGCCACAAAGTCACCGAGCCATCCAGCCCGAAGCGCCGTCGAAGAGACACATAGGTAGACCTGATCCCACGTCGTCGAAGCGACCTCCTCAAGGGTCGTCAGGACACCAAATCCCTCAAACCGCAAAGGATGTTTTAGCGCATCGCGATGCTCATTCCAGGCATACATCGTGAATCCTCCACGAGCCTCCTCTGCGTATTTTTCGCGCACGTAAAAGCTGACCTCTGCGCCTCCTTTTTGTAGATGTCGACCAAAGACTTGCCCCACAGCCCCAGCACCAACTAACAAGATCTTCACACCACACTCCTCAGCCATTCATCGCTGCTTTGCGACGAGACAACACAAAGGGCACAAGGAGGAGCAACAGGAACCAGAGAGGACCGACTGTTTGTAAGGTTGAGGACAGAGAGTCACAACCATATCCTTTCATCTTTGTGCATTCGTTATCGACACAGACGCTTCCTTTTTCGCACTTCGCAGGATCACAAGGCTCCAATGTAACCGTTGCTCCCGAAGAAGTCTTCTGGTAAGGCCAACACATCTGGTTCATACACATCAAATTGTTGGGACAGTCGCTGTCGCTCATACAATGTTTTGTACAGCGTGCGATCGTTCCAACCTGACCACAATAAGACGTCTGACAGTCGGCGTTCTGGACGCAACCTGTCGTACCAATCGGCTTTTGTTGCCCTGTATTGCAGGGGTTATCACCCCCCCGACAGTCGTCGTCCTTGGCGTTGCCACAGATCTCAGGTGCACCAGGATAAACATTGGGATCGTTGTCATCACAATCTTGTTCGCCGGTACACGCAGCTCCAGCGCGGTATCCATCCTTGTCTTTGTCTTCACAGGTGGGGCATTGTTCGTCGACCTGTCCGTCGCAGTTGTCATCGAGTTCGTTACCACAGATCTCCTTGGTAGGGAGGACTTCTCCAACACATTCTCCCCACTCTCCGTCCTTACAAGTCTGCGTACCGCTCTTACAGCTCCCTTGGTCTTGTGTGCCGTCGGGGCCCTGGTAGCACTTTCTCTCAAGATCGTCGATTTTCCCGTTACAGTCGTTATCTTTCTTGTCACAGACCTCCTCTGAGCCTCCGACACCAACGCAAGTGACACCCTTCGCAGTGCACTGCTTGGTCCCCTTCTCACATCCGGGGGATTGGCCTGAGAGATTGCAGTTGTCACCGAGTCCCGGCGGTGTTGAGGTGACGTGAAAGGACAACCAGACCTTGGGACCAAACCAGGCCACTTTTTCGCTCACGAGTTGCCACTCTGATTTGTACACACCTCCCTTTGTCGGAGCGGTTCCCTGTATATTGAAGGCCACGGACTCGCCCGGCTTCACCTGCGTATTGCTCGTCGACTTGACGCTGATTCTATCGGCACCCTGAAACTTTTCACCACTACGAAAACCCAACCGGACCGCATTTCCAGTTGTGTACTTTCCATTATCGATCCAGTTGACATTCCCTGTGTTTTTGAGCTTAAACGAGAAGGTGAATGACTGCCCCGGACAAAGGGAGTGTTGGGCCCCTCCAGAGGCTCCTCCAGCGCTCGTTGACTGGCTCACAAATGACGCCTTGAGTTGGGGAGCTTTGGGGTTGTAAATAAACCCTCCCGTCGCGTAACCTTTGGGGCGTGTCTTGGAGCTCGTCCCACAGTAGGTCGAGCAAGATTGCTCGGTCGTCGAAAATGAACCGTTGGCATGAGCCTTGACGACCCAGCCGACGTGTCCGTACTTATAGCTACAGCTACCACCATTTTCACAGACAAACACAGAGCTATCCCGGGGGCTGTTACCGGTGGGGATGTTTCGGCTCCTAGCCTGCTCATTCCAACGGTGCGCGTTGTTACACGTTGCGAAAGCAAATTTCCAATTGCGGCAGGCAGCTTCCCACGCCCACCAGACACAATTGCCCCCACCACTGCAACTCCGACTGGTACAACAAATACAGAAGTTACTTCGACCACAATAAGACGTTTTGTTTGTCTTCCCGCCACATGAGGTCGCTGCGTAGCTTTTTGCGAGGAAAGGAACACACCAAAACAAGCAGACAAAAACAGAGATCTTCACGCAAGAACGAATACAGGTGCTCATCGTTTTCCTCCGATACCAAATGGCAAAAGGAGCAGTCTTCCACTTTTCCAGTCCGCACACGCGATGTGATTACCGTCAGGAGAGACGGCAGGCTCCAGCTCAAATTGATGGGGTGTTTCTGTGAGTGGAACAAAACGCTTTTCAGGTAGCTGCACTGCGTAAAGATCTGCACCTATCAATTCGAGCTGCCCTTTCCTGAGGTCGGACGCTGAGGTCTCGTTGTCACTGGCTTTTGGTCGAGAATAGATGAGCCATCGACCATCTGGCGACCACGTGGGATGAATACCAGCTCCCAGATCGTGTATCGTCTTGCCGTCGTGAACGTGGAGCTGTCCCCGCGCAAGTAGCCCCGTGCTAAACGCGACCATACGGCCATCAGGAGAGACACTCACTCCCCACACCCCCTGTTGCTTCATCAGGACTTCATCACCGACTTTGATCTGGAGCAGCTGCTGAAACCACTGGTAGCTGATCTTTCGCCCATCACGCTCCCAAAGTTGTTCATACAAAAGGTGATCCTCTGGCGAGACCCACTGTCTGAGGGTTGGCTTACTGTCTCGGACCTGTCCCGTCTTGAGATCGAGCAGCGTGTGAGGTGACGTCGCCTGGTTCGCACTGGAGAACACAAAGAGCTCGATCGCATGATCACCACGCCAACGAGCGCGCCCAACAAAGTTGGGCAACCACTCCCGCGCAACAGAGGTCTTTCTGTCGACAACAAAGAGCCCCTTCCCGTGATAGCCTGACGCGAGCAGCCGCTGACCATCAGGAGACCAGCGAGGGGTCACAAGGAACTGATTGGAAGGACCAACAGCGGTTTGTCTCAAGAGAGACTGCTTTCGTTCGAGGGGGACAGTGGGTTGGCATTGTACAAACAGTGCAAAAGCCACCAGACAAATGGGAAGCATCTTTAAAGAAAGAGGAAGAGACATCACTTCATTCCTTCGGCGTGGGAGGTGTTTGGTCAACCGATCTCAAGAAAGACCCGTCGCACCTATAACTTTTAGAGGCACAAGAGAACACCATCCCATCGTACATGCCTCGTGCCCTCAAGACAACCTCCCAAAGAAGAAAAATGCCTTTTCTAAAGGGAAGATACGCGCAAAGCCAGACAATTCCTAAGAGCGAAGAAAGTGACCCCTCCGTCTCTTCAGAAAACACACATTTCTCACACGACTCATCATATCTTCACAACCCCTTCATCAAGATCGAGTACTCACCCCCTCCCGCACTCACAACAAAGAGGAAGAACTTGAAAAAGAAAAAGAAACGATATGTATGGCTGGTCTGTAGTGCGCTCTTGCTCGCATGCATCGGTGCATGGTTCATCGCCAAATCCAGAACCTTTCAGCTCTTTGGAGAGCTTGTGTACCGACTCAACACATCACAGAAGGTCGTCGCGTTGACCTTCGATGATGGTCCACATCCCGCCTACACCAAGCCAATCCTCTCTCTCTTGGACAAACACAATGTCAAAGCGACGTTCTTTGTCACAGGAAAATCCGCCAAAACATACCAAGAGGCGTTGAAATCGATCGTGAGGCACGGTCATGCTGTAGGGAACCATTCATTTTCGCATAAGCGTATGGTCCTCAAGTCCCCATCTTTTGTCAGATATGAGATCTCAGAGACGGACAAGGCTATTCGTGCGGCTGGATACAAAGGCCCCATCGACTTTCGTCCTCCCTACGGCAAAAAACTCTTCGTCCTCCCCTGGCTGCTCTACAGACAAAAGAAACGCACGATCATGTGGGATATTGAGCCCGAAACATATGCTGCAGTATCCCGTTCATCCGAAAAAATCGTCGAGCATATCCTCAAACGATTACGCCCAGGGAGCATTATCCTGCTACATGTCATGATGCCCTCTCGAAGAGCGTCGAGAGCAGCGCTTCCGAAGCTCATCACACGCATCAAAGAACGAGGCTATCGTTTTGTCACACTACAGCCCCCTCTCTAAGACCTGAATCTAGAAAATACAGGTTTTTCTCTTCAACACCTCCCCAAAAAAAGAAAATCTTTTTGTCACATGACGCCCACCTGTGGTGTTTACCTTGTTGGGCCTGTTGTCGTATGTCGTACAAACCATTCAGCACACCGACGATCGAGCAGTCCCCCTCGGCACACAAAAGAACCTCTCCCATTGACTTTGCCGAACATGCAATCGAACCTGTTCTTAAGTAGACGCGATACAAGTGAGAGCGCAATGATGATCAAGGATTCACAGACCACAAAGTACGAAAGATACACACACCTCTTTGTGTACACATTACTCTGTATGGTCGCGTGTCTGTTTATGGGATGTGAACTATGGGATTACGAATGTCGCGTCAATGCCGATTGTTTTGACGCCAACAAGACCTGCCACCTCGGCAGCTGTATCGACTCCCAAAATGACTCCATCAGCAACCAACCCACTCGATTGACCGAACGTTTTGCGCTCCCCTCCGAGAGAAAAGTCGACATCCTCTTCATCTCCGATCGTTATGGTATCAATAAATCCTCCGGTCGTGCCCTCGCGAAGGGTGGTTGGACTCTTATCCAAGAGCTGTCCAAAAGAGGGATCGGAAATTTACAGGTGGGGTTCTTACACGACGCGCTCAAGTGGAAAGAGACCGAACACACACATCTTTGGCGTCCCCTTTACACCAACACTTCGACGCTCCCTCTTCACACAAAGCTCCCCACAGTCGATCCATTTGCGGCCTTCAAACAACCAACATCCACATCGCTCCCATCCTCTCTGACCTCTCCACAGCTCTCGCTGGATGCACTTGAGATGTCATTCTTGCACATCTTTCAACAACAATTCAGCCTTGAGACACGTCCCACACACTTTACAAACAGAAGCCTTGAAGCGCTTCGAGACATCCTCTCCACACAAAACAACCCAACAGGACAAATCCTCCTGCGCAAACGTTCGTTGGTCTCCATTATCTTCATCAGCCGTGAAAATGACTGCTCTCATAACGGGAAGCTCACACCTCCTGCTTCCCTCTCCCCCGATGATCTCCACACACTCTGTCACTTGCCAGCTCGTCGCAATCTCAAAGACCAAGAAGGTACGGACAAGCTCGATCAAGATGGCCAGCCCATCCCCGGACAAATGCAGCACCTCCACTCCACCCAACGCTACATCGACTACCTCAAACAACTCGAACAAGATGGTCACCAGATCCTTGTCAACGGACTACTCGGCGACCCCAACGACATTGGCTATGAACAATGCTACTATGTCAGCCCCAACAAACGACGCTGTGGAGGCTGTACATACCAAACACTCAAAGCCGCACCAGGATACCGCTACCTGGATCTGATCAACACCTTTGGCGAAGCTGAACACTGGTTCTCCTTTTGCCAGGAGAACCAATACAACCGAGCATTTGAGAGTTTTGCCGAAGAGATCACCGACTCCGTGCGCTTCTTCGTGCTCAGCAAACAACCAACAGGCGATGAGCCCGAGATCACGGTCAGACTCGCAGACAGACAAGAGAACTACACAACGATCCCTCGCGCAGAGTTTCCCGTCAACAGCAACAACTGTCAGAAAAACAAACACTGTGAAGACAACAGGATCTGTGACCAACAAGAGAAACGATGTCGTGGCAATGGCTGGGTCTATCTCCCACCCAATGAAAAACATAGCCGCCCTCGTATCGCCCTCAGCGGAAACGCACAGCAATTCCCAAAAAACACCGCACATATCGAGATCAGCTACAAACACAAAACCGACTAAGGCTGTCTCACAACAAGACCTGCCTCCATGTAGATGTCATCACAGATGGATTTTCTTGATCACCGGACCTTCTGTCACAAACACACTATCCCCATTTGAAGAGAAAACACCAAAGGAATGGCTTACCCACTCACCCTCCACAGAGATACGAACAGGCAGTAGACCTTTTGTTCGATGGTACAGAAAATACGTACACTGCTCCGCCATAATGTGCATGAACGACACCAACAAACACTCTTCATCACGAGAAAATGATCCCATCACCCACACAATCTCCGGCCACTCCTCACGCACAGGTCGAAACGAGAGCAAGGATGCACCTGTCGCAAGCTCCCTGACGACCAAATAACGGTCGTCCACTTCTCCAAGTAACATCCTCCCCAGTGGGGACAATGGACTCTCCTTCGGCCTCGAAAAATGACCAGACTCCCAGCCAGCAGATGGACAGCGCGCCTGATCCAGGCCGGACAAAAACATCATCTCCGCCCCTGTCAGCGCCTCCACGTAGGTCAATGCCCCTTCTTCAAGAACCCACGCCCCCGGTCCATGTGCTGGAATAACCTTGCGTATGGAGTGCCTACCCAGTGACAACACATCGACCTGTGTCCCATCTCTCTGCAAGACCGCAAGCAACAACCCACTCGCCAAGACAATATACTCCCCAACCCAACTGACATCCGCGCTGAACATGCCGTTTATAACGGTGAGGACTTCACCAGATGCGCAGTCGATCAACGAATACGAATCATCCACAGAGACACCACTTGGCTGTGTCTTCACGACGATCAATGTACCATCCGGTGAGATGGAGATCCCTCGACCGCACCCCCCTACACCACCATGATGTAAGAGCGCCATCGATTGTTCATCCCAAATCGCCCAGTGACCGTCAAAGTCAACCGTCGCGAGCCTTCCAGCTTCAGACGCGACACTCATCGCCATCACCGTCGTCCGGTGCGCATTCACCTCCTTCTCAACAGGTGCCTCTACAGCCGGATAAGGGATCTCAACCCAACCATGATGTGGCCATGTCGACAATTCGGGGCTAGGAAGCTCACCAAGACACTCCCGCACAAACACCGACGCAGGATCACAACCAAGCGACGCGAAGGCTTTGATCAGCTCAAACCGGACCTGATGTACAACAGGTTCCACCGGATAAGGTGGCTGCTCCTCAGCTGCGCGAAACCACTCCACAGGTACGGTACGAATGGACGCAGGCCACTCGCTGGTGTGTGCGCGAATGTATTGAATCGCCGTCAGGAGACTCGCTCTATCCTCCGGCCACTTCGACAGGATACGACAGAGCTGGAGCCAGTGTATCTTCGTTGGGCGGCTCTTGTACAAAAAGGAACGTAGCCTCTCCAGCGCTTCATTCGGCGTAAAGGATTGTCCTTCATCTTCAAACGCTGACCAATCGCTGTTTTCCATCGACACTCCATACCTGTTGGATTCGTTGCGCTGCTTACATAACTCTGACAAAGCCCTGACAGCTCTCGCACCACATCACAGCTCATTTGTGTACGTTTTGACAAAGATGTTCATCATGCCACAAAAACACAAAGGAGACCCTCCATGAGACTGAAAAGATACACTTGGTGTGGATGTTTGCTGCTCCTCACAATATCCACGACCCTCGTCATGTCCACACAAAGCAGCCTCGCGATCCCAGGAGGCCTGTGTCGCAACACCGCGTCCTTTCGATGCCCAGAGAGCAAAGCGCTCCCCAAAATGTTGCTCCAAAAGATGAACAAACCAAACCATAAGGCCACAAACCCCCCTCTGCGAGTCATGACCTTGAACGTCAACTATGGTGCCGTCAACCCAGCCCTCACGATCAAAAGGATTCTCGACTCGAAGGCCGACGTGATCGCACTTCAGGAGATAACACCTTACTGGGAACGGCTGCTCAAAAGAGCCTTCAAAAAGACACACCCACATATGCTCTTTGCCACCAAAACGGGGAGCGATCTTGGCTTTCTGTCAAGGTACCCCATCACCTTTGGCAAACAACTCCAGCCCCCCAAAGAAGGCTGGTTCCCCTCACTCCTCGCCTCCATCAAGACACCACTCGGCAAAGTCCATATGCTCAACCTTCATCTACGTCCCCCACTCAGCCGCAAAAGAGACGTCCTCTCAACAGCTTCGGCATACCTTTTTAAAACACCTAAAATCCGACAAAAAGAACTCACATCGTACATCCAGTCCACCCAAAAGCTGATCCCCACCAAACAACGCAAGCGATTGATGGTGCTTGGAGACTTCAACGAAGATGAAGGTGGGATGGCGTACAAATGGCTCAAACGAACACAACACATGAAGAGCGCCCTCGCACAATACGACCGCTCCACCCCAACATGGCACTGGCCCGTGAAGAAAGGCCCCTTCCACATCACACTCAGGGCGCGATATGACCACATCATGTTCAGCAAAGCCCTCAAATGCCACTACGCCAAAGTGCTCCCAGACGCAGCATCCGACCACTTCCCTGTCATCGCTTACTTCTCCAACACCACCCCCTAAGCCCCCCCAAACAACACCATAAAAAACAAAGACATACGCACTCCTCCAAAAAAGAAACTTGACTTTAACATGCATTTTAAATACATATTAACCATGCAAAAGATGCATTAAGAATGCACGTTAAAGTCAAAGCATGGATTCAGCACATGATATAAGGGAGGAGTCAACGATGAATTCATCTGTTTCAAGTCATTCGATAGGCCATCAAGAGATCGAACGTCTGGTCACATTGTTCTACAGAAAAGTTCGGGAAGACAGGCAGCTTGGTCCACTCTTTCATGAGGTGTTGTTGTCGGAGGAGGCATGGAGTCAACACAACGACAGGATGGTTAGTTTTTGGCGTTCAGTGATGTGTGGAGAGGGTTGGTACAAGGGAAATCCAAAAAAGGTACACATGGAGCTAGAACCCTTTGATCTGATGTTATTCGAGCACTGGTTGGTACTCTTTGAAGAGAGTACTAGGGAATTGTTTTCACAGGAAATTTCGGCGCTCTTTATGAACAAAAGTCGTGCGATCGCGGCGGTCTTAAAAGCGACATTGAAGCGCGTGAGATGACACGTTTAAGTCTCGCGATATTGTTGATTTGGTTTGGCTTGGCTTTGGGACTTTCTTGTATAGAGACCCCTCTGAAGTTCCAGGCTCCAGGCGTCACACTACCGATAGGACTTGGGATTGGGCGCCTGGTATTTCGGGCACTTCATTGGATAGAACAGATCTTTATTCTGGTGATCTGCGTTGACTGTCTATGGAACCGACGCCGGCAAATGCTCCTTGTATTCGCGTGCATTATCCTACTGTGCATCGCTCAACAGTACGGGTTGTATCCTACTATGGCCACACGAACCGACCAGATCATACGTGGCGCCCATCCCCCTGCGACATGGCATCATCAAACGTACATTGCACTTGAATGTTTCAAACTCGTAGCCCTCATATCTTTGGGTGTATGGGGTCTAAAAAAGATAGAAAGTCAAAACACATGAAGTACACAACATACTGGCTTGCGTTTGCAGGCGTCGTCATCATCTCTTTTTCAGTTCTCGGATATTATGGATACGAGCTTTACCAAAAGGCTCCACCGCTCCCAAAGACCGTCCAAACGCCCTCAGGTGATGTGTTGTACACCAAAAAAGACATCCAGGAGGGGCAGCAGGTGTGGCAATCATTTGGTGGGCAGCAGCTAGGAAGTATCTGGGGACACGGCGCCTACACAGCTCCAGACTGGAGCGCAGATTGGCTCCACAGAGAGGCGATGTGGTTACTCAATCACTGGTCCCAAGCACGACACAATCGGCCTTTTGCAAAGTTACACGCCGAGCAAAAGGCCGCTCTTCGTTCGCGAGTCCAGGGCGAGCTGCGAAAGAACACATACTCCCCTCGAACAAAGATCTTACTTGTCTCCAACGACCGAGCGCGCGCCATTCGCTCGCTAGAGCGTTACTATGCAAAGCTATTCTCCTCGGACAAGTCACTCAAAAAAACAAGAGAAGCATACGCTATGCCAGATGATGTTGTTCCTGATGCATCGAGACGGAAAAAACTGGCCGCGTTCTTCTTTTGGGCTTCATGGTCGTGTGTCACACAACGCCCACAGCAGACAATCAGCTACACACACAATTGGCCCCCCGAGCCGCTTGTTGGTAACAAACCAACTTCCTCACTCTTTTTGTGGTCCATCCTCAGTGTCATCTTTCTACTCGCCGGCATCTCAGCGATGGTGTGGTACATGGCGTTCTACAAAAAAGAAGAACATGAGAAACACGATGTGCCATCAACAGACCCCTTCTTGGAGACTCCTCTGACCGCATCGATGAAGTCCTCTTTAATGTATTTTTGGGTGGTCATCGCGCTCATCTTGTTGCAGCTTTGCCTCGGTGTACTCACAGCACACTACGGCGTCGAAGGGACAGCATTCTACGGCATCCCACTCGCCAAACTATTTCCTTACACTGTCACAAGAACCTGGCACATACAGCTTGGCATCTTCTGGATCGCGACCGCGTGGCTTGCAACGGGCTTATACATCGCTCCAAATGTCTCGGGAAAAGAACCCGTTCACCAAAACAAAGGCGTGTTGCTTTTATTTTGTTGCCTCCTGCTCATCGTCGCAGGATCGCTATTTGGGACTTGGTACGCGACGAGGCAAAAAATGGGTCTCACGACCAACTTTTGGTTCGGACATCAAGGATACGAATATGTAGAACTCGGCCGCTTTTGGCAGATCTTCTTGTTTATCGGTTTATTCTTGTGGTTGTTCTTGATGGTCCGGGCTCTTTTACCCTCCCTTCGTAAATCGACAGAGAGCAAACATCTGCTATTGTTGTTTGTCCTCGCCTCCGCAGCCATCCCCTTATTTTACGGCGCAGGCCTGATGTGGGGACAACACACACATCTGAGCATCGCTGAATACTGGCGTTGGTGGGTCGTTCACCTTTGGGTGGAAGGCTTCTTTGAGGTCTTCGCGACGGTGGTCATCGCGTTTCTATTTGCCAAGATGGGATTGTTAAGCATAAAAACGGCGACCAAAGCCACATTGTTCGCGACGACGATCTTTCTGACAGGCGGGATCCTCGGAACCTTCCACCACCTCTACTTTGCGGGAACAACTGTCCCGATCATGGCGCTTGGCGCGATGTTTAGTGCGCTCGAAGTCGTCCCTCTGACGTTGATCGGATTTGAAGCACATGAAAACTATACACTCGTCGAGAAGGCTTCCTGGGTGAAAAAATACAAGTGGCCGATCTTGTTCTTTGTCGCCGTCGCCTTCTGGAATATGGTCGGAGCCGGCTTATTCGGTTTCCTGATCAACCCACCCTTGTCGCTGTACTACATGCAGGGTCTCAACACCACTCCTGTCCACGGTCACTCAGCACTCTTTGGCGTCTACGGGATGCTCGGCATCGGCTTGATGCTCTTTTGCTTCCGCACCGCATACGCAGACAGAGACTGGAATGAACGAGCCTTATTTGTCAGCTTCTGGGGACTCAATATCGGCCTCGCCTTGATGGTTTTGATGAGCTTACTCCCTGTTGGCTTATTGCAGACCTGGGCGAGCGTCGAACACAGCATGTGGTACGCACGTTCTATGGAATTCCTACAGACCCCGACAATGCAAACACTACGATGGCTACGAGCCATTGGAGATACAATCTTTGGCATTGGTGGACTCGCTCTGGTGTGGTTTCTCTACGACCTCTACAAAGCAAAGCGCACCCCACCACCACAACCATCTGCTGAAAAGTGAACTATCTCCACCTTCGGCATCAGCCTCAGGAAGGGGTCCTCTCCTCCATCAATCAGAGACACTGTGCCTTGAACAGGCAAGTCAGAGTGTGTAGTATGTACGAGCGTACGCAACGCAAACACCTGAACCCAGGTCGCTGAAGCTGTTGCCACATATACATCCCAAGCTCTGACACAACAAGCTGCAGCCACTGCGATGATGAATCGCTTTCACAGCGACCTCAAACCATCTGGTACAAAGATGCAGCTCACCTCATTCACAGACTATGCCCTCCGCGTTTTGATATATCTCGCCGTCAGAGATGAAAAATGCACCATACAAGAACTCACAGACTACTACGATATATCCCGTAACCACGTCACCAAAGTGGTCCACAAACTCTCTACCCTCGGATACATTAACAGTATCCGTGGCAAAGGCGGTGGCATTACTCTAGGTAAGTCTCCTGCCGATATCAACATCGGCACACTCATCGAACAAGTCGAACCCCACTTTCATATTGTCGAGTGCTTTGACGCTTCAAAGAGAAATTGTGTGCTGCTACCAGATTGCCGCCTCAAACACATTCTACGTGACGCCCAAAACGCCTTCCTCGACACCTTAAAACAGTACAACCTCGACGAGCTCACTCATATCCCCCCCAACAATCTGCAACGCCTCCTCTCCTCACTCAAGGAAGAGTAAGGCCTTTCCAAGGAAAAAAGCGCACGAAAGAGGGTAGTCTCATGCCTTGCCTGAGAAGGAGCCGTGGCATCACCACTGCGACGACGAATCACACAGCATCAGGCTCCAACAACAAACTCTACGTGCGCCATTTTTACAATCTACTTTTTGACTTGGAATAGCCTAAGGCTGCTCACTTCACAACATGCCAGCGATCGACAAAAGAAAACAATGAATCCACACCAAAGACCACGTTCATCAGTGACTTGTCGAGCAATACATACGCAGGTGTCGACCACAAGAACAAAAAAGGCAACGTCTTGTCGTAGTGGGATGCAAATTGCTGACGTAACGCTGTCGCCGAAACATGTCGACCTTTATATGTCTTCTCGAACCACGTCTCCCATACACGCCCTTTCATCTTCGCGAGGGCTTTGTCACCAGCGTGATGGAGATATCTCATCAGATCACGTAGATCGTCTATCTGATGGGTCATGAAGGTGATATCAAACTCGCGCTCTTCGTAGACCGCACGCTCCCACTCCTTACGTGACAACCACTTGACCTCCATCCTCACACCGAGCTTATGAAAAGAACGCTCGATCACATCGAACATCTTCTTCATGTCCTTCCACTCTTTACACAGGATCATCCGCAAAGATAACAGCTCAGGCATCCTGTCGCGAAACCCTGTGACGGTCATCTTCCAACCTGCTTTGTCGAGTAGCGCCTCGGCCTTCTCCGGTGCGTAGAGGGACTTCATCGCAGCCCCAAGAGGACCGGAGCGTTGATCTGCACGGGGTGTATAGAGTTTTGCCAAGACGTCACGTGGGAGAGACATCGACAGCGCCTTACGAAGGACATATTCACCGAGTAACCCCTCGTGATTCAACCACAACACCCACTGCCTTCGTCGCCCCTCTACCCGGTGGATGTTCGCGTTGGAGACATCCTTCAAGACCGCGGCCTCGTGGGGCAATAGATGCAACATCCCCTGTAGCGCACCATAGTTGAACACACCAGCCTGCACTTCCCTCGAAGGAATGACTTGTGCGTTCACCTTGCCGATCCACCTGCTGCCTTCTTGCGGAGAGACACGCCGCCAATAAGAAAGAGTACGCTTCAAGCGTATCATCCGAGCTTTCCGCCAAGAGTGTAGTTGAAAGGCTCCGGTCCCTAGAGGTTTCTTACCAAACGAACGATGAGCCCGCATAAAGTCCTCATTTGTCGGGGTCTTCTTTGGAAAGGGACGTTTGGGCAGGATCGGAAAGTCCAACAAGGGGAGCGGAGCGCTGGGTGATGTCTTGAACACAAACTCCACAGTGCTTCGATCGACCAGGACGACCTTGTGGAGCGCTTGCAGGAGACGACGTTGTCGTAGTGTTTGCGGAAGACGCGCCATACAGGAGATCGTCCAGCCCACATCGTACGCTGTGAAGGCGTGACCATCGTGCCAAACGACCTTCTCACGAAGGCGCAAACGCAACGTCTTGTCGTCCAATCTCTTCCAGGAGGACGCGAGCATCGGGATGGGCCGACCGACATGATCTTTTCCAATGAGCGGCTCAAACATCAACCGCGCCAAACGTCGTTCGACAGGTTTGCGCGCGAGGTAAGGGTGAAGTGTTGAGGGTACTTCATTCTCGGCGTACGTGAACGACCGCGAAGGTAACGCCGCAAACACCTTCAACACAGTCGGCTTTAACATCGGCGCGGCTCGTAGTTGCTTTGAGACGATGACTGTCGGTGCGTTGATGGGTCCTGTCAAAAATGACATGTCATCATGCTTCTTGGGCGCTGTGATGCGACGGACAGGTAAAGAGCTACGTGTCTTTGTCTTGTGGATCGCTTTGTGCTGTGTGGTCGCGCGCTTTTTTTCGAGACAGCGGTGCAATCGCGCTTCATACCGAAGCGAACACTGGCGTCCGACCTGGGCCGAACCGATCAAGTAGCCAATGACACCACCAAAGGCCAACAAAAGAAGAGAAAAGAGGACAGGGAGAGGACCTTGTCTGTTCATGGCACCACCGGCATCATAGAGTCAAAGGTAGAGAAGAAGAAGGTATTGTCTCTAAGGTTTCCTTCTTCCCATACGAACATTCTTTCTACCAACTTTGTGTAGGCGAGACCAGAAGCATCCCTTTTGTCCACAGCAAGAAAAAAGAAGACAAGACAAAACTTCAAAAGGGTTTGTTGTTCACGGAACGAATGACACGTTGGAGGACATTTCTTTTGCGCTTCATCATCTTGAAGTGGAAAGGTGCGCGATGGAGGATGTAGAACGCCTGTGGTTTGTGGCGCTTTCCACGTACAATTTGTTTCTTCAGGACGATCGTCGGTGGGCGTTTTCGTTTCTTTTTGGGCGATGCCTCGGCATGTTGCAGTCCAAACACACACATACACAAGAAGGCAAACGCACCCATCCAGCCAATCTTTCTCATCAGACAACTCCTCTTCGGGGTAGTGAACAAATACGATTCAAACAGCTTTGTATAGGCGCGCGTGCCCTGTCATCGTAGAGGTAGTCCATGTTGTTTGGATCTGGTTCCCAAAAAACAACATTGGGTTTGTCTTTGTGCGAGGATATGGTAGATTTGCACCGACACAAAACACAGGGTGAAAGAATGAAACAAGCCGTACAGGCGAGCCATAGTACACGCTCTGCAGTGAGTCGTTCACGAGGAACCACAGAAGGTAGCCGGATCATCCGCCAATTTATCTTCGCGTTGATGCTGCTCGCGGGTGTCTTTCTCATTGGGACAGCCGGGTATATGATCATTGGTGCCGGTCGCTGGTCCCTCATCGACTGTGCGTACATGACCGCGATATCGCTGACCACCGTCGGCTACGGTGATGTCCTCGGCATCGACAACCACCTCGGCGCCAAGGTCTTCACAATGGGCTTACTCGTCGCCGGGATGGGCGTCACCCTCTACAGTGTCTCCTCCCTGACGGCGTTGGTCGTCGAATCACAGCTTTACCACCTATTTGAGCTTCGCAAAATGAAGAAAGAACTCGCACTCATCCAAGATCATTTCATCGTCTGTGGCGGAGGTTCCACAGGCAGCCACATCGTTCAGGAATTCATCGACACCCACCAACCCTTTGTCTTGATCGAGCAAAACGAAGAGGTCCTCGAACAACTTCGCGTCCGATTTCCAGGGATCTTGTACGTGAAGGGCAACGCGATGGAGGAGCTGGTCCTTCACGAAGCGGGGATCGACCGGGCCAAAGGATTGGTCGCCGCGCTCCATCTCGACAGTGAGAACATGTTCTTGACAGTCAGCTCACACTTCTTCAACCCAACGATGAAGATCGCCGTCAAATGTGTCGAGCACCACAACACCGAGCTCTTTCGACGTGCTGGCGCGTCTTATGTTGTCAGTCCCCACTTCATCGGTGGGATGCGCCTTGCCTCCGAATTGCTGCGACCGCACGTCGTGAGCTTCCTCGACAAGATGCTCCGCAGCAAGCAAGACGGCGAATCCGTCCGTGTCTCAGAGGTCACCGTCACCCAACACAGCCCCCACCTGAACAAAACGCTCGAAGCCACAGACATCTATGGACATTGTGGACTTCAGGTCGTCGCCATTGGACATATCGACGATGACGACTTCACGTATAACCCACCTCCCTCCTCGATCTTGCGTGAAGGAAGTGTCCTCGTTGTCATCGGGACTTCAGTACAGATTACCTCACTGGAACGATTCATACGAGGCTGAGACAGCCTGCACAAAACGAATGAACAGTGGGTGAGGAAGTTCAAAGAGTGAGGAGAGCTGCGGGACAAAGAGGGTCGCGAGGAAGAAGGGGTGTCTTTGCAACTCAAGGAGCCTTGCCTGACCGTCCTGATCGCGTCCAGAGATAGAAAAGCCATGTTCTTCAAAGCGCGCCTCAAAAGATGGATGCAATCCAAAGGCGCAACGATATTCCTCGGTGATACGTGTGGTCTCGTACCATTTTACCGCGTTGGAGGTAGGTTCAAGCAATATCTCACCGCTCTCGCCGACGAGTGAACAGCCAAGAGGTGAGATGACGAGTTGTTCGGCATTGGGGGTGTATTCGGCGTGTTGTGCGTCAGTGATGTCGAGGACATGTCGTGCATATTCGAGGGCGACATGTTGAAATCCCTGACATGTCCCAAGTAGTGGGATCTGTTGTGTCCTCGCCCACTTGATCACGTGAAGAGCACCAGCCGGATCTTTGTACGTACCAGGCGCCATCAAGAAACCCGAAAAGACTTCGAGTTGTTCTTGTGAGAGACCGCCTGCGTCAGAGGTGTCGATCCACACGAGATCGATCTCGGTGTTGAGGTGATGGGCCGCGTGAAACAACGCCTCCTCAGTGGTCTCGTGGGTAAGACTGTTTTCTTTGTAGTCGCCGATGATTCCGACAAGCATTTCCTTTTCCTTTCGTCAAACATATCATCCAGATCGCACAACACCCCACCAAGATACGCCCAACACAGATGAACACAACCCCTCACAACACACATCCCGTTGACCCAACGCTTTGCATATGTGATAAAAAACGAACAACTCCTCCCTAAAGGCTGTCGGATAGAAAAAAGCGTAGAGGAAAAAGATGAAAAATAGACTCTGGATCAAACGGATTGTCGGGTTGATCGTCGCAATGTTTGTCGTGCTCTGTATCTTTGTCTATTGGACAAGACACTCTATACCGGGCCGCTCATACAACGGCCCGCTTCCGCCTTTGGGAAGCGCACAACAGCTCATACAGACAGAGCTGCGTAAACATCTCACACAACTCTCCAAAAAGATCGGCGCGAGACATGTCGGAGCGATGCAAAATATGAGGAGAGCAGAACATTATATTCACAACACCTTTCAGCGCCTTGGATACAAGGTACGGAAAGTTGGATTCCCTATGAACAAGCGCGCTGCGAAAGGGAAACAAAAGTGGGTCTACAATATCGAAGCCACCCAACCCGGACATACACATAACAAGGAACTTCTTGTGATTGGGGCTCACTATGACACAGTCCCTGGATGTCCAGGTGCAAATGATAATACAAGTGGGATCGCAGGTGTGCTCGTGCTCGCAAAACAGCTTCGTCAGCACACGTCCAACATCACCTTGCGCTTTGTAGGATTTGCAAACGAGGAACCTCCATATTTTCGTTCCTCTAAGATGGGAAGTCTATACTACGCCAGAACCGTTGAAGGGAAAAAGGAGAAGATCAAGGGCATGATCAGCTTGGAGACGATAGGATATTTCTCGGACAAGCCTGGAAGTCAACGATACCCTTTTCCGCTGGGATTGTTTTACCCATCAAAAGGCAACTTTATTGGTTTCGTGAGCAATTTCTCGTCTCGTTCCTTTTTACACCAAAACATTCGCTTATTTCGCCAACATGCCAAAATCCCTTCAGAGGGTGCTGCGACATTCTCTGAGCTGCCAGGTGTGGGGTGGTCTGATCATTGGTCTTTTTGGCAAGCTGGCTATCCAGCGATTATGGTGACGGACACAGCTCCTTATCGTTATCCCCACTATCACAAACAAACGGACACAGTCGATAAACTCAAACTGCGACACATGACGTGGGTCATCGATGGACTCATGAGCATGATTCGTAAGTGGACAAAATAAGACACCAGTGGATCTTATAATATGTCCCTCAAATAGCTCGAATACATCGAATCGCAGCTTCACGAAGAGCTTTGTCCCTTGGATCATCGAAGAGATAGAAGTCCATCTCCGTCAAACCATATGCAAACCCCATCTGGAGCGTTGGATCCGCATACGCAAAAGAACCCCCAGCCCCCGGCGTCCCATACGCCCGCGCATCACTCCCAAAAGGAAACCCAGGAAAAGGCTTCATATAACCGAGCGAAAACGACGTCGGCTGCGCAAGGACCCGATCAAGCAAACCATGCGCAGGTGGACGAGCAGCTTCTTCTACAGCCTTGATCGTCTCTTCGCCTAAGCCAAGCGCCTCCCCACCCACAGCGAGCAGGCCATATAACCTTGCCATACTCTCAACACGACCCAAACCACACACCGCCGGAACCTCTAATGACATCAACGCACGATCGTTAATATTCCTCGGATCTTTAAACACTGCCGGATTCTTCACCGTTTTGTTGAGCACAGAGAATGGGTTCATCAAAGCCGCCACAAAACGAATGGGCATCTTGTTTAACTGAAACACACTTGTCCACAATGGCTTGGTCTTCATCACCGCGATGCGTTCGTCCGGGATCACCTCAGGCAAACCAAAATAGAACTCCACACCAAGCGGTTCTGCGATCTCCTCCTGAAAAAACTGCCCCAAAGAACGACCCTTCGGATCACACCGACGAATCAACGCGCTCTCCAACCAACCCAACGTAACCGCGTGGTATCCATGATACTCACCAGCCTTCCAAAGAGGCTTTTGCTTTGCAAGCGCCGACTCCAAACGCGCAGTGTCCGCAATATCTTCCATACGAAGAGGTTCATCGATCGCACAACAACCCGCTTGATGAGACAACAACTGGCGCACAGTGATATCTCCCTTCCCCTCCTGTGCAAACTCTGGCCAGTACGAAGAGACCGTCCGATCAAAGTCGATATAACCACGTGCATGGGCCACCAACATCGATACACTTGAGATACCTTTGGAAGTCGACATCACAGGCACCATCGTGTCTTCTTGCCACACAGCCCCCGAAGACTCATCCCGATACCCACCCCACAAATCAACGACTTTCTTCCCCTCGTAGTATACAGCACAGGCAGCACCAGACTCCTTACCGTCCGCAAAGTTCTGACGAAAGACCTGCTCCACCTTCTCGAATCCTTCGGCAACCTCTCCAAAGATCAACGCAGCGCTCATGTTCACTCCTCCAACGTGTCGACACGCCAATAACGAAGAACTTTTCCTCTTGGAAGCAGCTTGTGTTTAGTCGGCTCCTGACTTTGTTCAAACCCAAGCACGATCATTTTTTTGTTGAGCTCGCTGTGATGTCCACGCCCCGGATCGATGACGATGATCTCACAGGTCGCCTTGGCGTGTTGGTCCAGAAAACAAGACAACGGCTCAGCGAAGCTGCGCTCATACAAAACATCACTGGCGATGAGCAGATCAAACGTACCCATCCCACTATCTTCATCGGCCCACCCTGTACGTACGAAGGGGATGTCACGCCCATGATTGATACGTACATTCTCTTGCATGAACGCTTCAGCATCGGGATGCTGGTCAGTCGAAGTGATATCAGCGAGGCGATGGTTAAGAACAAGACTTGCGAGACCTATACCACAACCAACTTCAAGAATGCGCTTGCCTCGAATATCGAAGTCGAGCATCAACTCTGCGAGGTAACGTCCAGTCTCCCAAACGATACCAAACAAGGGCCAGGAGGAGTTTGAAATGCCGAGCTCAAGAGCGATATCATCAGGATCATAGAATTGCATATTGTCACGCAAAGTCCGAACATGGATATCCAACCCATCGCTGAATTCGATGGTCTGGTAACGAAATCGAAGACTTGTCATGGCACACCTGTGGCAGGTCGAGTGATGCAAGGTGTGCGGACATCGCAAATCTTAACCGCTCAACGGTAAAGATCGACCGTACCTCACCCCACTGAAAGTCACAAGTTGTTTCTATGTGTATGATGTCTAGTTAGGATTTTTGCATCCGACGGCCTAAGACATGATACCACTCCACTAAAAACAAATGGTCCATCGTTGACAAAAACAACAGACGCTCAAGAGTTTACGAAGGCTACTTTCCACGTAATCTTATACTCCCCACCGCTCTCACCAAGTCCATACTCTCCCTGTCCGCGAATCCCCACAAAGTCCCCTGTTCCCGACTCCGCAAGGATCTCGAAGCGCCCAACAGCCTTCGCGTCTTCGTATATTCCAATGTCGCGGACGACAAAGCTCCCTTGTTTGTCACCAATGCTCCCAACCATTCGCTCAAGACCTGTGTACGAAGCCTTCCCTTCCTTGAGATACACCATCGTGTATTCTAGCATGCCCTTTCCCTCAAAGCCCCCCGTGTACGACTTCTTCACCTCTGCGCGGGCCATCTTCAGCTCACCTTCAGCCTCATGAATCGCCTTCTCATCCCAACCGTCAAACGAGTATGTCATCGTGATATCCATCTTCATCTCCTTTTGGGCCACCAAGCGGCCTCAGCTCTTGTTGATCTCAAATCATTTTGGTGCTACATCAATGCACGACACTGAACATATACAGAGTGAGTGCTTATGTATTGTAAAAATGCGACACATACAGGATAAAGCGATGGCTTCGCAGACATCTCTTCCACATGCGCGTGGGATCCTCAAACAACAAAAAGGCTTCGAGCGGTTCCAACTGTTCCGTCAGGCCCCTCCCGCAGATCTCGTCCCCTGGATCGAGAATTTCTGGGCGGTCCGGTGGGATCTTCGCGATCAACCACCTTACACACAACAGATCCTCCCACATCCCAACGTCGGCGTCTCCATCGAAGACAAAGCCTCTCGCATCGTCGGCCCTGTCAGTGGGATCTTCTCCTATACATTAGAAGAGCAAGGCGTCGTCTTTGGGACCAAATTCAAGCCCGGCGCGTTTGTCGACCTTTGGAACCAACCCATGTCGTCATTGACGGACAAAGAATACCCACTCGAACACCTCTTTGGTCCTCGCGCCCACACACTCGAAGCCGACGTCCTGTCCAAAGACACAGAGGAAGAGATGACGCTCCTCATGGCGGACTTTTGGCGGAGCGTCCTCACCTCATACGATCCGATCATTGAAGACCTCTGTTCGCTCATCGACCTGTTGGCAAACACCCCCACCCTCCTCAAAGTCGAAGACCTCGCGGCACAAACAGATCGCAGCGTCCGCTCCTTACAAAGGTTGTTTAAACACTATCTCGGTGTGTCCCCCAAGTGGGCGATCAAACGCTATCGCCTACTTGAAGCCGCTGAACGTATCGCCAACGCCCCTGATACGGACCTATCCCAGCTCGCCCTCGAACTCGAATACTTCGATCAAGCCCATTTCACCAGGGATTTTAAGTCCATTATCGGCGTCCCACCTGCACGTTACGCCAGCCAATTGTAAACATCTCAGCACCTCTCCCTACTCGTTCAATGTTCAGATGAACATATGTCACGATATGACACATGTTCAGTTAAAATGAGTCACGATCCAAATCACAATCCTTCAAACGAAAAGGGAGAATATCAATGTCTCAATCCACAGGAACATTTTGTTGGGCCGATCTCACAACGACTGACATGGGAAGCACCATCGAGTTTTACGGCAGCCTCTTTGGTTGGCAAACAGTCGAAGCACACAGCGAAGATCAACATTACATTTTCTTCACCAAAGACGGAAAACACGTCGGCGGCGCAGGACTCCTCACACAAGAGATGGTCGATAACGGCGCGCCAACTGTATGGACGTCTTACATCGCAACAGACAACGCCGATGAGACCGTCAAAAAAGTGGAAGCATTGGGTGGGAAGGTGATCATGCCCCCCGCCAAGATCGGAGACTCAGGCCGTGTCGCGATGATCGCGGAGCCTACAGGTGCAATCGTCGGTCTCTGGGAAGCTGATGGTCACAAAGGATTCGATGCTTTTGGAGAAGAACACACAGCGTGCTGGTTTGAGCTCGCGACACGTGAACCCCAAACAAGCCTCACCTTCTTCAAGGAGCTCCTTGGTTGGGAAGGGAAGACTGAAGAGATGCCCCACACCTCCTACACAACGTTGACGCAGGGAGACAAAGACTTTGGTGGGATCATCCAGATGAACGAACAATGGGGTGAGATGCCTGCACACTGGATGATCTACTTCGACGTCAAAGATATCGAAGCTTCCTGCAAAAAAGTGGAAGAGCTGGGCGGCAAGATCTGTGTCCCCATCACTGATATTGGTGTCGGCTCCTTCTCCGTAATCGACGATCCCAACGGCTCAACCTTCACCCTCTTCCAGGGAAAATCATAAGGTTACGGCCATCTCCAACATTTAAGGCTTTCCCGATCACATAGATGCGCGGTATGATGACGCTCATGAGTCAACATGCCCTGACAGGATTGGGAGCCTAATGAGTTATTCATTCCGCTTTTTTGGACACTTCGAGATCCTCGAAGACAACGCGCCTGCATCATCGAAACTTCGCGGTAAGACCCTCGCGATGGTCGCATACCTCGCCTGCAATGCCCGTCCACAGCCCAGGCAAGTGCTCGCTGAGCTGTTCTGCTCCGAAACCGATGACCGCGCCGCCTCCCTCCGCTGGCACCTCAGCCGCATCCGCAAAGATCTCGGAAAAGAATTCCTCCACGCTGACGGCCCTCGACTCTCCATCCAATACCCACGAGAACACACCGATATCCATCAATTTGAACACACACTCTCCACAGATCTCGAACAACGTACCACCGCACAACTTCAAACCGCACTCGAACTCTATCAAGGCGAATTTCTCAAGGGCTTTAACCTCAAACAAGCCCCGCACTTCGAGATCTGGCTCTCCGGTGAACGGAGCCGACTCGCGCTCCTCTACGAAAAAGGCACAAAAATCCTCATCCAACAACTCGTCGAGCAAGCACACCACACAGAGGCCATCAAGTGGTCACAACGAATCCTCGAATTGGACCCCCTCAGAGAAGAGATACACAGCCTCTTGATGTGGCTTTACGCTCGAAATGGCCAACGTGACGCCGCAATCCAACAATACGAGTTGTGCAAACAACTCAGACAAGAACAACTCGACATCGAGCTGACCGACGAAACAGAAGAACTCTATCAACAAGTGCTCGAAGGTGACTTCAGCCCCACTTACACCTCATTCCTCGGCACGACACAACCCAAGACACAGGCAGCCACGCCAACAACGACACTCCTCGGCCGCGCAACGCAACAACAACAACTCCTCGAACGCTGGCAACAAACACAGCAAGGACAACACCACTGTGTCCTGATCGAAGCGGAATCAGGCAACGGCAAGACCGCGCTGGTTCGAGAGTTCACGACACATCACTCACCCGACCTGCTCGAAGAGCGTTGCCAACCAGGTGACCAACAGCTTCCCTACATGGTCTGGAGCCGATTGCTACGTCCCTTACTCGATGATCTTCTTGTACAGACGGGCACCTCCCACTCATTTGTCCTCGAACAAGTCATCCGACTCTTCCCACAATGGGGAATGCAACACGTCGATCAGCCACCTCAACCCCTCCCACACACACCAGAAGACACCTACCGCTTCTTCACCGCCCTCTCCACACTCCTGACCTCAAAAGAAGGTCGCCCCATCGTGATCTTTCTCGATGACCTCCACTGGGCCGATGAAGCCAGCCTCGAATTGTTCGACTTCCTGCTCAATCACCCCGCCAATCAACCACATGGAAGCCTGCTCATCGGGTGCATGAGAGACGAAGACACCCACCCCTTGTTGCAAAATATCAAACAAAAGTCCCGCACAGACGAACAGATTCAACTCATCAAGCTCCCACCACTCACACAAGATGACCTGCTCCCTGCGCTCCAGTCATCCTTTCCAGCCCTCCAACAAGATGAACACACAGCGCTCTGTGACAAGATCCTCACCTACACCAAAGGCAACGCGCTCTACACACAAGAATACCTCGAACAATGGGACCCCTCCCAACCCAATGACTTTGTCCCTGTCTCCGAAAAAATCCAGTCCGTACTCCAACAAGCGCTCGATACATTCCCACAAGCCCACCGACAATGTATCGAATGTATCGCCCTCTTTGCACACCCCGTTCACTTCACACAGCTTCAGCGCGCAAGTCAGCTCAGCGAAGAAGATGTCATGCGCGCTGTCGAGCGTGGGCTTCAAAAACATCTGCTCCTATCCCACGGACAACCCTCCAACAGGACCTACGGATTCCGCCACATCCTGCTTCAACACACCTTACGTGAACAGATCAGCCCTGTACGAAAGCAACTTCTCCACAAACGTATCGCCCTCGCCCTCGAACAAACCAAAGGGCATCCCACACAACTCGCACACCATTGGCGCTATGCCGGTGACACAGAGAAAGAGCGCACCTACCTCCAGCTCGTGATCGACACAGCCCGCACACAAAAAGCCTACGAAGAGGCGATCCAATGGCTTAAGCGAGGTCTATTCATTTGCAAAGGGACCACAGCCGCGCTGCCCTTTTACAAGGATCTGGCAGAGATCTACATGGCACAGCGACAATTCACACTTGCCCAACCCCTACTCAAAGAATACGCCTCACAAGCCCGCTCACTGCGAGATGATGAACATATCCTCTTGAGCACACTCGCCAATGGTCGCCTGTACAGACGCCAAGGAGAACACAGCTCCGCCCGCCGTTGGCTGCGAAAAGCTCTACACTTTGCCCAAAGCAAAGACCTTCACGATCTGGAGATCCAGGTGCTCAACAGCCTGATCAAAAGTGACCGACAAGAAGGTCTGTTCGACAGCGCGCTCCAATACAGCCAACAGAAGATCGACCTCGCGCAACAACTCAGCAACAACCGCTATCTCTCAGAAGGCTACGCCGCGCTCGGCAGCATCTACATCCAACAAGGTGCCTTTGAGCGCGCACTGGAGACGTTTGAAAAGACCCTTCAGCTCGCCATCGACGAAGAAGAACAGCTCCTGCACGAAGAAGAGCAGCTGTCCTTTGGTGACGAAAGTCAATTCACGATCAGTCGGATTATGGGCTCCTCCGGCTTCTTTGCCAACGAGCAAGATAAGTACATCGAAGCCCTTCAGTACTTTGAAGAGCAGATGATGTGGCTCGATGAAGCTGGTGAAGAAGCTCGCCTGCGCCGTGGACTCGAACATCTCAGTAAGTGGCACGTTTGGATGGGCAATGTCGAACGCGCCCTCGACTTTCTTCAACAACACTTCGCCCTCGCGACACGCCAATTCAGCATCCCAGGGATCTGCAAAGCCGCCGGAAATATCGGACAACTTTACTGTCAGCTCGGTGCCCTCCCACAGGCTTACACCTGCTTCGCCTACAAACTCTCCATGGGACTCGACCTCAAATCCCCCGACCTCGTCGTCGATGCGCTCAACGAAATGCTCTCTCTCCAAGCCCGACAACAGCTCGATGACGACTTCGACGCGTTCTTTTCACTCGCGCAGATACTGTGTACAGAACACGGCCTGTTTTACCAACAAGCAGAAGGGCTCTACATCCAGGCCTGGCGTCGACACAGACAAGGCTTGCCTGATCCCAATACACCATTGTCCGAGTGCATCAAGCTCAACACAACATCTCTCCAGGCACGTGACCTCTCCCTCTGGACAGCATGTCTCCAGGCAGAGCTTGCCATGACCTCTACCCCAACACCCGATACAGACGAGATCATCACTTCACTCGAACACACCTTCTCCGACGCAACGCCGACAGAGAGGCTGCTACAATACGACACGATGAGGCACATCTACACAGCCCTCAATCGTCCCCAAGACGCTCAGACAGCGCTCGAACAGATCACCATGTCGGGCACAAAGTACACACCCCCCTCCACGCTCCCCTATCACTTTGTCCACACCCTGCTCCAGACGACACCACTCGATTTGCCCGCACTTCCCAAGCAAATGAGAGCACCAAAGTCTCGTTCACTGCTCAAGCGGGCCAAAAAACTCCTCCCAAAAGAGAAGAGACAAGAGCTGTCATGACAGATGTGCGCAACCAGACCGTCGCAGGACGTTACCAGCTTCGTCAACTTGTAGGGAAAGGTGGGATGGGCAACGTCTTTGAAGCCTACGACACACAACAAGAAGACCTCGTCGCGCTCAAGCTGCTCAAATTCCCTGAAGACGCGACACATATCAAAGAATTAGAGAAGCGGATGCAGCGCGAGATCAACGCTCTCCGCCTCGTCAATGATTCGCGGATTATCCGCCTGTTCGACGCAGGCCGAGACGAACAGCTCGGTGTCTACTACACTATGGAGCTGCTCCCCCACTGTATCACCCTCAAAGAATACGCCGAGCAACACAATCCCTCCGTCGAATCGCTCCTTCATATCTTGCGCGAGCTCTTGCTGGGCTTACAAGCTGTCCACCAAGAGAAGCTCGTCCACAGGGATCTTAAGCCCTCCAACATTCTGTGTTTACCTGAGACCAAACCGCTCCAACTGAAGATCATCGACTTTGGGATCGCTCGTTGGTTTTCCGAGCTGGATCTGACGAGTTTGACCGTCGAAACACAAACAGGAACGGTCCTCGGTTCCCCCGGCTACATGCCACCGGAGATGTGGCGTGGAGACGATATCGATGAACGCACAGACCTCTATCAGATCGGTATTCTCGCATATGAATTACTCGCAGGAGAGTTGCCCTTCATCGGCACACCTCATCAGTTGATGTTCCAACACCTGCACAATCCAATGCCCGATCTCGTCGACGTCTTACAGGAACGCTTTGAAGATGTTGACAGGGCGCTCGCTGAGGCGATCAACGATTGGGCCGAAGAGATCACAGAGAAAGATCCAGAAGATCGCTTCGAGGACGCCACAGACGCTCACAAAGCCTTGCCACATTATGGTTTACCGACAGGTGAGATCTTCTCGCAAGCGCGGGATGATGCGCGGCAAACACAGGTCCCGCCAGTCTTCCAGATTTACTCTCCTCTTGTCCAGTTCGACAAAGAAGACAAAAACACACCACACGAAGAAGACAAAGAAGAAGAGCCTCCTGCCCGCGTCACCTCTTCACAACCAATCCACGAGACTCCAACCACACAAACACCATCTGCCCCCCGAACGCGTCCTCTATATGTTGTCGTGTTCGGTGTGTTGATCATCGGTGTTTTGCTTGGGGTGTGGTCTTTTCTCTCACGACAACCACAACACAACGCGACACAAAAGACCCCACCGACAAAGCGCCAGACCAAAAAGGAACAACAACCCAAAGCCATCACACCCCCTCCACAGAAACGCCCCTCAGCACGAACAGTGTCTCCTTCACAGCGCCGCAAGATCGTCACCAAACGATACACTCCTCCCGTCAAACGACGAAACAGACCTCTCAAGAGAAGACGCACGATTCGCCGTCGCTTCCCGCAAGTCCGACGACCAGGTCTCGAAGACACACTGCCTTGAGCTGTTCCTGTGGAGATGTGGTATAGTTTGTTTTTTGTAAGGCCGTACCCTTTTGTCATCCAACGGCTTTAGGCTGCCCTTTGTGTTCGTCTCGTTTTCCGTTTCCTTTTTTCCATCCGGCGGCCTTAAACCAAAGAGAGAAGTATGTTTGTGTTTCAGTGTTGTCGCTTCTTTGTGGTTGTTGTGTTTGTGTTGACACTCCAGCCTTCCTTGTCACAGGCCAAACGACCCATTGACCGCTCCTTCGTGATCAAGATGAATCGCTTGCTCAGCAAAGCTCGCCAAGACTTCGCGACGAGGCGATTTGATAGTATGAGACGGCAACTCGTCCAGGCCGAAGATCTGCTCAAGACCTACGGCCCCCATCCAGGTGTCCCCTCCTTTGACAACGCCGTGCTGTGGTATCACCTGCTCCGTTACAAATACTTTATGAACAAAGGAGCGCTGCCCCCCTCCCGAGCGCTCGAAGCGTATCATGACAAACAAGAAATCCAACACGATCTGCGACAACTCCAACGCACACAGACACACTTCACGAAGGGGCTGTTTCACCTAGAACAGTACAACAAACTCTTTCGCTCATTGAGCAAGCGACTCAAAACCAAAGAAGCCCTCGCCCTCGTCAACACACTCAGTCAGGAGGGGATCCTGCGCAATAGACTCTCCATCGTAAAGCTGCGCGTTTTTCGGCTCAAAAGACTCATCAAAGGGTGGAAGCGACGACGTCGTGTGAAGCTCTCCAAACAAGATCAGGAGGCGACCAAGCGCCTGAAAGAGATCCGCAAGATGCAGCTCACCATGAAGAAAACGTTCAAAACACAAGCGCTACGCCTATTTAAGGCACAAAACATGTACGACAGATGGCAACGAGAGCGCCGACAAAGGGCGCTGGTCAGCCAACGTCTTCACATCGCAGGTTGGATCGGGGTTGGGCTGGGTGTCGTCTGTGGTGTGGCTGGTGTTGGGCTTCATCTCGAATCAGATGCCTGGGTGATCCAAGATGAACAAAAGAAGTACAGCCCTGTTGAAGGTCGTCAGTGGAGACAGGCCGCCCTCGCGTCGTGGATCACAGGGGGCGCGTTGCTGCTCGCAGGTGTCACGTCGTTGATCACGTCTGCGGCGATCGCACCTTCCAAACAAGAAGCGCTTGTGCACATGTACCGCTCACAACAGATTGTCTTGGAACAAGATGATAAAGATGAGAAGAAAAAGAAGTGAAGAGCTGTGGGGAGAACAAAAAAACGACACAACCAACCCCAACCAGGAGCTCTGGTTGGGGTTGTCTGTACCGAGAACTATGAAACGTATGATATCGTTTGCTCAACGTGGTTTCTCAAGCCACTCCCAAACGAGACGTCCCATCCACTTTACAACGTAGGAGGTCATTGAAATACAGTTTGTTGAGACTGTATTTCACAGGATCACTCCCGTTTACTTCGTTGCTTTTTGGTGTTCATGATAACCTCCTGTTGCCGGATATGGACCTCTATCACCAGGTCTCCCTGGTGCGTTTTGTATCACCCTTGATGGTTTTCTCGGGGACCATCAGGGCCGAAGATCGTGTCAGATCTTCTCAAGCATCGTTTATCGAAATGATTGAGCTGTTGCATGTCTCAATGGATGCTTGTTTTCGTATGGGCTGTTTCTTGGTTCGCTTTGAAACAGACTATGGTTTTGTTGTAAGAATACATCGTCACACCATCGTCACACAGCAGAACGAATCCGATAAGCAACTTATTTATATAAAGAAAAAAGACACCGTATATTTGCACAAAGACCACATGTGACGCACGTGAGACGAAACGTCACGGCTATCATCCACGCCAAAAAGAGCTTGCCTCTTGTGCTTGTTGCTCATAGATAAGAACACATCTGCTCTCCGCTAAGTTACGAAGCAATAGAAAGGCCCGCGTCATGGACATTTCCCAACACATTCAGGTACATCTCGCCACACAAGAGATCAGTATAGAGACTGGTAGGCTTGCACCCCAAGCAGACACCTCGCTTGTTCTCCGTCACAAAAAAAGCATGATCTTATCGACGCTGACGATCCCATATAAGCCCATGAAAAAAGGACAGAATACTCTCTCCGTTGAGTATCGAGAGCGTTTATCAGCGGCCGATCTGATCCCAGGCAATTACTTTCGTCGTGAGGCGCGTCCAAGTGAACACGAGATCCTGATCGGACGCATGATCGCACGTGCCATTCGTCCAGCCTTCCCAAGCCATTACGAAGGCGATCCCCATCTCCACATTATCATCTATAGCGCCGATCCCACCTCTGACATCGAAGCTCTAGCCCTCCTCGCAGCGGGCCTCACACTCTACATCTCACCTCTTCCCGTCGACACACTCGTCGCAGGATGTCGCGTCTTTCATCATCCATCAAAAGGATGCACGTTCGACAAACCTTCCTTCTCAGGTCATCAATTGCCTACAGATCAAGGTCTCTTTGTCGCCATGAGTGAGCACGGTGTGACGATGCTCGATGGCCCCCTCGCCAACCACTCCACACAGCAAATCATCGAATCATGTACGTTCGCACAAGAAGCGCTCACGCCGTTGCTTACACAACTCCAGCGAGACCTCACCTCCCCCTCTTCTCAAGCCCCCCTTCCTGCGACGAAGACCTCGCTCTTTGACGCCCTCCAAGCGCACATGGACAATTGGGGACAGTACGATAAACGATCGTTTTATAAAGAGAGTCACACATTGTACAACGCTCTCAAAGAGGACGATCCGATACTCGACGAAGAGCACTTCCAGGACGAACTCAAGCACTTTGTCCGCCGACAAACGCTTGATCATGGTCGCCTTGACGGTCGCGCGGCAGATCAACTTCGAGCGTTGGATGCCGAGACCACGATGCTCCCTATGGCACAAGGCTCTGCGTTCTTCGCGAGAGGACTCACACAGGCGCTTGTCACCGCAGTCGTCGCGGATGCCAAACTCTCACAAGAGCACCAAAGCCTCCAGGGACGTTACAGCCAAGCTCTGATCGTCCACTACAACTTCCCTGGATTCGCGGTCAACAACGCCAACCCCTTCCAGGCGACGGGATTTCGCGAACATGGTCACGGACACCTCGCGAGAAAGGCGCTCTTACACGCGCTCCCCAAACGCTTTTTGGCACAATACACACTCAGGATCGCCTCGGACATCACCTCCTCTGATGGCTCTTCCTCTATGGCGACGGTCTGTGGCGCGAGCCTCGCGATGATGGACGCAGGCCTCCCCCTCGATCAACACATCGCCGGCGTCTCCGTCGGTATGATCCAGGACGATGAACAAACACTCTTCCTCACGGACATCTGTGAACTCGAAGATTTTTACGGTGATATGGATCTGAAAGTCACAGGACACAAAGGCGGATTCACAGCGCTACAGCTCGACCTGAAGTGCCACGGGCTCCCTATCCCACTCTTACAACAAGCCCTCGAACGAGCACGTGCAGGACTCGACACTTTGCTCACAAAGATGGATGAATGCCTCCCCACACCACGTGTGCGGGAAGTCCAACCAGAACAAGCTGAACACCAACTACAATTTCAGGTCAAACGCTCACAGATCGGCAGAGTCATCGGTCCAGGTGGGAGCAACATCAAAGCACTCGAAGCCCTCCTGCCCATCAGACTTCGTATCGAACGCAATGGACAGGCAGAGCTCAGGACAAAACAAAAACCCCTCATCCGTGTCGTCCGAAGCCAACTCAAGGCGCTTACCCTCGACCTTCACAAAGACAAACCTTACCTCGGTCTCGTCTTCAGCGTCGAACAAGAGAACATCTCATTTCGCATCGGAAGTCACATCGGAACCATTC
This sequence comes from Deltaproteobacteria bacterium, assembly GCA_002731275.1. Classification (GTDB taxonomy): domain Bacteria; phylum Myxococcota_C; class UBA6777; order UBA6777; family UBA6777; genus UBA6777. The sequence goes on along the minus strand of PCBK01000073.1, from coordinate 19,605 downwards.
AGGGCTGCGAAGACACAAACCTCCAAGTGGGTGCAGAGATCATGGTCATCCCAACGGGAGTCGATCCCCAAGGCCAATTGACCTTTCGCATGCCCTCTAAAGAAGAATATCCCCACACAGACGCGCTCAACTACATCCCCTGAGACAGCCTCTCAAAGACATTCACATGCGATTCCAAAAACGCACCCATCGATGATCCAGCCCTTCAATACGTTCAGCCAACGCACGATCAACGATGGAAAAGGAACACTGTGGTGATTGTACGATCGCCGCGTCTCCGCTGCGCAACATCATCGCCCCATCTTCTGACACCATCACGTAAGGCAACCTGCCATCGCGGCCTTCGAAGTACCAGCGACACTTGCCCTTGAGTGATTGTGGCCAGGAGAAGGACTTGATAAGACCGACGATCTGTTCGTTTTCTTTGGATTGCTTACCAGACATCTTTACCTCTATGGGATCGTCAAAAAGCGCAGCGCCGCGACGAGTTTGTCATCTTCAAATTGGAAACGGTCGAAGACGATCTGTGCGTCGATCTCTTTGCCCTCTCCAAGTGGGATTTGTGTGCGCGCAAGGTCGAACAGTTCGAAAGGTTCTTGCCGTAGACGCTCATTGATTGCGGACGTCAACTCCTGCAAGATGATCTGCACACTTTGCTTGGCAAACCCCCACATTTCATCGAAGAGACGTGGTTTTGCAGACTGACTAAATTCTCCCATCTCCATCCGCAAGCTGTTGAGATGGAGCACAGCGTAACCTTTCGAGCCTTTGGCGCTCAGGGCGACCCCGACAGAGGGTGCATAGAGCTTAAAGGGCAGCGACTCAAATTGCCGCTCTCCGAGCAACGGGACGCGGCAGTAAAATTTAAACTCATTTGTGATCTCAAGACTTGGATGCCCCTTACCGTCAGCGATGGAGAGGCTAAAGTCGTGCAGCCTCATGGGCCCTCCGACCTTCAAGTAGTATCCACGGCGATGTTGTTCGACGTACTTCTCAAGTGTCAGGGAGTAGTCGAGCTCTTTGAGCAACGTGTCGATGGCAAATTGTGTGATCTCACAATGCATCGAGAACAAGAGTTGGGGTTCATAGGTCGTCAGTTCAGTCACAGTATCCTCACCAACAAAGCAATCAACGTGTCTGTTTGTGCCGCTCACCTTACAAGATGACACAACAAACACCGCAAACATTCTTCCTTGTACACGTCCATCATACACAGGATCCCCTCACTCCCCAAAAAAAGAACAACCACCAAAGTGCGCAATCCCCCACCAAATGGAGAGAGCACCAGAATCAGCAACAGCGGGTCCACATTTCACAAAAATCTGCTATAATCCAGCGACAACAACAACGAAAGTGGGTGTCTATCCCCCACATCAAGAGACCCCAAACATGGGTGAAGCATTGAGTAAACGACGAGTATCACACAACACATACACTTTTTTCCTTGCGGTGGCCTTGCTCCTGCTCACGAGCTGCCAAGGCACACAACAAACTCTCCGCACACCAGAGGTCACGAAGCCGACGAAGCCGATGATGTGGCTCGATTACCAAAGTGTACAGACTGCGCCCGCCTTCTACGAGCCGATGCTCGCGAGCCATAAACGAGCGCTCCAGGTCAAGCAAGTCCAACATCAAACCACACAGCCCAGGGAGCGGGATAAAGACGCGCAACCTCCGCTTGTCTTCACACAACAATACCTGCAACGCTACCAACCCAACAGCAGCCAGCAGCATCCAGAGCTTCCGTACGATCTGCGCGCGATGATGCCTCTGCATCAGTGGGCGCAGAAACTCACGCCCTTCTCCTCGCCCTCCCTGCGTAGCTGCCGTCCCAAAATCCTGACCCGCGCACGCTACGACATCGGCCGCCGCGTATTTAAATGTTCAACGCGACATGCTCGTGCGATCCGCTACCGCAACGACTGCTCAGGTTGGGTTCGATGTGTATACGCACACTTCGGCGTCGACCTGTTTTACGTCCCAGGTGTACGTGCACGAAGTGGCACCTACTTGTTATACAACTACATCAAGTCACACGGCTTTATGCATCGTGGCACGCCTGCCGCCGGTGACCTCGTCTTTTGGCATGGCACAATCGACCGCAACAAGAACGGCCGCCTCGATGACGACCCCCTCACACACGTAGGACTCGTCGAAGGTGTCGATCCAGACGGACGTGTACGTATTCTTCACACGGGCTACAAACCCAAACCGGGTGTCCACCGCATCTATATGTATCTACGCAACCCCTCTCTCCATAAGAAAGAACTCGCATCGAGACGAGCGAGACCCACACAAAAAGCCAAGATCCAGATGCGTATCGTCACGCGACTCGAACACCCCCACAAGTGCCGTCGCGCCAAGCAAGAGCTGAGCCTCTGCCGACTCAGTGGTAAAGACTGCCGCACACAACAACACCAACGACGGCTGCTGTGCAAAACAAAGAAGGTCAAGAGCTTCACGATGCTCGGCGCCCCTGTCGCAACACACACACGGACATACAACAGCATCCTCGTCGGAGGCAAGAGCACCAGACGCCCTCACCTTGGCCGCACAACAGGCGAACTCTTCGCAGGCTTCGGGACACTCTCTCGTTGTCCTGGAAAGTGAGCGCGGTTTGACACGGCTCGCAAGAGCCGCTAGAACAAAGAATACCCTGTGAGCGACGAGCTTGCATATACCAGCCCTGTTTCGTAGATAACCTCGTCTTGATGGATGGTCCCCAGCCAAGAAGACCCGCAAAGGAAGGCGAACTCTCGATGATCAAGGAACGCCCGGAGTGCCCACAATGTGGTGAAGATCTTCGCAACTCGCGAACACAGTTTTGCCCCTCCTGCCGCTTCCCTCTGATGCTCGTCGCGGGCAAATACCAATTCGAAACACTCCTCGACAAAGGCGGCTTCTCCCTCCTCTACGAAGCCACACACACAGGTCTCTCCCAAGGCAACAAGCGCGTCATCAAGGTCCTCAAGTCAGATCTCTTCGACGAAGGTGAAGAGCAAGTCCGCTTCGAGCGCGAGGTCGAGCTGACGATGTTGCTCTCCCTCGAAAATGAACACATCGTTCAGATATTCGACGACTTCGGACAAATCCCCAATCTCGGCTGCTACTTTGTCATGGAGAAGTTGCGCGGCTGTACGCTCAAACACATCCTCCGAAAAGGCAAAGAACTCGACGTCAAGCTGGCCTTCCACATCTTCCGCCAGCTGTGCTTTGCGCTCCACGCAGCCCATCTCCGAGACATCGTCCACAGGGATCTCAAGCCTGCCAATATCTTCTTGATCCAGCGCGAGACCAACCCATTCTTCGTCAAGCTCCTCGACTTTGGTATTGCCCGCCCCATCATCGATAAACACAACGAAGACGTCACCAAACAGGCGATCGGGACACCTGATTACATGTCCCCCGAACAATGTCTCAACCGCGCAGTTGACGCACGTTCTGATGTGTACTCTCTCGCGATCTTGTTGTATCGACTGCTCACAGGTGTCACCCCCTATCACGAGGAGAAAAAGAACGCCGGCGGTTCAGCCCTCCCCGTCTTGCAAGCGCAGGTCACCAAACCTGCACCTCTCATGCGCACAACTCGTCCCGATCTCGACATCCAAGAAGGCCTGGACAATGCGCTCCAAAAAGCCCTGAGTAAAGATCCCAAAAAACGTTACGCTTCCGCTAGAGAGCTGTGGGACGCCGTCGCACAATTTGCGCCTCCCACCTCTTTCGAGATGTTGAAGACTTTCCAGGACGGGATGCTCCAACAAGTCTCCTCCCAACAGCCAGCCAACGCACAGCAGGAAAAGAACAAACACACAGCGGACACGCTCCCACCACCTCCAGAGGTCCAAACACCTGCTCCAGACGAATCCACCAGCTCCCCAAAGCCACTCCCACCACCGCCCCAGGTCGAGACCCCTTCGCCCGCCAAGCCCTCGTCGGCGTTTGATACCACCGCACCCCCAGAGCCCCCAAGTGGCACAGATTTGACAGCGCTTCCACGTCCTCCGACGGTCTCCAAAGATGATGACGCTCCAACATCTTTTTCGGCCGCAGCGTCCTTTGGATTTCCATCCTCACAAGGCTCAACTCCGCTCTCACAAAGCATCGACGCTGCATTTGGTCGGCAAGAAGAGAAAGACAAGACGAACCCATTCACTGCGGCTGTGCAGGACACAAACACCAAAGAAAATTATCTCGACGGGATGGTAGACCTCGATGATATCGATGACGATCATATCGAGCCGACAGAGCTCAAACCCATCCCCCCTGAAGACATGGGGTTACCTGCCCAAAAAGCCGACCCAACCTACGAGAGCATTCAGGTTGTCCCTGCCCCAGGCAACGTCGCAGAGACCATCCAACAGGTCGTCACGCCTGAGATGATGGTTGAATACGATGACAACGGCAACCCCATCAATGAACCGACCCCTCCAAAAAGAGCACCACGAAGAGCACGCATGTCATGGGATGAAACCCCTGAGACATTCCAGGACAAGCTCAAACTCAAAGCTGAAGACCTCACGCTCTGGTTCTCAGAGATGAAAGAACATGCTCAAACCCCCGAAGGCCGCAAAGAAGTGGTCCTCAATATCCTCCCCTGGACGCTCCTGTTTTTCGGATTCATGCTCATGATCCTTGGACTCTTACGCACCTGCTAACAAAGTAACATCAACCACCACAAAAATGCTCGACACACCACTTGACACCTACCACACAGGTTTATATCCTATCCTGGAATGCTCGTTCCAGAAAACATACAGAGGCGATCGTGACAGGTATCAAACAATTCGATCCACAAGAGGTCCTTGATAAGGCAACAGTGCTGTTCCAGTGCAAAGGCTTTACAGCAACCTCCATGCAAGACATTGTCGGCACATTGGGGATCAGTCGAGGGAGTCTTTACGACACATTTGGAAACAAACAAGCCCTCTATATCGCAGCGCTTAAAAATTACCACCACCAACAATTCCAACAGATGAAGCAATTGCTCGAAGAAGCCCCTACTGCCAAATCAGGTATCAAGACACTCCTCGGCCACATCGCCGGTATGAGTCAGGGCACAAACGGACGCCTCGGATGTCTCATCGGGAACACCATTATCGAACGAGCCATACACGATAAAGAGTCCGAAGACATCGCAACAAACGCCGTCACACAGAACATCCGTCTTTTAACAGAGACTTTGCAAAGAGCACAACAAGAAGGCGACTTCCCGAAAGAACGCGACCCCGAACAAGCTGCACGTCTGCTCCAAACAAATATGCAAGGACTCGTCCTCATGGGTGTCGCGCTCCCTTCAATCGCAACACTTCAACAAATCGCAGATGACATGTTCAACTCACTCTTCCAGTAAGCTCGCATGAGGTCGTGTGCGGTGTTTTTTTACCCCATCTTGGAACGATGATTCCAAGAACAAAGGAGATACAGATGAAAAAGATCGTGTTATGGGGACTTGGGATTCTTGTCGTGCTCGGTGTGATAGGTGCGGTGATGATCAATCGATTGTCCGACTTGCGGACACCAGAGCTAAAGAAAGGTGTCACCAAACAGGCCGAAGAAAAGGGGCGCACATTGCTCAAGGCAAGTATCGAGGCGCTGGGGGGATGGAAGCGCTGGCAAGCGTACAGAGAAAAGATCGTCCGTGTGGAGATCAAAGATACGTGGAAGCCGAGCTTTATGGTCAGTCTCGTCCTGCCCAAACACATCAACAAAAAACAAATGCAGCTCTTTTTCCGTCCCAAAGAGAGAAACAGCCGCTTGCGATTTCTCGAAGGACCACGCAAGGGTACGGAGTGGGGCATCAAGCAAGGCGCGACCTACACCGTCGACAAACAAGGCAACACCAAATGGAAAAAGGACAACAGCATTCGATTTTATCTCCCAACATACCAATACTTCATGTTCATGCCATTTTACCTGCTTGAGGCACAACTCATCGCCTACGCCGGTGAACGAACACTACATGGCAAGACCTACGACCTCGTCTTTGCCACATGGAAAACGTACAAACCCCACCGCAAGATGGACCAATACCTGATCTGGATCGAACGCAAAACCAAGCATGTCCACTTTGTACAGTACACGGTTCGTGATATGCTCGCGAGTATCACAGGAACAGGCAAAGCGTCGAAGTACAAAAAGACCGATGGGCTGTTGCTCGCACATCGTTGGAAAGTCATGAGCAAACCACAAAGTGAGAAGGACTGGATGCATATCATGGAGTATCGCTCCTTCTCTCTCGCCCCCAAACTTCCACACACATATCTTCAGCCTGGACCACAAAACAACCCAACCTCAAAGGAGTCAAAATGATCGCAGTCATGGGTGGTATCACAGTCATTGCAGGCTGTATCATGTTGGTGCTCCTCCTCAGGCAAATCGCACAACCAAAGATACAAGCACATGTAGACCTCGTTGAATACAAAGTCGCAGAAGGTTCACCCCACCAAAAGAAACACTTACACGGCACAGTGACGTATTCTTTTCGAGGAGAGCAACGTTCGCAGAGTATCCTCCTCAAGACCACCTGTCAGCCAGGCGCTCGCATCCCCCTCTCAGTGAACCCAAAAAACGGCAAGGTTGTACATTATTCTCCCGTCCGAGAAGCCCTCGCAACAATCATCGTATTTGTCGTCGGCTTTGTGATGATTGGCCTCAGCTACTACATCGCAAACAAACTCTCCTGACCCCCTACTGGACACCTAATGTTGCTCGCAAGCCGAGATGGTCGGAGAGGTAGATCCCACCAGACAAAGGTTTCAAGAAAAGCCGCTTGCCGTCCTTCGCTTGTAAAGGAAGCGCCGCTGACGGTTGCGCCATAAACAAGAAATCAATCCGTATAGATGGATTCTTTGCAGGAAATGTAAGTCCTGTATCGTATCCCTTCAGCAGATCGGAAAAGGCCATCGCGCCTGTTGGTTGGTTTTGTTTGCCCATATTCGTGATGGGTGTCGTTTGTTGTTTGGCGTTAAAATCTCCCACCACGATCCGCGCATTCCCCCACGCCTCGTTTGAAGACAATACATCCTTTAATGTATCGACTTGTTTCACACGCCAGCTCTCATGGTCGCTCCTATAAGAGAGGTGGATCGAACCCAATGATACGACGCCAACAGGTGTCGCAAGACGCGCCCACAACATCTTACGTGGGAACGCGCCTGTTGGTGGTGTCCCCGTTGCAGGGAGCGGTGTGTGATGGTGTTCAATGACAGGCACTCTCGTGAGCAATCCCAGCCCTTCTTGGTAGGAAACACCGCCATGTGTCGCCGTGTGTGTCGGCACAAAGATCGAATGGTATGTCCCCGCTCCGGCCTTTTTGAGCAACGTGGCGAGTGTCTTCGCGGAGTCGGCACCTCCGGCGCTCGGAGCACAGACCTCTTGTAGGCCAATCACGTCCAACTGCAATGTCGCCCACTGTTTGGCCAACGCCTGGAATCGCGTGTTTGGAGATTCGATCAGACAATGTAAATTCATCGCGCCGATCCTGAATGTCGCGCCCACTTTGACGACCACAGCTACACCCAGCTCACGAAGTGTCACACCATCGTCCGTCCCTTTACGCCCATAATCACTACGATCAGCGACTTGCCACGGGCCTTTGTACAGAGAATACCGATAGGCGTAATGATACAGACCAGCTTGTTGCGCCGGGAGTGTCGCGCTGTATTCGTGGTTGTTGCTGCCAAGACCGGTGTTCTTGACGTAGGTAGCGCTGACCCACTTCCATTGCGCCGGATGGCTGTGTGGCGTCGTCCCCCACGGTCCAAATCCAAGCTCCGCCCGAAGCCCAGGATGCGCAGCCTTCACAGTGTCAGTCAGCCCCTTCACGTACACTTGTCCATAAATCGCCCTGCTCGCCTTTCCCTCCTTAAACGTCACAGAAGGCGGCCACTGCAAACTTGCCCAATTGATATTGGACTGTACTTTCTCCAGGAGAATATCATCAGGAGTCCCCCAATCTGGCGTCATCCTCTCCTGAGAAGGCTCAGGGATAACAGGCTCAGGAGTAGCAGGCTCAGGGGTAGCAGGCTCGGGAGGCTGTTCGGCGACGGCAGCGTCGGCGATAGGTTCTTGTTGTTGCTCAAATGTATCTCTTGGAGTTCGTTCATGAGGGACATCAGCGTTCGGCTCGGCAGGCAGCTCAACGATGCTCTCAACAGGCAGCTCAACGTTCGGTTCGGCAGTCTTTTCAGAAGTTCTCTCCTTCGGCGTATCCTCCTGTTGTGTCTCCTTTGCGGATTCGCGTTGGGGTTCGGCTGATGTTTCGGCTGGGGCTTCTTTGGTGGGTTCGTCTTTTGGGGGTGGCGTACAAGAGATCACCCCACCCCATTGCAAGCAACACATAACAAGAAACGCAGACACTATCCATTGACTCTTCATCGATCCCACCTGTGTTTGAGGTTGCTCCAAGAAAAAAAGAGCAAAGACACACCCCATCCTTTCCCGAAAAATAGACGATGTCAAGCGACTTGGGTGATTGAGAAAGATGCTGAGATCGTGATATCCTGATACGCAAAAACATCTTTAAAAAGGAGTCGGGATGGAACTCGAACACCACTTTCACTGGCTTACGACGACACTCGCTGTCGGTGACGAATACTCAGCAACTCCTCCTGCGTGTTGGCAGCACTTTTCAGCCATTCTCAACCTCACAGAAGAAAAACATGAAGGTATGTCCCTCGAATACAATAACTATTTATGGGTTCCATTTTCTGATGGAGATGGGCGAGCGTTCAAAAGAAAACTTCCCCTCGCGATGCGTTTTCTGAAAAAAAACGAAGACGCCAAAACACTTGTCCATTGCACAGCAGGGGCAAGTCGAAGTGTTGCGGTCGCGCTCGCGTACATGTGTAAAAGACAATCGATCACAACGACACTTGAAATGGAAAATATCCTCAAAGAGATCCAGGCAGCCAGACCATGTGCATATCCAGCACAAGTCTTTTTGGATGTCATCGCACAACGATTCGATATCAAACCGCCACAAATGGGTTGGTAATCATCTCCCCCACAAACCACTCACCCGATGAAAGAGTCTCTTCCAGGCAGACATTCCTTTCTCTATGTCATTTTTGCATCCGACGCTCTTACTTCTTGCGTTTTTTGGGGAGTTTTTGGTGGACAGGAACAGCCCGTGTGTCAGCAGTAAGGCTCCAATCAAATCGGACCTTTTTGAAGAATTGCTTCTTGGGATAGCAATTGGCTTTCGTCGTCATCCCCTTAAAGTGGATCTTATCGTTCTTTTTGGCATCGATACCATCGACAATCTGGTAAGGCGTTTTGGGTTCGACCACGAGCACACAGTCCGTCTTCGGCTTCTTCAATTGAATGGCACAGCGCGCAAATGGCTTCCCCTCCTGTGGGGGATACCCCCATGTCGTCGATGTAATCTTTTGTCCCGTCTTGATCGGTGCGTGAAACATACAATAGAACGATGGACCCTTTTGACGGGACAATGTACTGATCCAGGTCGTCTCGTAATAACCATTTCCACTGCCCTTCTTAAAGTCCATGGGCAGATCGTCCTTTACAGTCATTCCGTTCGGCGTGCCTGAAAACACGAACTTTTTGCCATCCATCGTCACAGTCAGTCGAAACGTCTTTGGCTTGATGGTGATGACCTTCTTGCGCTTTGGGTTCTTCGCGCCTTGCAAAAAGAACACAGACAACAACATCAAAAGACAGTATCTCACTCTCATTCAATCACTCCTCATATTCTCGATGGGTTCGCAGATACAACAGTGAACATCCTACCATATCTATTTATTTCGTGCTCATCGCGACAAAGCAAAGGGACACTCGTCCGACACAATAACGACTTTCACACCTCACTCCAAAGTCTGCCGTGGAAGCCTTGACAATTGAAGAGGAACACGGATCATCAGACCAGATTCTCTTCACAAATATCACCTGTACCGGGAACAGAACATGACAACAACCCCACATAAACAATCGATTCTTGCCATAGTCACCCTGTCACTGATGCTCTTGCTCACCTCCATGACAGGTTGCCAGTGTGATGTCCCCAGCCAACAAACTGATGGAGGCAGCAACACCGAACGCACAACCTGCCCAGAAGGACAACACGATGATGGTAAGGGAGGTTGCACGAGCAGCAAATGCTTACCCAATCCATGTGACACCATCGCCAACACAGTGTGTGTCGAAGAAGGTGACAGCTTCGATTGTCGATGCAAAGCAGGAACGCACAAAGAAGGTGATGCCTGTGTCGAAGACCAAGAGTGCAAAGCCAATACGTGTAAAGGACAGGGAACATGTCGTCTTCAAGAAGGTACACTCTCATGTGAATGTAACGCCGGCTACCAAGGCACTTTCTGCGATGAGTGTGATACCAACAGTGGCTACTATCCAGATGGAAAAGGCGCGTGTACACAAAATCTCTGTGATCCCAACCCCTGCAAAGAGCCCTCCAGACAACTCTGTCGCATGGAACAAGGCAAAGCCGAATGTCAATGCAACGCCGGTACACACGATGAAGGCGGAAAATGTGTCCCAGACAAGACGTGCAACGCAAACACCTGCAATGGACACGGTGTCTGCGAAGAATCTAACGACAACGTCACTTGTTTATGTGATCAAGGATACCAGGGGACGTTTTGCGACAAATGTGATGAGACAAAGGGCTACCACCCCGATGGGAATGGTGCCTGCACTGATGATCCCTGCCTCCCCAATCCCTGTACACAAGCCAATCGCACAAACTGCTTTGTAAAAGACAAAAAGGCGACATGTCTCTGTGATGCAGGACACCACGAAGAGAACGGACAATGCGTCAAAGATGAGGTCTGCAAGAGCAATACGTGCAACGGACATGGGACGTGTAAAGTCGAAAATGGCGTGTTGTCTTGTACATGTCAGACAGGCTTTACAGGGAAATCCTGTGCTGATTGTGACGCTGCAACGGGCTATCACCCCGACGGAAAAGGTAGTTGCACCAATGATCCCTGCACACCAAACCCCTGCAAAGACACCAACCAAACACAGTGCAAAGCCTCTGCTGGTAAAGCACAATGTCTCTGTGACCCCGGCACACACGACGAAGGTGGAAAGTGTGTCATCGACCGCAAGTGCGAGACCAACACCTGCAACAGTCATGGCACATGTTCCGCAAACAACGGCGTCGTCTCATGTAAGTGCGATAAAGGCTACACTGGCTCCTTTTGTAAGGACTGTGACAAGAGCAACAATTACCATACAGACGGACAAGGCGGTTGCACACAAGATCCATGTACACCCAACCCCTGTACACTCGCCAACCAAACACAGTGCAAAGCGACAGGCCTTCAGCACCAATGTCTCTGTATAAGTGGATACCATCTTGACGGCAACTCCTGCGTCAAAGACGAAGTCTGCACCCCCCAGAGCTGTAGCGGACATGGTACATGTACCGTCGTCACAGGAAAAGTACAGTGTACGTGTAACACCGGATATACAGGAGACTCCTGTAATGGGTGTGACAAAGCGAGCGGCTACCATGACGATGGAAAAGGCGGCTGTACCAACGATCCATGTCTTCCCAATCCCTGCAAAGTGGCAAACAAAACACAATGCAAAGCATCTGGCAGTGTCGCGCAGTGCTCATGTAACACAGGCTACCACGACGACGGGACAGGCGGATGTACGCAAGATCCTTGCCTGCCCAATCCCTGCACAGCCCAAAACAAAGCCTGCCGGGATAACAACGGTATCGCCGAATGCTACACACCAACTTGCAATGACAACAATCCCTGCACAACAGATACCCTACAAGCCGGAAAGTGTGTCTTCACAAAACTCCCTGACAACACAGCCTGTTCGACGACCCTCTGTACACAACAACAAACGTGTAAGGCTGGTGTCTGTCAAGGCGGAACAGCAACAGTTTGTGACGACAAAAATCCCTGCACACGTAACGTATGTGATCCAGTCAAAGGATGCCAGTACACCCAGGACGACACACTCGTCCCTGATGATGGCTTCGCGTGTACTGTCGATGTATGCAATCAAGGAGTCGCAAGCCATACACCAAATGATGCCCGTTGTGACGACACATTGTACTGTACTGGCGTGGAAACCTGTGCCCCCAAAGACGCCAACGCCGACGCCAAAGGATGTATTACCACTCAAGTCCCCCAAAAGCCTGCCGACCCAGGCCCCTGTGCTTCCTACGGTGCTTGTGATGAAGCAAGCAAAAGCTTCCCGCTGACCAAAAAAGCACCCGGCGCCTCTTGTGACGACGGTATCCCCTGTACACAACAAGATAAATGTAACGCACAAGGCGGCTGCCTCGGCACACCCACTGCACAATGTGGAACACTCCAGTCATGCCAAACAACGCAGCCACTCAATACAACGCTTGATATCCCAGTAGCACGGCTCACAGGGAAGATGACACTTGGTGGCAACCCCCTACCACCTAAAAACACGACGTACTACGGCGGCAGCTTCTATTTGAAGGCGAAAGATACAGGCGCTGCCCACTTCCTCGCGAGCTACAGTTACAATCGCATCAGCACGAGCAATTATGCTCTCGCAGGTGACACATACGATAGTAAGATTATCCCCGGTGTCTACGACCTTCTGTATCGACGCAACTGGGATTCAAAGTACAACACAGTGACGCTCACAAATGGTACAGACACACAACTCAACGGATACAGAATCCTCAAGACAAACATACTTATCGGTAGAGGTCCAAACACCCTCAATATCGACATCCCAGTAGCACGACTCACAGGAAAGATGACACTCGGAGGAAATCCCCTGCCGCCCAAAAACACGACGTACTACGGCGGCAGCTTCTATTTGAAGGCGAAAGATACGGGCGCTGCCCACTTCCTCGCAAGCTACAGTTACAATCGCATCAGCACGAGCAATTACGCTCTCGCAGGTGACACATACGACAGCAAAATCATCCCTGGAACATATGACCTGCTGTATCGACGTAATTGGGATTCGAAGTACAACACAGTGACACTCACAAAGGGCACTGATTCCCAACTCAATGGTTACAGAATCCTCAAGACCAACGTTGTCATCGCTTCTGGAAGCCAGACTCTCAACCTCGATATCCCAGTAGCACGACTCACAGGAAAGATGACACTCGGAGGAAATCCCCTGCCGCCCAAAAATACGACGTACTACGGTGGTAGCTTCTATTTAAAGGCGAAGGACACGGGCGCTGCCCACTTCCTCGCGAGCTACAGTTACAATCGTATCAGCACGAGCAATTATGCCCTCGCAGGTGACACGTACGACAGCAGGATGATTCCCGGCGTCTACGACTTGCTATACCGGCGCAATTGGGATTCAACATATAACACAGTGACGCTCACAAATGGTACAGACACACAGCTCAACGGTTACAGAATCCTCAAAACCAACGTTGTCATCGCTTCTGGAAGCCAGACTCTCAACCTCGATATCCCTGTTGCACGGCTCACAGGGAAGATGACACTCGGAGGAAATCCCCTGCCGCCCAAAAATACGACGTACTACGGTGGTAGCTTCTACCTAAAGGCGAAAGATACAGGCGCTGCCCACTTCCTCGCGAGCTACAGCTACAATCGCATCAGCACGAGCAATTACACTCTCGCAGGTGACACGTATGACAGCAGGATGCTCCCTGGAACATATGACCTGCTATACCGACGCAATTGGGATTCGAAGTACAACACAGTGACACTCACAAACGGCACTGATACACAGCTCAACGGTTACAGAATCCTCAAGACCAACGTTGTCATCACTTCTGGAAGCCAGACTCTCAACCTCGATATCCCAGTAGCACGGCTCACAGGGAAGATGACACTCGGAGGAAATCCCCTGCCGCCTAAAAATACGACGTACTACGGTGGTAGCTTCTATTTAAAGGCGAAGGACACGGGCGCTGCCCACTTCCTCGCGAGTTACAGTTACAATCGTATCAGCACGAGCAATTATGCCCTCGCAGGTGACACGTACGACAGCAGGATGATTCCCGGCGTCTATGAACTGTTGTATCGACGTAATTGGGATTCGAAGTACAACACAGTGACGCTCACAAATGGTACAGACACACAACTCAACGGTTACAGGATTCTTAAGACCAATGTTGTCGTCACTTCTGGAAGCCAGACCCTCAACCTCGATATCCCAGTAGCACGGCTCACAGGGAAGATGACACTGGATGGCAATCCCCTGCCGCCTAAAAACACGACGTACTACGGCGGCAGCTTCTACTTGAAGGCCATCGATACAAGCGCAGCCCACTTCTTTTCAAGCTACAGCTACAATCGCATCAGCACGGGCAACTATAGCCTTGACAGTGACGCCTACGACAGCAAAATCATCCCTGGTGTCTACCATTTACTTTACCGTCGCAACTGGGATTACGACTACAACACAGTGCCGCTCACAAAGGGCACTGATTCCCAACTCAATGGCTATCGGTATCTTCAGACATGTGTGGAGATCAAATAGAATCCCTGTGAACTTTCCCTCAAACCAACAGATAGCCTCTACTGCTCCTTGTTCTTTTCATCCCAAGCCATTGGCTCCCACAGCTCGACCTTGTTGCCATCAGGATCCATGATCCAGGCAAACTTTCCGTTCTCATGGGATTCGGCTTCTTTGACTTGCTCAACCCCGTCCTCACGCAGCTTTGCAAGCAACGCATCGAGATCGTCCACCCTGTAATTGATCATAAACGGCGAATCACTCGGACTGAACCACTCACTCTCTTTCGCCGCAACATTCCACACAGTCACCCCACCATCTGAAGCGTTGTCCTCTGTCCACTTCAAAATCGCCCCACCCCAGGGCTCAAGAGAGATACCAAGATGTTTTTGATACCAGGCAGAGAGCGCCTTGCTGTCACCACGACTCTTGAAAAAGATACCACCAATTCCAGTCACTTTTGCCATTTGCTTCTCCTTGGGCCATTGGAAAGAAAAACATCTTCTGACACGTGCTCAGATGTTCTCCTCTGTACAGATGCTCAGAATATAACAAAAGACACGCCCCAACAAAAGTTCACCATCTCGTATCGCAACAAACCATCCCCTCCTTCGGTTGTTTCCTCTACTTGTCGAGAAACGCCTTGAGGAGCTGGTTGGTCTTGGTGTGTTGTTCCACAATCGGGACATGTCCGGCGCGCTCGACAATATGAAAGGAAGCGTTCGCGATCAAGCGGGACAACCTCTTCCCATAACTCAGCGGAAGCAGGTGGTCGTGGCGTCCCCAAATCACCTGCGTCGGTACACGAAGTTTTTTGAGCCGACGCGCTGACAAAAAGTGCTTCTCCAGATGCTTTGCCATCTTCTTGCGCTCCTCTTTATGCAGCCAAAACTCTTGCTCCATGACATCCTTCAACACAAACGAAGGCAGTGGGTACTTTTTGTAGGTTGTCTGTCGCAAAAAGACACGCAAATCTTCGGGGGTTTCAGGGATAATCAATCGTGAGAACTCACCCTTTGCGTAGGGAAACCGCTTCTCAATCCCCTTGCGTTCAGCGTCGCTAGGCTCTAATCCTGCGGAGTTGATCAAGGACAGACGTGTGACCTTCTTGGGATGACGAAGCGCCAATTGCATCGAAACATATCCACCAAAAGACGTCCCAACGACGTGGACCTTCTTGACCTCCAACACGTTGAGCAGCTCAGCCAACGCATCGGCTTGTGCTGCTGGTGAGTGCATTGTCCCCTTTGCGCTAGGCAGACTCCCACCCGACCAATACAGATCGGGCGCGATGACAGTCCGTTCGTTCGCAAAGACAGGCAACTGATTGGACCAAGTCATCGTCGCGTTCGTACCAAATCCGTGCACAAACAAGATGGGTGGCTTGTTGCTCTTTTTCGCAGCTTTTTTGCTCTGGTAATAGCGCATCTTTCCGGTCGAAAGCCTGACGTCGTGTTGTTGGATACCTTGCACACCCAACCCCCAGCGATTCACGTCATCGTATGCTCGGAATAGACTACAGCCCGAACAAAACAACAGACACACACCGAAAATACATCCACACAGCCATCTTGTCATCTTTCATCTCCTCTTAGGCTTTTCGCTCCTTCGCCAGAATGTCCACTCATGTGAAGACATCCATTCTCTTGCTCGCGGGTAAAGCCAAAAGCAAAAAGGATGCCTTCTCCTGACAGACAACCATCCCTTTGCCTTTCGAAGACTTCGCAGATATATCGGTGGATTCATGCGCTATCATCGTGGTAAGGTTCCATGATAGCGGACGTATGGTGTCCAGTATGCTGGAAGGTCTTCTGCCATCGTTGTTTTGGGTGCACGTCTTCTACAAAGAACTTGCGGACGCAATGTGTTGGCTTCAGTAAAGGGAAAAGTTATATTGGAGAGAAAAGAAGATTGGCTGGGGAGGGAAGTTGGAGGGGAAGATTATTGTTGGACGAGTTTTTGTTTGGATTCGTCTCTCAATGTTTCGAGCTCGAAGTACTCATCGACTGTGGGTGGTTTTCTCAGGAGGAACGCACAAGTCGCGAGGAAGGGATCGCAGATAAAGGAGAAGGTCTCTCCTTTGGGTCCAACACGACCGTCGTTGTTACGGGTGTTACTTCCCCAAACAACACGGATGTCACGGACTTTTTCGACGCCGTTGATGAGCTTCGCTTCTTCGACGTTGATGGTCTCTTGGTTACCCATACAGAGACTACATCCGGGCATCTCCCAACGGAAGTTTGCGGGTTGTCTTTGATCGTAAGGATCGTTCAAGAAGTCCCAGAACACGAGTCCAGCATCTTCAACTGTCTTGCGCAGTTTGTCGACGAGGCCCATCTCGCGGATCTCTTTTTCGATGTCAACAGTAGGTGCGGAGTACCAGAGGCGATCTCCACCGACTTTACCGTTCTTTTCAACATAACCGATGACAGTCGCCATCGAGTCGATGAAGTGGTCTGTACGAGACACACAGGAGAGGACCATACCTTCTTCGACTTCGAGGTGCGCAGGGTTGGAGACCTTCTCTGGCACTTCGCTGAGGCGACGAACGTTGAGGTAACTGTTACCGGGTTTGCCTTCTTTGGTCACACCGGGGAGGGTGACGAGGGGCTCTTTGCGGTCGAGATCGAGTTCGAGTTTGTAGTGGTACTCTGCACCTTCGTCTTCGACGGGGTTAACAGGGTTGTCAACCCATGCTTGGAGTCTGTCGATGAGCTTTTGGATACCGACATCACCACGGCCTGTGCCTTTGTAACCTTCCCAGAACGCGATGAACTCTTTGACTTCGCGGACAGCGACTTCAGTGGGAGTATAGATCCACTGTGATGCGGGACCGTACTCACCCATTGCGTTCATGATCTCGAATTTCTTCTCACTGGGCATTTCATCGAGACCATAGATCTCAACGAGCAGACCGTTCAAGATGTTCTTTTCGTCGTACTGGTCGACGAGGTCGAGTGAGAGGAGTTTTTCGATCAGCGCGAGTTGGATGTCGCGGGGTTTTTGCTTGGTCCAATCACCTTTGAATTCCACGCGAATGGATTTGGGGATGGTGTATGGAATTTTACCAAACGCACCAGCAGTCGCGACGAGGAGGGAGTCACCGGGGACAGCAGCACCGAAGACGTTACGTCCGTGGGAGTCACCGATGACGATGAGCCAACCGAGGGCGCTCATTTTCTTCAACCAAGAGTGGATGACACCGTCACCACGGAGGAGTCCGATACCTTCTCTGTCCTTGAAGAACTTGGGAAGTGTTTCGAAGTTCAGGATGTCGTTTGGTTTGGGGTGTGCGCTGGTGTGGCAGAGTGTTTGGAGGACGGGTGGAACGAATTTTTCACACGCGAGCAGACGAAGCGCCAGACGTGTGATGGTTCCTGTGGTGTCCTGACTTGCCATCAGGTCGACGTCAAACAAGCCGGAGCTGCCAGGAGCGACACCACCGGAGGTCAGACCGACTTTTGTACCGAACAATTTTTGGAGCGCGGTGTATTTTCCGTTCTCAGTTTCCAACAATCCGGGGATGCCCCAGTCGTACTCGGAGAGACCGAGTTTCGCGCGGACAGCACCAGTGAGGAGACGACCTGCGAGGAAGTTACTGGAACCACCTGCTTTGTAGGTAATGCGCTCAACTTTGGTCAGGCTGAATGTCGCCAATTCTTTGTCGGAGCCAGCGTCTTCGATTTTGCCATCTTTCAAGTTGACGCGGACGACTTGACCTGTTTCGAGGTTTTTGTAGTCTTCGCCGATTTGAACGGGGATGGTACCGATACCGAGGAGTGCGTTGTATCCTTTTGCGTCGATGACGGATGCAGCGACGATTCCGCCCCACCAGAAGCCGGGGAGGGATTTTTTCATCTCACCAAACCAACGGACAGTGTTCCAAGCACCAGTGGCGCGGGAGGAACCAGCGAAGGCTTTTTTGGTGAAGACAGGCATGATCAATTTGCCTGGGTGTTTATCTTTCAGCGCGAGGACTTCACGGATCGCGTTGGGATCGACTTTTTTCATCCACGCGAGACTGTGGTAGGAGAGGTCTTCACGAGTGTGTGCTTGTGTCGCGGGGGACAGGGGCTCTGTGTTTCCTTCGGGGATCAGACAGACGACGACTTCAACGGAGTCGGGCATATCTTCGCCTTTTTGGAACCACTCAGCGTCACCCCAGCTATCAACGACGGACTTCGCGTATTCGTTTGTCTCGGACAATTCGTAGACAGCTTCCCAGTCGTGGACTGCGAGAGCCATGGTTTTGAGCTGCTCAGCAGCAGCTTTTGCGATGTCTGTGTTGTCGCCCTTGAGGAGGTTGGTCAAGCAAACGATGGCTTTTCCGCCACGCATACGACCGAGTGCTTCGACAGCTTGAACAGGAGTATAGCCGTGGATGGCGTCGCCTTCACCTTTGGCAGCTTCTTCCAAGGCCACAGCTTTAACAGTGGATGCTTCTGTTGAAGGGAAGATGCCACCATCAAAGGTATCGTACCAGAATTCCATTGACTTTTCGCCAACGTATTCGTGCTTCCCTCTCAAAACAGCCAGGATAGCCTCGGCAGTTTCGGCGTCTTGGATGGGTTTTGGATCGATGCCTCGGCCAATACACTCGTGAGCGTAGGGCAAGTTGGCACGTTCTTCAACGTGTTGGACATAAGCATCGAGAGTAGCTTGGAAATTATGCATGTTTCTCAATTCTCCGTATAGATCTACAGGCCTTCATTCCAAACACGTTGGAAGAAGGGAAAACAACGAGAAGGCCGCCAGGAAAGGCAGCACCTTGCCAATATGCGTTCAGGCATCTTGGGTTGCTCCCTTGGGGGAGGCAACATACTCCTTTTCGGGGAACTTAACCCATTCAACAGGGGCTGTCAAGTCTGATCTCGGCTGAAAAAACAACCTCTGTCATGATATGTAATGATACCCCCCCATTGTTGTGGTGTGAGAATGCTGTTCCAATCCACATTGCGTTTCCGGCGGACGTTGCACTTGTGTCTCCGCAAACTCCCCTGATTCCACTCTACAATCCCTTTCTTCCAGGCGGATATAGCAAGGCCATATCCTTGGATTCCCTTTTGCTCGCGAGCTTGCAGTGGGTTTTTTGCGTCTTCACTTGCAATCATCCGCCTCAACAAACTCTCCACCCTGTCACTTCGTGACATCCCTCCTCTCAAGCCTTTCGAG